>NZ_AFFX01000001.1:0-809251 GCF_000222125.1 Pseudomonas sp. S9 | reverse complement strand
ATGGCCCTGCCAAACTGGCTGGGGATGAACTGACCCAACGGCGCCTGCAGCCCCAGCAATGGGGCTGTGGGTGACAGTCATCTAGCCTCGCGTAGCGCATCGAGCAATTGCTGTTTGCGCATGGTCGAGCGGCCAGCCAGATTGCGCTTGCGCGCCAGATCCATAAGCTCGGTCTTGGTCATTCGGTCCAGTCGTTGACCGGGTCGTGGCGTGCCTTTGCGCGTAGCCGCAGCCCGGCGTGCAGATGATCGGCGGGCGGCCTCTTTGCCGGCTTCATCAGTCTGTCGACCCGAACCGCCGACCTTGTTGCCTCCGCCTGACTGCTTGTTCACCGTGGCCCAGGCCCGTGCTTGGGCCTCATCTTCTGGCACGCCCTTAGCCTTGTAGCTGTCTTCTATATGTTCGGCTTTACGCTTTTGTTTCTCGGTGTACTTGTCCTTGCTTGCGCGTGTCATGACATGTTCTCCCGATTCGCCGTGGTGCCGGATTGCCCCGCGGCGCATAAGGCAAGAGAACCTTGTAGCGGGGCTTTGGTTCCTGTGAGCGGATGGATGGAGGCATGCAGTGCTGATTAGATGAACCTTTGCCGTGTTTTCACCTCAGAAACAGAAGGGTTCCATTCTGGAGAGGCTGATGGACATTAGCGAACGCATTATCGCGACCCTGATTCTCGAGTTTTCTGATCTTGGCCAAGTAGAGCAACTGACCCGGGCCAGCCTGCGCCTGTTGTTGGCGATGTTCCTTGGCGGGCTGCTCGGCTACGAGCGTGAGGTTATGGGCAAGGCCGCAGGCATACGCACACATATGCTGGTGTGCCTCGGTGCGACTATCTTTGTGATGGCCCTGGAACAGGAAGGTGCCGAACATGACGCCATGAGCCGGGTCATCCAGGGGGTGGCCACGGGCATCGGTTTTGTTTGCGCGGGTACGATTCTCAAAGGTGACAGTATCGCCAATGTCAAGGGGCTGACCACGGCTGCCGGATTGTGGGCCTCGGCGGCCATAGGCGTAGCAGTTGGTCTGGGGCGAGAGGCAACTGCGCTGATCTCGACAGTTATCGTGCTATTGGTATTGCATGTGATGCCATTGCTTCAAGGCTCAAACACGGACGACGAAAAACACTAGATGCCCGGCGCCATGGCCGCCAGAAGCGAGGGAAGGGGTCACCCAGTCGACGGCTGTAGAGCGTCGACTGGGTGAACTGCAAGCGTCGCGCCGATCTTGGCTAGACGGCCAGGCCGCGCGCCGCAATAACACGGCTGACGTCTTGCTTGAGCAGGTAGACCGACACCGCCAGCAACACCAGGTCCTTCAACAGAAAAGCTGAAACTATGGTCATGGCGGGAAAACCGCCAGCACCTTGGTGCCAGGCACCCGGTGCAAAGGGAAAGATGCTAAGGGTGCCAAGGAAGGTCGCACATGACCCCAGGGCGCCCAGTACTCCCAGCTTTTTGTGCCAGAAGCCCATAAACAATAACGTGGCAAAGGTCCATTCCGAAGCACCAAGGAAAATGCTCGTGCCATTGACCCCGAATACTGGAATCGTCCAGGAAATAAGGGGGCCGTTATTGATCAGCGGCAGCAAATCAACTATTTCGGCTTCGAACCATTTGTCATAGCCAAACCACAGAAAAATGATCACCATCACGCTGCGGAGCAGATGGTAATCAAGGTCGCGCTTGAGAAGCCCCGAACGGCCAAGCAGTTCTATAAAGTAATTCATGATCAACTCCAGACGTAATAGCAGGAAGCGGTGAGCACCAGGCTTCAGTGAAGAAATCGTTTTGGCTCTGGGCTTGTGCCATCCATGGCCGCAGTCGCCAGTACCGCTTCGCTTAGCCTATGGTTTGAATGATTCGCCGGGCAATGTGCTCAGCGTGAGTCTCAAGTGCGAAATGGCCGGTATCCAGAAGCTCGACAACCGCATTGGGGTTATCACGCTTGAACGCTTCAGCACCTGGTGGGATGAAAAAAGGATCGTGCTTGCCCCAGATAACCAAGGTCGGGATCTTGTGACTGCGGAAGAATTCCTGGAACTCTGGGTAGCGCTCCAGGTTATTGGCGTAATCAAGAAACAGATCCAGCTGGATGTCCTTGTTTCCGGGACGCTCCATCAGCAGGGTATCGAGTCTGTATGACTCAGGTGCGACCAACTCTGGGCGCTCAACACCGTGCAGATACTGCCAGCGTGTGCCTTCGAGACTGAGGACATTATCAGCGATCACTTGGCGATTGGCGGCAGTGGGTTCGGCCCAATAAGCCCTGATCGGAGCCCATGCATCACCCAATCCCTCCAGGTAGGCATTGCCATTCTGGCTTATCAGGCCTGTCACCCGGCCGGGGTATTGCACAGCCAATCGCAAGCCCACTGGGGCGCCATAGTCAAAGACATACATTGAGTAGGCCTTCAGGCCCAACACCTCAACGAAATCCCCCAGCGTTTTGGCCAGGGCGTCAAAACTGTAGAGGTAGGCGCGCGAATCTGGCACCTCTGTGAAACCAAAGCCGGGCAAGTCTGGCGCGATGATGTGGTAGTGAGCCGATAGCAATGGAATGAGCTGGCGAAACTGATGCGAGGAGCTGGGATAACCGTGAAGCAACAACATCGTTGGCTTGTTCCGGTCTCCGGCTTCCCGATAGAACATGCGTACGCCATCGGCTTCGGCGAAGTTATAGGTGATCAACCTTGCGGTGTCATTTGCACTGGACATGATTTGTTCCTCAAGTGATGTGGGAATAAACACTGCATCTACGCAATAAACACTGGCATGGATTTAGTAACCTGTCAAAATGATTTTGAGAGGTTACTTGATTGTTCGGTTTTTATAACTGGACATGCCCAAGGCAAAACAGGCGCGAGGCGCTGTGCACGAAGCAATACAGGGACAGGGGGGAAGTCAGACGGCGTGTGGGCTCTACCAATGCCAGATCAGGCATTGGCAATCAGTTGAGCAGGTGGAGCAGCGGCAGGCGAGCGCCCAAGGTAGGAGAGCGCGCTAATCTAGTCGTCAGTCGCTTTTTGGCGTTCGCGATGCGCCGCCGCTTTTGCACGATTGCCGCAGACTGACATGCTGCACCAACGACGCTTCTTGCCACGCGTATGGTCAACAAACATGAGGGTGCAGCGCGTTCCTTCGCAGCTTTTGATATTTGAGAAGTCTTCCTCGCAAATAAACCTAGCCAGCACTTCTGCAATGGGAAGGAGTAGTGCGTCAGGGGTCCGCCAACGCCGGTGAGACTGCAGTTCAAGCTGGGCAGGGCTGTGTTGAGACGCAGCTATCTGGCTGAACTTATCGTCCCTGTCCAGCAAACGGTTGAGGGTTGCCAGATCACTCAAAGCCTCGGTTGGCAGCGTGTTTCCAGCATATTTGGAGACAAAGGTCCTGAACCAGTCACGTAGCGCCCTGGTTTGTGTCGCAACGGCCTCCAACTCACCTGGCAACGCACCTGCCTCGATATGCGCCAGGGTTTGCGGGGCAACCCAGCCGGACTGCGCCAACCAATCAAGTAAGCCACGCGCATCGGCGAGCCAGTCGACCTCTTCATCGACAGGTGTGGCTATTGAGTTGAGGAAGTCCAGGGCTGGTGCATCAGCGACGAAAATTGCAGGCACAGCTGAGATAGGGGGCATTGGCTGCTCGCTTTAGGTCGGGTATGGCTGAAGGGTAACCAGACAAACTACCTTTGACAAGTTACACAGTCTTTAATAACCTGATTATTGCCTCTTGAGCGGTTACCGTCGATTGGCCTTGGGCAGCTTGATCTCTCGGAGCACTGTCAAATCGAGCCGATGCCTTTGCGCACCCTGGAAGGAGAATTTTATGAAAGCGATCGTTCTGGAAAAATTTGGTGGCCTGGATAGCATGGTTTATAAAAATATTGCTGAGCCTGAAGACAAGGAAGGCTACGTCATTATCGAAATCAAGGCATTTGGTATTAACCATGCAGAGATGCATATGCGGCGTGGTGAATGGGCTGAAGCCGCTCCGGTAAGCGGGATTGAATGTGTAGGCATTGTTAAATCCTGTCCAGGAGGAGAGTTCCCTGTAGGGGCCAAGGTCGCCGCGTTGATGGGCGGGCTTGGCAGGACGATCAATGGCAGCTATGCCGAGTACACCCAGGCACCAGTCACCAACGTTGCGCTTATCAATGCCGATCTTCCATGGGCGCAGTTGGCTGCCATTCCTGAAACCTATGCCACGGCCTGGACCTGCCTGTTCCGCAATCTCGAAATCGAGCGGGGCCAGACGCTGCTGATCAGGGGCGCTACCTCTTCATTTGGGCAGGCTGCAATCAAGTTGGCTGTAAACGCCGGGATTCGCGTGATTGCAACAACCCGTAGCCAGAGGCGTGCACAGATGCTCAAGGCGCTCGGCGCTGCCGGTGTTGAACTTGAAGGGCCCGCCTTATCAACCAGTATTGCCGGGGCCAAAGGCTTTGATGCCGTGCTCGACCTGGTGGGCAACAGTACGGTACTCGACTCCCTGGCAATTGTGCGGCGCGGTGGTCGTGTATGCCTGGCAGGATGGTTGGGTGGGCTTGATCCTATAGGTGATTTCAACCCACTGCTGCAGATGGCGAGTGGCGTTTACCTGACATTCTTTGCAAGCTTCGTCTTTGGCACCCCAGGGTTTCCTCTCGCGGATGTGCCACTGCAAGCCATTGCCGAAGAGGCTGCCGCCGGACGCCTTGATGTAAAGCCATCACGGGTATTCGGATTTGAGGAGATTCACGAAGCTCACCGCGTGATGGAAGCCAATGAAGCAGAAGGCAAGATGGTTGTCGTTATGCGCTAATATCAAGGCCCAATGGCATATGCTTGGGACTGTCACAGGCTAGCTGGCACACCAATTTATAACCGGGAGTCGTCGTGCGGGGTGTGAAAGTGCTTTTGTTGTTGTCCGTTCTGGGCTTTGGCGTGCTGTTCGGAGTCTGGCGCGGTTGGGTGTCCTTGCCTGATGCCTGGAATCCATGGGCGCCACTGGATGTGGCCGCCCAACCCAATTGGCTGACGCGCTACAAGCTGATGCGGCTACGCAATGATCCGCAGCTCTGTGAACAGGCCCTGGAAGGCTCTGGCTTGAGGTTTGTAAAGCAGCAAGACAGTCCCGCAGATGCACGTTGCCCGCTACAGAACGTGGTGCGGGTCCAGGGTGGCAATCCTGGGTTGAGCAGCAGTTTTCTGGCCAGTTGTCCACTTGCCGTGGCCTTTGCCTTGTTTGATCGCCATGGCTTGCAGCCGGCAGCGCAGGCTGTGTACGGGCAGCCCGTCAGCCAGATCGACCACTTGGGTAGTTTCGCCTGCAGGAATATTTACAACCGCAAGAACGGAGCCCTCAGCCGGCATGCAAGTGCCGACGCGCTTGATATAGCTGGTTTTCGTTTGGCTGACGGACGTCGCATCAGCGTGCTCAAGGATTGGTCGGGGCAGGGGGAAGATGCACGCTTTCTGCGCCTGGCACGCGATGGTGCTTGTGAGGCGTTCAACGTGGTTCTGAGCCCTGAATACAACGCTGCACATCGCAATCACTTTCACCTTGATGTGGGATCATGGTGGGTTTGCCGTTGAGCTGGGCCGGATGCCAGCACACATTGTGCTGGTCAGCTGAAGAAGAGCACGGCAGTGAGCCGTAGTTCCGCAGTCTTGAAGGCCAGAACTAACGCCTGATAGCAGGTCTACTGTTCATGTCGGATCACTGTCATAGCCCCCTTGCGGCGACTTGACAGCATGCTGTCGCTGCATAAAAAAACACTGGCGGACTCTCTAGGGGATGGCGTAAAAAGCCATGCTTGCAGTAAACGACTCATCGGTCATTTTATTTTAAGCATGTTGATAAAGCCCGCTTTGCGCTCGCAAAAAGCACCTGTGCCTGCAGGTTCTTGAGCCCGACTCAAGTCGACTGGCTTTATCAAATCAGGCTTCAAAGTGAAGTGCGATGAGCTACAAACATAAGAATAAGTGGTCGCCTGATGAAAATTAATCCATTGCCACCCTTGAATAGCCTGGTTGCCTTTGAGAGCGCTGCTCGTAATTTGAGCTTCACCCTTGCCGCCCATGAACTCAATGTGACCCAAGGGGCGGTAAGTCGTCAGGTCAGGTTGCTGGAGGACTACCTGGGCAAGGCGCTTTTCGAGCGTACGACTCGAGCCATGAACCTTACGCCAACCGGTAACCAATATTACGAAGTCGTTCGCGAGACCTTGATTCAACTGGCCAGCGCCACCGGAGAAATTCGTCACTGGAAAGGTTCGCAGCAAGTCACGGTAGCGACCAGCACTGCAATGGCCTCATTGTGGCTGTTGCCAAAAGTAGCCGAGTTCCAGCGTGACAACGAAGAAATTGACCTGCGCATCATCGCCTACGATCACGTCAAGGATTACTCGCGGCTCGATTGTGACTTGGCGCTTTACTATTGCCGCACCTTGCCAAAGAACATGCAGGTCACTCCCTTGTTCACCGAGGAAGTATTCCCGGTGTGCAGCCCGGCTTATCTGGCCAAGCACCCTGAACTGGAAAGCGTTGAGCACTTTTCATCCTGCACCTTGTTGTGGCTGGAAGACCCACAGCGCGATTGGATAGGCTGGTCGGAGTGGTTTACCCGGCTGGGTACAAAAATGGTCCAGCCACGGCATCGAATCAATATCAACAGCTACTCGATGTTGCTGCAGTCGGCCATAGGCGGGCAGGGCATCGCTTTGGCCTGGTCGAACCTGGTCGACAACCATCTGCAGACGGGCGCCTTGGTCCGCCCGGTTGAATCGACCTTGATGACCGAAGGGCAATTTTGCTTGCTCGAACCGAACAGTCGGGCTGCAACACGCCAAAGCGTGAAGCAATTTCGTTCCTGGTTAATTTCCCAACTACCGCTTGCCGCAAGCGATCCTGAATCCGGCGCTTGATGGTTCAGGCAATAGTTTTTCTCTTCAATTAATGACTTTTAATCATATATAAAAATAATAAGTGCTCTTAGCAGCTTGCATAGGGCCTTTAATAAATTATTAATGATTAAAAGTCATAAACGATCATGTAAAAAATCGTTTGTCGCAAATCGCTGTTTTTCTCGAAACTCGCGGTCAACGGAGCGTGGCTAATGCACCTGCCGAACTTGACCCAACCGTGCCCAGCAGGGGAGAAAAACAATGAACAATTCTATCTCTCAACGTATTCCGGTCCAGCAACTGGAAACCGTCCTCAACCCCATTCACCAAGCCACCGGGCTCAGCAATGAGTTCTATACCGAGCAGCGTTATTTCGAGTTAGAGCGTGATCAAGTCATGGGCAAGACCTGGGCATGCATCGGCTTTGCCAGCGATCTTGTACAGAAAGGGGCGGTCAAGCCAGTTGATTTCATGGGGCTGCCATTGCTGTTGATGCGTAATCGCGAAGGGGTGGTGCAGGTATTCCACAACGTATGCAGCCACCGCGGCATGAAACTGGTCGAAGAAGAAGGCGTTGTGCAAGGGGTCATCCGTTGCCCTTACCATTCCTGGACTTACGATTTGAATGGCGCACTGCGCGGCACGCCTCACGTGGGGGGAATCGACAAGCACAAGGATGAGCGTTTCGCTTGCGAAAAACATGGCCTTAAAGCGCTGCGCAGCGCGACCTGGATGGACATGGTGTTCGTCAACCTGTCGGGTGACGCTCAACCGCTGGAGGAAATGCTTGCCCCCCTGACCGACCGTTGGAGCCAGTTTCTGGGAGACGATGGCATGAGCCTGCTGCGTCGCCGACCAGGTTTCGATGCCACCACCCTGGATATCAACTGCAACTGGAAACTGGCCGTTGAAAACTACTGCGAGGCATATCACCTGCCTTGGGTCCACCCCAGCCTGAATACCTATTCACGCCTTGAAGACCACTACAACATCATGTTCGGCGACAACTTCGCAGGGCAGGGCAGCTACGCCTACAACCTGTCAGATGTAGCAGGCACGCATATGCCGAAGTTTCCGAGCTGGCCGCAAGACCGTCTGCGCAATGCCGAGTACGTAGCCTTTTTCCCCAACGTTCTGCTGGGTATTCAGGCCGATCACGCTTTTGCCATGCAACTGGAACCGGTAGCGCCGGGGCGCACCCTTGAACATCTACGTGTGTTCTACGTCGGCGATGAAGCGCTGAACGATGAATACGCTGCTTGCCGCAATTCAATTCTGGAGTCTTGGAAAGTGGTGTTCGCCGAAGACGTGAGTTCGGTGGAGGGCATGCAGAAAGGTCGTCACTCGCCGGGTTACAAAGGTGGTGCCTTCTCGCCCGAGATGGATATTCCGACCCATTTTTTCCATACCTGGGCTGCTCGCCAGTTCCTGGAAACGGACAAGTCGGCCTAAGGAGACAGACATGACCAACATCAATGCTCACTGGCTCAACTATATCGATGGAGAATGGGTCGATAGCGCCAATCAGCTCAAGGTGCATCAACCTGCCACTGGCGAACCATTGGCGACCATCGCCCAGGCCTCTGTGGCCGATGCTCAGCGCGCACTGGATGCTGCTCGCCGCTGCGCTGACAGCAACGAACTAAACCGCGTACGACCAGCTCAGCGGGTAACCTGGCTGTTGCAGATTGCCGCTGAGATCCGGGCGGTTGCCGAGGAGGGCGCCTGGGTGCTCTGCAAGGAAAACGGCAAAAGCCTCAATGATGCCCGTGACGAGTTCACCGAAGCTGCGCGTTACTTCGAATACTACGCTGGCATGGCCGACAAGATCGAGGGCACCTCGATCCCACTGGGCAATGGCTATATGGATTTCACCCAGTACGATCCGATGGGCGTGTCGGCGCAGATCGTACCCTGGAACTTCCCGGTATCCATTTGTGCGCGCTCACTGGCTCCGGCTTTGGCGGCCGGAAATGCGGTGGTGATCAAATCGCCAGAGCTGTCACCGCTTGGCATGTGCGTGTTGATCCGTGCAATTGCCAAAGTCGGGCTGCCCAAGGGAGCGGTCAACCTGATCTGCGGACGCGGCCGGGAAGTGGGTTCATACCTGGTCAGCAGCAAACAGGTGGATCAGATTGTATTCACCGGATCAGTTCCAACAGGGCAATCGATTCTGCACGCTGCGGCTGAAAACGCTACTCCGAGCGTGATGGAGTTGGGCGGTAAATCGGCGGCGCTGGTGTTTGCCGATGCGGATCGCCAACAGGTATTGAGCAGTGTCAAAAGCGGTATTTTCTTCAATGCCGGCCAGGTCTGTTCAGCCCTGTCGCGACTGCTCGTGCAGCGCGAGATCTACGATGAAATCGTTGATCTGGTTGTGAATATGGCCGAAGGCCTGAGTGTCGATATTGGCGAACACAATCCCGACCTGACGCCAGTAATCAGCGCCGGACAGCTTGCAGGCATCGAACAGCTGTGCCGCACCGCAGTTGAAGAAGGCGCAGTGATTGCCACTGGTGGCGAGTCCTTTAATGATCGTGCCGGGCACTTTATGCGGCCAACGGTGATACGCGATGTCTGCCCGCAAATGAGCATTGCCCAGGATGAAGTATTCGGCCCGGTGCTGGCGGTTATTCCCTTTGATAGCGAAGAAGATGCCCTGGCCATAGCCAACGGCACCGAGTTCGGGTTGGTTGCCGGTGTCTTTACCCAGGATATCAGCCGCGCCATGCGTTGCACACGCCGCTTGAAAGCAGGCCAGGTGTTCGTCAATGAATGGTATGCCGGTGGTATCGAAACGCCATTTGGCGGCGTCGGCTTGTCTGGTTTCGGCCGCGAGAAAGGGCAGGAAGCGCTCTACAGCTACGTTCGGACAAAAAACGTTGCCATCCGTGTTACCGGCGAGTAGCGGAGACGATCATGAAAAAGTGGTTATGTGTGGTTTGTGGCCTGATCTACGACGAAGCCGAAGGCTGGCCCAAAGATGGAATCGCTGCCGGGACGCGCTGGGAAGATGTACCTGAAGACTGGGTCTGCCCGGAGTGCGGCGTTGGTAAAAGTGATTTCGAAATGCTTGAAATCGACGAACCCGTCATTGCGGTAGCAACTCCCGCAGTTGCGCCCAAGCCAATTGTTGAAGCGCCAGCAAGCGTGCAACCACGCCAGCCGATCGTGATCATCGGCAGTGGCTATGCTGGTTATGGTTTAGCCCAGGCGTTACGCCGGGCAGATGCCAAGGTTGAAATTCGTTTGCTTACCCAGGACTCCGGGCATTTGTATTCCAAGCCTGGACTGTCCATTGCTCTTGCCCAGGGCAAGAGCGTCGAAGGCCTTGCCAGCGAGTCGCCACTGGCTCTGGAAAAGCGTCTGAACATCCGCATCTACCCACACTGCAAGGTCGAGCACATCGACAGTGCCAAGGCTGTGTTGCATACCAGTTTGGGTGAGATGGAATATGGCCAGTTGGTGCTGGCCAGTGGCGCCGCACCCATTCGCCTGCCGATTGCAGGCGATAGCGAGGCCATGCTCAGTGTCAATAACCTGCAGGACTACCAAGCCTTTCGCCAGCGCCTGGCCGGTGCCAGGCATGTGGCGATCCTGGGGGATGGTCTTATTGGTTGTGAGTTTGCCAATGATCTGGTCGGCAAGGGTTATCAGGTCAGCGTCATAGGCCTGGGGCAGTGGCCTATGGAGCGCCTGCTACCGGCGCAGGCCGGACAGCATCTACAAGAGGCGCTGAGCGAGCAGGGCGTCAATTGGTACCTGCAAAACTCGCTGACGCAGATTGACCGGCTGGAACAGGGCTATAGGTTGCAGCTAAGTGATGGTCAAGAGCTGGAGGCCGACCTAGTGCTGTCTGCGGTCGGGCTACGACCCAACCTGCAGCTTGCGCAGAGCGCCGGGATTGCAACCGACCGCGGGATCAAGGTCGACGCGCACTTGCGGACCTCGGTGCCGGGCATTTATGCCCTGGGTGACTGCATTGAAATCGACGGGCAGTTATTGCCCTATCTGGCACCAATCAACCAGGGAATCCAGGCACTGAGCAAAACCTTGCTCGGACAATTGAGCGCGACTGACTACCCACTGATGCCGGTCATGGTGAAAACACCAGCGGCGCCCCTGTGCCTGCTACCACCTGCAACAGGTATCCAGGGAGAGTGGCGCTGCACATCGACCGAAGATGGCATGAGCGCCGGGTTCTATTGCGCTGCCGGGAAACTGCATGGGTTCGTGCTGCTTGGACGCCAGGCCCAGTTGCAACGCAATAGTTGGCTGCAATCGTGCGAAACCGCGCAACAAGCCGTGGCCTGAGAGACGCATCATGACGAATAAGAACGCAAATTTACCCTTGGACGACTCAAGTTGCGGCTGGTACAGCGCATTGCATGATCTGCCAGCCGCCAAGCGCCTGCAGGGCCAGCAGCGTGCAGACTACGCTGTCATCGGCGCAGGCTTTGCCGGCCTGGCAGCCGCCAGGCGCCTGGCCGAGCAACTGCCTGAGGCGCGCATCCTTTTGATTGATGCCCAGCGCGTTGGGTACGGCGCTTCGGGGCGTAACTCGGGGTTTGTGATTGACCTGCCGCACAAGTTTGCCCTTGAGCATCCAGACCCTGCCCATAAGCAACGCCTGCTAGGGCTTAACCGTTCAGCAATCAGTCAATTGCAAGGCCTGGTCGACCAGCATGGCATTGATTGCCAATGGTCGCACGCCGGTAAATACCAGGGGGCGGTAGGTCCTCGCGGGCAAGCCTACCTTGAGCACTTTGCAAAACTGATGAAAGACCTCGGCGAGCCTTTTGAGTGGGTTGATCGCGGGGCATTAGCCAAGGTCATCGGCAGTCAACATTACAGCCAGGCCATTTTCACCCCGGGCTGCTACCTGATGCAGCCCGCCGCTCTGGTCAATGGCTTGGCTCGTAGCTTGCCGGCCAATGTCGAGTTGCTTGAAGAATCGCCCATCCAGCGGCTTGAGTCGGATGCCAATGGCGGCTGGGTTCTGCATGGCTCACAAGGCCGTATCACTACGCCAAAGCTGCTGTTGGGCACCAGCATATTTACTCAGGAATTCGGTTACCTGCGTAATCGCCTGCTACCAGTGATGACGTTTGCCAGCTGGACGCGGCAACTCACTGATGCTGAGCTCGCCGAGTATGGCGGTCAGCTGGATTGGGGCCTGACTCCGGCTGATCATGCCGGGACCACTGTTCGCATGACTCAGGATCGCCGCTTGATTATCCGCAACACCTACAAGCACGTTCCCAAGTACGGCCGTAGCACCAGTGATGCAATGCGCCAGCAAATTGCGCGAGATCATCGCAAGGCATTTGTGGCGCGCTTCCCGCAACTGGCCGCAGTGCCGTTTACCCATACCTGGGGCGGGGTGTACGCCATTTCTCGCAACTTCACCAACTTCTTTGGTGAATTGCAGGACGGTGTTTTTGCCTCCGCTTGCGACAACGGTGTCGGCGCGGCATGGGGCACGATTTCCGGCACTTTGCTGGCCGATCTAGCCATAGGCGCAGACTCAAGCCAGTTGCGTGATATTCAAGCGGTTACCGGCATGCCATCACTCAATCCGCCAGAACCTTTTCTGGGGTTGGGAGTGCGTTCACGCATTCGTTTAGCTGCATTCAACAGCCGGAGTGAAATATGAACAGCCCAACTTCCAGCGTAAAGGTTTCAGGCACAGGCCCGGTGTTGCTGGTTGACCACAAGGATCTCGACTTCACCTTGCGCAGCGCCGGTCAGGGCGATGGACAGGCCTTTGTGGCCCGGGCTGTCAGCAACGAAGTCTCGCCCAATATAGGCATTGGATTTGCCCGGTGGGAAGGTGCGCAAGTGGCCTGGACGCTACTCTATGACGAAGTGGTTTTTGTCATAGAAGGTTGCTTTGAGTTGCAGGCCAATGACCAGCTCTATCGCGTAACACCCGGGCAGTTGTTGTGGATTCCCGAGGGCACCGAGCTGGTCTATGGCGGCCATGCATTGTTCGGCTATGTAGTGCACCCAGGTGACTGGAAGCAACGTCATGGGCTTGTTTGATCAAGGCCAAGAGCCGCCGGTTTTCCAACTGCTCAACAGGATGGAAAACCGGCGGCCATGGAAAAAATATCAGTGATAAAAAGTCATAAATCAACTCAATAAAATGGTTTGTACAGCGGTTGGACCTGACTGAATATCGCTCTCCAGCACAAGTCCGGAACCTTGCCTTGTGGTGATTTCGCATTGACGAAACACGCCCCGGAATTGCTTTGAATACAAAAATAATAGCGAGGCCTTGTAATGAAAGAGATAGCTGCAGAGGGTGCTCATGCGCCCGCATTCAATATGCGCATCATGGGGTTGAACTTCCATCGCGTGATCTTCCCTGCATCATTTTTTATCGTGCTGGCACTGGTATTGGCCGCGTTGTATGAGCCTGTTGCCTTTGGCCAGGCCCTTGAGGCGATCAAGGGCTGGATTCTCAAGAATTGTGATTGGTTCATCATGATCATGGGCAATCTGGCCGTGTTGTTTTGTGCCGGTATTGCCCTGTCGCCTTACGGTAGAATCCGCCTGGGCGGTGAGAATGCAAAGCCTGAGTTCAGCACGCTGTCATGGTTCTCCATGATGTTTGCCGCCGGCATGGGTGTCGGCTTGCTCTACTGGGGCGTTGCCGAGCCGGTTGCGCAATACACCGAATGGTGGAAAACACCACTCAACGTGGTTAAGAACACACCAGAGGCGGCTCATGCGGCAATGGGGGCAACCATCTTTCATTGGGGGCTGCACCCCTGGGCGATTTACCTGACAAGTGCCCTGGTAATTGGCTATTTCGCGTTTAACAAAGGCATGCCTTTCTCACTTAGCTAAAGTTTGAAGCCGCTAATAGGCGATGCCTACAAAGGCTTGCCTGGGCAAATCGTCGATGTATTCACAGTCGTGCTGACCGTGTTTGGCCTGGCTACTTCGCTGGGCCTGGGTGCCATGCAGGCAACCGCCGGCATCACCCATGTGCTGGGTATTGCCAACTCCTTCAGCTTTCAGTTGTTGTTTATTTTCACGGTAACCGGCCTTGCAGCTCTTTCATTATGGCGCGGCATGCATGCCGGGGTGAAACTGTTGAGCAACGTCAATATGCTGCTGGCGTTGGCGCTGTTCGTATTGGTGGCTATTGCCGTTGGCGTGGGAACCTTTCTTTCATCAGTGCTGACCACAGCAGTGGATTATGTCGAGTACTTTGGCCCGCTGGCCAACTGGATCAATCGTCCAGACCCGGATTGGTTTCAAGGCTGGACGGTTTTCTATTGGGCGTGGTGGTGCACCTGGGGACCAATTGTCGGTGTGTTTGTGGCAAGGGTTTCTCGCGGTCGTACGCTGCGGCAATTGGTCTGCGTGGCAATGGTATTTCCAACCATAGCGACTGTTTTCTGGTTTGCCGCTTTTGGCCTTGGTGCCATCAATCAGGTCGCAGCAGGAGAGGGCGCACTCGCAGCAGGGCTGGCCGATATAAATATGGCATTGTTCCAGTTCCTGGAAGTGCTGCCGATGTCGACTATTACCTCCATGCTGGTGGTCGTGCTGCTGGTTATATTCATGGTCACATCGATGGATTCCGGCGCCCTGGTGGTTGATAACCTGGCCGCTGGTGGTGAGCCTGATACCCATGCGGGTCAGCGAATCCTGTGGCTGTTTATGGTGGCGTTGGTCACAGTCACTTTATTCGTGATTGGTGGCGACACTGCACTCAAGGGGATACAGGCTGGGGCTGTCGCGATGGGCCTGCCGTTCATGGCCATTATGCTGCTGATGATGGTCGGCTTTATCAAATCCCTCGTTACCGAGAGGCCAAGCTGAGTCCATCCCTTGGCCGATCAGCAATAACTTTCAAAACCGTTAGCGAGCAGTCGCTAGCGGTTTTTTTGCATCAGCGCTATTGCACTGGGCCATGCATTGATCTTGGCTGAAAGAATTATCAAACACCCCAGCATATAGGATAAGCGCATAAATATTTCATCTGAGAATGAGATGCAGCCTTGCATTTCTCAGTATCTCGGAATTTTCCTACAGGCCCCGAAGAAGCACACTACATCCAGCTGAGTAGTGGCAAAGTAACATTTGCGCCACTCCAAACCGAGGATGGTTCCGGAGTTTATTGAACAGATTCTATTGGAGTTTTACATGAAAACGCTTTCCGCTGCATTTCTGGGTCTTGCCAGTGTCGGTTTGCTGAGCGCCTCGGGCGCCTATGCTGCTGATGGCACTATCACCATTACTGGCCAAGTGGTTGACTCTTCTTGTGATATCGCTGTTAACGGTGCTACTGGCGACGCCACTGTCGTTCTGCCATCCGTATCCAAAACTACCCTGGCCAATCCAGGCGATACCGCTGGCGCGACTTCAGTGAGCATGTCACTGACTGGCTGCCCAGCGACTGGCAGCGTACGTGCCTACTTCGAGGCCCTGAACGTCGACCAGGCCACAGGCTATTTGATCAACACCGCAGCTGCAACTCCTGCTGAGAATGTACAGGTACAGGTGACTGATGCTTCTGGCACCGGTATCGATCTGCGTACCAACGATAACAACAACTTCGTAGGTTTTACCGACGATGGTGGTACTGGTACCGCGAACCTTGAGTACGGTGTGCAGTACGTCGCCACCGATGCCGCGACAGCTGGTCAGGTAGAGACTCAACTGGTCTATAGCCTCGATTATCAGTAACTCGTTGCCCGGCCGTGGAAGTGATCTGCGGCCGGGGTATTCAGGAGGAGGTTGGTATGCGTAGCGCTCTGAGAAAAATGACATCCTGTTTGCTTGCGGGGCTACTGGTTGCTCCGCTGATGGTGCAGGCAGGGGTTCAGATCGCAGGGACGCGCTTTATCTATCCGGCAGGTGAACGTGAGATCAACGTTCGCTTGACTAACACAGCCAATAAACCCGCATTGGTGCAGGCATGGCTTGATGCAGGCGATCCTTCGGTGCAGCCAGGTGCCGAGCAGTTACCTTTTGTCGTGTTGCCACCCTTGGTACGGGTTGAAGCCAACAAAGGGCAGACGCTGCGTGTGGTACATGTAGGTGGTCAACTGCCAAAGGATCAAGAGTCGGTGTTCTGGCTCAATGTGCTGGAGGTACCGCCCAGGGCCGAGGGTACAGGTGATCGCAACGTCATGCAGTTGGCATTTCGTACACGACTCAAGCTGTTCTACCGTCCCGAAGGGCTTCAGGGCAAGTTGCAAGATGCAGTTGAAAAACTGAGTTGGACACTGGTTCGCGCCAGTACCGGTTATGCATTGCAAGCACGCAATGACTCCGCCTTTCATGTCAGTTTTGCCCATATAGAACTGAAGGCGGGCGGCAAGAAATAATTTTTGCCCATATAGAACTGAAGGCGGGCGGAAAGAAATCCAGCCTCGACAGCGGTGGCATGGTTGCACCGCGTGCGACACAAGATTTTCCTTTGAAAGGGGTCAATGGCCCAGTTTCGAGCGGGCAAGTCCAGGTGAACTGGCTTGATGATTTCGGTGCTAGCCGAGAGCAGAGCTATGAACTGAAACGCTAGCCAGGAGTGGTGCTTTACCTAGCTATCGCTGGCGTCACTAATTGAACTTGCCTGGTTTCCAGTAGGTGGGTTTGTTCGCCTCGCATAAAAGTCTTTCTGGAAGATTCTAGGTCATCAAAATGAAGATTTTCCGCTGCAGTCATGCAACGGGTGGGCAGACTGTTGCTTATGGAAAGCTACGGCTCACTCCTTTGGCACGGTTAATATGCACAATTATCGGCATGTCTTCAGCCGCAAATACCCTGGCTGCTGTCGACCCTGTCGAGGTCGCCACCAGTCCTGTTTTCGATAGCGGTTTCTTGCGTGGAATGGGGCAGGATATCGACCTTTCGCGTTTTGCCAAGGCGGGCATTGTCGTGCCTGGCACCTACACCTTGGATATCACCCTCAACGGCAAGGAACGTATACGTCAGGACGTACGAGTAACTGACGTTGAAGGTAATCAACACTTCTGTTTCTCTACCGCAGACGCCAAACGTTGGGGCGCCAGGCTTGAACAGTTGCCCGACCAGGAGCAGGTTGCGCGAGTTCTGGCCAGCGATTGCGTTGAGGTACAGGCACTCATACCGGGCGCCAGCTTCAGTATGGACGTGGCCGAACTCAGCGGAACCTTGAGCATCCCCCAGGCTTATGCCGGGCGCGTCAAACGCGGCTATGTCGACCCGACCGAGTGGGATGAAGGCATCACCGCCGCCATCCTCGGCTATCACGGCAACGTATTTCGCAACGAGCGCGATGGCGCGGATACCACCACCGACTACAGCGTAAACATCAATGCTGGATTGAATGTAAGTGGCTGGCGCCTGCGCCATAACGGCAATTATCGCGACAGCGACGATGGCCCGAGCGAGTACAGCTCGCAAAACAGCTATGCGCAAACCGATATCGACATGTTGCAGTCGCAACTCACCCTCGGTGAATACTTCACTCCGGGCAGTGACTTCGACAGCATCCCGTTCACCGGTATCCAACTGGCCAGCGACGACAGCATGCTGCCGGAGAGCGAGCGTGGTTTCGCGCCTATTGTCCGCGGTACTGCCGAGACCAACGCCAAGGTCACCATCAGCCAGAATGGCAATGTGGTTTATGAGACCAGCGTGGCACCTGGTGCTTTCGTAATCGACGATCTCTACGCCACCGGTTATGCCGGTGACCTTGAGGTTACCGTCACCGAGGCAGACGGGCGTGAAAAAAGCTTTATCGTCCCCTTTGCTGCAGTGGTGCAAATGCTGCGTCCGGGTTCTTCGCGCTTTAACATCGCTTCGGGCAATTATCGCGATGACAACCTTGAAGATGAGCCCTGGTTCACCCAGGCCACTTATCGTCGCGGTATAAGCAACAAGCTGACCGCATACGGCGGCGGTATCCTTGCTGAAGACTACAGCTCGGCCCTGGCCGGTGCGGCTTTCGCTACCCCCATTGGTGCGGTGGCATTCGATGCAACTTTCACCCGAGCCAAAGGTTTGCCCACCATTGGCTCGGGCGAAGATGCCATAGGCGGCGACCTCAATGGTCAAAGCTACCGGATCAGTTACAGCAAGCTGCTGGACGCTACCCGTACGAATTTTTCCCTGGCGGCTTATCGGTTCTCAAGCGAGGAGTTCCTCAGCTTCGGCGACTTCGCCCGCCTGCGCGAGAACGCTGACTCGGCGTCATTGCGTGAACGCAACCGCTTCCAGGTCAATATCAGCCAACCGCTGGGTGATTACGGCGACTTCAATTTCACCGGCCTGACCCGCAACTATTGGGGCGATCAGTCCAACAGCACCACCTTCCAGCTCGGCTATGGCAAAGGCTTCAGCTGGGGCTATATGAACCTGACCGCCAGCCGCGAGATGCAGGACGGCGAGAACAATGACACCTACATGCTCAGCGCCAGTATTCCGCTGGGCTCAGGGGCGCGTCGGCCGATGTTGACCACCACGGCAACACTGGACGATGACAATAACAACTCGATACGTAGCAATCTTTCCGGCTCGGCTGGTGAGTACGGCGAGATGAACTACGGCGTGTACGCCAGCCGCTCGGAAACCAACAACGAGAGTGACAACACCTACGGTGGCAACCTCAACTATCGCACCTCTGCAACCCAGCTCGGTGCCAGCTACAGCCATGGTGATGACTACAAGCAATATTCAGGTTCGGCCACCGGTACCGTGGTCGTCCATTCTGGCGGCGTAGTGTTCAGTCCGGAACGTGGTGAAACCATGGCATTGCTGGTTGCCGAAGGTGCCCCAGGCGCAGAAATAACCAGCGGCCAGGGTAACCGTCTTGATGGTAATGGCGAAGCGCTAAAGGCAGGCCTGACGCCTTACCGTCATAACCCGGTTGGCATCAGCCCGCGCGGCTTGCCAGTGGATGTCGAGTTGCAAACCACTTCGCAGAATGTAGTGCCACGCCGTGGTGCCGTGGTGCGGCTCGACTATGCAACCATTAGCGGCAAGCCGCTGCTGCTACGGGTACAGAACCCCGAGGTGCCATTTGGTGCGAGCGTGGTTGATGCCGACAACAAGTCTGTCGCCATGGTCGGGCAGGGTGGTTTGATCTTCCTGCGTGGCGAGCATCAGGGTTTGAAAGTGGTGTGGGGCCAGTCCTCACAGGAATCCTGCCAGTTGAACTATCAAGTCCCAGCCGATGAGCAGGGCGACAATCCCTATGTGCAAGTGGAAGCAAGTTGTGCCCATGGTTGAAAAATGCATCGACCAAGCGCCTGACTATCTCTCTTAAAGTACTCACGGTTGAAAACCGAGGTAAGCGATGAGCCGTAACCTATTATTTCTGACCATATGCTTGGTGGTGTCTCTTATCCTGATACCAGTTAAACCGGCTATGGCAGGTACCACAAACAATTGTAGCTCGGCTCAGTTGCCCTGGAATGGTGTTCTTGATAGCGCAGCCGCAGAGAATCTACCGATAGGGTCTGTTGTTCCCGGTTCGGATGCCATGACTGTGGTGACTATCAATTGCACCAGTGCCTGGTCCGCGAACCAAGCCTATTGTGCAGGAAACTCTGGGTGGACTGTAAACCCGGTTGGAGGCGCAACACCAATGGAAACCACCATCCCTGGTGTCTATACCTATGCAGGGATGCCAAGTGGTATTGGTTACCAGTTCCTCGACGGCAGTGGGCAGCCGTTGCCTTTGGACTCAACCAACCGACATGACACCGGGGTTCCCATACAAACGGGGGACCAGACGATTCCTTTGCATTTCCGTATGGTCAAGACTTCCAATGCCCTGTCATCAGGAAGTCTGAATATCCAGATGTATCTGAGTTGCAATGGCTCCGAATGGGCAAATCGCAACGCATCCGGCAGCATATTGAATCTCACGGTTAACGCCGAGGTGATTACTCAAACCTGCAGCTTGGCGACTCCCGACGTCCAGGTGCAATTGCCAGAAGTTGCGCGTTCAGACTTCAAGGGCGGTGTTGGCAGCACCGCAGGCTCTACACCTTTTACCTTGGATTTTGAATGTGGTTCCTATGTCGACGCGCGTTTCAATGTCAGCGACATGGCTGATCTTAGCAACACCAGCGATACACTGAAGTTAGTCTCCGGATCGACTGCCAGTAATGTCGGGGTGCGCCTGTTGCATCAGGACAGCCCTGTGTACCTGGCGCCAAACGAGGTTTTCGATCAAGGAGGTAGCGTGTTTCCTTTGCTCAACCCGCAAGCGGATACGAGCGTCATCAGCTTGCCGTTTACCGCCGAGTACATACAGACAGGCGCACCAGTGAGGTCTGGCAGCGTGCAATCCCAAGCTGTTGTGACCATCAGTTACAACTGAGTAACAGTTAGCCATGCAGGCCAGAGTCAACCAAGGATGGATGGCTGCGACTACACTGGGATAGACTGATTCAGTAACTTGATGCAATAGAGTGTGCAAATGCCTGGACAGGCTACTGGGGATGATAAGCGCTTGACGCTTAGGTTGTTGTTCGGGCGGCAGGCTGAAACCTTGCGCAAGGCTGGAAAAAAACATAGGACAATCAGGCCAAAAGGGTGATGCAATGACATCGCGACATATGGCCGGTCAAGGGGATTGCCATGCCCCGTATGCACTCAAGCACATTCACCTAAAGTACCTGGCCGTCCTAATTGTCGCTTTGTTCCTGCCCTTTGTTCTGGGCACAGCCCAAGCCCAGTGCAAGTTTATCAACGGCTTTTCGGTCGAAAACAAGTACCTGGTGCCTAACTCTGGGGTTATTGCTTCAACGAATACGGCTATCGGCACTCCAATTGGCGCCTATTCAGAACGGCCTAAATCGCTTTCGGCCAACTATGCCAATTGCACCAGCCCAGGCACCGCCAGCCGGACAGTTGCGGGTACGCTGCTCTCCAGCGAGCCTTACACTTACGCGACAGACAATCCTTCAGTTGGGATACGATTCTTCGATGACTCCGCTGCCTATGGTCGGCGTTATTGGGGAGGAGGGGCCGCAGAGTCGAAAACAGGCAACTGGAGCTGGATTGACGGCCGGATTGGCGCCGAGCTCATTGCCCTTGGCCCACTGCAAACCACCAGGATCAATAGCAGCGCCGTTGCAACGTTCTCCCTGGACGGCCTGGTCATCATGACTGTACGGGTTGCCAGTGTGACAATCAGTGTACAGACATGCAAAACCTCGGATGTGGCGGTGGAACTCGGTGCGCAACTGGTTAGCAGTTTTTCCGGCCCAGGCTCTACGACGCCGGCAAAAGCCTTCAATATCGAGCTGACAAGTTGCCCGCCAGGTGCCGACGGCATTTTCTATCAGCTCGATCCACTCACAGCGATTCTTCCAGAAAGCGGCCAGTCGGTCGTAGCGCTTGACAGCTCATCATCGGCAACAGGAATTGGCATACAACTGCTTGATGGCAACAGCAGTCCTTTCGCCCTGGCGAACAAAACGAAACTGGCCGAGTACGACAGTGGTCGCGTGGCCGATTATTCGATTCCGTTCGCGGCCCGGTATTACCAAACAGCCTCTAAGGTGACCACTGGCACTGCCAATACAGCCCTGATTTTTACCATTACCTATCATTAATGCCCTAATCATCCGCCAGGTGCTGACAGGGCCTGGCGGATGATTGTGCTGGGGCTGTTTCCGAGAGGGCTTAAAAGGCTACCTTGCCAGGCCCCTTGAGTTGCAGCATTTCGCGTGCTTCATCGGGGGAGGCTACTGTCAGCCCCAAGCCTTCGATAACCTGCCTTGCAGCCAGTACCTGTTCCGCACTGCTAGTTGCCAGACGACCAGGCCCAGCCCATAGCGAATCCTCAAGTCCGACACGTACGTGGCCGCCCATGGCAACCGACATTGCTGCGATTGGCAATTGATTGCGACCCGCCCCTAGAACCGACCACTCATAGGTGTCGCCAAACAGGCGGTCGGCCGTACGCTTCATATGCATCACATCATCTGGATGCGCGCCTATGCCTCCCATCAAGCCAAAGGCTGTCTGGATAAAAAGCGGACCGCTAACCAGGCCAGCATCGACGAAGTGCTTGAGGTTATAGAGGTGGGCAGTGTCATAGCACTCAAACTCGAATCGCGTGCCGTTGGCGCCCAGGGTTGTGAGCAGGTATTCAATATCCTCGAAGGTGTTGTGGAACAGAATGCCTTTGTCGCCAATGTAGTTGCGTTCCCATTCGTGCTTCAGTTGTCCTTCGAAGCGTTTAAGCATTGGAAACAGGCCAAAGTTCATCGAACCCATATTCAGAGAGGCAACCTCGGGCTGCCATTTGGCGGCGGGGCGAACCCGTTCCTGGATACTCATGGTCGGGGCACCACCGGTGGTGATGTTGACCACGCAATCCGAACGCTGCTTGATCACTTCCAGGAATGGCTGGAAGGCCTCGGCAGTCTGGTCGGGCCGACCATCTTCTGGATTGCGCGCATGCAGATGAACAATGGCAGCCCCCGCCTCAGCAGCGCCAATTGCCGCTTCTGCAATTTCATTGGCAGTAACGGGCAAGTACTCAGACATCGATGGCGTATGGATTGCACCGGTGACGGCACAGGTAATGATAACTTTGCGTTTGCTGGACATGATGACTTGTTCTCCTGATGTTAGTTGTTGGAATGAAGAAATCGGCTCAGTTGAGCCAGCAGCGCATCTCGCCGCAGACTTAGCTCCGGGACCTCGGATGGCGCAGGCATCTGGGCTGCAACTATTTGTGCAGCTCGTTCGCTAAAGGCTTCTCCACGGGCTGCGTTGTCGCTTAGGCGCGCCATGGTTGGGCCGTAGCGCTTGAGATAATCTTTCACTCCGCCAGGTGCGTTCAGGTTGATGGTTGCCATCGGGCCCAGAAATACCCAGCGCCGGCCCAGGCCATGACGAATAGTGTCATCCAGCCCCTGTGGGGTAACCACGCCTTGCTCGATCAGGCTCAATGCTTCGGCAAGGACGACGGCTTGCAGCCGGTTAAGGACGAAACCGTCGATCTCTCGGCTTAGCCGGACTGGCACCTGGGCCACGGCATGCATCAGTGCTTCAGCACGGTCTATTACTTCTGGTGCCGTGTCGGGGCCAGGGCATAACTCGACGACTGGAATGACATGGGGAGGATTTACCGGGTGCGCCACGAGGATGCGCGCACGGCCAGCTAAGCCTTTGGCGAAGCTTGAAGCAACCAAGGCTGAACTTGAGGAGGCGAGAATAGCCTGCGGTGCAGTGAGACGATCAAGCTCGGCGTAAATTTCACGCTTTATCTCAAGGTTTTCAGGGCCGTTTTCCTGCACCCATTCCACCTTGTCTACGGCCTCGGCCATGCTGCTCAAGACAGTTACATGGGCGAGGGCAGCAGGATCGTCGCCACTGCGGCGACATGTTTCCGAGAGCTCGTCCATTACCCGTACACGAACATCCTGATCCGGGTCCCACAGCCTGACGTCGCACCCTGCGCGGGCAAAAACCAAAGCCCAAGCGCGACCAATAAGCCCGCCTCCGATAATGGCGATGCGCCGAGTTGTCTGCTCTTGGCTCACTTGGCCTCCCATTTGCGCAGCGCTTGGCACAGATCACTTGCCGCACCAGAAATGTCACTGGCAATGGCCAGCTGCAGGGCGTCTGCATCACCAACTCGCAGGGCTTGCAGTGCGGCACTGTGGCTGGCCATCGAGTGCTCAAAATGCAGTGGTTCAGTCAGGGCAATGCGAATGAGCGGCCCAACCCGCAGCCACAAGCTTTCGATTTGGTTCATCAGTATTGGCCGATCGGCAGCGCGATAGATCAGCGAATGAAAACGCCAGTTGTTTTCAAGGTACATATCGACATCGCGGGTTTCAGTGGCGCGTGTCATCAGGTTGAAGGCGTTATTGATAACACGCATCTGGGCTGACCCGATCCGATTGATCGCCTGAGCTGCAGCAAAACCTTCGAGGTTGACGCGAATATCGCGAATCTCAGTCAATTCTGCGTCTGTCAGGATAGGGACCCGCAGAACTCGATTACCGCCAAAGGTCTCCAGGCCGCCATCTCCCTCAAGCCGTCGCAATGCCTCGCGCACCGGTGTGACGCTGGTCTCCAGGACTGCCGCTGCCTTGCGCAGGCTGATCTCCTCGCCAGGATGGAAGTATCCGCTGATCAGTGCGTGACGAAGCGTTGCGTAGACCAGTGATTGCGCTGTTGCGCCTTCCTGAAGGGCCAGCGGTCCCAGTCGTGCCCAACTGTCATGCGGGCCATCTTTCGCCAGAGGTGGAGTTGACTGATCCAAAGTGTGATCTCGCTTTTGTCGAATTTTTTTAGAATGCAGCACGAATCGAATATTAGTCAATCAGTATGAGCTCTGCCAAACGTGTTGACGCTTCAAAGTCGCGTACATATAGTAACTGTGATCACGGTTTGTGACGATCGCTTAACCATTGATTGCCAATCAGCAGTCGAGAAATGGGTTTTCAGAGGAAGAATAAGAAAATGAAAAACTTTATTTTTGCCATCGCAGCCACGGCTGCCACCTGCTTCATGGCCAGCACTGCCACAGCTGAAGAAACCCGGGTGTTTGATGTGAGCCTGCCGCTGGGCAAGGAATCGCATCACGCCGTGGGTGTACTGAAATTCGGTGAAGAGCTTTCAAGGCTGTCTAACGGACGCCTGACAATCCGCCCGCACTATGACAACGCACTTGGTGGCGAGCGTGAGGTCGTGGAGGGCATTGGCTTTGGCCTGATCGATATGGGCATCAGCTCGACTGGCCCCATGGGCGGTTTTGTCGATGAATTCATGCTGTTCGATCTGCCCTATATCTTCCGTACCCCTGAACAGGCCTACGGCTTTCTTGACAGCAAATACGGTGATCAACTGGCGAAAAAGCTGGAGGATCAAGTGGGTGTGAAGATTCTTTGCTGGATGGAAAACGGATACCGGCATAACACCAACAATGTGCGGCCCCTGCACACCCCTGATGACCTCAAAGGCATCCGCCACCGTACCCAGGAAAGCCGGGTACAGGTTGATACCTGGACAGCGCTGGGCGCTGATGCTTCCCCAATGGCCTGGACCGAAGTCTTTACCGCGCTGCAGCAAGGCGTGATCGATAGCCAGGAAAATCCGATCGCGACCATCTATGACGTCAAGTTCTACGAGGTGCAGAAATACCTGAACCTGACTCAGCATGTGTACTCGCCAGCACCCTTCATGATGGGGGCGAAGCTGTTCAACTCCCTGTCCGAGTCGGACCAGGCGATCGTTCTCCAGGCTGCAAAAACGGCTTTGACGGTGCAACGCGAAGCATCCCAACGCATGGAGAAGGAACTTATCGTCAAGCTTGGAGAGCTGGGGATGGTTGTCACACGCCCAGATCTCGACGCGTTTCGCGAGCGCGTACAACCTGTGATCAGCAAGTGGAAAGAGAAAGTCGGCCCCGAATTGGTGGATGCCGCAATCAACTTCAAGCCTTGATTGCACGCTCTTTTAAGCGGGTCTACCTGGCCCGCCACTTTGAATATTTCAGGAGATTCTCATGCAAGTCGTCATGCGCAAGCTAGTGCGGGGAGTGGATCGCATCAATTGGTTGTGCGGTTGGTTTCTGGCGGCGCTGCTGCTGGTAATGACTGTACTGATCAGTTGGCAGGTCTTCGCTCGATACGTGATGGGGCACTCGCTCACATTCTCCGAGGAAGTGGCACGTTTCTCGATGGTCTGGATGACGATGCTGGGTGCGGCATATGCCTATCGACATGGTTCGCTGATTGCTGTCGAGTTGCTGTCGGGGTTTGCGAATGGTCGTTTTGCCCGGGAACTGCGTCTGGTGGTTGCGCTGGTGTCCTGCGTCTTTGCGTGGGTATTGCTGACAGAGGGACTTCATATCACGGAACGGGTAGTGGGGCAGACCTCGCCTAGCCTCAGAGTGTCGATGGGCTGGCTCTACGCCGCGGTTCCAGCGGGTGCGGCGATGATATTTATCAACGCCTTCGCGATCATCGCTGACACCTTTACCGCGAAAAAGGATTAGGTCATGGCCGCGCTTCTATTTGGATCACTACTATTATTGCTGGCCATCGGTGTGCCCGTGACTTTCGCGCTTGGGCTGGCGGCGATTATCGCAATCTGGATGGGCGATATCATGCCGATGCTGATCGTCCCGCAAGAGATGATCCGTTCAGTCAATTCATTTCCGTTGCTGGCTATCCCATTTTTTATTCTCGCCGGCGACTTGATGCAGCGTGGTGGCATCTCGCACCGGCTGGTTGAGTTCTCGCGCACGCTGGTTGGCAGCATGAATGGTGGCCTGGCCATGGTTGCAATTGTCACATCGGCGTTTTTCGCAGCCATTTCAGGCTCTGGTGCAGCAACCACTGCAGCCGTCGGGGCAATCTTGATTCCGGCGATGATCAGCCAAGGCTACAGCGCTTCATATGCCGCAGCCAATCAGGCCGCTTCAGGTGCCTTGGGCGTGATTATTCCGCCGAGTATTCCGCTGATTCTCTATGCCATTGCCGCAAACCAATCCGTTGGCGCCATGTTCACCGCAGGGTTCTTGCCTGGGTTTGTCGTGGTTGGGTCGCTGATGATCTTTGCTTATTGCCGAGCACTGCAACATCCGGCAACCCGTGGCGAGCCTTCAAGTGTCGGTGAAATATTCAGGGCAGGGCGCAAGGCTATTCTGGCCTTGCTGATGCCTGCGCTGATCCTGGGTGGCATCTATGGCGGCATAGTCACGCCAACGGAAGCAGCCGTTATCGCCGTGGTCTATTCATTCATAGTCGGGGCCGTTATCTACCGTGAGCTACCGCTGCGCGATATCCCGAATATCTTACGCAGGTCCGCCATTACTTCGGCAGTTGTGCTGAGCATCATTGCCACGGCAGGTCTCTATGGACGAATTATCCTTTCCTTGCAGATTCCAGCGGCCATTTCAGAGCTAGTCGTCGGCGTCATCGAAAGTCCATGGCAGTTCATTATCCTGGTCAATGTGCTGCTGTTGTTTGTTGGAATGTTCCTCGAAGCAGCTGCTGCGATCCTGATCTTCACGCCTATTCTTCTGCCGATTGCCCTTAATTTCGGAATTAATCCAGTGCACTTCGGCATCATCATGGTGGTGAACCTGGCCATGGGCATGTTCACGCCACCGGTTGGGCTCAACCTGTTTATTGCCTCACAGATATCACGTACTTCAATCGCGAATCTGACACGGGCAATCCTGCCATTTGTCGCGCTTATGCTCGCGGTTCTGATGATTATCAGCTTCGTTCCCTGGCTTTCGCTGTCGATACTCGGCGGATAGAACAGCCTCAATCTAATAATAAAGGAGCGCTTTAAATGGAGCTTTCTCTTAGAGATGCCCGCATCATTGTCACGGCGGGAGCTGGCGGTATAGGGCGAGCGATTGTCGATGCGTTTCGCGAGGAGGGCGCACAGGTCGCCACCTGTGATATTGATGGCTCAGCCCTTGCAACGCTGCCTGACGATGTCTTCAGACAGAAGGTGGATGTCGCGGATAGCCGTGCCTTGACGCAATTCATCGAGGCTGCCGTTAAGAACCTTGGCGGGCTTGATTGCCTGGTCAACAACGCTGGCATTGCTGGGCCTACAGGACGAATCGAAGCGCTTGAAGTTGGCCAGGTTGAGCAATGCCTGGCGATCTGTCTGACCAGCCAGTTCGTCACTATCGGTCGTGCCGTGCCGCACCTGCGACAGAGCCGGAATCCATCGATCGTTAATATTTCTTCGCTGGCCGGGCGCCTGGGCTTCAAGCTGCGCAGCCCTTATGCCGCGGCCAAATGGGGCGTGATCGGCTTGACCAAGTCCATGGCGATTGAACTGGGACCAGACAAGATCCGGGTCAATGCGGTTCTGCCTGGCATCGTTTCAGGTGATCGCCAGCGCAGGGTGCTGGAAGCTCGCGCGGAGGCAAAAGGCGCCAGTTTCGAAGAGACAGAGTGTGAGGCGTTTTCATTTACGTCGATCCATGACTATGTCACTCCGCAACAGATCGCCGACCAGGTTGTCTTCCTGGCCAGCCCGCGCAGCAAAACCCTGTCAGGGCAAGCCATTTCAGTGTGCGGAGATACGGGAATGCTTGGTTGACCAGAATGTTCTTAAATGCAGAACAGAAGATGGTTTAATGTTTGATCGGTAGCTCGCAAGCGCTGCCGATTCCCGAATAAGGGGATTCAAGCAATCCCATGAAACAGAATTTCACGCCAAAGAGAGCTTGATCGAATATCCATTACTTCGCATAATGTATATTATGTTAAATCGAGTATTCTGTTTGAATGGTAGTCTTGTGGCTAAGCCTCGTGTCTCTTTCTGATCAAATACATCCCAGTAATGCTAATCAAGATGCACAAGCTCCGTCGTTCACTCTTCAGCTTTTAAGTTGAAGCCTAACGCGCAAGCTGCGCTGTCATCTCGTTGATGACGATTGCATTGATACTTCGCAGCAGCCGAATCTCGCCTGCTAAGTTAGGCCCAAGTTCAGGTCTGTTCCTAAGCAGTTGTTTATTCTCATGGATGACTTCATCCAACAGCTTCGGTGCTTCTATGCCCAGGCGCTCTACCAGCTTTTGAATGTTGTCACGCGCAGTTGTTGGTTTGATCCCCATGGATTCGCCGGCACTGACTAAGAGCGGCACTGAAATATCCAACAGACGCTGCGCTCCGTTAATTGGCCAGGCCAACTCAGAACGTGCAGGCCACTGATCCTTCTCAAAAGCGCGTGTGCCATACACCGCTGTGCACAGCAAATCGTAGAACGGCGACAAATGCACAGTCTTTGCCGAGAGCAAGAAACTAAGATTTTTCAGGTGTGCATCCTCATTGCCCACCAGCACGTTAAAGATCAGCCATTGAAACAACCGCAGCCTGGCCAGTGCTGCAGGTCTACACTGATTAGCCAGATCTGCAATGCGCTCCATACTTCCAGCGCTGTATTTGAACTCTCTGGAAAGCCCTGTTAATTGACAGGCGTCGATACAGTGCAGGCGCGCCCATCCGTGCTCTTGTTCAAACCGGTCAAAACGCGTAACAAGGTACACCGGTTGCGGCACATACAAGCGATGCACACTAGGTACAGGTAACCCAACCCGCTCAGCCAGTTTCATCACGAACCACTCGTTGATTACGCTGTGTGGCCAAGAGTCATCGGGGTGATCGGGCTTGAGTATATGGGTCGATGGCTCGCTCCCGGTTGGCTCAAATATCTGGTCATCTCTATATATGACAGCCACCTTGTGTTGCGCGCCCGCCAGGGACATCTTTCTGGCTGCCTGCTCAGCCAGGGGTATTCTGGGCATCGCCGTTATACGTTTCGACAGTTCAGCGTCGGGCAGTGCCGCCATGCTTCCAGGCCCGGGCTTTTGCCCTGAAGGCAGGAGCGTCAGGGAACCTGCTGACTCAGCGCCGAAATGCTGCAGCAAGGCGAAGGCATCCTCAATTGCAACATGTGCGGCTTTGGCGATGAGTTGCCGCTGCCCCTCCTCCGGCAACAGATTATCGAAATACCACTGCACTGGACGAGTCGTCGCACCGTCGCAATGCTCTTCGCTCTGGAGAGCAAGCAGTGGGCACAAAGGATGGGCTAACGGGTCGGCCAACCACTGTTCGCTGTAGCAAAAGGCCCATAAACCGTTGTTCTCGCGCAGCGTGCCGACAAGTGTCTGGTTGATCCAGGCATTGAGTGAACGTTCCATCAACCCGCCTCAGGCTTATTGATTTTGGCTGTAGCTGTGGATTGAGCAGCCTTCTTTTGCGTGTCGGTAAGCACCTTTTGGATCTCGTCAGCGAATTGCTCCGGGACCTCGATCGTTATCGACAGACCAAGCCCCTGCATCACTTGAAACAGCTTGCCCCATTGGACAGTTTCACCGCCACGCTCAACTTTACCGAGGAAGTTTTCCGAGACGCCGATAAGGCCTGCAACATCATCTTGGCGTATCTGCATAGCCTTACGGCTGGCACGTATGAGTTGCCCAACTTGCTCAGCAGATTCGATGTCGATTTTCATTTGAAGACCTCTACTCGCAGCCTTGTTTACATATACGCAAACAAGGAAAAATCCACACGATTGTGTGGACTTTAGTTGATCAGCACCCAGTTTTCAATAATTCCGCACGATCATGAGGTTTTTATGTTTTACGGCCAATTTAAGCGATAATCCTCACAGGCATAAGGATTAACAGGGCAGCTAACCGATTTAACACCGCGACTAAGCCAAACACTGGCCTCTGCGAACCAGCCCTGCTGTGCAGGCAAGACATGCGAACAGAGCAACCGCGTAATTGGCAGTGAGGTTATCCATCAACAAACCGAAAACCGGTGCGCCTGCAGTCTGCCCGATGGCAATACAAAGAAAGCCAATCATCAGCCCCGTGGCGGGACGCTCGGGTAAAGCCGAAACGCCCCAGACCAGGTAGACACCAGTAAGCATGATGTAGGCCGCACCGAAGAGAACCCCGCCAGCAACCGTCAGCGCGGGGGTGGTATTGGCGATTCCTATAAAAAGGATGCCGCAGGCCATGGCCGCCAGGAAGGCCCGATGTACCCGGTCAACTCCAAAGCCTGTAACCAGGCGCCCTGCCCCCGCGCCCACAATCCCGGCAGCACCTATTGCGATCCACAGCCACCCGGCACCAGATTCGCTCCAGCCCAGGCGTAGCCTGACCAGTTGGCTGCCAAATGACCAGATGGCGGTACTGGCGGCGCCCATCAGCAGCGATGCGATAATCAGACGCTTGAGCGCTCTATTGAACACAGGCAATCCCGTTACGCTATTCGTGATGGTTTTGGTCTTGGCCGGCATGCTCACCGCTGCGGCAATCGCCATGCACAACGCAAGTGCGGCAAAGACCGCGAATGCTAGTCGCCATTGACCACCGAGCATCAACGCTACTGGCCCCGAAAGCACAACACCGGCCCCGGTACCCGCATTAATGACTGTATTGATGGATTCCTGCCTATCGGGTTGGATCGCAGCGGCCACTGCGGCGGCCATGGGCGGTGACGCCAAGCCTGTGCTCGATCCTGCAAGCATCACGGCACACGCGAGCCAAAGTGAAGCAGGCGCAGTTGCAATTCCAACCATACCAATCGCCGCGACCAGCGCTGCGCCAATGGCAACGGCACGAGCACCTAAGCGCTCGGTTAGATGTGCAGACAGGATGATAGCGCCGCAATAGCCCAAAAAAGAACCTCCTGCTATCAATCCGCTCAATGTCGAAGACAAGAACAAATCAGCGTCGATCCGGGGCAGGAACAAACCGAAGGCGAAACGGGCCAGGCCATAACAAACGGCGATCAGCCCGAACCCTGTCGCAGCGAGGGATAAGCCCGACCTCATGACCTTGCCTTTTCCAGCAGTGCGACAGCCGCAAGGCGCGCTGACACTACGGCCTCTGCGCCACGATAGGCCGCTACAGCAGTTGCACCTTCAAATAAGATAAGGATTTGTTCAGCCAAGGCCTTGTCGCCCGCCCCGTCGGTTTCAGACCTGACAATTTCCTCGATCTTTTCCCTAAGCCGGTCTTTATGGGCCGCTACAGCCTCGGCAATCTCCGCGATGTCGCCTCCGGTTTCGCCATGAGCGCGCAAGAACAGGCAGCCTCGACAACTCTCCAGCCTCAACCAATCTTCTAGCTTCAGGAACAGCTCATTGATGCTATCCACCTCCAGCCGGCTCATGAAGCGTTGGTCCCGCGCCTTGAGTACTTGGACGATCAGTGAATGCTTGCTGCCTGCATGCTTGTAGAGCGTTCTACTCGACATACCCGCAGCGTGGATGAGGCGGTCCATTCCGGTGGCAGTGAAACCATGCCGATCGAAAAGGGATTCCGCACTGCAAATAAGCTTGGTTATAGTATCCATGCCTTGAGGGTAAAACGATCATTTTACCCTGTCAAACCCACTGCATCGAACCTGGCAAGTCCGCGTTCAGCATCAACAATGGTTATCAACTGTAAAAAAATATGACTGCAGCTTGATGGTCAGTTGCGGATCAATTTTGAGCTGTGCTCAAGCCAGTACTGGGGTTTCGCTCATGCAACTGTCCCCGAGCTGCGGCCGTGAAAGAATCAGGCAACCGCAAAACCATCCGGATAAACTTGTTCACCGAACCTTTTGATCGCCTGAAGCGTCCGAGCTAGAGCATTGCATTGATGTTCAACGCAGATCAGAGGTTTGAGCTTGAAAGCAGCCATCGCCAAAAAATATCGCCTGATTATCAAAACCCTTGGCTATGTAGGTTGGTCGCTATTTTGGTTGTTGCTTTGGGATATCGCGATCACTGTGGACTTCATGTTGTTTCTCGACACCAAGGTCAAGCTGCCGCCGATGCCACTGACTTTATTGGGTTCTGCACTGGTGGTGCTGATCAGCTTCCGCAATAGCAGTGCCTACAATCGTTGGTGGGAAGCGCGAACGTTGTGGGGCGCGATGGTCAATAGTTCGCGCAGCTTTGCTCGTCAGGTTCTGGTGTTGCTGGATGACCTCGGCGATGAGATCAACCCGGTAAAATCGACTTTGTTGCGACGCCATGTAGCCTATGTAAATTGCTTGGCAGCTCACTTGCGAGGCAAGCCGTGCCCCAAAGAGATCAATGCGTTTCTTCCCATGGAAGAGTTCGCCCGCTGTGGCACCACCAACAATTTTGCCAATGATATTCTTAATGGCTCTGCTGCCTTGCTCGCCAAAGAATACAAGGCCGGACGCCTGGATAGCATTCGTCTGGCGCGTTTGGAGTCAACCCTGGTTGATCTGTCCAATAGCCAAGGCGGGATGGAGCGCATTGCCAACACGCCGCTGCCCTACCCCTATGTCTACTTTCCACGGCTGTTTATTTCGCTGTTTTGCGTGATAGTGCCGATAGGCTTGGTGGAGTCTTTAGGCTGGTTCACGCCCGTAGCCTCCACTGTGGTGGGTTTTATGCTGCTGGCAATCGAACAAATCGGCACCGACTTGCAAAGCCCATTTCACAACAGCAAACACCAAATCCAGATGGAATCCATCTGCGAAACCATTGAGATAAATCTGCAATCCATGCAGCGTGATGCATTGATTGCAGGCAGACACTTCAGTCAATCGGAGTCGGCGTTTGCCTGATAATCCACATTGCCATGAATGAAGGCTTATGCCAAAAACCAATGATAACTACAATAAAATTGCAAGAGCATTTTAATAACTTATGGCGATTATCGAACATTTCATTTTATGGCCGTAAGACATAATTAAATAAAATATGAAAGCCGCCTTAGGCGAAAACTGCTTACATCAGCAAAGCATTGAGCCAAAAAGAAAAAAACCGCAAAAAAAAAAAAAAAAACCGCCTGTTAAGGCGGTTAAAAACACAAAGGATTGATGAATGGAGCACGCTGCATTGCTGATGCAAAGCAATGCAGGTTCGTGAATTCATCAACGATAGAATACAGAGCCGAAGAGACAAGCAATTATCATAGATGCTGATAGTAAATATCATGTTCATCGAATAGATAGATTTTTCAATAGATGCTATTTATTTTCCGTCGCAACGAACGACCAAGTAGCTTATAAGATTGATGTACAACTCCCCCTGCCTTTTACGCCTAACGATGACATCCAAACCAAAGGCGATGTTATAGGCCACAATGTGAACAACTATTAGAAATCGCCAGGAGCAGCTATGTTCAATAAAACACTCATTGCAATCGCCTGTGCATGCAGCGCGATAGGGACCAGCGCTGCGTACGCCAGCGAGCAATCGGAATCCAAGGGGTTTGTAGAAGACAGCAGCCTTAATCTGTTGCTGCGCAACACCTATTTCAACCGGGATTACAAAGACGGGGTCAATGACGCCAAGACTTGGGGTCAAGGCTTTATCACCACCTTCGAGTCAGGTTTTACCCAGGGAACTGTCGGCGTTGGTGTCGATGCTTTCGGGTTGCTGGGCATCAAGCTGGACAGCGGACGCGGCCGTAACTATGGCGCGATGTTTGACACCTACAGCGATGGCCGCCCGGTCGACGATATCTCGCAAGCTGGCGCTGCAGTGAAACTGCGAATTTCCAACACCGTGATCAAGTACGGCAACCAGTTCCCTTCCCTGCCCGTTCTGGCCTATGACGACAGCCGCTTACTGCCACAGTCTTTCACCGGTACATTGGTGACCAGCAACGAAATTGAAGGCTTGGAGCTTAATGCGGGGCGTTTCACCGCTGACAGTCCAATGGCTGACTCCTCACGCGACCCTAATCACTTGAAAAGCATTGATGTTGTCGGCGGTACTTACGCTGTGACCGAGAATATCGTCACATCTCTGTATTACTCCGATGTCGAGGATGAGTTCGAGAAATCCTACATCAACCTCAACTACAACCTGCCAATTGCGGCTGAGCAGGCATTGAATTTTGATTTCAACCTGTACCACACCAAATACGATGACGGCTCGATTGCCGCCACTGATTTCGGCGGTGATGGCGATAACGACCGCAACACCATCTGGAGTCTGGCAGCCAAATACAGCATCGGCGCCCACGCATTTATCCTTGCACACCAGCGCAGCTCTGGCGATGCCGGTTACGCCTATGACTACGGCGATGGCGGTAGCACTATCTATCTGGCCAACTCTTACTATTCCGACTTCAACCTCAAGGATGAAAACTCCTGGCAGGCCAGCTACGAGTTGGACTTCAGCGAGTACGGCGCACCGGGCCTGAGTTATAAGTTCGCCTATGTGCGCGGCGATAACATCGACAGCGGCACTGGCAGCGATGGCACCGAGCGTGAAATCTTCAACCAGGTCAGCTACGTGCTCCAGGATGGCCCGGCCAAGGATCTCTCCTTGCGTCTGCGCAACTCGATCTATCGCGCCAGCAATGATGTAGGTCCCGATCTGAACGAGATTCGTGCCTTTATCGAATACCCGCTTAGCATCCTCTGACCTGCTTGCCGCGCCAGGCCTTCTGGCGCGGTTTCCCTTCTAGCCGACTCACTGCATAGAGCTGTTATGCAGTCATTCATGAGGAAATCGCTGCAGCTGGCCTCTGTGCAATGCAAGGGTCACAACCAAGTCGGTTTCAGGATGTGAAAAGTCGCTCAGGCGCTATCTCCTGCCAATGGCAATGGCAAGCTAAAAGCCTAACTCGGACCAGGCGCGCTCAAGATGCCTGGCCGAAGGACATAGTGGGCGATCGTGCAGACCGTATGCCGTGAAATGGTCCGTTCGCCGTAGCCAATGACTCCGAACGTCTAATCTTCAGATTAGTTGTTCGTGATGCCAAGGTACCTTTGTATGCCTGATGAAGCGTTGCATCTGCCCCTGATTAACCGCATTTTGGCTCTGGAAAAAGACACTCCAGGCAGCCTCTTGCCGATCCTCCATGCGATCCAGCAAGGCGCTGGCTACATTCCCAGTATCGCCGTGCCCGAAATCGCCCAGGCGCTTAACCTCAGCAAGGCTGAAGTCCAGGGCGTAATCAGCTTCTATCACGACTTCCGTACCACACCGCCAGCACAGCACATCTTGAGGCTGTGCCAGGCCGAGTCTTGCCAAAGCATGGGCTCTGGGCTTCTAGCCGCGCAGCTCAAGGAGCGGCTTTCACTCAATGAAAGTGGCGACAGTGCCGATGCGCGGGTCAGTTTGCAGACGGTGTACTGCCTGGGCGCTTGCGCCTGCTCACCAGCCATGGAAATCGATGGCCGCCTGCACGCTCGCCTGACACCAGAACGCCTGGACGATCTGGTCAACCGCTTTTTGGAGGGTCAGGCATGCTAAAGCTATTTATTCCCTGCGACTCACTGGCGCGCGCCGTTGGCGCCGATGAGGTTGCAACGGCCCTGACCCGAGAGGCGCAGCTCAGGGGGCTGCCTCTGGAGTTACAGCGCACCAGTTCGCGCGGGCTTTACTGGCTTGAGCCAATGCTGGAAGTAGAAAGCGCCAACGGGCGCCTCGGTTTTGGGCCTGTAACCTGTGCGGACGTGCCCAGCCTGCTGGATGCATTGGCCGCTGGTTCAAAGGAACACCCGCGGGCACTGGGCCTGGTTGAAGACATTGCCTACCTGAAAAGCCAGCAACGGCTGCTATTCGCCCGAGCAGGCATTACACGCCCGCTGTCACTGGATGATTATCTGGCCCACGCCGGTTTCAAGGGGCTGGAACAAGCAATCAAGATGGATGGCGCCGATGTAGTGGCCGCCGTGCTGGACTCAGGCCTGCGTGGTCGCGGTGGCGCAGCCTTCCCCGCCGGGATCAAGTGGCGCACGGTACGCGATGCACAAGCAGCGCAGAAATACATCGTCTGTAACGCCGATGAAGGTGATTCCGGCACTTTTGCCGATCGCATGTTGATGGAAGGCGATCCGTTTCTATTGATTGAAGGCATGACCATTGCTGGCCTCGCTGTTGGGGCGAGCAAGGGTTACATCTATGTGCGCTCGGAGTACCCGGACGCCATAAACACCCTGAATAATGCACTGGAAATAGCGCGTCAGGCTGGCTACCTGGGCACGGATATCTGTGCCAGCGCACAGCCGTTCGACATTGAAGTGCGAGTGGGCGCAGGTGCCTATATTTGTGGTGAGGAAACTGCCCTGCTTGAATCGCTTGAGGGCAAGCGCGGTACAGTAAGACCCAAACCGCCACTGCCAGCACTGGAAGGCTTGTTTGGCCTGCCAACGCTCGTCCATAACGTCCTGACCCTAACCTCGGTGCCGGTGATCATGGCCCGTGGCGCGCAGTATTACCGCGACTTTGGCATGGGGCGTTCCCTGGGCACCATGCCTTTTCAACTGGCTGGCAATGTGCGTTACGGTGGTTTGGTCGAGCGCGCCTTTGGCCTGAGCTTGCGTGAACTTATCGAAGGCTACGGGGGTGGCACGGCCAGCGGTTTGCCATTGAAAGCGGCACAGGTTGGCGGGCCATTGGGCGCCTGGATACCCCCTGCGCATTTCGACACGCCGCTTGATTATGAAGCCTTGGCCGGGATCGGTGCCATGCTTGGCCACGGCGGCGTTGTGGTAGCCGACGAAAGCCTGAATATGGCGCAGATGGCCAGGTTCGCATTGCAATTTTGCGCTGAAGAATCCTGCGGCAAATGCACCCCCTGTCGTATCGGCTCGACCCGTGGTGTTGAGGTAGTTGAGCGGCTGATAGCCAGCACCGCTCCTGCTGCCCGCGAGGAGCAGGCCCAACTGTTATGGGACCTGTGCGACACCCTTCAGTATGGCTCGCTTTGCGCATTAGGCGGGATGACATCCTATCCGGTCAGCAGCGCACTCAAGCACTTTCCCGCCGACTTCGGCATGGCCACCACGGAGGCCACCCAATGATTACCCTGTTCGATCCGAAAACTGATATCGACTACGGAACCCCCGCGCGTGAAAGCGCTGTAGAAGTCAGCCTGACCATCGACGGCCGCGAAATACGGGTGCCATCCGGCACTTCGGTGATGCGTGCGGCGGCCCTGCTTGGCAATCAAATTCCCAAGCTTTGCGCAACCGACAGCCTGGAGGCTTTTGGCTCCTGCCGCATGTGCCTGGTAGAAATCGAAGGCATGCGTGGTTACCCCGCGTCATGCACCACGCCTGTCAGCGAAGGCATGAAGGTGCGTACGCAGACCAGTAAACTGGCCGGGCTGCGGCGCAATGTAATGGAGCTGTACATCTCCGATCATCCGCTTGACTGCCTGACCTGCTCGGCCAACGGCAACTGCGAGTTGCAAACAGTGGCTGGCCAGGTCGGCCTGCGTGAGGTGCGATACGGCTACGAAGGTGCCAATCACCTGGATGAAGCCAAGGATACCTCCAACCCCTACTTCGATTATGATCCGAGCAAGTGCATTGTCTGCAACCGTTGCGTGCGCGCCTGTGAAGAAACCCAGGGCACCTTTGCCTTGACCATCAGTGGTCGCGGCTTTGAGTCACGAGTGGCTGCAGCAGGTGGCGATAACTTTATCGAGTCTGAATGCGTCTCTTGCGGTGCCTGCGTGCAAGCCTGCCCAACCGCCACGCTGATGGAGAAAAGCGTGGTGCAGCAGGGCCAGCCTGAGCGCAGCGTCATCACTACCTGCGCCTATTGCGGCGTGGGTTGCTCCTTCCGAGCAGAAATGAAGGGTGATCAACTGGTGCGCATGGTTCCGGACAAGAACGGCCATGCCAACCACGGTCACTCTTGCGTCAAAGGACGCTTTGCCTGGGGTTATGCCACCCATCCAGACCGCATCACCAAGCCCATGATCCGCAAGCATATTGGCGACCCCTGGCAAGAGGTCAGCTGGGATGAGGCGGTCAATTACGCTGCCAGCGAATTACGCCGCATACAACTCAAGTACGGCCGCGACTCCATCGGAGGCATCACCTCCAGCCGCTGCACCAACGAAGAAACCTACCTGGTGCAAAAACTGGTTCGTGCGGCCTTTGGCAATAACAATGTCGACACCTGCGCGCGCGTTTGTCACTCGCCCACAGGCTATGGCTTGAAGCAGACCCTGGGCGAATCAGCCGGTACCCAGAGTTTCGACTCGGTGATGCAGGCCGATGTCATTCTGGTGATGGGTGCCAACCCCACGGACGCCCACCCGGTATTCGCTTCCCAGCTCAAGCGCCGTCTGCGCCAGGGCGCGCGCTTGATTGTGATTGATCCGAGGCGCATAGACCTGGTCGACTCGGCCCACGCCCGCGCTGAACTCCACCTCCAGCTGCGACCCGGCACCAACGTGGCCATGCTCAATGCCCTGGCCAATGTGATCGTCAGCGAGGGGCTGCTCAACCAGCGTTTTATTGAGGAGCGCTGCGAGGATGCGGATTTTGCCCGCTGGCGCGATTTTGTCAGCCAGCCAGAGCATGCCCCCGAGATCCTGGGCCCAATCTGTGGCGTGCCTGCCGAACAAATACGCGCAGCCGCCCGCCTCTACGCCACCGGTGGCAACGCAGCGATCTACTATGGCCTGGGCATCACCGAGCACAGTCAAGGCAGTACTGCTGTGATGGGCATTGCCAACCTGGCGATGGTCACCGGCAATATTGGCCGTGAAGGCGTTGGGGTCAATCCGTTGCGTGGCCAGAACAATGTACAGGGCTCATGTGACATGGGCTCCTTTCCCCACGAACTGCCCGGGTACCGGCATATTTCCAACGAGGCTGTTCGCAACGAATTCGAAGCGGCTTGGAATGTCAGCCTGCAACCTGACCCTGGGCTACGCATTCCGAATATGTTCGAGTCAGCCTTGGATGGCAGCTTCAAGGCGCTCTACTGCCAAGGTGAAGACATCGCGCAAAGTGATCCAAATACACAGCATGTGACAGCGGCGCTGTCGGCGATGGAATGCATTATCGTGCAGGACATTTTCCTCAACGAGACAGCCAAGTTCGCCCATGTATTTCTGCCGGGCAGTTCCTTTCTTGAAAAGGACGGCACCTTTACCAACGCCGAGCGCCGGATAAACCGGGTGCGCAAGGTCATGGAGCCGCTGGCTGGCAAGGCCGACTGGCAAGCGACCATGGCACTGGCCAATGCCTTGGGTTATCCGATGGACTACCGGCATCCTGCACAAATCATGGATGAAATTGCCCGCCTGACGCCGACCTTTTCCCGGGTGAGCTATGCCGAGCTTGATCGCCACGGTAGCTTGCAATGGCCATGTACCGACGAAGCCCCGGCAGGCACGCCAACCATGCACATCGAACAGTTCGTGCGTGGCAAGGGACGCTTTATGCTCACCGGATACGTGCCCACCGAGGAAAAGGTCAACAGCCGCTTCCCGCTCCTGCTGACCACCGGCCGGATCCTCAGCCAATACAATGTCGGCGCCCAGACCCGCCGTACCGACAACATCGCCTGGCATGAAGAGGATCGCCTGGAAATCCACCCAAGTGATGCCGAGAGCCGAGGCATCAATGACAATGACTGGGTGGGTATTGGCAGCCGTGCCGGGCAAACCGTATTGCGCGCCAAAGTCAGCGAGCGAGTCGCGCCGGGCGTGGTCTACACCACCTTCCATTTTCCGGAGTCAGGCGCCAACGTAATCACCACAGATAACTCTGACTGGGCCACAAACTGCCCTGAATACAAGGTCACGGCAGTCGAAGTGTCACGGGTTTATCACCCATCCGAATGGCAAAAGCGCTATCAGGCGTTCAGTGATGAACAGCATCGACTTCTCAAGCAGCGACGTCTGCCTGCAAAAGCCGGGGTGGCCAAATGAGCAGTGAAAACCTGGTAAAAATGGCCAATCAAATTGCGCAATTCTTCGCCAGTGAAACCGACACCGCCCTGGCGGTACGCAGCGTCCAGCAGCACCTGCAGAGCTACTGGACGCCAGCCATGCGACATGACTTGAGTGCTTTGCAAGCGCAGAATAACCTGCACCCGCTGGTTAAGGCTGCGCTGTCCGAATCAGGGGGCGTCTAGCCAGTCGAGTTCAGGCCTGGTTGGACGCATGCTCTTTAAACAGAAATACCAGCAATGCAATCAAGGGCAAGGCACCGCCGGCAATCACAACTCCTGTCCAGCCTGCAGCCTCGTACAGGGGGCTGGCGATTGCCGAACCGATGGCACCACCGATAAATATAGTGGTCATGTACAGCGCATTGAGGCGGGCGCGGCTATGTGCGTCAAGCGCATACACCGCGCGCTGGCCCAGGACCATATTCATCTGGCAGGCGAAATCCAGCAGTACGCCAGTCAAGGCCAGGCCAATAACGCTGTAGCCCACGCCAGTCCAGCCAATCAGGAAAGCACCAGCAGCGATCAACATGGCCGCACCGGACGCCTTGTAGGTGTGCCCCGCATCAGCCATGCGCCCCGCAATTGGCGCAGCTAATGCGCCGATCGCACCGACCAGGGCGAAAATGGCGATTTGCGTCTGTGACAGGCCGTGATGACGCATCAGCTCGATCGGCGCAGCCGTCCAGAACAGGCTGAAACTGGCAAACATAAACCCTTGATACAACGCACGCTGGCGCAACACTGGCTGGGTACGCACCAGGCTGATCAACGACCCCATAAGCCTTGCATAGGTGGTGTGCTGGGTTGGTTTGCGGGCCGGAATGGTCAAGGCCATGACCAGAATAATGACCAGCATCACAGCCGCTGCGCCGAAAAACACCATGCGCCAGCCAAAGTGATCCGCCACCAGACTGGAAATCGGCCGCGCCAGAAGTATGCCTAGCAACAGGCCACCCATGATGTTGCCAACCACCCTGCCGCGACTTTCTTCCGGGGCAAGGTGCGCGGCCAGTGGGATCAGCATTTGCACTGAAACCGAGCTGAAGCCAATCAGCAACGATAACAGCAGGAACACATTGGGTTGCCTGGACATTCCCGCGGCCAATAAACAGGCACCCGCAATCAGGGCGCTGCCAATCATCAACTTGCGATTTTCAAAAAGATCAGCCAAAGGCACCAGGAGCAGGAGCCCGAGTGCATAGCCAATCTGGGTAAGTGAAACGATCAAGCTGGCGCCATCGGCTGAAAGCCCGATATCAGGCGCAATCAACTCGACAATTGGCTGTGCGTAATACAGGTTGGCGACTATGGCGCCACAGCAGAATGCAAACAGGGTAACCAAGCCACCCGTCAAGGTGTGTGTGGTCATGCGAGCCTGCACAGTCGTTGCATCGGTCATGGTAATTATCTCTTCGAAAAGGTGTAGCGCCCGGCCCGGCTCCATTAGCCTCGGCATTGGTGGCTTGCCGTGTCGAGCTGTGCAATCACCTTAGTGCCGCTGGGCGACCAAGAGAATGGGAAGGGCCTGCAACTCAGCATTGCATAAACTGCAACAGCGTATTATTCCGGCGTGGGATGCCTTGTTTCGGCAAGTATCTGTTGCAAGAACTCGATAAACACCCTCACCCGTGTCGACATCCTGTGATTGGGCAGATAAAGCACATTTATCGTTGCCTGTGCCTGGCCGGGGCTGACTTGATAGTCCTCCAACAGCCGCGTCAAACGTCCCGCCCTGACATCCTCCTCGACCAGCCAATCTGCAAGCAGCGCGATTCCACAGCCATCCAGTGCAGCCTGGCGAAGAGTGCCGGCATTATTGCTTCTCAAGCGACCTTGCACGGCTACGCTGATGCTTTGCTCAGCGCCCTCAAACACCCAGCTCGGCTTGCCGTTACCGAAGTCAAATGCCAGGCATTGATGCTGTGAAAGATCGGCCGGTTCAATGGGCAGCGAGTGCCTGGCCAGGTAATCGGGACTGGCAATGGCCCACCGCTGGAAATGGCCGATGGTTCGGCATACTACGTTGTCGTTGACCAACGCGGCGCCCAGTCGAACAGATAGATCGACACGCTGACTGAACAGGTCGATGATTTCATCGCTCTGGGTCAGGTTGATTTCCAGACGTGGATAACGCGCCAGCAGCCGATGCAGCTGCGGAATAATTACGCTTCGGCCAAACTCGACCGGCACGCACACGCGCAACACCCCGACAGGCTGATCTCCCTGGTCGGCAACCTCGGCATCCGCGTCCGCCACGGCATCAAGAATCAGCCGCGCACTGTTGTAGTAAACACCGCCAGCTTCAGTCAGGCTGATTTGTCGCGTGGAACGGTTGAGCAATACGCTGCCCAAATCGGCCTCAAGCGAATCGACCATTCGCGTGACTGATGAAGTCGCCAGTCCAACCTTGCGGGCGGCGGCTGAAAACCCCTTGGCTTCGACCGTTTCGACAAACATGCGCATGGCCATGAGTTTATCCAAGGCGGTGATCCATCCATCGTCAGTTCAAGGAAGAATTGGCTTAAACGCCGTCCCTATTAAATCACGCCAGCGACCTGCTGAAGCAGATGAACAACCATTGGGCACCTACTGAAAATTAATACTGTATAAACAAACAGCCAAGGTTAAACTGTCGGGATAAATCGCAGCGCGCTTCCATCCACTGTGCATGGCGCTTGTCCATGCAATCAGCAACCGGCACGGCCATGCAGTCGCATCCCAGATTTTATTACCTATCCAATTTCAAGCAGGCGCTCTCCTGGCTGCAACAACGCTATGCCGATTTGCTCGATGAATCGGAATCTCGCTTTATCCAGCAATTCTCGCTCATCGATACTCAGTCGCAAGCCTTGCTGGTACGCATGATCATGCGCAAAGGCAGGCATTTCCGCCTCGACAAGCTGAACTATGAAGAAATTTCCTGCAGCCGTTCAGCGGCCCAGCCTTTGCTTGATGCTGGCTGGATAGAACATGACGCTGCTCTGAGCCTTGATGAACTGTTCAAGCTGCTGCGCAAAGATGAAATCCTTGTGCACCTGGGCGAAAAAACCGCACTTACAGGTTCCATGAGCAAGACCCAGCTGTTTGAGCGGCTAGCTGATGAGCAGCCCGAACCACGCGCCTTCGCAAGTTGGTGCCCCAACAGTGCTGAGCAAATACTGTCGCTGACCATCGACCCGTTGTGCCAACGCCTGCGGCTGATGTTCTTTGGCAACCTGCGCCAGGACTGGTCGGAATTTGTCCTCGCAGAGCTGGGTATCTTTCGCTACGAGCAGGTCGAGCTTGGCGCCGATTCCCGCGCCTTTCGCTGCCGTGCCGATGTGGATTGCTACCTGGATCTGCATGAGTGCCGCGAGCAATTCGAGTCAGGCCAGGCAATTGAGCCCATTCTCCAACGCATCGGCAGCCTGCCCTGCGACACGGCCTTTCTCGCCGCACGGCGCAACAAGCTGTTGTTCGCCATGGGACAGCAACTGGAGCGTGAGGCTCAGCTCGAAAGCGCATTGGCCTTTTATGCAGATTGTCGCTATGTCGGTGCACGGTTGCGACAGATCCGCGTATTGGAGCGACTAGGACGCCATCAGCAGGCCTATGAGCTGGCCAGCCAGGCGCTGCAAGCGCCGGAAAATGACGCCGAAGCCCAAGCAGTGGTCCGTGCCTTGACCCGTCTTGCTCGTCAGCTAGGCCTGCCACTTCCGGCCAAAGCCAAGCCTGCAAATCCGGCGCGAATTGACCTGGTGCTACCCAGGCCCGAGGCCCAAAGTGTCGAGTTTGCGGTGGCCCAACACCTCGATCAGCCCGATGGGCCGGTGCACTACGTCGAAAACAGCCTGATCTGCAGCCTGTTTGGGCTGCTGTGCTGGCAAGCCATTTTCGCACCTGTGCCGGGTGCGTTTTTCCACCCCTTCCAGAGTGGCCCGGTCGATTTGCTCAGTAGCGAGTTTTATAGCCAGCGCCAGTCATTATTTGTACGCAGCCTTGAACTGCTGGAGTCAGAGGCTTACAAGGATGTGATACGGCAAAACTATGCCGAAAAATTTGGTATCCAGTCACCCTTTGTATTCTGGGCCGCCCTCGATCAACATCTGCTGGAGCAAGCCCTGGAATGCCTGCCCGCCGTACACCTGCGGGCATGGTTCGAGCGCCTACTGGCCGATATCAAGGCCAACCGCGCGGGCATGCCCGATCTCATTCAATTCTGGCCCGAACACAGGCGCTACCGCATGATTGAGGTCAAGGGCCCGGGCGACCGTCTACAAGATAACCAGCGCCGTTGGCTGGCCTTTTGTGCCGAACACAATATGCCGGTGGATGTCTGCTACGTGCAATGGGCCGACGCTTGAAGTATCAGGTCGCGGTACGCGCGCTCTGCGAGTTTACCGCCAAGGTCGGTGACCTTGATTTGCGCTTCACTCCCTCGCCCACGGCCCAGGAAGGCATGGCCGGCCATGCCATTGTGGTCGCCAGGCGCGGACCGGGTTACGTCCCCGAACTACCTTTGAGCGGTGAACACCAGGGACTGCTCGTACGTGGACGCGCCGATGGCTACGACCCGGAGCAGAACCTGCTTGAAGAAATCAAGACCCATCGTGGCGATATCAGCCGTATACCTGAAAATCACCGGCTACTGCACTGGGCTCAGGCGAAAGTGTATGGCTGGTTGCTCTGCGCCGAGCGGGGGCTGCCGGAAATAAACCTGGCCGTGGTCTATTTCAATGTGCTGACCCAACATGAGACGGCCTTTCACCAAAGCCTCAGTGCCGATGAATTACAGGCCTTCTTCACCCTGCAATGCAGCCGGTACATCCATTGGGCGCAATACGAACAAGCTCATCGCCTGCGCCGCGACCAGTCGCTGCTCAACCTCAAGTTTCCCCACCCTGAATTTCGCAGCGGCCAGCGCCAATTGGCCAATGCCGTTTACCGGGCCGCGCGCGACGGCCATTGCTTGATGGCGCAAGCGACCACAGGGATTGGCAAGACACTGGGTACGCTGTTTCCTCAACTCAAGGCGTTTGCTGGGCAAAAGCTTGATCGCTTGTTCTTTCTGACAGCCAAGACACCGGGCAGGCGCTTAGCCCTGGATGCCCTGCGCACCCTGTGCAAACAGGAAGCCCTCATGCCGTTGCGAGTGCTCGAACATGTTGCCCGGGACAAAGCCTGCGAACATCCAGACAAAGCCTGCCACGGCGACGCTTGCCCACTGGCCAAAGGTTTTTATGACCGCCTGCCCGCTGCGCGCCAAGCGGCGCTCGAAGGGCAATGGCTCGACCATGCGCGTGTACGCAACGTTGCCCTGGCGCATCAGGTTTGTCCGTACTACCTGAGCCAGGAGTTATGCCGCTGGGCCGATATTGTGGTTTGCGACTACAACTATTACTTCGACATGGGCGGCCTGCTGTATGGCCTGACGCTGCTCAACGAATGGCGCGTGACCTTGCTGGTGGATGAGGCCCACAACCTGATTGAGCGGGCGCGGGGCATGTATACCGCAGAGCTCAACCAACAGCGTTTTGAAGCTGTGCGATCAATAGCACCACGGGTGATGAAGGCCCCGCTCGAGCGCATTAGCCGGCATTGGCGTCAATTGGAGCTTGAGCAACAACTGGCGTATCAGGTCTATCCGATGGCGCCGGAGCTGTTTGTCATGGCGCTGCAAAAAGCCGTCAGCACCCTGACCGACCATCTCAGCGAACAACCCGCAGGCAACGCCGCTGAGCTGCTGCATTTCTATCTGGATGCCATGCTGTTTTGCCGACTGGCCGAGGCCTTTGGCCCGCACTCCTTGTTCGATATCAGCCGCGACGACAACTCTGGCTCGACCCTGTGTATTCGCAATATAGTGCCGGCCCCTTTCCTGGCGCCACGCTTTGAGGACGCACACAGCTGCACCCTGTTTTCAGCGACCTTGAGCCCGGCCGACTATTACGCCGACTTGCTCGGCCTGCCTGAAGATACGCCCTGGATCGATGTGGAGTCCCCCTTCAGTGCCGAACAACTGCAGGTCCAGGCGATCAGTAATCTGTCCACCCGTTACGCCCATCGCGACTACTCCCTGCAGCCTATTGCGGCATTGATCGCCCGCCAATACGGGGAGAAACCCGGCAATTACCTGGCATTTTTCAGTAGCTACAGTTACCTGCAGGCGGCAATAGACGAACTGCGCCTGACACATCCCGAAATCCCGGTTTGGCAGCAGTCCCGGCAGATGGGAGAAGCTGAGCGGCAAGGCTTCCTTGATCGCTTTACCACAAGCAGTCGAGGCATTGGTTTTGCGGTACTGGGCGGCGCATTTGGTGAGGGTATCGATTTACCCGGTGAGCGCCTGATTGGCGCATTCATCGCCACCCTTGGCCTGCCGCAAATCAACCCGGTCAATGAACAGGTAAAGCTGCGCATGGAAGCCATGTTTGGCGACAACAAGGGGTATGGCTACACCTATCTGTATCCGGGTCTGCAAAAGGTCGTTCAGGCCGCTGGAAGGGTCATTCGGACGGTGCAGGATCAAGGCGTGGTCTACTTGATCGACGATCGCTTCAATCAACCCGCCATTCGCAAACTCCTGCCGACCTGGTGGAAGGTCGATCGTTTTCGCTTACCGCTCAAGCCGGTGCACAGTTGAAGATCCAGATTTATCACGGACGCTACCCGAGGGTTTGAGCCTGAGGCTCAGGTATTCAACAAGCGCCTGGACCTTTGGCAGGTTTTCACGGCTTTTCAACCACACCAGGTTCATCGGCAAACTATCAGTGGCCAGTTGCGGTAACACTTCGACCAGGCTGCCTGCATCCAGATGCCCCTGGGTTAACCAGGTCGGCAGTTGGGCAATGCCAAGCCCGGCAAGCGCTGCCATCACCTCGCCTTCACCATCACCCACGGCAATATGTGCATGCATGACACGGCGTTCCATATCGCCTGCCTGACGGCCCTTGAAAAACCAGGGACCAACCATGCCGTCACCCTGACAGTAACCAACGCAGCGATGCTGCTCCAGATCCAGTACGCTCAAAGGTGTGCCATGGGCCTGTAGATAGTCTGGAGAGGCACAGAAAATAAGGCGTTGGCGGCCGAAATAACGGTGGCCTAAATTTGCAGCCCAGGCATCAGAGCCGCCGATACGCACCACGATGTCGATGCCTTCCTGGGCCGGATCTACAAATCGGTCAGAAAATGAAACCTGAGGATGCAAGCCCGGATGCTGCTCGACGAAGTCGAGGATCAAGGGCAATACATGCAAGCGGCCATACGAGGCAGGCAAGTCGATTCGTACCCTGCCCTGCGGTTCCAATTGCTCGGTGGTCAGTGTCAGCTCGACTTCTTCAAGATCATTCAGCACTGCGCTACAAGTGCGATAGAAGGTAGCCCCCGCCTCTGTCAGCGACAAACGCCGGGTGGTTCGCTGGAACAGGCGCACACCGAGTCGCCCCTCCAGCCGCGCGACACTTTTGCTGACCGCCGAACTGGTCAGGTTAAGGCGCTCGGCTGCCGCAGTGAAGCTGCCTAGCTCGGCAACGCCAACGAAAACATCAATGCCTTTGAGGCGCTCCGAGGAAAACATCGTCACTCCAATTTTGCCGGACTATTAGTGAATTATATTCAACTCACTTGGTAATTAATGCCGCAAATATACGCAGAATTCTCTAATAAGCTAGGCGATCTTTAACCAGGCGGCGATCCATAAGCGCGAAAAACAGCCTGGTGCAAGATGCACCCACCACTGGAGTAACACAATGCCCCCCGTTGCAGTCGCGCATGCCCCGCAAGCCAATGCCAGCCAGTCTCGTACTGGCGTGCAAATCCTGATTATGGCAATTGCGGCATTTATTATTGTCACCACCGAGTTTCTGATTGTCGGCCTGCTCCCATCATTGGCGCGTGATCTGAATATCTCCATCACCCTGGCCGGTCAGGTGGTGACACTGTTCGCCTTCACCGTGATGCTTTTCGGCCCCGTGCTAACCGCCAGGTTGGCTCATGTTGAACGCAAGAAACTGTTCAGCATCATTCTCTTGGTGTTTGCGGCAGCCAATGTGCTTGCAGCTGTGGCAACCAACATTTGGGTCTTGGCCCTGGCCCGCTTTATTCCAGCCTTGGCCTTGCCGGTTTTCTGGGGTACCGCAAGTGAAACGGCCGGGCAGCTGGCAGGCCCTGGCATGGCGGGCAAGGCAGTTGCCAGGGTCTACCTGGGAATTAGCGCCGCCCTGGTATTCGGTGTACCGCTGGGAACTGTGGCGGCCGATACAGTAGGTTGGCGCGGTAGTTTCTGGATATTGGCGGGGATCTCCTTGTTGATCGCCCTGCTCATGCACCTGTTGATGCCAACTCTGCCTAGCTCGCCGACAAAACACCCGGGTGAAAAACAGACCCAGATTCTGCGCAACCCACGTTTTATTGCTCATGTGCTGTTGTCAGTCCTGGCCTTTACCGCGATGTTTAGCGCCTACACCTATCTCGCCGATGTTCTGCAGCGCCTGGCTGAAATACCGGAAAGCCAGGTCGGTTGGTGGTTGATGGCATTCGGCGCCGTCGGCATGATCGGTAATTACCTGGGCGGCAACATGGTCGACCGTACACCTTTGGGCGCCATGGTGCTGTTTCTGCTGGTGCTGGGCGCTGGCATGTTGGTGGCCATCCCATTCGCAGCAACAACTTGGGTGTTGGTCCTTGCACTGGCAGCGTGGGGAATTGCCTACACGGCGCTGTTCCCGGTGTGTCAGGTCCGGGTGATGCAGGCCGGAGCCAAGGCTCAAGCCTTGGCTGCAACCATGAATATCTCTGCGGCGAACGCAGGTATTGGTTTTGGCGCCATTCTGGGTGGGCTTGGCATCAGCCAGTTTGGTTTGCAGTCCCTGGGCATTATCGCCACGCTTATAGCAGCCTGCGGCGTGATCATGGCCTTGTTGATGATGCGCAACGGTTCCAGCCGCTGAACCAACACACAATCAGGCCCAGTATGCAGGGTTTTCCACTACCGCTCGATTGTTGGCGAAGGCCTGGGGTATCTGCTCCTTGAGGAACTCGACCCAGGTCCTCACCTTGGCATCTAGAAATCGTCGTGAAGGATAGAGCGCATAAACCCCGCGCTCATGCAGCCGGTGTTCAACCAGCACCCGCACCAACTTGCCCTGCTGGAAGGCCTTGGCCGCAACCAGGTCCGGTAGCAGGCAAATGCCCATGCCTGCCGCTGCTGCCTGGGCCATCGCCTCGGCAACATTGACCTGGAAGGTTTCGCCGAGGCTGATTGCGCGCTCAACACCATTGTCATTGAAGGTCCAGCTGTCGCCGAACACAGGATCGATCAAACGCAGGCATCGATGCTCGGCCAGGTCATCCAGTGTATGTGGAATACCCCACTGCTCAAGATAAGATGGCGCCGCACACAACACGCTGTAGTTACAGCCCAGTAATTGCGCTACCAGTTCCGAATCCGGCAACTCGCGGGCCATGGTAAAGACCACATCCTGGCCATCATCAATAAGGTCCGGGTGGAACTGAGACAGGGTCATGTCGATGTGCACCTCGGGGAACAGCTCGCAATAGCGCGCGGCAAGTGGCGCCAAAAGCTGGGTGCCAAGCCCAGTGATCGAATGCACCTTCAATCGTCCTCGTGGCATCAAGTGCGCGCCGCTGGCTTCGGCGTTGGCATCCTCTATCTCATTGAGTATTTGCCGGCAGCGTTCGAGGTAGCGGCTGCCTACTTCGGTCAGGCGCAGACGCCGCGTGGTGCGCTGGAGCAACCTGGCTTGCAGATGGCTCTCAAGTTCAGAAACCAGTCGCGATACCTGGGCGGTTGAGAGATCAAGTACCTGCGCTGCCGCAGTGAAGCTGCCCGAGTCCACCACCCTGGCAAAAACTCGCATTGCCTGGAAAACATCCATCTACTGTTACCTTTTACGTAATTGTGCTTTGCACATTTCGCTTATTTTTACATTAATCAACAGAAAATATACTAGACCATTTGCTCGACCGGATTTGCGCCCTGCGCTGAATGTCCGCCCATCCAATGTGTCTTATTGAGGTAGTTAATGACTCCGGATCAACGATTTGCCCGCTGGGTACAAATCGCAATTGCGGCCTTGACCTGTTGCTTCATATATTTTCTGACCGCTGACCTGAGTATGCCGCTGACACCACAAGCCAAGCTGACCCGTTCAGTACTCAAGATCGCGCCGCGGGTATCAGGACAGGTCAGTGAACTGGCGGTGTTCAACAATCAACATGTGCAGCCCGGCCAACTGTTATTTCGACTCGACGCCCAGCCCTTTGAAGTGGAGGTCCGCCAGGCCGAATTAGCTGTCGAGCAGGCGCAACAGGACAACATGGAGCTTGATGCCCAGCTCAAGGCGGCCCAGGCTGAGGTCAGCGCCGCCAAGGCTAAAGCCACTGACCTGGCCGCGCAAAGCAAGCGCATGCACAGTTTGATCGGTCGCCAGCTGGTTTCGCGCCAGGCCTACGACACCCTTGAGGCACAACACCTTTCAGCACTGGCGCAAGTCAGTGCTGCCCAAGCCAAGATCACAGAACTCAAAGCCCGCCGCGGCACTAACGGCAGTGACAACCTGCGTGTTCGCCAAGCGCGCAATGCCTTGCGCCGGGCTCGTTTGAACCTCGCATACACCGAGGTCCGCGCCCAGCACAGCGGCGTGATCAGCAACCTGCAACTCAGGCCTGGCACCTATGTTGCTGCTGGTGCGCCCGTTGCCGCGATGGTTGAAGACAGTATCGACATCATTGCCGACTTCCGTGAGAAAGCCCTGCGTTATGTAGAACCTAAAACGCCGGCGGTGGTGGTGTTCGACGCCCGGCCAGGAGAGCTGTTCAATGCAAGAGTCGGGCATATCGATGCCGGTGTGCGCGAAGGCCAGATTGAAGCCAATGGCCAGTTGGCCGCGCCGGTACAGTCGGAACGCTGGGTGCGTGATGCCCAGCGCCAACGCTTGCATCTACAGCTCGATCAAGGATTACCCTTCACTTTACCTACTGGGGCCAAGGCCACTGTTCAGTTGATTCCGCTCGATAACGCTTTCGTTGCGGGCATTGCCAGGCTGCAAATCCGCATGATCAGTTGGCTGCACTATGTCTACTGATGCCAGGTCTACTGACACCAGCTCTGCCGATGTCAGCGTCATGCACGGCCACCAGCCATTGAGCGACAACGATTTGCGCCAGTGCCTGCGCATAGCCACAGGCGGTGCCCTGGCCTTGTTGATCTGTAAATTGCTGAACCTGGAATATGGCTCGTTCTTCTGTGTTTACCCGATGCTGCTACTGGGGCTGGTTCCCAGGCTAAACGCGCACCTGATCCGCCAGTTCTTTGCCCAGGGGCTCGTCGTCAGCCTGGAAGTCGGCCTGCTCTATGGGCTGTTCGGCGGACGCCCCCTGCTCATGGTGCCGTTGGTGTTTCTGCTATTTTTCTATCGCTTTGCGCTGATGGCCAAAGGTCCATTGTTTTTATTCGGCGCGCTCGGCTCGGTATTTCTTTCCATACAGCTGAATTTCGCCAGCTACCCGCAAACCAATGTCATCGACATGCTCTGGTACAACAGCTGCGCAATTTTTCTGGCTGGCGCAATCGCCGGGTTGATGTTCTATCTGTTTCCCGATGTTGAGCCACGAGCGCCGCGCCAACCGGTCAGCAAGGACCTGCCCAGTCGCCGCCACGAAGCGTTGCTGGGAGCAACAGTGGCTACGCTGTCGTTCATGGTGTTCCAGAGCCTCAACCTGCATGACTCGTTGTCCGCTCAGGTTGCCAGCATCCTGGTTTTATTTCCGATGCATTGGAAAGGCGTACATTTTGCCGGTCGGGTGCGAGCCGTGGGCACATTGTTGGGCTGTACAATTGCCTTGCTGATGATGCTTTTGCTTTACAACCATCATGATGTGTTGCCGCTGGTCGTGCTGCTGGTATGGATTGCGGCAATGTTTTGCGCACGCTGGCATATGCTCGAGAACGGCGTGCCGGGCATAGGCTTCGGCGCACTGACCACACTGGCTATTTTGTTTGGTCAATCGCTGACGCCTGATCACGACATTATGTATGCAACCCTGTACCGTTTGAGTTCCGTTTGCATTGCGGTGCTGCTGACCCTGTTCAGCGTGTTTATCCTGCATCGCCTGCTCAATTGTTTCGCAAGCACCCGCCACTTCAGCCACTAAGAAGTCAGGCATTCGCCAATGGCAGCGGATTTCGGGCAAAAAAAACCGCTCTGAATGAGCGGTCAAGAAAGACGTCGACAAAGGGGCGGGAGCAAAACAATCAACGTCTCGAAGTCACTGAGTCTCAGCTGTCTTTAGTGGTTTCAGACTGCTTTTTGCTGACGGTTTGAGATTGCTTGGCTAGCGTCTCGCGCTGAGCATTGTTATTGGCTTGCTCCTGCACTCGTTCATTTCGCGCAACAAAACTTGCAGACTCTTCAGCTTGGCTAATTTGCGAGAAAAGAAGTGCAAATGCGCATAACGTGCTTGCAAAAATCAGATACGGCTTCATTTCATGACCCTCGTGCAATAATACGTCTGGATAGGTAGTCAGTTTATTGAGTGGTCATAGGTTGAAAAACCAGCAATCTAGCAAATTACTATTACCTGATATGCAACAGTAAATTTAAGTACCCTCCCACCAACCTCGCCCTCGCCTCTGCTATTGCCCGACTGGGTTAAAACACTGAAACATTCAGTTACTTGCGACTGATGGCATCCTGCAGCAATAGAAACGTTATACTGTTACATCTTGCATAAGGATGAGATGTAATGTCGCGCAAAATTGCCTGCATGGCCGGGCTAACCATCGGATTGTTCGGCGATGCCAGCTTCGCTGAAGAAAATAAAGACCAACTGCAACTTGAGGCCATGACCATTACCTCTGAATTCGACTATGAATCAGCCACAGGTCCGGTCGACGGCTACCAGGCAACCCGCTCTGCAAGCGCCACCAAGACGGATACCGCGATCAGAGATATTCCCCAGGCAATCAGTGTGATCCCCTCCTCGGTGCTTGAAGATCTCAACACTTCTGATGTCGAGCGCGCCCTGGACTTTGCTGGCGGCGTTTCCAAACAGAATAACTTCGGCGGCCTGACCCTATACGAGTACAGCATTCGCGGCTTTGCCACTTCAGAGTTCTACAAGGATGGTTTCAGCGCCAACCGCGGCTATCCCACTACCCCAGACACGGCCAATATCGAGCGTATTGAGGTGCTCAAAGGTCCCGCGGCCAGTTTATATGGCCGTGGGGATCCGGGCGGCACGGTCAATATCGTTACCAAAAAGCCGCAGGCTGAAGCCTTTACCAAACTGCAGGCCAGTGCAGGAAGCTGGGACCAGTACCGTACGACCCTGGACGTCAATACACCGCTTGACCCGCAAGGCGACCTGTTATCGCGGGTCAATATCGCGGTAGAGGACAACAACAGCTTTCGTGACCATGTCGGCAGCGAACGCCTGTTCATTGCCCCTTCCTTCAGTTGGCAGATTGATCCAGACACACAGCTACTCGTCGAAACTGAATTCGTGCGACACAACTCAACCTTCGACCGCGGCATTGTGGTGCCGACAACGAATAAAAGCGGCCTGTCACGCAGAACCTTCCTCGGTGAACCCAATGACGGTGACATCGATAATGACAACAACATGATCCAGGCCGCGCTTGAGCATCACCTCGACGAAACCTGGTCCCTGCGCCTGGCGACTCATTACAAGCAAGGTGAACTCTCCGGTTTCGCCAGCGAATCGCGCCCACTGAATGCTGACGGTCATACAGTCAACCGCCGCTATCGTGAACGCGATAACGACTGGCATGACAGCATTACCCAGCTTGAGCTGCGCGGTTTATTTGATAGCGGCGACTGGCAGCACGAGTTGTTGATCGGCACCGAGTATGAAAACTACCGCAAGAATGAGCGTGTCACTACTATCGCTGGCAGCCCTTACGCTATCGATATCTACAATCCAATATACGGCCAGCCCAAGCCGGACGGCGCCCGCAGCGGTTCTGACTTTTATCAGCTGGTAAAAAGCCAGGCGTTGAATCTGCAAGATCAAATTGTCTTCAGTGAAAAACTCCGAGGCTTGATCGGTGCGCGCTTTGAACACGTCGAGCAACAGATAGATGACTACGCCGCCAACGCCAGCAGTGAACAGCGCCACGATGAAATAACTTACCGATCAGGCCTGCTTTACCAACTGACGCCTGAAATAGGCGTATTTGCCAATGCTTCGACCTCTTTCAAACCCAACAATGGCCTGGATGCCAGGGGCAAGGCCTTTGATCCGGAAGAAGGCATTGGCTATGAGCTGGGCTTCAAGACCGAGCTGTTCGATGACCGCCTGAGCGCAACCATCGCGGCATTTCATATAGAAAAGGAAAACGTGCTTGCGCTCGACCCCAGCACCGACTCAAGCCGGGCGATTGGTAAAGCGCGTAGCCAAGGCATGGATATCCAGTTCGCCGGCCAATTGAGCGACGCCATGCGGGTGATTGGTGCCTTTGCCTATATCGATGCCGAAGTCACCAAGGGCGATGCCAATATTCCGACCGGCAGCTCGCTGCTTGGAGTGGCAAAACGCAGCGGCAGTGTTCTGGCGGTGTATGAGTTTCAGGATGGCCTGCTGCGCGGCTCGGATATTGGCGCGGCCTACAGCTATGTCGGCGACCGTTCTGGCGAAGCAGGCACTGACTTTGAGCTTGATGCCTATCAGACCGTTGACTTGCTCGCCCATTACAAAGCCAGTGAAAACCTCACTGTCGGCCTCAACCTCAACAATATTTTTGATGAAAACTATTACGAACGCTCGTACAGCAGCTACTGGGTTGCTCCCGGCGCGCCCCGTAATTTCAGCCTGAGCCTGTCGCTAAACCTCTAGCCCTTCAAGGATTTCACATGCATCGCACACTTACAGCTGTATCGCTTTCACTGTTCGGGCTGATCTTTGCCAACGAAGCCATCGCCCATGGTCTATGGACCGAACAGCGGCGCGGCAATATCGAAACGGTCTACGGCCACGGGGCCGAAGATAACGCCTTTAAAGCCAGCAAGATCAGTGGAGCCTGGGCCTACAACACAAAGGGCAAGATGATTCCTGTCACCATAGAGCGGCTCAGTGATCACGCACGGTTAGTGCCACTAAGCCCTCCCGCCATAATGGCCGTGGCGCTGGATAACGGCATGTGGTCACAAACTGCCGACAAGCAATGGGTCAACCAGGGTCGCTCAAAAGTACCGGGGGCCATTGCTTCGCTGCAGACATTCAAATACAGCCTGGCGATCTACCAGGAAGGCGCCAAACTGCCAGCACTTGATCGCTTGAAACTGGTGATTGTGCCGCAAGCCGACCCGCTTGGCGTCGGGCCGGGCAAACCGCTGCCGGTGATCGTCAAGCTCAACGGCAAGCCGTTGGCTGGGGTCAAGTTGATTGGAGACTACCGCAGCGCCCCCGATGAGATCAGCGCTGAAACTGACGCCCAAGGTCGAGCCCAGGTTATCGTCAGGAACCAGGGACTGAACGTCATTGCCGCACAAACTGTGGTGCCAGTGGCCAACAACCCTGATATCAGTGAGCAGGGGTTTTTCACGTCACTGACTTTTGTCGGTGCGCCCCATCACGAGTAAGTGGTGATGATTCTGGTGCCTGGGTTCAGGTGCCAGAATCATTCTTGGCAACTTAGAGGTAATGACTGACTTCAATCAGGTTGTCGTCAGGATCACGAAAGTACAACGACTCAATTGGCCCGGTCGCACCTGTACGCTTAACCGGCCCCTCGGTGACAACCACGCCCTGCTCCGCCAAATGTGCCAGCACCTTGTCGGTTGGCCAACTGGTGATCAAGCACAAATCCATGGCCCCCGGCGTTGGTCGCCTGGCCTTGGGTTCAAACTCCTTACCCAGCTCATGCAGGTTGAATTTCTGTTGGCCGAAGACCAGAGCACTGCGCCCTTCGCCAAAGGTTTCATGACGCATGCCCAGTACACGGGTATAGAAATCGACAGTCTTGTTGATGCTGGCAACGGTAAAGACCAAGTGATCCAGGCGTTCAATCATGGTTAATCCCTATCGAGCAGGTGGAACCTGGGCAGCGAGAAATGCCAGCGAATGGCAGCCAGGCGCGTGGCCAGAACCGTCAGCATGGCCACCCCGGTGTCGAGCCAGGGCGGCGTCGCTAGAGCCCTTAGCGCAATAAACATCAAGGCGCCGGCAATGCACGCGGTGGCATAGATTTCTTTCTTGAAAATCAGCGGTATTTCATTGCAGATGATGTCGCGCATCACGCCGCCTGCGACGCCGGTAATAACCCCCATTATCACTGCCGTACTGAGCTGAAGCTCATGCTGGAGCGCCACTTCAGTGCCGTAGACTGTGAACACCGCCAGGCCAAATGCGTCGGCGATCAGCAGGCCTTTTTCGTGAATCGGCTGCGTTAGCCTGACCCAAACCACGGTACCAACCGCTGCAATTGACGCCACCAGGATATAGGTGTCATCACGAATCCAGCTCACAGGATGATTGCCGAGAATCACATCTCGCAATGTGCCGCCGCCCAATGCTGTGATGATTGCGATCACCAGTACACCGAACAGGTCCATCGACTTGCGCCCAGCCATAAGCGCGCCCGTAATAGCAAATACGGCCACGCCAAACAGGTCGGCGGCGTAGAACAACTGCGCCATGGTCACTGCTGCAATTACTCGGAAACGGCTGTGCGCATGGTGACAAACTCTTCTGCAGCCGTGGGGTGGACGCCAATGGTGTCATCGAAGATCGCTTTTGTCGCGCCGGCCTTGAGCGCAATGGCCAAGCCCTGGATGATCTCACCCGCATCAGGGCCAACCATGTGACAGCCCAGAACCCGATCAGAATCAGCATCAACCACTAGCTTCATCAAGGTGCGCTCAGTTGAGTCGCCGAGGGACAGTTTCATGGGCTTGAAGCGACTTTCGTAGATCTTGAGTTCGTGCCCTGCTTCGCGTGCCTGTTCTTGCGTCATGCCAACAGTACCAATGTTCGGCAAGCTGAATACCGCCGTTGGAATCATCTGATAGTCAACGCTGCGGTATTCATCGGCCTTGAACAACTGGCGCGCCACGGCCATGCCTTCAGCCAAGGCCACTGGGGTTAGCTGGACGCGTCCAATCACATCGCCGATCGCAAAGACCGACTGAGCCGTGGTCTTGTAGTGTTCATCAACCTCGATATATCCACGCTTGTCGAGCTTGACCGAGGTGTTTTCAAGGCCGAGGTTGTCCAGCATTGGACGCCGCCCCGTGGCATAGAACACGCAGTCAGTTTCCAGGGTGCGGCCGTCATTCAAGGTGACCGACAAACTGCCATCGGACTGTTTTTCGATTTGCTTGATATCGGCATTGAATTGCAGGTCAATGCCACTCTTGGTCAGCTCTTCTTGCAAATGCTTGCGCACTGAACCGTCAAAGCCACGCAGGAATAACTCACCGCGATACAACTGGGTCGTTTGTGCGCCCATGCCATTGAAGATAGAGGCGAATTCAACCGCGATATAGCCGCCGCCGACAACAATCACGCGCTTGGGCAACTGATCCAGGAAGAACACTTCATTTGAGCCAATGGCATGCTCGTGCCCTGGAATATCAGGAATGCTTGGCCAGCCACCGGTGGCGATCAGGATGTTCTTGGCGCTGTAGCGCTTGCCATCGAGCTCGACATGATGATCGTCGAGCATTCGCGCATGCCCTTCAAGCAGCGTAACGCCGCTGTTTTGTAACAGGTTGCGATAAACCCCGTTAAGGCGATCGATCTCACGATTCTTGTTGCTGATCAAAGTTGGCCAGTCAAACGATGGCTGGCCAACATCCCAACCAAAGCCTTTGGCCTGCTCGAATTCATCAGCAAGGTGGGCACCATAGACCAATAACTTTTTGGGTACGCACCCGACGTTAACGCAGGTACCACCCAGGTAACGACTTTCGGCAACCGCTACCTTGGCGCCGTAACCCGCTGAAAACCGAGCTGCACGGACACCGCCCGAACCCGCACCGATTACAAAAAGATCAAAGTCGTAAGTCATGACTACCCTCCTTAGAAAGGCCCAATCATAACCCAGCCAAACGCTGGAAAGACGCCGTAAAACTGACAAAGCCGGCATTATTGAGTCTAAAAGACTTGGCTCGCCCAGGTACAAGTCGCTGACCGGTGCCGGAGCCGGCGCCTGCAAAATTGCTGCAAGCGCCTAGGCTTAAACAATGCTTGGAGGAGGATTTATGCACCCAACCCTGACCCACATTGCCCTGCATGTTCCCGATCTGGACGACTGTATTGAGTTCTATCGCGAGTTTTGCGCCATGGGCGTCATCCACCAAAGGGCTGGCAAAGGTTCACGTATTGTGTGGATGGCTGAGCCTGGTAAAGAGCACCAGTTTATCTTGGTCATGATGCCCGGCGGCCAGCAGCGCCAGTTGGCTGCGACTGATTACTCTCACTTCGGTTTCGCCGTTGAAAGTCGCGAGCAGGTCGATATGCTCGCCAACAAGGCGCGTGCTGCTGGGTGCCTGATATGGGAGCCTCGTGACGAGCCCTATCCTGTTGGCTATTACTGCGGCGTTGTTGATCCGGGTGGCAACTACATTGAGTTCAGTTATGGCCAGCCGCTTGGCCCTGGTTCAGAGCAGATGCCAATACCTTGAATGCAAAAGACCTCCGCCAGCTGGGCTAGCGGAGGTCTTTTACGGTATTGATCTACGGCTGGAGGCTGTAGATTATTTGGATTTACCCGTTTTATACAGGTTTTCAAAGCAGAAGTTGGTGGCTTCGATATAGCCTTCAGCTCCACCGCAGTCAAAGCGCTGGCCCTTGAATTTGTAGGCCAGCACACAGCCATTCTGCGCCTGTTTCATCAAGGCGTCGGTGATCTGGATTTCACCGCCTTTGCCTGGCTCCGTTTGTTCGATCAGGTCGAAGATATCGGGCGTCAGAATGTAGCGACCAATGATTGCCATATTGGTGGGCGCATCTTCTTTCTTCGGTTTTTCCACCATGCTGTTAACACGGTAGATGTCATCGCGGATCATTTCGCCAGCGATTACGCCGTATTTGTGCACTTCGTCTTCTGGCACTTCCTGAATTGCCACGATCGAGCAGCGGAACTGGTTGTACAGTTTGACCATCTGCGCCAGAACGCCGTCACCTTCAAGGTTGAGGCACAAGTCATCGGCCAGAACTACCGCAAAGGGCTCATCACCAATCAAGGGGCGGCCGCTGAGGATCGCGTGGCCAAGACCTTTCATCTCGACCTGGCGGGTATAGGAGAAGGTGCACTCATCGATCAGACGACGAATACCGACCAGGTATTTCTCTTTGTCGGTATCGCGGATCTGGTGTTCAAGTTCGTAACTGATATCAAAGTGATCTTCGAGCGAGCGCTTGCCGCGCCCTGTGACCATTGCAATTTCTGACAAGCCAGCGTCTAGCGCCTCTTCGACGCCGTACTGGATCAGCGGCTTGTTCACGATGGGCAACATTTCCTTGGGCATGGCTTTGGTGGCCGGGAGAAAACGTGTGCCGTAACCGGCTGCAGGGAACAAGCATTTCTTAATCATGGGACTCCATTTAGAGTTATTAAAAGCACCTTGGGAACCTCTAAAAAAGGTAACGAGCGACGATAGGACAAGGCAAAAAAGTGCGAAAAAGCGGAGTTTAGTGGCCTAAATGAGCATTTTTAGCACTTTTTTAACGCAGTAATATCTCGCGCAGTAGTTTTTCAGAGGCTCTCTTAGTCTATCAGGCCGCGCTAACCATACAACTGCCTAGCTGTGGCCTGCCGATGCCTCGATATAAAAAACCCAGCTCTGCAAGTTGCTTGGCATCGTAGATATTGCGTCCGTCGAACAGCACAGGCATGCGCATCATGCCGCGTATTCGCGCAAAATCCGGTTGGCGAAATTGCTTCCATTCAGTCACCAGTACCAGTGCGTCAGCACCTAGAGCTGCGGTGTAGGGTGAATCAGTTAGACTCAGTTGACCTGCTTGCAGTTCCATCTGATAGCGCATGGCTACTGCCGAGGTAGCGACCGGATCACAGGCCTTCACCGTTGCCCCGGCAGCCAGTAATGCATCAATTAGCACCAGACTCGGCGCCTCGCGCAAATCATCGGTACCAGGCTTGAAGGATAAGCCCCAGATAGCGATGACACGGCCCTGCATAAACCCTGAAAAATGTTCACGCAACGCCTGGAAAAGCAGGGTTTTCTGCAAAGCATTGCGAGCCTCGACCGCACGCAAGATGCCAGGCTCTATGCCCTCTTGCTCGGCTGTTCGAATCAGTGCGCGTACATCCTTCGGGAAGCAAGAGCCGCCGTAACCGCAGCCTGCGTAAATGAAATGCGTGCCAATTCGCTTGTCACTGCCGATGCCACGGCGCACTTCTTCGATATCTACCCCCAGGCGCGTACAGAGCCCGGCCATCTCATTGATGAATGAGATCTTGGTCGCCAAAAATGCATTGGCGGCGTATTTGGTGAACTCTGCTGCACGAACGCTCATGCACAGCAAGCGCTCGTGGTTGCGAATAAAAGGCGCGTACAGACGGCGCAAGGTTTCGGTGTCCTGGCCGTCATCACAACCGATAATGACGCGGTCTGGCCGCATGAAGTCATCCAGCGCCGAGCCTTCTTTCAGGAACTCAGGATTACTGGCCACATTGACCTGGAATTTTTTATCGCGAGCAGCAAGCTGACGATTAATACGCTGGGCAACCCGCTCGCCGGTCCCGACCGGAACCGTGGATTTATCGACGATCAAGCAGCGACTTTGAATATGGCGACCCAGTTCTTCGGCCACATTGAGCACATGACACAGATCAGCTGATCCATCCTCCCCACTTGGTGTTCCCACCGCGATAAAGATCACCTGGGCCTGGCTGATGCCTTCAGCGAAATCCTGGGTAAAACGCAACTGGCCATTGTTCAAGTGCGCTGCAATCAATGACTCCAGGCCCGGCTCATATATAGGCACCCGCCCCTGACTAAGCAGCTGGAAGCGCTTGCTGTCCCGCTCTATGCAAGTAACTTGATTGCCCATTTCAGCAAAACATGCTGCTGAAACCAGGCCCACATAACCAGCTCCGATCACGCAAATCCGCATCGTCATCTCTCCTTGGCAGTCACGACGATTTGAGCGAACTTCAATGGCAAGTCCGTGACCGGCATATGTCGCTGCGATGACAAGGTGTTTGAATGGTTGTTGCCGAGCGCTCCGATAAAAAATGTCTATAAATTGATCAATTTGGACTCTGATGGCGTATTAATGGCAAAAAGTTCCCTTTAGATTCGTTTTTTTGCCAAGTTTTTCACGAAATTTTCATAAATAAATCGTATGATCGGTATAGCTGAAGGATCAGCCCCATCAGCAAAAAGCCCGCTTCGGCGGGCTTTTTGCTAACTATTTGCTCAGTCACACAGTGGCTGTCGAGTTTTCTGCACTATTGGCTGCTATACAACCAGACCAACAGTGTTGCGGACAACGGCAAAAACACCGCCGTCAATGCGCCGAGCAAACTCATGGACAGGGCGGCAAACGCCCCACACTCCTCACCTTCCTCAAGCGCCCTGGCCGTTCCAATCGCGTGTGCATTCATGCCGTATGTCATGCCCCGTGCAGCTGGATGATCAACCCCCACCCAACGCAGCATAGTGGGGCCAATTGCGGTGCCAACAACGCCCGTGATCATGACAAAAACCGCCGATAACGCAGCAATGCCGCCAATCTGATCTGCCGCCAACATGGCAATAGGCATGGTGACCGACTTGGTAGCCAAGGTCAGCAGTATTTGCAGGTCAGCGCCCAGCAAATGGGCAATGGTCAGGGTCAGCAGCAAGGTAAAGACGCCACCGACAACAATTGTCAGGATTATTGGCCAGAACAGCAGCTGAATGCGCCTGAGGTTACGATACAAGGGCACGGCAAGCGCAACTGTCGCCGGCCCAAGCAACAATGCAATCGGCGCCGCGCCCTCGCGGTAAGTGTTGTAGTCGATACCGAGCAACAACAAGGTTGTCACCACGATGAACATGGACACCAATACCGGTTGCAGTACCAGCCAACCGGTACGCCGATAGAGCGCCAGGGCCAGCTGAAAAGCAATCAATGTCAGGCCGATTGAAAACAGTGGATGCTGCTGAACTACCAACCAAGTGCTATCAATGGATTTATTGATCATGAGCGGCCATCCAGGCGACGCTCAATCCTGCGCGCAAGGGCTTGCATCAACCAGCCACACAGCGGAACGGTTATGAACAACGACAGAACCAATGCCCCGGCAATGGGCAGCAAGTTATCAAGCAACGCCTGACTGCTGGTGATAATGCCGGTGGCAGGCACGACCAACAGCAGTGGCAAATATTGTAGAAGCGTATTGGCGGCTGTATTGAGCGACTCATCGACCTTGCCGCGAACAAGGAGAAATACCAGCAGAAGCAGAAAGCCAATAATCGCGCCTGGCAGCGCTGGCAGTAATGCGTGGTTGATGGCAACCCCCAGGATCTGGAACATCACCAACCAGGTCAGACCTCTCAATAACACAGCGCTCTCCTTATTGTTCATGTGCTTTGCCGGTCGGCATGAAGCAGTGAAACGCCCACTATGGCCTAGCCCCGCCCAGCTAGCCAGACTCAGAAGCAATAAAAACCAGCAGATCAGTTTTCCAGGCGGATATTGATCTGTACCAACTTCTGTTTGCGCTGGAGCAAGTACGACTCAAAGCCCTTGCGCCGCATTCAACGTCAATAACGACCCATCTGATATGTATTTTATTTAAAAAACTGAGTCTGTTATCAGTACAGAAGTATCTTGATCATAGCCCTCGCCTGAAATACAGCCTGTGAGGCGCTAGCCATGACCGACCGCATCCCCGTCACGATAATCGACAGCATCGATTCATCTTCGCCGCTGCGCATTACCCCTGCGCAAGCCGGCGGCCCCATCCATACCCGAAGCTTTACTGGGCTTTACCGAAACTTGCGTCTCTATGGCGCCGGTTTTTTGTGCCTGCTCTACTTCGGCACAGCCTGGTTGAACTGGGGAGATCGTCAAGCGGTGTTGTGGGATCTTGCCGGTCGAAAATTCTATATTTTCGGCGCTACGTTCTGGCCACAGGATTTTATTCTGCTCTGCGCCATCTTGATCATCGCCGCTTTCGGGCTGTTCTTTATTACAGTTTTTGCCGGACGCGTCTGGTGTGGCTACAGCTGCCCGCAGAGTGTATTTACCTGGATATTCATGCGGATTGAGCAATTTGCCGAGGGCGAACGTCATCAGCGCCTGAAGCTTGATGCCGCACCAGTCTCGCTCAACAAGTTACTGCGACGCACGATCAAGCACGTCCTGTGGTTAGCGGTGGGCCTGGCAACAGCTCTGACCTTTGTTGGCTATTTCACCCCTATACGGCAATTGATAATCGACAGCCTGCAATTGAATATCAACGGCTCCACCGCGTTCTGGTTGCTGTTCTTTACCGCAGCGACCTATATCAATGCGGGCTGGTTGCGTGAAAAAGTCTGCCTGGACATGTGCCCCTATTCGCGCTTTCAAAGTGTCATGTTCGATGACAATACACTGGTGGTCTCATATGACAGCGCACGCGGCGAGTCGCGTGGCCCAAGACGCAAGGGCACTGACTCCAAAGCCCAGGGACTTGGCGACTGCATTGATTGCACAATCTGCGTCCAGGTTTGCCCCACCGGCATCGATATTCGTGATGGTCTGCAACTCAATTGCCTGAGTTGCGGTGCCTGTATCGATGCCTGCGACACAGTCATGGACAAGATGGGCTATGCGCGCGGACTGGTACGCTACAGCTCCGAGCGCGCACTAAATGGCGCAAAAACCCGACTGCTACGCCCTCGCCTTGTTGCCTATGCGGTTGTGTTACTGCTGATGATTGTCGGCTTCGCCTGGGCCCTGCAGGCGCGTGCGCTGATCTCGCTGGACGTCAGCAAGGATCGCGCTATGTTCCGTGAAAACAGACAAGGGCAGATCGAAAATATCTACAGCCTGAAAATCATCAACAAAACCCAGCAGCCTCAACGTTACGCCATCGCACTCGGCGACAACCCCTCATTTGCCCTGCAGGGCCCACAACAGATCAAGCTCGCCCCCGGAGAGATTGTTGATATGCCAATCAGTGTTGTCTTGCTCAAGCCCGAGGCAGTGAAAAGCGCCGAACACCTGAGCTTTGTGGTAACCAATATTGAGATGCCCAGGCAGCAAGTCAGCACTGAAAGCACCTTTATATCGCCCGTAGTTCGCTGAGCAATCGCATGCACAGTGCGCTGCCAGTAAAGTATGAGGCCTTAACCACCGGCATTCAGAACACTATGAAACGCTACGAAAAAGTCGCGGACGAAATTGCAGAGCTGATACGTAGCTCGGTGTTGATACCGGGTGAGCGCATACCTTCGGTGCGCCACGCCAGCAGGACATTCGGCGTCAGTCCTTCCACGGTATTTCAAGCCTATTACCTGCTTGAAGACCGAGGCCTGATCCAGGCCCGTGCCCGCTCTGGCTACTTTGTCCGGGAACAGGCCCAGCAGCCGCTTGCTGAACCGGAAGCCATTCATCAAAAGGCCAACCCCACAGATGTTGATGTCAGCGACCTGGTCTTTTCGGTGCTGGGCTCACTCAAGGACCCGGACACTGTTCCCTTTGGCTCGGCATTTCCATCGCCCGATCTTTTCCCACTCGAGCGCCTGGCACGTTCCATGGCTCAAACCCTGCGCACCATGCCTGCCAGCGCAATCATTGCCGACATGACCGAAGGCAATCCCAACTTGCGCAGGCAGATTGCCCTTCGCTATATGCTCAGTGGCGTGATGTTGCCGGTCGAGGAGCTGGTTATTACCAACGGCGCGATGGAGGCACTGAATCTATGCCTGCAATGCGTCACCCAGCCCGGCGACCTGGTTGCCATTGAGGCCCCGGCGTTCTATGCCACATTGCAGGTACTGGAGCGACTCAAGCTCAAGGCGGTTGAAATCCCGGTCCACCCCCGTGACGGCATCGATCTCGACTGCTTGGCGCAAAGCCTGGCGAACCTGCCGGTCAAAGCCTGCTGGTTTATGAGCAGCCTGCAAAACCCGGTGGGTGCAACGATGAGCGATGCTAAAAAACAAGCGCTCTATTCGCTGCTAAAACAGCACCAGGTGCCCATGATTGAAGATGATGTCTACGCCGAACTGAGTTTCAATGCACGACCGCCTCGCCCGGTCAAAAGCTATGATGAAGATGGCCTGGTCATGCATTGTGGGTCCTTTTCCAAGTGCCTGGCACCTGGCTATCGCATTGGTTGGGTTGCGGCTGGACGCTTCGCCCAGCAAGTCAGTCGCCTGCGGCTGATGACCACAATATCGCCCTCGGTGCCCGCCCAGGCGGCGCTTGCAGATTATTTGCAGCACGGAGGCTATGACCGACACTTGCGTAAACTCAGGCACAGCCTGGAAACCCAACAGGACGCAATGCTTGCTGCGGCTGCACGGCACTTTCCCGCTACAACCCGCGTCAGTCGCCCGTCTGGCGGTTATTTTCTGTGGTTTGAATTTCCCAAGCAGGTTGACTCGCTGCGCCTGTTCAAGCTGGCTTTGGCCCAAGGTATCAGCTTGGCCCCCGGGCCTATCTTTTCCGCCAACCGCCAGTTCGGCAACTGCGCACGCTTGAACTGCGGTCATCCCTGGACCTCACGCAGCGAAGACGCAATGGCCACGCTCGGCAGGATAATTGCCTCGTTTTAAAGATTGCGCGGCACAACAAAAGCCCCGCTGAGCAGTTGGCTCAACGGGGCTTTTTGTATCAAAGATGGTGCCCCGAGCCGGAATCGAACCGGCAAGACCTTTCGGTCGGCAGATTTTAAGTCTGCTGTGTTTACCAATTTCACCATCGGGGCGGTGTTGGTATCTTGCGTGGTTGAGGACTATATACAGCAGAGGCAGGCCTCGCAAGCCCCTATTTCACAATAAAAAAGCCTCGTAAATCATTGATCTACGAGGCTTTCTATTTGGAGGCTGAGGTCGGAATCGAACCGGCGTTCACGGATTTGCAATCCGGTGCATAACCACTCTGCTACTCAGCCTTGAAACTAAACGGGCCGCTATAAACGGCCCGTTGAAAAACTGGAGCGGGAAACGAGACTCGAACTCGCGACCCCGACCTTGGCAAGGTCGTGCTCTACCAACTGAGCTATTCCCGCTTGTCTTGTCGACGGGCGCCATTCTATATGTTCCGCGCCCGACGTCAACCCCTTGATTCAAAAAAGTTTATTTCTTTTCCACTGAAGGGCTCAGATGGGGCCAGGCCGCCAATAAGTAGTGCACCATCGACCACAAAGTTAGAACCGCCGCAACGATCAACAACCCGTAGCCGAAAGCAACCCAGGCGGTAATCAACGGTGGATTGGCCAGCAGTATGACTAATGCAACCATTTGCGCAGCTGTTTTCCACTTGCCCAGGTTCGATACCGCCACATGGGCCCTTGCCCCCATCTCGGCCATCCACTCGCGCAGTGCCGAAACAACGATTTCACGGCAGATAATCACTGCCGCCGGCAGGGTAAGCCATAGATTGCTGTGCTCGGCAACCAGCAGCACCAAGGCCACGGCTACAATCAGCTTATCGGCCACAGGGTCCAGAAATGCCCCGAAAGGTGTGCTTTGCTGCCACAGGCGCGCGAGGTAACCGTCCAGCCAGTCGGTGATGGCAGCGATGGAAAAGACAATGCTCGCCGCCCAATAGCTCCATGAAAACGGGAGATAGAACAGCAGCACAAAAATAGGGATCAGCAGTACGCGAAGTACTGTAAGCAGATTGGGGATATTCATCAGCACGACTGTTCAGGGTGAGCCGGCATTCTACTCGCTGTGCAATGCTGCATAAATGAGCTCTGCAAGCTTTTTGCTAATGCCGGGGGATTTAGCAATTTCTTCGATACTCGCACGCGACAACTCTTGCAGGCCACCAAAATGATTGAGCAATTCACGCCGACGCTTTGGCCCAACGCCAGCAACCCCCTCCAACGTTGAGGTACGCCGGGTTTTGCCGCGACGGGCGCGGTGGCCGGTAATTGCAAAGCGGTGAGACTCGTCACGAATTTGTTGAATCAGGTGCAGCGCGGGCGAATTACCGGGCAAGGTAAATTCATGGGCAGCATCATTGAGGTAGAGGGTTTCCAGGCCTGGCTTACGGGTCGTACCTTTTGCCACGCCCAGGAGAATCAACTCCGGCACCGCCAACTCCTCAAGCACCTCACGAGCCATGGCCAACTGGCCCTTGCCGCCATCGACCAGCAGGATATCCGGCAGCTTGCCCTCGCCGTCCTTTACCTTGCTAAAACGCCGCGTAAGCGCTTGGTGCATGGCGGCATAATCATCGCCGCCGGTAATGCCTTCAATGTTGTAGCGCCGATAATCCGACTTAAGCGGGCCTTCAGGGCCGAACACCACACATGACGCGACCGTCGCCTCGCCGCTTGAATGGCTGATATCAAAACACTCGAGGCGCTGGGGGATCTCATCAAGCTTGAGCGCCTCGGCCAATGCCTCGAAGCGCGCCGCGACATGCTGGCGGTTGGCCAATCTCGCACTCAACGCCTGCTCAGCATTGGTTACCGCCAACTGTTGCCAACGCGCGCGCGTTGCTCTCACCCGATAGCTAATGGCAAGTTCACGGCCGCGCGACGCCTCAATGGCAGCTATCAGCGTTGGATAATCTTCATTCTGCACATTGACGATCAGCTCGGTTGGCAAATCGCGTTCGTGACTGCTCAGGTAATACTGCGAGAGAAACGCCAGCATTACGGCGCTGCTGTCTTCTTCGATGGCGACCTGTGGAAAGAAGTTTTTGCTGCCCAGCACCCGCCCGCCCCGCACAGTAATCAGATGCACACAGGCACCGCCCGGGGTCACGATGCTGGCGACCACGTCGACATCGCCTGTACCGCCTTCCATGCTTTGCTGGTCTTGCACACGGCGCAGCAGTGATATCTGGTCGCGAAGCTCGGCTGCCCGTTCGAAATTGAGCTCTTCGGATGCTTTTTGCATGGCCGTGGACAGCTCGCCGGTGAGCGCATTGCTGCGCCCTTCGAGAAACATTACTGAGTGACGAACGTCCTCGGCGTACTCTTCAGGCTCGACCAGACCGACACAGGGCCCCTTGCAGCGCTTGATCTGGTATTGCAGGCATGGCCGGGTACGATTCTTGAAATAACTGTCTTCGCACTGGCGAACCAGAAACGTCTTCTGCAACAAGCCCAGGCTTTCACGAATGGCCCCGGCACTTGGATAGGGGCCGAAGTAGCGACCTTTAAACCTTTTGGCTCCGCGATGAATACTGAGCCGCGGAAACTGGCCATCCGAGAGAAACACATAAGGATAGGACTTATCGTCTCGCAGAAGAATGTTATACGGCGGTCGCCACTCCTTGATGAGTGTCTGCTCAAGCAGCAGCGCTTCGGTTTCATTGGCGGTAATGGTGGTTTCAACTTGCGCAATCCTGGCCACCAACGCCGCTGTCTTAGGCGCCAGGCCGGTTTTGCGAAAGTAGCTGGACAGCCGACTTTTCAGGTTCTTGGCTTTGCCAACGTAAAGCAGCTTGCCCTCGGCATCGGACATCCGGTAAACCCCGGGACGCCCGCTGCAGGTAGCTAGGAAAGCGCTGGAATCAAAAGCGCCATGCTCATTACTGGGATGCATCGACCATGCCGTGGCGAACGGCCAGCAAAGCCAGTTCGACGTCACTGGTAATGGCTAGCTTTTCGAAAATGCGATATCGATAGGTATTGACTGTTTTGGGCGACAAGCAAAGCTTGTCGGAAATGCTCTGCACTTTTTGGCAGCCAGCAATCATCAAGGCGATCTGGATTTCGCGCTCTGAAAGCAAATCGAATGGAGAGTTGCTGCTTTGCGGCTGAAATGACTTCAGCGCCAGCTGCTGGGCAATTTGCGGGCTGATGTAACGCTGCCCTGCGGACACCATGCGGATTGCCTGCACCATCTCGTCCAGCGCTGCGCCCTTGGTCAGGTAGCCTGAAGCGCCAGCTTGCAGTAAGCGCGTGGGGAACGGGTCTTCCTCGCAGGCCGTCACGGCGACAACCTTGACGTCTGGATTACTGCGAATCAGTTTGCGCGTGGCTTCAAGACCACCAATGCCCGGCATCTTGACGTCCATGAGAATGACATCAGGTTTAAGCTCACGGGTCTTGAGTATTGCTTCTTCACCACTTTCAGCTTGACCGACTACGGCAAGACCTTCGATATCAGCCAGCATTCTGGTGATTCCGGTACGAACCAGGTCATGATCATCAACCACTAGCACTCGAATCAATGGGACACCTCGCTATACTTGCCGCATGATACAGCGGTCCATTTCATCTGTCTGGCAGCCCTGCCTATAAAGCGCGTGCGCTATCTCTAGCGTGGTGAATCGCAGCTCAAAGAGCAAGCGCTTGTTTGGCACTTGCTCTTTGAGCCAAAAGATGGCGGAAGCGTAGAGATTCGAACTCTAGGACAGTTTCCCATCGACGGTTTTCAAGACCGTTGCCTTAAACCACTCGGCCACGCTTCCAATATTGCATACGCAGTTCCGTTTAAGATCAACACATTAACTCTGGTTAATGTACTTCTCCCTGACTGCGGGCGGCAATCTTACCCGAACGAAACACGCTGTCAAACTCTCTGAAGCGTTTTTTTTCAACACAGTGCTAATATCGGTGTCAGTATCGCTTACGGAACCAATGGTTTTTTATTAGGAGTGAGGCCATGCAACAACAAAATTACGCAATCGACCACACGCAGGTCGAGCAACAGGAAGTAAGCCGCGTATTACGCAATACCTACGGCTTGCTGGCAATCACCCTGGCTTTCAGTGGCCTGGTCGCTTTCTTGGCACAGCGCGCCAACGTTGCCTACCCCAACTTCATTGTTGTGCTGGTCGGCTTCTATGGCCTGTTTTTCCTCACGGCAAAACTACGTAACTCGCCTTGGGGCCTGGTTTCGACCTTGGCCTTGACCGGCTTCATGGGTTACACCCTTGGGCCAATCCTCAACCGCTACCTGGGCATGGCTAACGGCGCGGAAGTCGTCAGCTCGGCGTTTGCCATGACCGCCCTGGTGTTTTTTGGCTTGTCCGCCTACGTACTGACCACGCGCAAGGACATGAGCTTCCTCAGTGGCTTCATCACTGCAGGTTTCTTTGTCCTGATCGGCGCCATGGTTGCTAGCTTCTTCTTCCAGATTAGCGGCTTGCAACTGGCGATCAGCGCTGGCTTCGTACTGTTCTCGTCGGTCTGCATCCTGTTCCAGACCAGCGCCATCATCCATGGTGGCGAGCGCAACTACATCATGGCCACCATCAGCCTGTATGTCTCGATCTACAACCTGTTCATCAGCTTGCTGCAGATCTTTGGCATCATGGGTAGCGACGACTAACAGTCACTACGCTTGCAAAAAGCCCGCTTTGTGCGGGCTTTTTCGTTGCTATGGCGAGCATCTTGGCGCGCCAGGCTTTATTATTCACAAAGTAATAACTGACTGGCCCACCATGAAATTCGCCATAGCATTGTTTGCAGCACCCCATCAGCCCTCCTCTCGCCGAGCCCTGCGCTTTGCCCAAGCGGCAATTGCACAAGGCCATGAGATAGTTCGGCTGTTTTTCTATCAGGACGGTGTATACAACGCATCTAGCGCAGCGGTCAGTGGCCAGGATGAAATTGATCTGCCCAGCCAGTGGCGTGAGTTCGTTGACCAGCATCAACTCGATGGCGTGGTCTGCATCGCCGCCGCATTGCGGCGCGGTGCGCTGAATGATGAGGAAGCTGCACGCTATTCGCGTACGGCTGCAAGTGTTCAGGCCCCGTGGCAGCTTTCCGGGCTGGGCCAATTGCATGAAGCCAATCAAATCGCAGACCGTCTAATCTGTTTTGGAGGCGCCTGAGGTGAAGTCCTTGTTGATCATCAATCGTCAGGCGCCCTGGTCTGGCCCCAGCGCACGCGAAGCGCTGGATATCGCCCTGGCCGGAGGTGCATTCGATTTACCCATTGCTATGCTGTTTCTTGACGATGGCGCATTGCAGCTGATGCCCGGGCAACACCCACAAAAACTGCAGCAGAAAGATTTGGGCGCAAACCTGCAGGCGCTGCCAATGTTCGGTGTCGACTCACTCTACGTCTCTGCGCGCAGCCTGGCTGAACGCGGCATGCCGCAAACTTCACTCACACTTCCCGCCGAAGTCCTGGATGACACGGCGTTACGCGCACTTATAGAGCGTTACGATCAAGTGGTGACAATCTGATGCCTACCTTGCACGTACTCTCCGACTCCCCGTTCACTGACGCCAGCCTCAGTAGCTGCCTGCGCCTGCTCAGCGAAGATGACGGCTTGCTGCTCTGCGGTGATGCCGTTTATGCGCTGCTTGCCGATACTCCGCAACTGCAGGCCCTTGAGCTGATTCCTGACAGTATTCAGCTCTATGCGCTCGAAGAAGATGTCCAGGCACGCTCTATTGATGCCCCTGCCTGCGCGCAAGTGATCGATTACCCTGAGTTTGTCCGCCTAAGCCTGAAGTTCGCCAAGGTCAACAGCTGGTTATGAGCGAACTGACAGTTGCAGGGCAGATCATTGCCCTGGATAAAGACGGGTATCTATGCAAGCTTGATGACTGGTCTGAAGCCGTTGCCGCCGCGCTGGCCCAACGCGAGGCGCTGATCTTGACCGAAGAACACTGGCAAGTGCTCAAACTACTGCGTGAGTTCTATGCCGAATTTCAACTCTCGCCCGCCAATCGCCCGCTAATCAAGTATGTAGCCCTCAAGCTCGGCCCTGAACAGGGCAACAGCCTGCACCTCAACCGATTATTCAATGGCACCCCCGCCAAACTTGCCGCCAAGCTGGCGGGCCTGCCCAAGCCGACCAATTGTCTATGAAGCTTCAGACACCTGCAGAACACCCTTTCGCCCAGTTCGTTCGTATTTTGGGCAAAGGCAAGCGCGGCGCGCGCAACCTCACCCGCGACGAAGCCTATTCAGCCATGGGCATGCTGCTCGATGACGAGGTTGAAGACACCCAACTCGGCGCCTTCCTGATGCTGCTCAGGCACAAGGAAGAAAGCGCTGAAGAAATGGCTGGCTTTGCCCAGGCGGTGCGCGAGCGCCTGAATGCGCCGGCAATAGAGGTTGATATCGACTGGCCCAGCTATGCCGGTAAAAAACGCCACCTGCCTTGGTTCCTGCTTGCAGCCAAAGCCCTTGCAGCCAACGGCGTGCGGATCCTCATGCACGGTGGCGGCGCCCACACAGCTGGCCGACTCTACAGCGAGCAACTGCTGACCCAGCTCGAGATCCCGCTGTGTCGGTCGTGGACGCAGGTTGATCAAGCGCTCAAGCAGCACTCGCTGGGCTTTATTCCTCTGGGAGACTGGTCGGCGCCACTGCAAAAAATGATCGATCTGCGCAATACCCTTGGCTTGCGTTCGCCTATCCACTCGCTCACCCGGATCATCAACCCCTTGAGTGCACGCTGCTGCCTGCAGAGTATCTTTCATCCCGGCTATCAGGCCGTACACCGCGAAGCCAGCCAGTTGCTTGGCGATTGCGCCATTGTGATCAAGGGCGAAGGCGGTGAAATTGAAATCAATCCTGATGCAACCAGCCATCTCTACGGCACCGCCAATGGCCAGAACTGGGATGAGGACTGGCCTGCCTTGTCTGCGCAACGCCATGTCAAACCAGAAAGTCTTGAGCCTGAGCAACTACTGCGCTTTTGGCGCGGCGAGAGCGATGACAGCTACGCGAAGATGGCGGTAATCAGCACCATGGCGCTGGCCTTGCGCGGGCTTGAAACAAGCCGCGAGCTGGCTTTCGAACGCGCCGAGCGCTACTGGACAGCACGATTAACATCGAAATAATCGATCAAAACCTTGGGTAATTTGAGACTTTAAATCAATTTACCCACGTTAGACTGTGCCCATCAATCACTAGCAGGCCCGGCACTCATGCTGCCCGGCTTGCCTGAAAGGACACAGATCATGGGTTTATTAGTCGATGGCAAGTGGCAAGACCAGTGGTACGACACCAAAGCAGATGGCCGTTTCAAACGCGAAAACGCCCAGCGGCGTAACTGGGTAACTGCAGATGGCCGTGCCGGCCCCAGCGGCGACAACGGATTCAAGGCCGAGGCCGGGCGCTATCATCTCTATGTGTCACTGGCGTGCCCCTGGGCCCATAGAACCCTGATTTTTCGCCAACTCAAAGGCCTTGAGTCGTTGATTGATGTATCCGTCGTCAGCTGGCTGATGCGCGAAAATGGCTGGACCTTTGATAAGACCAAAGGCTCCAGTGGCGACAAGCTCGACGACTTCGAGTTGCTGCATCAGCGCTATACCCGCGATGACCCGCAATACACTGGCCGAGTGACCGTGCCTGTGCTTTGGGACAAGCAACAGCAACGGATTGTCAGCAATGAATCCGCGGAGATCATCCGCATGTTCAATACAGCCTTCAACCACCTGACCGAAAATAACCTCGACCTCTACCCCGAAGCGCTGCGCGGCGAGATCGATCAGCTCAACGAGCGGATCTATCCGGCGGTGAATAACGGTGTGTACCGGGCAGGTTTTGCCACCACACAAGAGGCCTATGAAGAAGCCTTTGATCAACTGTTTGCAGAACTGGATGCGATCGACGCGCTGCTTGAGCATCGACGCTACCTGGCGGGGGAATACCTGACCGAAGCTGACTGGCGCCTGTTCACCACCATAGTTCGCTTTGACGCCGTGTATCACGGCCATTTCAAGTGCAACCTCAAGCGCATTGAGGATTATCCGAACTTGTCGAACTGGCTGCGCGAACTCTACCAATGGCAAAACATTGCGCCTACGGTCAATTTCGAACACATCAAGCATCACTACTACGCCAGCCATGCCACCATCAACCCAACAGGCATAGTGCCAAAGGGGCCGGGGCTGGATCTTTTGCGCGCGCATGACCGCTTGCGCCTGCCAGGCAAAGGCATCTTCAAAGCGGGCTGACACCCGCCGGATGGAGCAGCGCTCAGACCTTGGCCTGAGCGCCTTCAAACCATGCCAACTGCTCACGCAACTGCACCACTTCCCCGACAATCACCAGGGTCGGTGCGCGAACCTCATTCTCTGCAACCAATGCTGGTAAATCCGCCAGGGTTCCGGTGTAGACCCGTTGATTCTGCGTGGTGCCTTGCTCAATCAGGGCTGCCGGTGTGTTCGCGGCGCGGCCATGGGCAATTAATTGCTGGCAGATCACTGGCAAACCAACCAGGCCCATGTAGAACACCAGTGTCTGGCTCGAAGCGGTTAGCTCGCTCCATGGCAGGTCGCTGCTCCCGTCCTTGAGGTGCCCGGTAACGAAGCGCACGGATTGGGCATGATCCCGATGGGTCAAGGGGATTCCAGCGTAGGCCGCGCAACCACTGGCAGCAGTAATACCCGGCACAACCTGGAATGGAATGCCATGGGCAGCCAGTTGTTCGATCTCCTCGCCACCGCGCCCGAAGATAAAGGGATCACCGCCTTTCAGGCGCAGCACACGCTTGCCTTGCTTGGCCAGATCGACAAGACGCTGGTTGATCTGCTCCTGGGGCAATGCGTGATCCGAACGCTGCTTGCCCACATAAACCCGCTCAGCATCGCGCCGGCACAGCTCAATAATGGCGGGGGCAACCAAACGATCATAGAGCACCACATCCGCTTGCTGCATCAAGCGCAAAGCGCGGAACGTCAGTAAGTCAGGATCACCAGGACCCGCACCTACCAGGTACACCTCCCCCAGCATTTGCGGCGCGGCACCCTTGACCTTCTCGCTCAGCAAACGCTCACCTTCGTGCAACTTGCCCGCGAATACACTTTCGGCAACCTGCCCCTGAAAAACATCTTCCCAGAACACCCGACGCTGCTGGACATTTGGAAATAGGGTTTTGACCTGAGCGCGAAATTTTTTAGCCAGACCGGCCAATTGACCGTAAGTCGATGGAATCCAGGTTTCGATCTTGGCGCGGATCAAGCGCGCCAACACAGGGGCATCGCCGCCGCTGGTGATGGCCACGATCAATGGCGAGCGATCGACAATCGCCGGAAATATCACGCTGCACAATGCCGGCGCATCTACCACGTTTACCGGAATACCCAGCGCTTGAGCCTGGGTCGATATTTGCGCGTTGAGCGGCTCATCATCCGTAGCTGCAATGATCAGGGCTACGCCTTCGAGATCTTGTGCCTGATAGCCGCGCAGCAACAACTCACCGCCGCCCGCCTCGACCATATCGCTGAGTTCCGTACGGATATGGGGAGCGACTACACGCAAGCGCGCACCGGCATCCGCCAGCAAACGTGCCTTACGCACGGCGACTTCACCACCCCCAACGACCAACACCAAGCGGTCCTTGAGTTTGTGGAACAAGGGCAGAAAATCCATGGCAGCCTCAACAGACAGCGAATCAAAGAGGCCAGGACGTTGGCACGCCTGGCCAAACCCAGTCTCAGCCTATGACTTCGATACCACCCATGTAGGGCTTGAGCACTTCTGGCACCTTGATGCTACCGTCAGCCTGTTGGTAGTTTTCCAGCACGGCAACCAGTGTGCGACCGACCGCCAAGCCAGAGCCATTAAGCGTATGCACCAGCTCAGGCTTGCCGGTTTCCGGGTTACGGTAGCGGGCCTGCATGCGTCGCGCCTGGAAGTCCCCACAATTGGAGCAAGAAGAAATCTCGCGGTACTTATCCTGGCTTGGCACCCAGACTTCAAGGTCGTAGGTTTTGATTGCGCTGAAGCCCATATCACCCGTGCACAAAGAAAGCACGCGATATGGAAGCTCAAGCAGTTGCAATACTTTTTCAGCATTGGCAGTGAGATCTTCGAGCGCCTGTTCGGAAGTGCCTGGCTCAACCACCTGGACCATTTCAACCTTGTCGAACTGGTGCTGGCGGATCATGCCGCGGGTATCACGCCCCGAAGCCCCTGCTTCACTGCGGAAGCAGGGCGTGTGCGCCACAAACTTGAGCGGCAGTTGTTTGAAATCAAGGATTTCACCGGCAACGATGTTGGTCAGCGACACTTCAGCTGTTGGGATCAGGTAGAAATCGGCTTCACCCTCGCGGCTGATCTTGAACAGGTCTTCTTCAAACTTGGGCAGCTGGCCCGTGCCCTGCAGCGCAGGCGCCTGAACCAGATAAGGTGTGTAGGCCTCTTCGTAGCCGTGTTCGGCAGTGTGCAGGTTGATCATGAACTGCGCGAGCGCGCGGTGCAGGCGAGCAATCGGGCCACGCAGCAAGGCAAAACGGGCGCCGGACAACTTTGCAGCGGTTTCGAAATCCAGCCAACCATGCTGCTCACCCAGGGCAACGTGATCCTGCACCGAGAAATCGAACTCTTTTGGCGTGCCCCAGCGGCGGACTTCAAGGTTGTCGTCCTCGTCGGCGCCCACTGGCACGGACTCATGGGGCAGGTTTGGCAGGTTAAGCAAAATGCTATCGAGCTCGACCTGAATGGCATCCAGATCACGCTTGCCCTGGTCCAGTTCGCTGCCCATGCGATCAACTTCCGCCAGCAAAGGCGCAATATCTTCGCCGCGCTGCTTGGCCTGGCCAATGGACTTGGAGCGTGCGTTACGCTCGGCTTGCAGTTGCTCGGTACGGGTTTGCAGGGTTTTGCGCTGCGCTTCAAGGTCTTCGAAACGCGCTACGTCGAGCTGAAAACCACGAGTGGCAAGGCGCTGAGCGACTGCTTGAAGTTCGGTGCGCACCAGTTTGGCGTCGAGCATGCTGATATCTCAATACAAAGGGTGTGAATTGCATGGCCGGGGCCATGAGACAGAATGGAGACAAGTTTAAGGGTTCGCGGCGCCGAGTGCTAAGCATGAGCCGAAAAAAATGCGAATCGCCGCCATTAGCCAGGCAAAAGACCTAAAACGGATGACACCGACCGAGTCATAAGCGGGTCAAGGACAACCCGCCCCACGCAGCCAGCAGCCCGCCAATCAAACTTGCCGCCAGGTAGCCAAAGGCAATCGCAGCCTGGCCGCCCTCAATCAACCTTATGGTTTCCAGGCTGAATGATGAAAAAGTCGTCAAGCCACCGAGTACGCCCACGGTAATGCCGGTCCGCAATTCGAGCGGAATATCGGTGCGCAACAAAAACAGCCCGCTTAACAGGCCAATCAAAAAACACCCGATAATATTGACGCTGAAGGTGGCCATGTAAAAATGCTGCGGCCAGTGGCGCTGCACCCAATAGCTGGTTAAAAAGCGCAAGGTACTGCCCAACGCCCCACCGGCAGCGACCGCAGCAACCACTTTGATCATGACTCTCTCCTTTTACGCGGGCTAGCGGCATCCTGCGCGGATAAATGCTTGAGCTTATCGCCAATTTTCAACTCAAGGCCGCGGGGCACAGGCTGGTAATACTGGCGCGGCTCAAGCTGCTCGGGAAAGTAGTCTTCGCCAGCCGCATAGGCATCAGGCTCGTCATGGGCGTAACGATACTCATCGCCATAACCCAATTGCTTCATCAATTTTGTCGGTGCATTACGCAAATGCAGCGGCACTTCCATGGAGCCGTTTTCGGCCACGTCACGCATGGCGGCCTTGAACGCGCTGTATACCGCATTGCTTTTAGGTGCACAGGCCAGATAGACAATCGCCTGGGCGACCGCCAGTTCACCCTCGGGGCTGCCAAGGCGCTCCTGAACATCCCAGGCGGACAAACACAGGCTCAGGGCTCGCGGGTCAGCGTTGCCGATGTCTTCGCTGGCCATGCGCACCACTCGACGAGCGATGTACAGCGGATCGCAGCCGCCATCGATCATCCTTGCATACCAGTACAGCGCACCGTCAGGACTGGAGCCGCGCACCGACTTATGCAACGCGGAAATCTGGTCATAAAACGCCTCGCCGCCTTTATCGAAGCGTCGACGACTGTCGCCCAGCAGGTCCCGTAACAACTCAGCGGTGATTTCCCCGCCGTCATCTGCCAGATCTGCTGCATTTTCCAGGAAGTTAAGCAGGCGCCGGCCATCGCCGTCCGCTGCCGCCATCAGGATGGCAAAGCTTTCTTCTGGCAAGCTCAGCTGACGATCACCCAAGCCCTTGGGGTCATGCAGGGCGCGGTCAACCAGCTTGCGCAGCGCTGCTTCATCCAGGCTTTTGAGCACATAGACCCGTGCCCGGGAAAGCAATGCGTTGTTCAGTTCAAAGGACGGGTTTTCTGTGGTTGCGCCGATAAAAATCAGGGTACCGTCTTCAACATAAGGCAAGAACGCATCCTGCTGTGACTTGTTGAAGCGGTGGACCTCATCGACGAACAGTATGGTTTGGCGCCCGTATTGCGCCGCATGCTGCTGCGCGACCTCGACCGCCTGGCGAATCTCCTTGACGCCGGAAAGCACCGCCGAGATGGTTTCAAAGTGCGCATCGGATACCTGGGCCAGCAGTCGTGCCAGGGTGGTTTTACCCACACCAGGCGGCCCCCAGAAGATCATCGAATGCAGCGTGCCCTGCTCAAGTGCTTCGCGCAGCGGCTTGCCACGGGCGAGCAAGTGCTCCTGACCGACATACTCATCCAGCGTAGTGGCCCGCAAACGCGCGGCCAGGGGTTGAGCAACAGGAGCCTTGCGAAACAAATCCATAAAGGCGAGCTACGACCTCTTACTCTTGAATGACATCCGCGCCCTTGGGCACTTCGAAAGTGAATTCACTGTCCTGGATCGGCTGATTCATCTTCACATTGAGAAACAGGATGTTGGTACGCTGACCGATACTGTCAATCAACTGCATGTCATTGACAACGCCACTGCGAAACGACAGGCGCAGGTTATCGAACAAGGTGTCCTTGGACTTGGGCTTCAAGGTGAAATCGACCACGTTACCCGCCTCCTTGTAGCTGATATCAAAGCTTTCGCTGATCTTCGACACATCGCCAGACAACAAAAGTGCCGGGGTGTGGGTCAGGCGCTGATCCATTTTCTGGATGGTCACCTGCTCAAGATCCGGATCGTATAGCCAGACCTGCTTACCATTGGACACCAGCAACTGCTCTTGCGGCGCATCAGTGTGCCAGCGGAACAGGCCCGGGCGCTTGAGAGAAAGCTCACCGGCGGTTTCCTGCAACTGGCTGCCACTGCCATCGAGGGTCAACTGCGAGAAGCGCGCAGTAATGGTTTGCGCCTGGCTGAGCAGTTCAGTCAAGCGCTTGACCGCGGCACTGTCATCAGCCATGGCATTGAGGCAAGTCAGGCTCAGCACACTCAGTAACAACATGCGGAAAAGGCGCATGGGACTCCTTAGGATCAGATTGAAAACAATTAATCGCGAACAGGGCTTGGCGCAATAACTTCACGTGAGCCATTGGTACCCATTGAGGTTACGACACCGGCGTTTTCCATTGATTCGATCATCCGCGCGGCACGGTTGTAACCAATCTTGAGCTTACGTTGCACGGCTGAAATCGATGCGCGACGGCTTTCAGTCACAAAGCGTACCGCCTCGTCGTAAAGCGGGTCATCTTCGCTGTCATCACCGCCTTCGCTGCTGCCCTCAAAGCCGCTGCCCGACTCTTCAACGCCAGCCAGGATTTCTTCGATATAGTCAGGTGTGCCACGCAGTTTCCACGCTTCGACCACGCGGTGTACCTCGTCATCCGAAACAAATGCGCCATGCACGCGAATCGGCAGACCGGTGCCAGGCGGCAAATAGAGCATGTCGCCATGACCCAGCAACTGTTCGGCGCCACCCTGGTCGAGAATGGTCCGCGAGTCGATCTTGCTCGACACCTGGAACGCCATTCGCGTTGGGATGTTGGCCTTGATCAAGCCGGTGATCACGTCAACCGATGGGCGCTGCGTCGCAAGGATCAGGTGAATACCCGCGGCCCGGGCTTTCTGGGCGATACGGGCAATCAACTCCTCGACCTTCTTGCCGACGATCATCATCATGTCGGCAAATTCGTCGACTATCACCACGATTGTTGGCAACGGCTTGAGCAATGGTGCTTCGTCTTCCATGCTTTCACGGCGATACAGCGGGTCAGGAATCGGCGTGCCCGCTTCTATTGCATCTTTGACCTTGCGGTTGAAACCGGCCAGGTTACGTACGCCCATCTTCGACATCAGCTTATAACGGCGCTCCATCTCGGCAACGCTCCAGCGCAGCGAGTTGGCGGCCTCCTTCATGTCGGTTACCACCGGGCACAGCAGGTGCGGAATGCCTTCGTAGATCGACAGTTCAAGCATTTTCGGGTCGATCATGATCAAGCGCGCCTCTTCTGGCGTCGACTTGAACAAAATAGACAGGATCATGGCGTTAACACCAACCGACTTACCGGAGCCCGTGGTACCGGCAACCAGCAAGTGTGGCATCTTCGCCAAATCGGTAATGACCGGCTTGCCGCCAATGTCGTGCCCCAGGGCCAGGGTCACTGGCGACTTGGCCTCATCGTATTCGGGGGAAGACAGGACTTCGGAGAAACGCACCATCTGCCGGTCTTCGTTGGGGATTTCGATACCAACGGTGGTCTTGCCAGGAATGACCTCGACCACGCGCACACTGATCACCGCCATCGAGCGCGCAAGGTCTTTTGCAAGATTGGAAATACGGCTGACCTTGACCCCGGCGGCTGGCTGGATCTCGAAACGCGTGATCACCGGGCCTGGATGGACCGACTCGACAACAACCTCGACACCAAACTCCTTGAGCTTGATTTCAACCAGTCGCGACATGGCCTCAAGCGACTCTGGCGAAAATTGCTTTTGGACTTTCTCGGCCGCATCAAGCAATGAGATGGGCGGCAAGGTGCCTTCGATCGCACTGTCGACAAACAACGGCACCTGCTTCTCTTTCTGCACGCGCTTGCTTTGCTCAGGCACTGCTGGCGCCGAAGGTGGCGTGATAATGGGCGCAGGACGCCCTTCACGGGCACTCATGTGCTTGCTCAGCGAATCCTCACGCTCGATAATGCGCTCCTCGGCCTTGACCTGGTCGCGCCGATCGCGAGCCACCGGAGCCGCCACTTGCGCCACTCGCTCATCAACCTCGCGCAACTGAATACGCAACTGCTTACGCTCGGTCCGGGCGCTCCACCAGCGATTGGCCAGGCTCTGGATCAGCTCAATCAAATCCAGGGTAATCTTGCCAGTCAGGTCCATGACCTTGAACCAGGACAAGTCGGTAAAGATGGTCAAGCCAAACAGGAACAAAGCAATCAGCAACAGTGTGCTGCCTTGAACATTCAAGGCATTTTCAGCCAATTGACCGATACTTTCGCCCAGCGCGCCACCTGATGAGGCGGGCATGCTGTTACCCGCCGGAAAGTGTATGTAGGCCAGCGCTGCTCCCGAGAGCACGAGGAACACCAGGCCAATCAAACGCCAGGAGAATAGCCAGCCACTCCATTGCCAAGGCTCATGCCGGGCACGAAACACCTGCAGGGTCTTGACCCCGAGCAACAGGGGAAACAGATAAGCAAAATAGCCCAGCGCCATGAACAGGATGTCTGCCGACCAGGCCCCGGCGCGACCGGCCGCGTTCTGCACCTGGGCGACATTGCTGGTGTGGGTCCAGCCCGGGTCATTAGGGTCGTAGGTCAGCAAGGCCATCCAGACGTACAGGCACAGTGCACCGAGGGCAATAAGCGCCCCTTCCTTGAGTCGATACGGTAATTGCTGACGCCACATGGGCATTTGAGCTGTAGGGCTAGTTTTCTTCAAAACGCATCTGTTCCTGTGCCATGGCCTGCAACCAAGCCAATGGCGAGTTATGACTTATCCACCTATTGTACGGGTTTAGCGGCGCGACGCCATGCTCCATGCAGGCTTGCGCGTGGTTTTGCCGCAGACAATAGTCCTTGATTCCCGCTCAAGCCTGCTTCGGTGTAGCATAGCCGCCAAGCTATTTCCGCGCAGTTCAATTTGAGCATGCATTCTCTTTGGTGACAAAGGCTTATGAGGTGTTTCTATGAGCGAAGTCAAGCATTCACGTCTGATCATTCTAGGTTCCGGCCCTGCCGGCTACAGCGCAGCGGTCTACGCGGCACGGGCCAATCTCAAGCCTGTGATCATCACCGGCATCCAGCCCGGCGGCCAGCTAACCACCACGACCGAGGTCGACAACTGGCCGGGTGATGTCGAAGGCCTGACCGGGCCGGCGCTGATGGAGCGCATGCAAAAGCACGCCGAGCGCTTTGACACCGAGCTAGTCTACGACCACATCCACACCGCCGAGTTGCAGCAGCGCCCGTTCATCCTCAAGGGCGACAGCGGCACCTACAGCTGTGACGCCCTGATTATTGCCACTGGCGCCAGCGCCCAATACCTCGGCCTGCCATCGGAAGAAGCTTTCTCCGGCCGGGGTGTTTCCGCCTGTGCCACTTGCGACGGTTTCTTCTATCGCAACCAGGTCGTTGCGGTGATCGGCGGCGGTAATACTGCAGTCGAGGAAGCGCTGTACCTGTCCAATATTGCCAAGGAAGTCCACCTGGTACACCGCCGCGACAAGCTGCGCTCCGAGAAAATCCTGCAAGACAAGCTGTTTGACAAGGTTGCCAATGGCAATATGCGCATGCACTGGAACACTACCCTCGAAGAAGTCCTGGGCGATGCCAGTGGCGTCACCGGCGCTCGCCTGAAAAGCACCGAAACCGGTGAGACCCAGGACCTGCCGCTCGCTGGCGTGTTCATCGCCATTGGCCACAAGCCAAACACCGACCTCTTTCAGGGCCAGCTCGACATGCATGACGGCTACCTGAGAATCAAAGGTGGCAGCGAAGGTAACGCCACGGCCACCAGCATCGAGGGTGTGTTTGCCGCCGGCGACGTGGCTGATCACGTTTATCGCCAGGCCATTACCTCTGCAGGCGCCGGCTGCATGGCCGCACTGGATGTCGAAAAGTTTCTCGACGACAACTGATAACAGCCCAGCAGGCACGTCCTGCTGGCTTGTCAGGCACGGCTTACAGATGAACCGGGCGGCTGCGCATGCACCGCCCTACCCTTTCGGGCCAATTCAATGCTGACCTGGTTACAACGCGATTCACTGCACTTCCCAGCACTCGACAAAGCCCTTCAAGAACCCAATGGCCTGCTCGCAGCGGGTGGCGATTTGAGTGCAGAGCGCCTGATCATGGCTTATCGTCATGGATGCTTCCCCTGGTTTAGCGACGGCCAGCCGATTCTCTGGTGGTCGCCTGATCCTCGCACTGTCCTATTCCCGAACGAACTGCATATTTCGCGCAGCCTGGGCAAAGTAATGCGCCAAGGGCGCTACCGTGCCACCTTCGACCAGGATTTCGCCGCGGTCATTACTGCGTGCTCTGAGCCGCGTGCCTACGCTAATGAAACCTGGATCACCAGCAGCATGCGCGAGGCCTATCTGGAGCTGCACAAGCGCGGACTGGCGCATTCGGTCGAGGTTTGGCAAGACCAGCAACTGGTTGGTGGCCTGTATGGCCTTGCGATGGGAAGGCTGTTTTTTGGTGAGTCGATGTTCAGTCGCGCCGACAATGCCTCGAAAGTCGGCTTTGTAACCCTGGTCGAACATCTCAAGGCCGCCGGCTTCGTGATGATCGATTGCCAAATGCCAACCCAGCACCTGCACAGTTTCGGCGCCAGAGCTATCAGCCGCGAACTGTTTGCCAGCACCTTGCGCCAACACCTTGATCAGCCCTGCACAATTGATTGGCAATCCTGTATCGGCTAGTCGAGTTAGCTTGTCTGGCTTACACTGATTAAAGGCATTCCACGAGAGCCAAATATGACCGAGCTGGCCCGTCTGAAGTTTTATGCGACCCAGCCTCACCCTTGCAGCTATCTGCCCGACGAACAGGCCACAACACTGTTCCTCGACCCTAGCCAGCCCATGGATGGCCAGGTGTATGCAGAGCTATCGGAAATGGGTTTTCGGCGCAGCGGCGACCACCTGTACCGCCCACACTGCCAAGGCTGTACGGCGTGCGTGCCTGCGCGTATTCCTGCGGCTGATTTCAGCCCCAATCGCCAGCAGCGACGGATTATCAAGCGCAACGCTGACATCCAGGTCACAAGCGTACGCCCAAGCTTTACCGAAGAGTATTACGCGCTGTACTCGCGCTATATCGAGCAGCGCCATGCAGACGGTGACATGTACCCGCCCAGCCGCGAGCAGTTTTCGACCTTTCTGGTGCGCGACCTGCCTTTTTGTCGATTCTTCGAGTTCCGCCTTGACGGCCAACTCCTTGCACTCGCCGTAACCGATGTCTTGCCCAATGGCCTGTCTGCGGTCTACACCTTCTACGAACCTGGTGAAGAACGCCGCAGCCTCGGTCGCTTCGCAATTCTTTGGCAAATAGCCGAGACAGTCCGACTTGGACTGCACGCGGTGTACCTGGGCTACTGGATAAAAAACTGCAGGAAGATGAATTACAAGACTCAATACCGTCCGATTGAGCTCTTCATCAACCAACGCTGGCTGAGCCTTGTGTAACGCCAGGAATACTTTGCTGGAGTCATCGCACGGCTGATGGCGAATAACTAGCACTTAAATGCTGTTTTACCCGTTTTTGACCTTGATTGCCGACAGCTTGTTACCTTTTTCTGAGGATCACTTGGCGTAAGCACCTGTTTTCGGGCACAATGCACGCCGCTTTTGCCTGGCGCCAGTTGCACCGGGCCATTCATTGGATACCGAGGGCTTTACTGCATGTCGAAAGAAGACAGCTTCGAAATGGAAGGCACTGTCGTCGACACCCTGCCCAACACCATGTTTCGCGTGGAGTTGGAAAATGGGCACGTCGTAACTGCGCACATCTCCGGAAAGATGCGCAAAAACTACATCCGTATCTTGACCGGCGATAAGGTGCGCGTTGAGCTAACGCCTTACGACCTCAGCAAAGGTCGCATCACCTACCGCGCTCGTTAATACCTGCGAACCGCCTTGCGCCAACTGGGCCGGATCTATCAGGACGGCTTTTGCTTCGTCCTTGGCTTTTGCCTAGAACCTGAAGCGCAATGCACCTAGCACGTTTGCTCAAGCAGCAGATACAAAAAATGCCCGGTTATCAGCCGGGCATTTTTGTTGTTGCATCGACCAGGCGAACCTGGCCGAGCAATACCGATCAAGCCATCTCGGCCGTGGTTTCAAACTCGAAGGTCAGCTCACCGCCCTCAAGGTCGACATGCACCACGCCACCATGATCTGACAACTCGCCAAACAGAATCTCTTCTGCCAGCGGACGCTTGATCTTATCCTGGATCAAACGTGCCATCGGACGAGCGCCCATGGTTGCGTCATAACCCGAATCCGCAAGCCATGTCCGTGCCGCCTCACTGACCTCAAGCATGACGCGCTTGTCCTCAAGCTGCGCCTGCAACTCGGTGAGGAACTTATCAACGATGCTCTTGATCACCTCGGTGCTCAAGCGACCGAACTGGATAATGGTATCCAGGCGATTGCGGAACTCGGGGGTGAAGCTCTTCTTGATGACTTCCATGGCATCACTGGAGTGATCCTGGTGGGTGAAGCCAATCGACGCACGGGCTGCTGTTTCTGCGCCAGCGTTGGTCGTCATGATCAGAATCACATTACGGAAATCAGCTTTACGGCCGTTGTTATCGGTCAATGTGCCGTGATCCATCACCTGCAGCAGCAAATTGAACACCTCGGGGTGAGCCTTCTCGATTTCATCGAGCAGCAGCACGCAATGCGGTGTCTTGGTGATGGCTTCTGTCAGCAACCCGCCCTGATCGAAACCGACATAGCCCGGCGGCGCACCAATCAAACGCGAAACGGTATGGCGCTCCATGTACTCGGACATATCGAAACGAATCAGCTCGATACCCAGCGACTTGGACAACTGACGCGCGGCTTCTGTCTTGCCAACCCCGGTCGGGCCCGCAAACAGGAACGAACCGACAGGCTTGTCTGGCGCCTTGAGTCCGGCACGGGAGAGCTTGATGGCAGTGGACAGCGAATCGATTGCCGCCTCCTGGCCAAATACGGTCAGTTTCAAGTCACGCTCAAGGTTGCGTAGCAACTCCTTATCAGAGCTGCTGACGTGCTTGGGCGGAATTCGCGCTATTTTAGCGACGATGTCCTCGACTTCAGCCACATCAATACGCTTGACCCGCGTTTCGATTGGCTGCAGACGCTGGTAGGCGCCTGCCTCGTCGATCACATCAATGGCTTTATCCGGCATATGCCGGTCGTTGATGTAGCGCGAAGCCAGCTCGGCGGCGGCACGCAGGGCCTCGTCGCTGTACTCGATATTGTGATGCTGCTCGAAACGCGCACGCAGGCCACGCAGAATACTGATGGTGTCATCTACCGACGGCTCGACTACATCGACCTTCTGGAAGCGCCTTGCCAGCGCCCGGTCTTTCTCGAAGATCCCCCGGAACTCCTGGAAGGTGGTCGAGCCAATACAGCGGATTTCACCTGACGACAGCATTGGCTTGAGCAGGTTGGAGGCATCCATGACGCCGCCAGAGGCCGCACCGGCGCCAATGATGGTATGGATCTCATCGATAAATAAAATCGCGTGAGGGCGCTTACGCAGCTCGTTGAGCAACGCCTTGAGACGCTTCTCGAAGTCGCCCCGGTATTTGGTGCCGGCCAGCAGCGCCCCGAGATCCAGCGAATAGACGATGCTGTCAGCCAGCAGATCCGGAACCTGGTTGTCGACAATACGCTTGGCCAGGCCTTCGGCGATTGCGGTTTTACCGACACCCGCCTCGCCCACCAACAGCGGGTTGTTCTTGCGCCGCCGCGCAAGGATCTGCGCAACACGCTCAACTTCGGTTTCGCGACCAACCAGCGGATCAATACGCCCCTGGCGGGCTAGCTCGTTGAGGTTGCTGGCAAAGGAGTCCAGGGGATTGCCGGAAATCGAAGATTCACCGCCTTCTTCATCGCCCATATCCTGTTCACCGTCAGGCTGACCACCGTGCCCAGGCACCTTGGAAATGCCATGGGCAATGAAATTGACCACATCGATGCGCGCAACACTTTGCTGCTTGAGCAAAAACACTGCCTGGCTTTCTTGCTCGCTGAAAATGGCCACAAGCACATTGGCGCCAGTGACTTCGCGCTTGCCGGAACTCTGTACATGGAACACCGCGCGCTGCAATACACGCTGAAAACCCAGGGTTGGCTGGGTTTCACGCTCTTCGTCGTGCAACGGGATCAGTGGCGTGGTTGAGTCAATGAACTCCAGCAAATCGTGCCGTAGCTTATCGAGGTTTGCACCACAGGCACGTAGCACGCTGGCTGCCGCCTCATTGTCCAATAGGGCCAGTAGCAAGTGCTCTACTGTCATGAATTCATGACGTTTTGTACGAGCCTCCTTGAATGCCAAGTTGAGGGTAACTTCGAGCTCTCGATTTAACATAGCTTCACCTCATGCCCAAGCGAACGGCACTAGCCGTCCTTCTCGATCTCACAGAGTAGTGGATGCTGGCTTTCTTTAGCGTATTGGTTTACCAGCATTGCCTTGGTTTCGGCAACATCGCGGGTAAACACACCGCATACGGCCCGCCCTTCTGTATGGACGGTCAGCATAATTTTGGTTGCCAGCTCGCGATTAAGGCTGAAAAACATCTCCAGCACCTCCACCACAAAATCCATTGGCGTGTAGTCATCATTAAACAAGACGACTTTGTACATTGGCGGCGCCTGCAGTGCGGGCTTTGACTCCTGCACAACCGTGCCTGTGGAGTCGTCCTCATGTTGTGCAGGTTGATCCTGATTGAATGTTAGTCGAATCTGGCTACTTGCATGCATGGTTGTAAAAGTTCGTTGTAGGGCGAATGGATGACCCAATCCAAAGTATGGTGCAGCTCACTGTTTATGCACTCAATCACCTTGACTATCGGCAAATCGGTGTTACAAACAATAAATACCCGGACTGGGTGTAAGGGGTTCCGCGCTTTACCCCACATATGGACTAAGGGATGGCGCGCAATCAAAGTGGATGATACCCCAGAGACGGGGTCCTTTGCAGAGGGATATCAGCATGCTAAGCGGTAAGGTCAAGTGGTTCAACAACGCTAAAGGTTATGGTTTTATCGTGGCTGATGGCGGCGATGAGGACCTGTTCGCCCATTATTCGGCGATCCAGATGGACGGCTACAAAACGCTGAAAGCCGGACAGCCTGTGAGCTTCGACATTATTCAGGGCCCCAAAGGACTTCATGCTGTCAATATCAGCAATGTCACAACCAGCACCGAGGCGCCAGCTACCGTCACTCAAACCCAAGATACGACAGCAGAAGCCTAGCCATGGATGAAAAAGCCGGTTAATAACCGGCTTTTTCTTGCCTGCTACATGTGCGAAATCATCTGGTCTCCAAACTCAGAGCAAGACATCAGCTTCGAGCCCTCCATCAGTCGCTCGAAATCATAGGTCACGGTCTTGGCCTCGATCGCGCCCTCGGTCCCCTTGATCAACAAATCAGCCGCTTCGACCCAGCCCATATGCCGCAACATCATTTCGGCCGAAAGAATCAGGGAGCCCGGGTTGACCTTGTCCTGGCCTGCATACTTGGGTGCAGTACCGTGCGTCGCCTCGAACATGGCAATGGTGTCGGAAAGGTTCGCACCTGGCGCAATACCAATACCTCCCACCTCGGCAGCCAGAGCATCCGACAGGTAGTCACCATTGAGGTTGAGCGTGGCGATCACATCGTATTCGGCAGGACGCAATAAAATCTGCTGCAGCATCGCATCAGCAATCACGTCCTTGACCACGATGTTCTTGCCGGTTTTCGCGTTCTTGAATTGCATCCATGGGCCGCCATCGAGCAATTGGGCGCCAAACTCATCACGCGCGACTTCGTAGCCCCATTCCTTGAACGCACCTTCGGTAAATTTCATGATATTGCCCTTGTGCACCAAGGTCACCGAGCTGCGATCGTTATCGACCGCATACTGCAGCGCCTTGCGAACCAAGCGCTTGGTACCCTCAAGTGAAACAGGCTTGACACCGATACCGCAGTTTTCAGTGAAGCGAATCTTTTTGACACCCATTTCCTCCGTGAGGAACTTGATGACCTTTTCGGCTTCAGGTGAGCCGGCCTTCCACTCGACCCCGGCGTAGATATCTTCAGAGTTCTCGCGAAAAATCACCATATCGACATCGCCTGGCTTCTTGACCGGGCTGGGTACACCGGTAAACCAGCGCACCGGGCGCTGACAGACATACAGATCAAGCTCCTGGCGCAGCGCAACGTTCAGCGAGCGAATACCGCCGCCTACGGGGGTGGTCAACGGCCCCTTGATCGATACGACATAGTCTCGCACCGCTTCCAGGGTTTCCTTGGGCAGCCAAGTGTCCTGATCGTAGACCTGGGTGGCCTTCTCGCCCGCAAAGACCTCCATCCAGGAAATCTTGCGCTTGCCGTCGTAAGCCTTGGCAACAGCTGCATCGACAACCTTGATCATGACCGGGCTGATATCGGCGCCGATGCCATCCCCTTCGATATAGGGAATAACCGGATTATTCGGGACGTTGAGCGACATATCTGCATTAACGGTAATTTTGTCACCGACTGCCGGTACCTGGATCTTTTGATATCCCATGCTGAACTCCTTTGCTTGAGTGAAACCTCTGGTTGCCTTTGAGCTTAGCCCAGTAAATCCGGGCAACCACTAACACTAGGACCCAGCCTACAGGTTTTGGTGCCTTTTGACGGCCCGCGGAGTGTTACTGAAACCTGCAAGGCCTCAAGCAACACAGCCCTGGCATGAACCTAGCGCTCGCGTAATGCCTCCCTGGCCTTGTTGAAGGGTTTGATCAAGTAGGTCAGGACTGTCTTTTTCCCCGTGGCGATATCGACAGTCGCAATCATCCCCGGGAAAATCGGGAATTTTTGATGCGCCTGGTTTTCCAGTTCAGCGGAATCCGTCTGGATATAGACCCGGTAATAGAACTCATCGCGCCGGACTTCATCCCGGATAGTATCCGGGGAGATGATCGCCACTTCCCCGGTCAAAGCGCCATAGATCGAATAGTCATAGGCCGTGATCTTGACCAATGCTCTTTGCCTGGGATGAATAAAGGCGATGTCTCGTGGCGATATTCGGGCCTCGACCAGAATACTGTCATCCAAGGGCACAATGGTCAGCAACTTGCCATTGGGCGGAATGACGCCTCCCGTTGTAGTGACCTCGACATCCTTGACGATGCCTCGTACAGGGGCCGCCAGAGTCGAACGACTCAGGGAATCCTGACGGCCACGAATAACCGAACGCAGGGATTCGACATCTGCACTTGACCTGGCCAGCTCCTCCCGCGCCTTAACCAGGTATTGACTGCTGGTATCGGTCACCTTGTTTTGCAATTCGCTGATCTGCCGGCGCAAACGCAGTACATCCACAGCACTGGCCGCTCCTCTGGACACATAGGGCGCGGTCATGCGTAATTCTTCCCTGACCAGCTCAAGCTCGCGATTGAGCCCGGCCAGCGTGGTCTCCAGGCTATTACGCCGCGACCTGTAGAGCTGGGTTTCCGACTTGATCAACTGCGGCTGGGCATCAAGCTCCGCAGGAAATGCAAGCGGCGTACCATCGACCTCAGCACGCAATCGCGAGGCGGTTGCCAGGGCAGCGGCATATCGGGAGCGACTCTCCTGCACGGCAGACTCAGACTTGATGATATCAAGCTGGGCCAGGGTCTGGCCCTTCTCCACGATGTCGCCCGTCTTTACATAAAGCTTTTTGAGTATGCCACCCTCAAGCGATTGAATGGTTTGCTCGTGGGCGGAGGGAACAATCTTGCCGATGCCTGTAGTGACCTCTTCAAGCTCAAAGTACCAGGCCCAGGCCAGAAAGCTGCCCAGCAACAGCAAGATGACGAGAATCGTGATGCTCGACCCTGGCAAGTGCTGCTCCCGATGGCGCATGGTTACCGAAGGCCTGGCTGATTGGGATTCGATATTCACAGCGCACCTGCTTGATAGATACTCAATGTCCCGCGACCCTTTTCAGGATTTCGTTCTTTTCACCGTCCATCAGGATTTTCCCGTTATCCAGGATGATGACCCGCTCGACCAACTCAAGAAGCGCGGGCCTGTGCGTTGCAAGAATCATGGTACGCGCCCCTAGCCAGTCCTTGAGTTGAGCAATGACTTCGCGCTCGGTCACGTCATCCATTGCCGCAGTCGGCTCGTCAAGCAGCAGGATATTGGGCTGGGTGAGCAGCATGCGGGCCAGGATCAATGCCTGGCGTTGCCCGCCCGAGAGACCGTAGCCACCTTCAAGAATCATGTAGTCGAGCGCCTTGGTCTGCTTCTGCACGAACCGCAGTGCACCGCTCATCAGCAAGGCCCGATAGATTTCATCATCCGTGGCAAGTGGTCGACCCATGGTCAGGTTTTCGCGAATCGAACCGAAGAACAACCTTGAGTTTTGATGCAAGAAACCCATGTCCCGGCGCAGATCGGCGGTATCCAGCGAGGTGATGGCAATATCATCCAGCAACAGCTGGCCATGGGTAGGGAAACGCATACCGGACAGCAGTTGCAAAACCGTGGACTTACCTGCGCCATTGCGGCCCAGAATGGCAATTTTCTCCCCTGCCCTGATTGTCAGTGCCGAAATACACATGTCCGAGGTTTTGCCATCGGGGTCGTAACGGAACTCCACCTCGCTGAGCTGATAAGTACCGCGCAAGCACGCCTTGTGTACCGCCTTGCCCCGCTCAGGTTGATCAATGGGCCGACTCATCAGCTCGTCCAGCCCCTTGCGTGCCACCTTGGCTTGCTGCCAGCGTGACAACACACCCGTGACCTGCGACAGCGGCGCAATGCTGCGTGACGACAACAAGGTCATGGCAACCAGTGAGCCTGTGGTCAGATCGCCTTGTATGACCCTATAGCAGCCGATCAACAACACGGCACCGTAGACCAGGGTCGACACTTGCTGGGTCCAGGTCATCAGCAAGGAGGTCCAGAATCGTTGGCCCATGCTGATTTTCGCCGCAACCTCGTTGTTATGGTTCCATTGATTCTGGAAGCGCTGTTCCGCGCGCTGCAACTTGATATCCTCGATGCCTTCCACCGTCTCGACCAAGGTGGCATTACGTATGGCGGACTCGCGCATCCCGTCATTGCACAATCTTGCCAAGGGCCGCTGCACCAGCAAGCCAGGAATCACCAGCATTGGCACCGCTGCCAGCACCACAAACACCAGCGGGCCACCAATCATCCAGAGGACAAATATAAACAAGAGGAAAAACGGCAGGTCCGCGACTGCGCCGATCGTTGTCGAGGTAATCAACTCCCGAACCTGCTCCAACTCACGTATCTGCGAAATAAAGGAGCCCGTTGACTTTGACCTCGCGCAGTTCCGGACCCTAAGCGCATGGCCGAGCACTCGATCGGAAATTCTAAGATCCGCCCGTCTGCCAATTGAGTCTGAAATGTGGGTGCGCACCATGCGCAGGATGAACTCGAAGACAACCGCCAACAGCAGGCCACCAAACAAGACCCACAAGGTTGGATATGACTGTGCCGGAATAACCCGGTCATAGACCTGCAGGGAAAATACGATACTGGCGAGTGCCAGGACATTCACGGCCAACGAAGCAGCAATAATCTCGCCGTAGCGTCGCCAGTCACTCAGTGCAATGTCCCAGAACCAGCTTTTCTTGTAGGGCTTGATGTATTCATCAACCCGAATGTCCGTGACAGTCGTCAGGGGCCGCAATATCAACAGGCGTTCAACCTGTTCGGACAGCTCACTGACACTCATGCTCAGCGCCAGGCCAGCTTCATTGCTGAACTGCACTGAAACCTGCCCGGCATTGTCCATGCCATTGAGCACAGCGACATCACCATTGCGTAGCAGCACAATATACGGCAAGCGCCAGGGGTCCAGAAACTGCTCGGAGAATTCGGTGATATACAGGTCGAGCCCAAGCTGGCGCGCCATGTCTTCAAGCAGCAGGTCCAAGGAAGTTCCTTGCTCCCAGCTTAGTGCAACCCGCACATTTTCCTCTGAAAAATCCAGGCGATAATGTTTGGCCACCATCAGCATCGCTGACAGCCATGATTCATGACTTGATGTTAAGCGACTCATTAAAGACATCCTGTCCAGCAATAGCCACGGTCCTGTGCTCGCGATTGCGAACGCCTGCGATTGAAAGCCTGTGCGTGTCAAAAGGGGCATATAGCGCCCCTTTTGACCTGGTCGCTATCAAACCAGCAATTGATGATTGGCCAGCAGCGTTGCCAAATCGACTTGCACGCCGCTTAATGAAACCACCGTGGTCGGCAGGGACGCGCTGCCAAGTCCGTCGTGATCGAACTGAATCTCAGTATTGGCACCGTTTTGCAGCACATTGAGGTAGTCCTCGATGTTTCCTGTCGAAGCATCCAGCGTTGCCACTCCATCGACATAAGTGGCGCTGCCTGTGCCGGTGTAACCTGCGCTGTTGAGCAACTCGCTGATATCGATGCGATCCGTGTCGTCGGTGCCCTCCCAGGTACCGATGGTAAAACCATGGACGCTATCGCTTCCGTTGCCCAGGGTTGGATCGAAGGTATTGAGCAGCTTGTATATCAGCGTGTCGTGCCCGCCGTTGCTGATATTGATGATGTCGTTAACACCACGGCCGTTGAACAGGTTGTCCCCGGTGCTGCCAGTGAAGGTGTCGTCAAAGTCGCTACCGGAAACACCTTCAATATCCACAAGTTGGGACAGATTGAACCCAGTGTCCTGCACTGCGCTGGAGCTCAGGTCGACAGTGACACCACTGTTTGCGAGGCCGTAGTCGACAATATCCATCCCGCCACTGGCCGCAACCCAAGTGCCGTGCCCAGAGCTGTAGTTCCAGCCACCTGCGCCGTTATAGGCGTCGGAGCCGGCTGTTGCCATGAATGTGTCGTTGTATCCGGTACCAATAAAGGCGCCATCATTGTTAGCATCACCCGCCTCGGCCGATAAAACGTAGTTATGCGCGGCATCGCCTGTGGTCAAGCTCCCCCAGCCAGCATTGAGGCTCTCGCCCACATCGGCACGCACACCATCGGCGATGCGGACCAGCTTCACAGAATAGGTTTCGCTCGCGCTAAGGCCATAGAAGTTCAGCAGTGCCGAACTGTCATTCACACCGACTCCGGATTGTGGGTTAAGTATCTGGCTCGAGACTAATGCACCACCGCTGTCAAACAGCTGCACAGTGTTGCCATAAAAAGCGTTGATGCCGTTCTGATCGAGTATCCGCAGGTGTAATGATGTCCCTTCGGCAACAGTGTTGCTGTTCTCCACCACAAACGCGTTGCCATTGCTGGTAAAGCCAATGAGGTCGACAGCACCATCCCAGTCATAATCCAGTGCAGCCGCACCGGTCAGCCGCGAACCGTAGCTGTAGTCAAGGTTGACATCGGTCCAACTCAAGCCATTGCCATTGTTGAGGATTATCTGGATGCTGTCGCCGTTGTTGTAGCCACCCATCTTGGCAATGTCGATGGTGCCGTTATGATCCCAGTCGACAGCCAGGGCAATGCGTGAACGGATATCCGGCCCTGCGCTGATTTCAACGAAGTTGTCCAAGGTCCCGTTGTTGTTGATTATGACCGCGGCCTTATTCGAGCTAGCAAAGTGCTGGTTAAGGTAGAGATCGAGGTTGCCATCGCCGTTGAAGTCGGCCCAGGTCATGCTCGTGCCGACATTGTCGACACCACCGCCATCATTGAACACATTGTTCACCACCTGGCCAATGCTCATGCTGCCATCGCCATTATTGGTGATGACACCAAGCGCGTAACCGTTACTGGCGCCTCCCCCATTGATCTGGGCCGTGATATCAATGGTGCCATCATTATTGATATCTACGCCGGACACGCTGGCACCAAAGGTATAGGACGGGGCTAAGCCACGAGTCGTGATGTCTTGCGTGAAGGTGCCGTCTTGATTGTTGTTGAACCAGCCGGCCGAATAGCTATCCAGGTTGCTGTCACCCAGTACCAGGTCGAGATAGCCGTTACCCGTGCGGTCATATGCGACAGTGCCGCCATAGAAGGTATCCAGACCACCGTATGCGATTGTTTTGCTGGTATAGCTGCCACTGTCGTTCTGCCAGTATTGAAATGGCCGCGTGTAGTTACTTTGAGTCGCAAAGATATCCATATCGCCATCTCGATCCAGGTCGAAATAGCTGTAGTTGACCGTGTTGCCAGTCAAGCTTTCCTTGACCAGAACATCGGTGCTGTAGGCGTTCAAGTCGCTACTGCGGTAAACAGCTGTGTTGGATACGATGTTCCACAGACCATTTTCGCCAATGCTGTAGCCCAGCCCTTCCTGGTTGGTTGTCCTGGTTGGAGGTGCAGCGCCAGCCCATTGCGTATCGATAGCCGGCTCAGCCACTACAACCTGCGCCCCGCTGAAGGTTTGGCTTGTCAGGTTGCCATTACTGCCCTCATTGACCACCTGAGCGATCACGTCATAGGTGTTCAGGCCAAGGGGGTGACTGCCAGGGATTTGCAGATACCAAGTGCGATTTTCCGGATCGATCACAACCCGGCCGTCACCATAGCTGGCACTGGACGAGTAGGTGATGCCATCAACCTCCACATACAGCACTTGCCCGGCACTCAGCTCCTCCATCAAGGTGCCGCGCAGCACAGGCGTTGTGTCCGAGGTCACTTGTGAATCAAGGGTGACCGTCCCCGGGGCGCTGGTATCCACATTCAAGGTGTAACCGGTCGATGTGGTCGTATTGCCTGCCGCGTCAGTAACCACCGCCAGGTAGTCGTATGAATTTGCATTTTGCAAGCCGCTGAGCGCATAGGTCCAGGTGGTCCCGCTCACAGCTGCGGTGCCCAGATAAATACCATTCTGGAAAATCCTGAGTACTTCACCGCCTTGCAACTCAGCCGTAAGCCCACCCCGCAGGACCGGCGCGGTGTCGTCAGTAATGTTCTCGGTGCTCTGAATGCCCTGGCGCCCGCCCTGGTCGTCGTAGTAGCCGGTAATTGTTGCCTGCTCCAGCGGTGCAGTAGTGTCCACTACAACCTCTTGGCTTGTCATGGGGCCCATGTTTCCAGCCTGATCAATAACCCGGAGCTGGTAGCTATGGTTTCCATCGTTTAGTAAGCGCGAGTCGGCGTAGCTCCACTGGATACCATGTACATCAGTCAGGGTGGTCCAAGTAGCTCCCCCGTCAATGCTGATTTGTGCATATTCATCGCTTTCCAGCGCTTTGCCCAAGGTGCCAGACAACGTCAGGCTTGTATCTCGGGTGACAAAATCCGTTGCTGACAGTCCTGTGTCGTCGCTGATGCTGTCGACACCGACCAATGTGGTGGGCGCCGTCTGGTCGACCCTGACGATCTGCTGCTCGACCGGCCCCGAGTTACCGGCAAGATCAACAACTCGAACTTGATAGCTGTAAAAACCATCGGATAGCGAGCGGCCGTCGGTATAGCTCCAGGTCAAGCCACTGGGCACCAGATTGATCCAGGTGACGCCCGCGTCAAGGCTAATCTGTGCAACTTCATCCAGATGCAGGGCCGCACTGAGTGTACCGTTCACCATCAGGCTGTTGTCGCGGGTGATGTAGTCGGTTGCAGAGCCCCCGGTATCATCCGTGACGCTGTCAATGCTAATTGTGGTCAGCGGCGCGGCGGTGTCGACAACCACGGTTTGCGTATAGGTTGAGCCGATGTTGCCGGCCGCATCGATCATGCGCACCGTGTATTGGTATGAGCCATCAACCAAGGCCCGGCTGTCGACATAATTCCAGCTCGTACCCGCAACGCTCAAGTCAGTCCAGCTCACCCCGCTGTCCAGGGTGATTTGCGCCCGTTCGTCGACCGCCAGCGGGCTGGATAAGCTGCCATTGACCCTCAGGCTGGTGTCCTGCGTGATGTAATCGGCGAATAACCCAGTGTCATCAGTGATGCTGGTGATGGCTATGGTTGATGCAGGCGCACTGGTATCAATCGTTACCAACTGGCTGGCGGTTGAGCCCAGGTTTCCCAGGGAGTCGATCACGCGAACTGCATAGTCATGGTTGCCATCAACCAGCACTCGGTTGTCTATATAGGTCCATGCCGTACCGGACACATGGTGGTCTATCCAGCTGGCTCCGCCGTCGAGGCTGACCTGCATCAGCTCGCCTGCCCCCAACGCAGCGCCCAGCGTCCCGTTGATCGCCAAGGCGGTATCATGGGTGATGAAGTCATTGCTGGATGAACCCGTGTCCTGGCTGATGCTGTCGATCGTCAGCGTCATCGATGGGCCACTGAGATCAACACTAAAAGAGCGATCGCTAAAACCGGTATTGCCCACGCTGTCTGTTGCCGCCGCGTGGATAGTGTATACGCCGGAATCGACCAAGGCAGCCAGGTCAGTCGTGCCTATCACCAGGCTCCAGCCATGGTCAGCTTGTACCGTGGCGCTGTAATCCTTGCCGTTTAGTGTCAGGGTGACGGTGCGCCCGACATCAACCGATGACGTACCCGAAATGACCTGGACGGAACCTTGCTCAAGCTTGCTGAGAATGTCGTCAACGGTGAAGCTGTCGATGGTTACACTGGGCGCATCCCCCTGCAGAGATACAGAAGCGTCTCTAGCCCCGCTGTTGCCGGCCTGATCAGTCACTGCTGCGCTGATTGTGTAGTTACCATCTGGCGTATCCAGGAAATCACGCGCATCAACATTCACACGCCAGGCGCCATCATCGGCCACCACCGAGTGATAAGTACGACCGTTGAAAGCGACCTCTACAACCTGGCCCGGCTCGGCGTCAGTCGTGCCACTGATAACCTGCCCGGCTTTCTGTTCGGTACCATCAATGACATTGTCACTGGCGACCGTATCAATGCTGACCGCAGGCGCATTGACATCCAGCGTCACAGTGCTCAGTTCAGTGACTCCACCGACAGTTGCCGTTATCGGCACAGTGCCGCTTGCAATGCTGTTCCAGATGCTACCCGGTAGATCCAGCGACCAGTTCAGGTTGCCGTCAATACTGGTGCTGTAGTGCTGGCCATCAATCTCGATGTTTAGGGTCTGGCCAGCAGCAACGCCCGTGACATTACCGGTCAAGATCTGGGTTGCAGCTGCTTCGGCACTATTGATTGTGTTGTCGGCTGTTAGCGGGTCAATAGTAATCGTGGGCACAGCCCCATCAACGGTGATGGTTCGCATGCTGGTACCAAGGTTACCAATGGCATCGCTGCCCTGCGCGGTAATGGCCAGGTCACCCTTGCCGAACGAGGCGACATCAGTGTCAGGCAGGCTAACACTCCATGCACCATTACCATCTACGCTGGCACTGTAGTTGCGCCCATTGAGGCTCACTTCTATGCCTGTACCTGCAGCCAGACCACTGGAAGTACCGCTGATATCAAGCGACTGCATCTTCTCGGCGGCACTGATCACATCATCGCCAGAGACCACACCGATAGTCACAATGGGGGGCTCCAGGACCACATTGACCCCATGGCTAGCGCTGCCGAGATTACCCGCAGCGTCTGCGACGCTGGCATCAATGCTGACTGTGCCGACCGGCAGTACCGCTACATCGCCCCTGGGAATGGTTAGCCCCCAACTACCGTCAGCATTGACAGTGGTGGCATAGCTCCGGCCATCGAGACTGACCCTGATGACTTCACCACCCGCCAAGCCGCTGGTTCCACCTGTGATTTCAAGCGCCTGGTTGTGCTCGCTTGCATTGATGACATCATCACCGGCAACACTATCGATGGTCACAACCGGCGCCGTGAAATCCACGACAACATCGCGACTGGCGTAGGCATTGTTGCCTTCGACACTGGACACACTGGCGTCGATAGTCAGACTGCCCTCGGCGGCGGCCGACCATGCCGAACTGGGCAGACTTACCGCCCAGGACAGGTCATCATTGACCGTTGCGGTATAGTCCGAGCCGTCCATGGACAAGTTAACGGCCTGCCCTGGCTCAACATTGAGCACGCTGCCGCTGACCATGACACTGGCCCCAGCCTCAGCCGCGTTTATACGATCGTCACCGGCAATGGTATCGATGCTGATAACTGCGTTGAGCGTACCTATCACCACAGTGGTGTAGGTGATTGCCTGATTGCCAATGTCATCCACGGCTGATGCCGACAGCTTATGCTGGCCATCGCGCGCAGCGTCAAAATCACCAGGCTGGATCTCGGTACTCCAACTGCCATCAGCCGCTACAGTCGCCTGATAATCCTTGCCGTTAAGCACTACAGAGACAATTGCACCTGAGTCCAGGCCGGTGGAAGAACCGCTGATTTCGACAGGAGCACTCTTTTCGACGCTATTGATAACGTTGTCACCGGCAACAGTGTCGATCCTGATGGTTGGCAACTGGGTAACGAGTTCAACGTCGTGACGCGTCGAAGCACCATTGCCAGCTGCGTCTGCAACCTGGGCAACGATGCTGTACTGTCCATCGGCCAGAGCTGCAATATCGGCAGCAGCAACGGAAAGCCCCCAGTCACCATCAGCCCCGACAGCTGTGGTGTAATCCTTGCCATTGAGGCTGACTGTCAGGACTTCCCCGCCATTCAGTCCACTTGCATGCCCGCTGACCTGAACTGCATCGGCTTTCTCGTTCGCATTGATGATGTCGTCGCCAGCAAGGCTATTGATGCTGATCACCGGAGCCGCCGTATCGACGGTCAACTCGCGCGACTGCTGCACACGATTTCCCGCTTTATCGGTGGTCGTTGCCGTGATCGATAAAGGGCCATCGGGAGCAGACGAAAAAATCGCGGAGGGAATGCTCAAGCTCCATGCTCCAGCCTCGCCAACCACGGCCTGGTAATCCTGACCATTTAGACTAATCGTCAGGGGCTGTCCTGCCTGTGCAGAAGTCACGCCACTGACCAGAAGATCCTGATTGACCTCCGAGCTATTGAGCAGATCGTCCTGCGCCAAGCTTGATCCATTGCCACTGGTGGTCGGGTCGATAACCAGTATCGGCGAGGTCAGGTCAACCTCAACGATCTGCCCACTGCGCGCAACGCTGCCTTGGATATTGGTGACCTGAACCTCCAGGTTGCGATAGCCATCAGAGATCCCCGCAAGGTCAGCAGCAGGCACGGCAACCGCCCATTCCCCGTCACCCGCTACTGTTGCTTGATATTGATGGCCCGCAAAATTGATGACCACGACCTGGCCAGCTTCGACATTGGCTGTTGCACCCGAAAGCAGCAAGCCAGAACCTTGCTCGTCACTGTTGATGATGCTGTCCTGCGCCACGGCATTGATACTGACCGCAGTGTCAGCCAGATCAACCATGAGCTGATGATTGATCGCCACAGGGTCGCCTGAAGCATCGGCACTGCTGACATGTATGTCCAGCGGGCCTTGCGCATAGGTTGAAACGTCACTGGCCTGCAAACCAATCTGCCAACTGCCGTCGGCATTGATTGCGGTCAGGTAGCTTTCACCCGCGATAGTGACTGTTACTGTCTGACCGGGTGCAAGTCCGCTGCTTGTACCAAAGACAGCCAGGTCCTGGGCGTGTTCTATTGCGTTGATAACATCGTCGCCAGACAGGGTCGAGACGCGTAAGCCAGGCAGCCCCGCAGCAATCGAGATACCACGGCTAGCCTCGCCCGTATTTCCGGCAGCATCGGTAATGCTGGCGGTGATTGTCACTGCGCCATCCCCCATTGCAGTCCACATGGCGCTTGGAATATCCACAGCCCATCTGTGGTCAGCGCCCAACAAGACCTCATGCAGGGTGCCCCCAACATCTACCCTGACAGTCTGGCCTGCCTCAGCTCCCATCACTGAGCCACTGATGGTCTGGGCGGTCGTCACCTCCGAAGCATTCAGTACGTCATCCAGCGCGACGGCATTGATGTTCACAACCGGGGCCGAAGTGTCCACAAAAAAACCTTGTGAAGCCGCGTACGAGTTCCCGGCAGGATCGGTAGCGCTCGCCTGGGCGGTGTAAAACCCATCATGCAGGCCAGCAACCACCTCGACTGGCAATTCGATACGCCACCCGCCGGCCTCGTCAACCTGGGTTGTATAGCGCTCGCCTGCGATTGAAACTATGACTTGCGTACCTGATTCAAGGCCGGTTGCACTGCCGCTCAGGCTAAGGGGGGCACCCGCCTCGCTTTCACCAAGCTGGTTGTCGCCGCTTATGGGATCAATCGCCAGCTCGATGTTATTACCAAGAATTTCGAGGCTGATCCTGCCTGCACTCAGAATGCTGTCACCACTGTGCTGGATTACTTCATAGCTATGCTGACCCAGGGCCTGATCGGCAAGCGTGACGGTCCAGGTACCATCAGCACCTACCTCGGCACTGGCAACAACCACAGCCTGCTGGTTTATGATCTGGATGTTTGCACCGGCCTCACCGCTACCGCTGAATGTCGGACTCAGGTCATCGGTCCTGCTCCCTGAGGTCAACAAGGTCTGCAACTGGCCCTGGTTGTCAGTCGCGATAAATGAAGGCTGGGCAACTTCAGCCGGCAAGCTGTTATCGACGTATTGAATCCGGTCATGTCCGCCACCGTCATCATCCAGCCCCGCCCCCACCAAGGCGCCACCCAAACCGGCACCAATCAGGCCCAACAGCCCATATCCAGCGAAGTCGTCGCTGCCATAGAGCAAGGGATCAATGCTGTTAAGCACTTCGACCTGGGGGGTTAGCGGCATCAACTGCCCCGGGGCAAGCCCGGGCATCTCGGCAAAGCTGACATGAATCAGCGCAGCGTTTTGATCTTGAAATACAAGCTCGCTGTGCTGCTGGGTTTCATCGACTTTGAAATAGTCATCACAACGAATGACGCTGCCATCCTTCATGTGTATCAACAGATCATTCCCGACTCGCTCATAACCACGAACATCGGAAATGGAGGCCTGCACTAATACAACACTGGGTTCATTCAATGTCAGGGTTAGACTGCCGTTGGCTAGCAGGTTGACTTTATTGCTGGCAGCGCGATCAATTACTTCAATAGACCTTTTCATATCAACTCTCCACCTCTGCAGTTAACCATTACACCGGGATTAAATATCTGGAAGCCCCTCCGGTGCTTCAGGCGTGTATATGCCTAGCACATCGATAAGCCGATCAACGGCCGACGCGTAGTCAACCGCGGCATCCCAGCTATCAAACTCAGCGTTGAGCAAGGCCAGGTGTGATTGATATAAATCCTGCTCGACACTAATAAGGTCGTTGACGCTGCGCCGACTAAGCTTGTATTCATCCAAGTAAACACCGCGTGCGCGCTTGGCCATTTCAAACTGGCGGGCACTGACTGCATAGTTGCTACGCGACCCTGTATAATTTGAATGCGCCACCGAGGCATTGCTCATGGCATCAAACTTTGCCTTATTGATGTTCTGTTCAGCCGCAGCTTTGGCACCCTCTGCCTGGGCAATACGCGCGGACACGGCACCGCCGGTATAAAGCGGAACATCAAGATTCAAATAGAGTTGATTATCCCAATAAGGATCGTTTTTATTTTGGTAGCGCGTACGTCCCGCTTCGAGCTTGAGAGTCGGCAAGTACCCTGCTTTGTTTTTTGCAATAACCTTGACAGCCGCTTCGTATTCAGCCATCGCTCTTTTAACAGCAGCAATACCTGAATAATCTATGGCTGCCACCTGCATTATTTGCTCGTTGAGCGCCACTGGCGGAGTGGCATAACTTACAGCTCGAACCCCGGTTAATACTTCGAGTTGTGCAATAGCTGTTTCTCTTTGGGTTGAAAACTGCTCGACCTGGGACTGCATGCTGGCAATTCTGGACTGAGCCTGCAGGTGATCCGAGCTGGAGCTGAGCCCGCTGGAGGAACGGACCCTGGCAATGCGGTCGACAGCCCGCAGCGACTGAACACCTTGTTCAGCAGCACGTTTCAACGCGCCAAAACGCTTGATCAACAAATAGGTTCTGGCCGTTTTTCCTGCCACCTCTCCCATGCTTTGCTGGAGCGCATGGATATAGCCCTGCTTGATACTTCTTTGCTGCAGGATATTGTTATGGGTTTTACCAAAGTCATAAACCAACTGCGTCAACGTAACGCCGTAGGTTTTATCGGTGTAGTTATCATCCTCATTGGGCAGGCGGCCATGGGCACCACCGAATCCGGACTGCAATCCTATTTGTGGCTTCCATGCACTCTCGGCTTCATCGATCAACGCCGGGCCAATGCCAACCTGCGCAACCATACGGGCAATAGTCGGATCATGGGAAAAAGCCTGAATGACACTTTCGCGCAACGTCATGGTTTGCGCATCACCCAGTTCAGGCATGTCATAAGAAAGAGGTTCGGCTGCGACAGCTGTTGATATGAATGATCCACAAGCACCGACTAAAACAGCCCACGCAAAACGATTGAAGTACTGATAATGCCTCATCAACTCGTTACTCCCTGTAGTGAGCTGAGAATTCAACCATCCCTGAAACCAAGCATTTCATTTAAAGTGACGACAATCAGAACCAAACAGCCAGGCCGATATCATCACAAACAGCAACCTCCTATTGCATAAATAAAACCATCATATAAATACGCTACACTCCAAGCACGGAGCCTATATGAACTAAAAGATAGTCAAGCCTTTGCAAGAGTGCACGTAGGAAGCATCCCATGCCTATTATGAAAACTCCGATACATCGCGCATGATATATCGCACCGACTTACAACTTTCTGTCAATGAACACTTGCAATGCATGACTTACCCAACAGAACTTTAGAACTAAAACAGACACTTTATATTTACTGAACTGACCAGCTACCCAGTCAGACGAACTGGAGTTCCAGTGCCGATTATTCAACCTGCCAAGCATGGGCGATTCCCTTGCCCCAAACGCCATTCTCTGCTGGCATGAGGTGGTTCAAGTACCCAGGCGTGGTAACAGTTCGCCTTGACCGCCCTTCGACCATTCGCACCGGCGCCTGGACCGGGACTACAGGCGTCATCATCAAGAGTGCTCGGCAACCGCCCGGGTTCTAGACCTTGGTCTACAGTTTGAAGTTCTTAGTTTGGGTTGCACGGTGCTATAATGCTCAGCCGTGACCTTACAGTCATAGAGAGCGGCGGGTTCGTAACAAGGCCTCCGCCTCTCGAAACGTCAGTCACTATCATCCTAGCGCTGGCGAATAACACTCTACTGGTACAACCAACCTTGCGTGGTAACTACTCGAATTCCGACTAAAGCCAAGCCGTTGAGTGGAAGTGCCTACAGGGCGCACCTCGAGATCATGTCCGCGCCTAGCAAAGAAGAGAGTTTTCTTGATGTCAAACCGCTCGAAGATCATCTATACCTTCACCGACGAAGCTCCAGCTCTCGCTACCTATTCGCTACTTCCTATCGTCAAAGCTTTCGCCGCCTCCGCTGACATTGATGTCGAAACCCGTGATATCTCTCTTGCTGGCCGTATCCTTGCTGCCTTTGCTGATCAGCTCGGCGCCGATCAACAGATCGAAGACGACCTAGCCAAACTGGCAGTGCTGGCCACAGAGCCAGAAGCAAACATCATCAAGCTGCCTAACATCAGCGCTTCGGTACCTCAGCTCAAAGGCGCCATTGCCGAGCTGCAAGCCCAGGGCTTCAATATCCCCAACTACCCGGAAGACGCCCAAACCGAACAAGACAAAGACACCCTGGCCCGTTACAGCAAGGTCCTGGGTAGCGCGGTCAACCCAGTCCTGCGTGAAGGCAACTCCGACCGCCGTGCACCAGCAGCGGTAAAGGCCTATGCCCGCAAGCACCCGCATTCGATGGGTAAATGGAGCATGGCTTCGCAGTCCCACGCCGACTACATGCGCGACGGTGACTTCTTCTCCAGCGAACAATCCTTCACCCAGGACAAGGCTGGCGATGTACGCATTGAGTTCGTCGGCAAAGACGGCAAGGTGCAGTTGAAGAAAGTTGTCAGCCTGCAGGAAGGTGAAATCTTCGACGGCATGCGCATGAGCGCTCGCAAGCTGCGCGACTTCTTCGAGCAAACCCTGCAAGACTGTAAAGAAACCGGCGTTATGTGGTCCCTGCACGTCAAGGCGACCATGATGAAGATCTCCCACCCGATCGTCTTCGGCCACGCCGTTAGCGTTTACTACAAAAAAGCCTTCGAGAAGCACGCCAAGCTGTTCGACGAGCTGGGTGTCAACCCGAACAACGGCCTCAACAGCGTCTACGAGAAAATCAAGTCACTGCCAGCTTCGCTGCAGGAAGAAATTCTCCATGACCTGCACGAGTGCTACAGCGACCGTCCAGAAATGGCCATGGTTGACTCGGTCAAAGGCATTACCAACCTGCATATCCCAAGCGACGTCATCGTCGACGCCTCGATGCCCGCGATGATCCGCAGCTCGGGCCAGATGTGGGGCAAGGACGGCAAGCTCAAAGACACCAAGGCCGTCATGCCTGAAAGCACCTATGCGCGCATCTATCAGGAAATGATCAATTTCTGCAAAACCAACGGCGCATTCGACCCAACCACCATGGGTTCGGTACCAAACGTTGGCCTGATGGCGCAAAAAGCTGAAGAGTACGGTTCCCACGACAAGACCTTCGAAATGGAAGCCGACGGCATCATGCGCGTAGTGCTGGCCGACGGCACTGTCAAGATCGAACACCAGGTTGAAGCCGGCGATATCTGGCGCGCCTGCCAGACCAAAGACGCGCCTATTCGCGACTGGGTCAAGCTGGCGGTTACCCGTGCACGCGCCTCCAACACCCCGGCCATTTTCTGGCTGGACCCAGAGCGTGCGCACGATGAGCAGCTCAAGCTGAAAGTAAATGCCTACCTCAAGGATCATGACACCAGCGGTCTGGAGCTGATGATCCTTGATTACAACCAGGCGATCCGCGTCAGCATGGAACGCATGATCCGCGGCCTCGACACCATCTCGGTCACCGGCAACGTACTGCGCGACTACCTGACCGACCTGTTCCCAATCATGGAGCTGGGTACTTCGGCCAAAATGCTTTCCATCGTTCCCCTGATGGCGGGTGGTGGCATGTACGAAACCGGTGCTGGCGGTTCTGCACCCAAGCACGTGCAACAGTTGGTCGAAGAAAACCACCTGCGCTGGGATTCCCTGGGTGAGTTCCTCGCGCTGGCCGTTTCCCTGGAAGAAACCGGGATCAAGAGCAATAACCAGAAAGCCAAGATTCTTGGCACCACGCTGGATATCGCCACCGGCAAGCTGCTCGACAACGGCAAGTCCCCTTCGCGCCGCACTGGCGAACTGGACAACCGTGGCAGCCACTTCTACCTGGCGCTGTACTGGGCCCAGGCCCTTGCAGCACAGACTGAAGACGCCGAGCTGGCCGCCCATTTTGCACCACTGGCCAAAACCCTGACCGAGCAAGAAGAAACCATCGTTGCCGAACTCAATGAAGTGCAAGGCAAGCCGGTTGATATTGCTGGTTATTACCGCTCGAACCCGGAGCTGACTGCCAAGGTCATGCGTCCGAGTGCAACCCTCAACGCGGCGATCAACCCTTTGATCTAAGCCTGCTGCGGGTTACAAGCAACTCCACAACCCCCGGCCAAGTGCCGGGGGTTGTGTTTTACGACAAACAAGGATCAGAACATGAGCTGGCAACCGCATATCACCGTTGCGACTGTCGTCGAAGACAACGGTCGCTTCCTACTGGTCGAGGAGCACGCCGAAGGCCGCCAGGTATTCAATCAACCTGCAGGTCACCTTGAAGCCAATGAAACCCTTGGCCAGGCGGCGCTGCGCGAAACACTCGAGGAAACTGGCTGGGAAGTCGAACTGACGGCCGTAACCGGCATTTACCTCTATACGGCACCGAGCAATGGCGTGACCTATCAACGCGTATGCTTTGCCGCCAAGCCCATCGCCCATCACACTGAGCTTGCCCTGGATGACGGAATCATTGGCCCACAATGGCTGACTCGCGACGAACTGGCTGCGCAACCCGAACGCTGGCGTAGCGAGTTGGTATTGCGCTGCATTGACGACTACATCGCCGGCGAGCGGTTTCCCCTGAGCCTGCTTCGCGACTGAGTAGAACCTCAACCGTCGCCGCCAGCGGCGCATCCTGCTAGAATCGCGTCCTTTTGAGCTTCATGCCAGATACCGCCATGCAAACGACACCGCTTCACGACCCAGCCACAACCCGCGTAATCGTCGGCATGTCCGGCGGCGTCGACTCGTCTGTGTCCGCCCTGCTCCTGCTTGAACAGGGTTACCAGGTCGAAGGCTTGTTCATGAAGAACTGGGACGAAGACGATGGCACTGAATATTGCACGGCCATGGATGACCTGGCCGACGCCCAAGCTGTTTGCGACAAGATAGGCATCAAGCTGCACACTGCCAACTTTGCCGCCGAATACTGGGACAATGTATTCGAGCACTTTCTGGCTGAATACAAAGCCGGTCGCACCCCCAACCCGGATATCCTGTGTAATCGCGAGATCAAGTTCAAAGCCTTTCTCGATTACGCCCTGATGCTCGGCGCCGACCTTATTGCCACGGGCCACTACGTGCGCCGCCGCGACATTGATGGCCGTACAGAGCTGCTCAAGGGCCTTGACCCGAACAAGGATCAGAGCTACTTCCTGCACGCTGTCGGTGGCGAGCAAATCGCCAAGACCCTGTTCCCGGTGGGCGAACTTGAAAAACCACAGGTTCGTGAAATTGCCGAAAAATACCAGCTTGCCACGGCCAAGAAGAAAGACTCGACCGGCATCTGCTTTATCGGCGAGCGGCGCTTCAGCGACTTCCTCAAGCAGTACCTACCCGCGCAGCCGGGAGATATCGAAACCACCGAAGGCGAAGTCATCGGCCGTCACCACGGCCTTATGTACCACACCATTGGCCAGCGCCAAGGCCTGGGCATTGGCGGCCTGAAGGACGCCAGCGACGAGCCTTGGTATGTGCTGCAAAAAGACCTGGAGCGCAATGTGCTGATGGTTGGCCAGGGCAATGATCATCCATGGTTATTTTCCAGCGCCCTGCTCGCCTCTGACATTTACTGGGTCAACCCGGTCGACCTGAGCCAACCCCTTGAGCTGACCGCCAAGGTTCGCTATCGCCAGGGCGACCAGCACTGCACACTGGAAAAAACCGCCAGCGGCTACCGGGCAACCTTCGCCATGCCGCAACGCGCTGTCACCCCAGGCCAATCCGTGGTGTTTTATGACGGTGAAATCTGCCTCGGTGGTGGCGTCATCGAAGTCGCAGAACCCTGGAGCAGCAAGGATATGCGTCGATGAACCAGACTCAAGAGCAACTTGTCGCCCTTGGCGCTGTATTTGAAGCAGCCGTGCAGGTCGACAAACTCGCCCGTACAGGCCAGTGCAGCGAAGCGGTCACAGCCTGCCTGATCGGCAGCCTGCTGGTGCGCAACCCGGACAGCAAAGCGGCCCCAGCCTGCCTGATCGGCAGCCTGCTGGTGCGCAACCCGGACTCGACCCTTGAAGTCTACGGCGGTGATGATCTCAACCTGCGCGACGGCTATCGTGCATTGATCAGCTCTCTGGAGCGCGACCCTGCCAGCCTGCAGCGCGAGCCACTGCGCTATGCACTGGCCCTGCTTAACCTCGAGCGCCAGTTTGCCAAGCGCGACGACCTGCTGCAGATCATGGGCAGCCGCCTCGACCAGATCCAGCAAAAAGTCGAGCACTTTGGCATCACCCACCAGAACGTCATAGCCAATTGCGGGTCGCTCTATCAAGACACCATCAGCACCTTCCGTCAGCGCATCCAGGTGCAAGGCGATATGCGTCACCTGCAGCAAAGTGACAATGCGGCCAAAATCCGCGCCCTGCTGCTGACCGGTATTCGCTCAGCACGGCTTTGGCGTCAGCTGGGCGGTCACCGCTGGCAATTGGTTTTTGGTCGGAAAAAATTGCTCACCGAGTTATATGCCATGTTGCGCGGGTGAGATATCCGCCGCAGCCTGTTGATTTAAATACGATTCAGTAATTTCGCAGCAATTGCCTGCAACCATGTGCATGGATTACGAAGACAGCTACCGCTGAACGGCCATCACCGAATGCGGAAACTCGCTTGTTTTCATGTATGATATGCGCCCTTTTCAATGCCCGACTGTCCGAGAACGCCTTCTTATGCAGCTTTCCTCGCTCACCGCGGTTTCCCCCGTTGATGGCCGCTATGCCGGCAAAACCAGCGCTCTGCGCCCTATTTTCAGCGAATATGGCCTGATCCGCTTCCGTGTAATGGTTGAAGTACGCTGGCTCCAGCGCCTCGCCGCCCATCCAGGCGTGCCTGAAGTGGCGCCATTTTCAGCCCAGGCCCAGGCTGTGCTCAACGAACTGGCAGAAAACTTTGCCGAAGAGCACGCCCAACGGGTCAAAGAGATCGAACGCACCACCAACCACGACGTCAAAGCCGTCGAGTACCTGCTCAAAGAGCAAGCTGCAAAGCTGCCCGAGCTGGACAAGGTCAGTGAGTTCATCCACTTCGCCTGCACCTCGGAAGACATCAACAACCTTTCGCATGCATTAATGCTGCGTGAAGGTCGCGACACTGTATTGCTGCCGCTGATGCGCCAGATTGCCGGTGCCATCCGCGAGCTGGCGATCCGCTTTGCTGACGTGCCGATGCTCTCGCGCACTCACGGCCAACCGGCATCGCCAACAACCCTGGGTAAAGAACTGGCCAATGTGGTTTACCGCCTCGAGCGCCAGATCACCCAGGTTGCAGCAGTACCGCTGCTGGGCAAGATCAATGGCGCCGTGGGCAACTACAATGCTCACCTGTCGGCCTACGCCGATATTGACTGGGAAGCCAACGCCCGTGAGTTTATCGAAGGCGACCTGGGCCTGCAGTGGAACCCCTACACCACGCAGATCGAGCCGCATGACTACATCGCAGAACTGTTTGACGCGACCGCCCGCTTCAACACCATTCTGATCGACTTCGACCGCGACATCTGGGGCTACATCTCGCTTGGTTACTTCAAGCAGAAGACCATCGCAGGCGAAATCGGCTCCTCGACCATGCCGCACAAGGTCAACCCGATCGACTTTGAAAACTCGGAAGGCAACCTTGGCATCGCTAACGCCCTGCTCCAGCACTTGGCTAGCAAGCTGCCAATCTCGCGCTGGCAGCGCGACCTGACTGACTCCACCGTACTGCGCAACCTCGGTGTTGGCTTTGCTCACAGCGTTATTGCCTATGAAGCCAGCCTCAAGGGCATCAGCAAGCTGGAGCTCAACACCCAGCGCATTGCTGCCGATCTGGACGCATGCTGGGAAGTATTGGCTGAGCCAATCCAGACCGTGATGCGCCGCTACGCCATCGAAAACCCATACGAAAAGCTCAAGGAGCTGACGCGTGGCAAGGGCATCACCCCTGAAGCCCTGATGGACTTCATCGACGGCCTGGACATGCCAACCGAAGCCAAGGCCGAGCTCAAGCAGCTCACCCCGGCCAGCTACATTGGCAACGCGGTCGCCCAGGCCAAGCGCATCTAAGCAACCCAGCCGTTTAAACGCCCGGCAGTGCCGGGCGTTTTTATTTAAGGCTAAACATTAATTTCAAAGGCTTAGCGATGAATCCTGATAATCCACTGCAATTGCTGGGCGGCTTGACTCCTCGCGAATTCCTGCGCGACTACTGGCAAAAGAAACCCTTGCTGGTGCGCCAGGCAATCCCGGACTTTGAAAGCCCGATCTCGCCAGACGAACTTGCTGGCCTGGCCCTCGAAGAAGAAGTCGAGTCGCGCCTGGTCATCGAGCATGGCGAGCGCCCCTGGGAACTGCGCCGTGGCCCATTTGCGGAAGATGGCTTCAGTCAATTGCCGGAAAAGGACTGGACCCTGCTGGTCCAGGCCGTTGACCAGTTCGTCCCGGAAGTCGCTGAACTGATGGAAGGCTTCAAGTTCTTGCCAAAATGGCGCATCGACGACGTCATGGTCAGCTTTGCTGCACCCGGCGGCGGTGTCGGCCCGCACTTTGACAACTACGACGTTTTCTTGCTCCAGGGTTATGGCAAGCGCCGCTGGCAGGTTGGCCAGATGTGCGATTCCAGCAGCCCGTTACTCGAACACTCGGATCTAAAGATCCTTGCTGAATTTGCACACACTGAAGAATGGGTTCTCGAGCCTGGCGACATGCTGTACCTGCCGCCGCTCCTGGCTCACTGTGGTACCGCTGAGGATGATTGTATGACGTATTCCGTAGGCTTCCGCGCGCCTAGCGCCGCCGAAGTACTCACCCATTTCACTGACTTTTTAAGCCAGTTCCTGCCAGAGGAAGAACGCTACAGCGACGCTGATGCGCAACCCACCAGCGACCCCCATCAGATTCAGCACGACTCGCTAGACCGCCTCAAGGCGCTACTCAACCAGCACATGGGCGATGAGCGCCTGCTGATGACCTGGTTTGGACAATTCATGACCGAGCCACGCTATCCGGAGCTGGTCAATGGAATCGAAATCGACGAAGAGCAGTTCCTTGACCATATAGAAGCTGGCGCCATTATCGTACGCAATCCAAGCGCGCGCATGGCCTGGTCCGAAGTGGGCGACGGCCTGGTGCTCTTTGCCAGTGGTCACAGCCGCATGCTACCGGCCAACCTGCGCGAAATGCTCAAGTTGATCTGCTCCGCCGATGCCCTGCACATCGAAAACCTGGGCCAATGGCTGGCGGATGATGAAGGTCGCCTTCTGGTTCTAGAACTGATCAAGCAAGGCAGCCTGGAGTTTGCAGATGAATAAAATCAGCGTCCGGCTGGCCGACTGGAGCAAGGACAATGCCGATATCCGGCGTATTCGTGAAGCCGTGTTTATTGCCGAACAGTCCGTTGCGCCGGAACTTGAGTGGGACTCCGAAGACGCCCAGGCCTCGCACTTTCTGGCCTGCGAAGGTGATTATCCAGTTGGCACCGCTCGCCTGCTGGACGACGGCCATATTGGCCGAGTCTCGGTACTCAAGGATTGGCGCGGCCTGAAAGTCGGCGATGCACTGATGGAAGCAGCAATCGCCGAGGCCGAAAAACGTGGACTGCGCCGCCAAATGCTCAGCGCCCAGGTGCATGCCAGCGCGTTTTATGAAAGGCTAGGCTTTAATATTATCAGCGAGGAATACCTTGAAGCCGGTATTCCTCATGTCGATATGGTGCGCAACAGCGACTAAGAGACCGACCAGCACAGCGGTTAGTCTTCCAGCCGCTGTCCAAACAGGTTTTCGAGGTCAAGATGGTCAATGAATCAGCCCCGAGCGACGCCCTCGACGAACAGCAAGCCGATGAGCTTCCTGTTATCGAGTTTGAATCGCCGGGGCTTTTTTCCGTGCACAATCCAGAGCCTCTAGTTGCCGCCAGCCAAAACCCCGAGCCTGCACCCTTCCGGCTCGGTGAACATGATCAGCTTGAGCGTTTCGGCAACCAGGATCAGGCTCGCGCCCATGCACTTGCCCTGCTGCAGCAAGCCAGACGCAGCCTGTGCATTTATAGCCAGGATCTCGAACCATGGCTTTATCATCACAGCAGCGTGCAGCAAGCCTGCACCGACTTCCTGCTGGCCAACCCCAGAAATCGCCTGCGGATCCTGGTCAAAGACCTGAGCTTTGCCATCAGAGACGGTAACCGGCTTATTAGCCTGTCTCGACGTTTATCAAGTAACTTATTGATTCGTAAACTAAACCCTGATTATCCAATCGAAGATATCGGCTACCTTCTGGCTGACGACCGTGGCTTGCTGTTGCGACCCGAAGCTGATCAGTTTTCCGGTTATGCAAGCTATCAAGATGCGGGCCGGGTTCGACTGCGCCAAGCGCACTTCAACCAAGCCTGGGAGACCAGCATTACCGATCCTGACCTGCGGAGCTTTTTGTTATGACTGCGCGCCCCCTGCTGTTGGCCGCCCTGCTCTGCATTAGCCAAACGCTAATGGCAGAGACCCAAGTGATTGACCTGAACTTCCGCACGGCCGATGAAATACTGCCGGTCATTCAATCGACCTTGGGCAGTGAAGGCAAGGTCACGCCCTACGGCAACAAGCTAATCATCAACAGTTCAACCGAGAAAATTGCCGAAGTCCGCAGCCTGCTTGAGCAGCTCGATACCAAGCCACGCCGCCTGTTGATCAGCGTCGACACCAGCGACTCAAATGTACAAAGCGACCGCGGCTACAGCACCAATGGCACTATTAGCGCGGGTAATGGCGAGGTGGTAGTCGGCCGTGGCGAGATCAATGGTCGCGACCAGGTGCGGATCATCAATCGCAGCACCAATAGTCGTGGCGGCGGCGTGCAACAGGTGCAAACCAATGAAGGCTATCCCGCACTTATACAGGTCGGCCAGAGCGTGCCACTGACCTCAACCGGCACCGGCCCTTACGGCCAGGTGTACAGCAACACCGAATACCGCAATGTCACGCGCGGCTTCTACGTTACCGCCAGCCTGACTGGCGACCAGGTGCATATCTCCCTTAGCAGCAATCGTGATCGAGTCAACCAAAGCCGCCCCGATGTGATTGACCTGCAAAACACTGACACACGGGTCAGCGGACCTGTCGGCCAATGGATTACCGTCGGCGGTGTCAACGAACAAAACCAGAGCCAAGACAGTGATTTCCTGCAACGGCGCTCGACCCAAGGCAGGGAAGATATGACCCTGCGCGTCAAGGTCGATGTAGTCGATTAATGCCTGACCGGTACTGACTTGCCGGTCATCCAGATAATTATGTAGTAGTGATGAAAAACCACTACAAAACGTTTGACGAACGCCTGGCAGCGATGCATTATGGCCTCGCTCCCGCTAATCAGGGGCTCTGGAAAGAGCTTCCGGGTTGACTTCAGGCTTACCGCCCGAACAACCCGTGTTGTAAAAGCCCACAAGGCAGATCGACGAGATTGCGACTGGAACGAAGTTGTCCTGAGGGACGGGGAAGCGCTTTCAACCGGCATGACCGTAACAGACACTGCATCGCCTGAGACATCCACGAGTCGAACGGCGAAAAATGACCCGCTCATGAGCAGATACTGGCGTCATATCACTGGTCGACATCCCCACCTCTGATCCAACTCCGTATTTAGTCACTTTCTCTTTATCTGTTGTGAGCCCCCGCTGCTGGCATCTGTCTACTACAGTTGCCGAGCGGGAAAGCGGTGCTCAACCAAACACATACTTTGAAGGATTGACCATGTCAGCTTATCAAAACGACATCAAAGCCGTTGCGGCCCTTAAAGAAGCCGCCGGCAACAGCTGGAGCGCTATCAACCCTGAGTCCGTTGCTCGCATGCGCGCTCAGAACCGCTTCAAAACCGGTCTTGATATCGCCAAGTACACTGCCGCCATCATGCGCAAAGACATGGCCGAGTACGATGCTGACAGCTCGGTCTACACCCAGTCGCTGGGTTGCTGGCATGGTTTTATCGGTCAGCAGAAGCTGATTTCGATCAAAAAGCACCTCAAAACCACCAACAAGCGCTACCTCTACCTGTCGGGCTGGATGGTTGCTGCACTGCGTTCCGACTTCGGCCCACTGCCCGACCAGTCGATGCACGAAAAAACCGCAGTATCCGGCCTGATCGAAGAGCTGTACACCTTCCTGCGTCAAGCCGACGCCCGTGAGCTTGACCTGCTGTTCACCGACCTGGATAACGCTCGCGAAGCTGGCGACAAGGCCAAGGCCGCTGAAATCCAGGACAAGATCGACAACTACGAAACCCACGTAGTACCAATCATTGCCGACATCGATGCAGGCTTCGGCAACCCTGAAGCCACCTACCTGCTGGCCAAGCGCATGATCGAAGCAGGCGCGTGCTGCATCCAGATCGAAAACCAGGTTTCCGATGAGAAGCAGTGCGGCCACCAAGACGGCAAGGTAACTGTTCCGCACGAAGACTTCCTGGCCAAGATCAACGCTGTTCGCTACGCCTTCCTTGAGCTGGGTATTGACGACGGTGTAATCGTTGCCCGTACCGACTCCCTGGGTGCAGGCCTGACCAAGCAGATCGCAGTGACCAAGACTCCGGGCGACCTGGGCGACCAGTACAACTCGTTCCTGGATTGCGAAGAAGTTTCGGCTGCCGACCTGGGCAATGGCGACGTTGTGATCAACCGCGGCGGCAAACTGCTGCGTCCTAAGCGCCTGCCAAGCAACCTGTTCCAGTTCCGCAAGGGCACAGGCGAAGATCGCTGCGTACTGGACTGCATCACATCACTGCAGAACGGCGCCGACATGCTCTGGATCGAAACCGAGAAGCCACACGTTGGCCAGATCGCAGCCATGGTCAACCGCATCCGCGACGTGATCCCGAACGCCAAGCTGGTTTACAACAACAGCCCATCGTTCAACTGGACACTGAACTTCCGTCAGCAAGTGTTCGATGCATTCGTCGAGCAAGGCAAGGACGTGTCTGCATACGACCGCGCCAAGCTGATGAGCATCGAGTACGACAACACTGAGCTGGCTCAGGTTGCTGACGAGAAGATCCGCACCTTCCAGCGTGATGGTTCAGCTCAGGCCGGTATCTTCCACCACCTGATCACCCTGCCGACTTACCACACGGCTGCACTGTCTACCGACAACCTGGCAAAAGGCTACTTCGCAGACCAGGGCATGCTGGCCTACGTTAAAGGCGTCCAGCGTGAAGAGCTGCGCCAAGGCATCGCCTGCGTCAAGCACCAGAACATGGCTGGCTCCGACATCGGTGACAACCATAAAGAGTACTTCGCTGGCGAAGCAGCTCTGAAGGCTGGCGGTAAAGACAACACCATGAACCAGTTCAGCTAAGTCGAACCAGTTCAATCCACGGCTGTTAATGCGTGATAAAGCCCGGCACAACTGCCGGGCTTTTTTATTGGGCAGGCAAAAAGAGCCATAAAAAGCTGATCAAATGGTCAGCTTATTTGAATCCGTGCAGAGTTCGACTTAATATGGCGCGTATAAATAAACCTGCGCTGTTTGTTTTGGATACAATTTGGCGCAAATAGTCATACTTGCCTAGTATTGAATTGGCCGATGTGGCAAGATTCACCCCGAATAAAAATGTAACTAAAGTCTTCGGTTACGAGGTACGAATAGCATGTCAGACCCAGTCTCCAATTTTTCCCAAAACTGGGCGTTTGCTGTATTCATCCTCGGCGTTTTCGCCCTTATCGCCTTTATGCTCGGTCTATCCAGCTTGCTCGGCAGCAAAGCCTGGGGACGCAGTAAAAACGAACCTTTCGAATCGGGTATGCTGCCAACCGGCACCGCACGCCTGCGCCTCTCGGCAAAGTTTTATTTGGTCGCGATGCTCTTCGTGATCTTCGACGTTGAAGCCCTCTATCTTTTTGCTTGGTCAGTCTCCGTACGCGAAAGCGGTTGGGCGGGACTCATCGAAGCTACAGTCTTTATAGCAATTCTGTTGGCAGGTCTTGTCTACCTATGGCGAATCGGTGCGCTCGATTGGGCACCGCAGAGCCGTCGCGATCGACAGGCGAAGCTAAAACAATGAGGCTTTGGCGATGCAATACAACCTTACACGGATCGATCCGGATGCGCCTAACGAGCAGTATCCGGTCGGCGAGCGGGAGACCGTAGCCGATCCCTTGCTGGACGATCAGGTCCACAAGAACATCTACATGGGCAAGCTCGAAGACGTCTTGAGTGGTGCCGTCAACTGGGGTCGCAAGAACTCCCTTTGGCCCTATAACTTCGGGCTGTCCTGCTGCTATGTAGAAATGACCACGGCTTTTACCGCCCCTCACGACGTTGCGCGATTTGGTGCGGAAGTTATCCGTGCATCTCCCCGCCAGGCCGACTTCATGGTCATCGCCGGTACCTGCTTTATCAAGATGGCACCGGTCATTCAACGCCTGTACGAACAGATGCTTGAGCCCAAATGGGTTATTTCCATGGGTTCATGTGCTAACTCAGGCGGCATGTACGATATCTACTCGGTGGTTCAAGGCGTGGACAAGTTCCTGCCCGTGGATGTCTACATCCCCGGCTGCCCGCCTCGTCCAGAAGCATTCCTTCAAGGTCTGATGCTCCTTCAGGAGTCAATTGGCCAGGAGCGTCGTCCGCTGTCTTGGGTCGTCGGCGATCAGGGCGTTTATCGCGCTGACATGCCTTCGCAAAAAGAACAGCGCCGCGCCGAGCGAATTGCTGTGACCAACCTGCGCAGCCCCGACGACGTATAAGCCAGGCTCACCAAGAAGCCTGCTTACCGATGCCGTACCCTGATTAGTGACTGAGACCATGACTGCTAATAGCGTTCTGTCCATCGCGCCCTATACGCCAGATGACCACAGTGTCATTGGCGAGTTGAGCGCAAAATTTGGCGCTGAGGCCTTCACCGTACAAACCACTCGCACCGGCATGCCAGTGCTGTGGGTTGCCCGTGAACAGCTGACCAATATCCTTACGTTTTTGCGCAACCTGCCGCGCCCGTACGTCATGCTGTATGACCTCCACGGCGTCGATGAGCGCCTGCGCACCCAGCGTCGTGGCTTGCCAGACGCCGACTTCACCGTGTTCTATCACCTGATGTCGATAGAGCGTAACAACGACGTGATGATCAAGGTGGCCCTGTCTGAAGGCGACCTAAACCTGCCCAGCATCACCAGCATCTGGCCGAACGCCAACTGGTATGAGCGCGAAGTCTGGGACCTGTACGGCATCCACTTTACTGGTCACCCTCACCTGACGCGGATCATGATGCCGCCCACCTGGGAAGGCCACCCGCTGCGCAAAGACTATCCCGCGCGGGCCACTGAGTTCGACCCATTCAGCCTGACACTGGCCAAGCAGCAGCACGAAGAAGAAGCTGCACGTTTTCGCCCGGAAGACTGGGGCATGCAGCGCGGCGGCGCCCATGAAGACTTCATGTTCCTCAACCTGGGCCCCAACCACCCCTCCGCACACGGGGCATTCCGCATTATCCTGCAGCTTGACGGCGAGGAGATCGTTGACTGCGTCCCCGAGATTGGCTACCACCACCCTGGCGCCGAGAAGATGGCCGAACGCCAGAGCTGGCACAGCTTCATCCCCTACACCGACCGTATCGATTACCTCGGCGGCGTGATGAACAACCTGCCGTATGTACTCTCGGTGGAAAAACTGGCGGGGATCAAGGTCCCGGATCGGGTTGATTTTATCCGGGTGATGATGGCCGAGTTCTTCCGCATCACCAGCCACCTGCTGTTCCTCGGTACCTATATCCAGGACGTAGGGGCAATGACCCCGGTGTTCTTCACCTTCACTGACCGCCAACGGGCCTACAAGGTCATCGAAGCCATCACTGGTTTCCGCCTGCACCCGGCCTGGTATCGCATTGGCGGTGTTGCCCATGACCTGCCGCGCGGCTGGGACAAGTTGGTCAAGGAGTTTGTCGACTGGCTGCCAAAGCGTCTCGACGAATATGAAAAGGCCGCGCTACAGAACAGCATCCTGCGTGGTCGCACCATTGGAGTCGCCCAGTACAACACCAAGGAGGCCCTGGAATGGGGCGTTACCGGTGCTGGCCTGCGTTCGACCGGCCTGGATTTCGACCTGCGCAAAGCACGGCCCTACTCGGGCTACGAACACTTCGACTTTGAAGTACCGCTGGCCAACAATGGTGATGCCTACGATCGCTGCATGGTTCGCGTGGAAGAAATGCGCCAGAGCATTCGGATCATCGATCAATGCCTGCGCAATATGCCGGAAGGCCCGTACAAGGCAGACCATCCACTGACCACGCCGCCACCGAAAGAGCGCACGCTGCGTGACATCGAAACCCTGATCACGCACTTCCTGCAAGTCTCCTGGGGCCCGGTCATGCCCGCCAACGAGTCGTTCCAGATGATCGAGGCAACCAAGGGCATCAACAGCTATTACCTGACCAGTGATGGCGGCACCATGAGTTATCGCACGCGCATTCGTACGCCAAGCTTCGCGCACCTGCAGCAGATCCCTCCGGTGATTCGCGGCAGCATGGTTGCAGACTTGATTGCCTACCTGGGCAGTATCGATTTCGTTATGGCTGACGTGGACCGTTGATTATGAATACCCTTATTCAGACTGACCGTTTTGCCCTTAGCGACGCCGAACGCTCAGCTATCGAACACGAAATGCATCACTACGAAGACCCACGCGCGGCCTCCATCGAAGCCTTGAAGATCGTGCAAAAGCAGCGTGGCTGGGTGCCTGATGGCGCCAGCGAAGCCATTGGCCAGGTGCTGGGCATTCCCGCCAGTGACGTAGAAGGCGTGGCTACCTTCTACAGCCAGATCTTCCGCCAGCCAGTGGGTCGCCACATCATCCGCGTGTGCGACAGCATGACCTGCTTTGTCGGCGGCCATGAAAATTTCCTGGCCAGTATCAAGGATCAGCTTGGCATCGAGCCAGGGCAAACCACCGCAGACGGTCGCTTCACCCTGCTCCCGGTGTGCTGCCTGGGCAACTGTGACAAAGCCCCTGCAGTCATGGTTGATGACGACACCTTTGGCAACGTCCAGCCCGACTGTGTTGCCAGCATGCTGGAGGCCTACTCATGAGCAACCAATTCAGTCGCAGTACCGAGGTGCTGACCTCCATTGGCCCGGCCAACCTGATCAAGCGCAGCGAAGAAACCCATCCATTGACCTGGCGCCTGCGCGATGACGGCCAGCCGGTCTGGCTTGAAGAGTACCAAGGCAAGAATGGCTACAGCGCAGCCCGCAAGGCGCTGAGCGAGATGGCCCAGGCCGATATAGTGCAGCAGGTCAAGGATGCCGGCCTCAAGGGCCGTGGCGGTGCAGGCTTCCCAACCGGCGTGAAGTGGGGGCTGATGCCAGCGGATGAATCGCTGAATATCCGCTACCTGCTGTGCAATGCCGATGAAATGGAGCCCAACACCTGGAAAGACCGGATGTTGATGGAGCAACTGCCGCACCTGTTGGTTGAAGGCATGCTCATCAGTGCCCGTGCCCTCAAGGCCTATCGCGGCTACATCTTCTTGCGTGGCGAATACGTCGACGCCGCCACCAACCTCAATCGTGCAATTGCCGAAGCCAAGGCCGCTGGCCTGCTGGGCAAGAACATCCTCGGCAGCGGCTTTGATTTCGAGCTGATCGTGCATACCGGCGCCGGTCGTTATATCTGCGGTGAAGAAACCGCGCTGATCAACTCGCTCGAAGGCCGTCGGGCCAACCCGCGCGCCAAGCCGCCCTTCCCTGCGGCTGTCGGGGTCTGGGGTAAGCCAACCTGCGTCAACAACGTTGAAACCCTGTGCAACGTACCGTCGATTATCGACCACGGCGTTGACTGGTACAAAACCCTGGCCCGCCCAGGCTCCGAAGACATGGGTACAAAACTCATGGGCTTTTCCGGCAAGGTCAGGAACCCTGGCCTTTGGGAGCTGCCATTCGGCGTGCCCGCCCGTGAGCTGTTCGAAGACTACGCTGGCGGCATGCGTGATGGCTTCACCCTGAAAGCCTGGCAACCTGGCGGCGCTGGCACCGGCTTTTTGCTCCCCGAACATCTCGATGCGCCCATGTATGCAGCGGGCATCGCCAAGGTCGGCACGCGGATGGGCACCGGCCTCGCGCTGGCGGTGGATGACTCGGTCAACATGGTGTCCTTGCTGCGCAACATGGAAGAATTTTTCGCCCGCGAGTCATGCGGCTGGTGCACGCCTTGCCGCGATGGCTTGCCCTGGAGCGTAAAAATCCTGCGCGCACTGGAGCGCGGCCAAGGCACCCGTGAAGACATTGAGACCTTGCTAGGCCTTGTGAACTTCCTCGGCCCGGGCAAGACCTTCTGTGCACATGCACCGGGCGCGATTGAGCCGCTGGGTAGCGCAATCAAGTATTTCCGCGAAGAGTTCGAGGCAGGTGTTTGCAGCTCGACTGCTCCGGCAACGACGGGGCAATTCGTCCCCGCGTAACGATTTCAGGCTCTGGCGGCCAGGTCAAACTGGCCACGGAGCAAACCGTTTTCCATTAGCCAAGCCCGCTTCGGCGGGGAAGAAGAAACCTCAACCATGGCCACTATCCACGTAGACGGCAACGATTTTGAAGTCGATGGTGCGGACAACCTGCTACAGGCCTGTCTGTCCCTAGGACTCGACATTCCCTATTTCTGCTGGCACCCCGCTCTTGGTAGCGTCGGTGCGTGCCGCCAGTGTGCGGTCAAGCAATACAGCGATGAGAACGACAAGCGCGGACGCCTGGTCATGTCCTGCATGACACCTGCGACCGACAACAGCTGGATCTCCATTGACGATGAAGAAGCCAAGCAGTTTCGCGCCAGCGTCGTTGAATGGCTGATGACCAACCACCCGCATGACTGCCCAGTGTGCGAGGAAGGCGGTCATTGTCACCTGCAGGACATGACAGTCATGACCGGTCACAATGCACGGCGCTATCGTTTCAGCAAGCGCACGCACCAGAATCAGGAGCTCGGCCCGTTCATCGCCCACGAGATGAACCGCTGCATCGCCTGCTATCGCTGCGTTCGCTATTACAAGGACTACGCAGGCGGCACCGACCTTGGCGTATACGGCGCCCATGACAACGTTTACTTCGGTCGCGTTGAAGACGGCACCCTTGAAAGCGAGTTCTCCGGCAACCTTACCGAGGTCTGCCCGACCGGCGTCTTCACCGATAAAACCCACTCCGAGCGCTACAGCCGTAAGTGGGACATGCAGTTCTCGCCAAGCATTTGCCATGGCTGTGCCAGCGGCTGCAACACCAGCCCAGGCGAACGCTACGGTGAAATCCGCCGTATCGAAAACCGCTTCAACGGCTCGGTTAACCAGTATTTCCTTCGCGACCGCGGCCGCTTCGGCTACGGCTATGTCAACCGCAAAGACCGCCCGCGCCAGCCGATGATGATGCTCAGCAAGATGAAAATGGGCATCGACTCGGCACTGGACCAGGGCGCCGCATTGCTCAAGGGCAAACGGGTCGTGGGGATTGGCTCGCCACGCGCCAGCCTGGAGAGCAACTACGCGCTACGCGAATTGGTTGGTGCCGAGAACTTCTACTCTGGCATTGCGGCAGCCGAACAGGCCCACATCGCCATGGTGCTCGACATCATGCAAAACGGCCCGCTTCCGGTGGCCAACCTGCGCGATGTGGAAAGCCACGACGCCGTATTCGTACTGGGTGAAGACCTCACTCAAACCGCGGCTCGCCTGGCCCTGGCCCTACGCCAGTCGGTCAAGGGCAAGGCCACTGAGATTGCCGCCTCGATGAAAATCCAGGACTGGCACATGGCTGCGGTACAAAACGTCGCCCAGGATGCAAGCAACCCACTGTTTATTGCCAGCGTGACCGCCACCCGCCTCGACGATATCGCCGAGCAATGCGTACACGCCGCCCCCGATGACCTGGCCCGTATTGGCTTTGCCGTGGCCCATGCCATCGATCCAGCCGCACCCGCCGTAGCCGGCCTTGAGGCTGAAGCCGCCGAGTTGGTGCAACAGATTGCCTATGCCTTGCTCAATGCCAAGCGTCCGCTGTTGGTTGCGGGTACGTCCTTGGGCAACAAGGCTTTGCTCGAAGCTGCGGCCAATATTGCCAGCGCCCTGAAAAACCGTGAGATAAACGCCTCGATCAGCATGGTCGTAGCCGAAGCCAACAGCCTCGGCCTGGCATTGCTGATGGGTGACGACTTCGCGACCAAGACGGTCGATGCCGCGCTCAACGCCCTGACCACTGGCGAGGCTGATGCACTTGTGGTGCTGGAGAATGATCTGTACCGCCGCGCCGATGCCGCCAGCGTGGACGCTGCCCTTGCAGCCGCTAAAACCATTATCGTTGCCGATCACCAGCACACGCCAACGGTTGCCAAGGCGCATCTCGTGCTGTCGGCAGCCAGCTTCGCCGAAGCCGATGGCACCCTGGTGAGCAGCGAAGGACGCGCCCAGCGTTTCTTCCAGGTCTTTGAACCAAGCTATTACGACGACAAGATTCTGGTTCGCGAAAGCTGGCGCTGGCTACACGCCCTGCTCGCCACACGTCAGGGCCAGCCAGTCGATTGGACCCAGCTCGACCAAGTAACGGCAGCCTGCGCGGCAAGCAGCCCGCAATTGTCTGCCATCACCGAGGCAGCGCCAAACGCATCGTTCCGCATCAAAGGCCTGAAACTGGCCCGTGAACCACTGCGCTACAGCGGCCGCACGGCGATGCGCGCCAATATCAGCGTGCATGAGCCGCGCCAGCCACAGGATAAAGACACCGCCTTTGCCTACTCGATGGAAGGCTATTCAGGCAGCAAGGAAGATCGCCAGCAAGTTCCATTTGCCTGGTCGCCAGGCTGGAACTCGCCACAGGCCTGGAACAAGTTTCAGGATGAAGTCGGCGGCCATATTCGCGCCGGTGACCCGGGCGTTCGCTTGATCGAGGCCAATGGCCAGGCGTTGCCATGGTTTGCACCAACCGCTGCATTCAACCCGGCGCAAGGCACCTTGCAGGCTGTGCCGCTGCACCACCTGTTCGGCAGCGATGAAACCTCGGCAATGGCCGAGCCTATCCAGCAGCGAATCCCTGCGGCCTACATTGCATTGGCCAAGGAACATGCCGATCAGTTGGCCATCAATGATGGCGCCCTGGTCAGCTTCAGCATCAATGGCCAAACCCTGCGCCTGCCGGTGCGGATAACTGACGAGTTGGCGATTGGTCTTGCCGGACTGCCGGTTGGCCTAAGCGGTATTCCGGCCATTATTGCCGGCGCCAGCATCAGCAATCTGCAGGAGGCCGCGCAATGAGTTGGCTCACGCCTGAACTGATGGACATGCTGATTGCGGTGCTCAAGGCCGTGGTCATTCTCCTGGTTGTAGTCATTGCCGGTGCCTTGCTGAGCTTTATCGAGCGTCGTTTGCTCGGTTGGTGGCAAGACCGTTATGGTCCGAATCGTGTCGGCCCATTTGGTATGTTCCAGATCGTTGCGGACATGCTCAAGATGTTCTTCAAGGAGGACTGGACGCCGCCCTTCGCCGACAAATTCATTTTCACCCTGGCACCGATGATCGCCTTTGCCGCGATGTTGCTGGCCTTTGCGATTATCCCGATCAGCCCGAATTGGGGGGTCGCTGACCTTAATATCGGCATGCTGTTCTTCTTCGCCATGGCCGGTCTGTCGGTCTATGCCGTGCTTTTTGCGGGCTGGTCGAGTAACAACAAGTTCGCCCTGCTCGGCGCGCTGCGCGCATCGGCGCAAACCGTGTCGTACGAAGTATTCCTGGCCTTGGCCCTGATGGGCGTAGTGGCGCAGGTCGGCTCGTTCAACATGCGCGATATCGTTGAATATCAGGCCCAGCATCTGTGGTTCATCATTCCGCAGTTCTTCGGTTTCTGTACCTTCTTCATAGCTGCGATCGCAGTGACCCACCGTCATCCTTTCGATCAGCCAGAAGCAGAGCAAGAACTGGCCGACGGCTACCATATTGAATACGCCGGTATGAAATGGGGCATGTTCTTCGTTGGTGAATACATCGCCATAGTCACCGTCTCGGCGCTGCTGGTCACCCTGTTCTTTGGCGGTTGGCATGGGCCTTTTGGGCTGCTGCCACAGATTCCCTTTATCTGGTTTGCGCTCAAGACCTGCTTCTTCATCATGATTTTCATCTTGCTGCGCGCGTCTATTCCGCGCCCTCGATATGACCAAGTCATGGCATTCAGCTGGAAGTTCTGCCTGCCGCTGACCCTGATCAACCTGCTGGTGACCGGCGCATTAGTGCTGGCCTCGGCCCAGTAAGGAGTTTTTGCATGTTCACTTATATCAAGGACGTCGTTTACGGCACCTACACCCAGCTTCGCAGCATGGTGATGGTGTTCAGCCACGGCTTCCGCAAACGCGACACCCTGCAATATCCTGAAGAAGAGGTTTACCTGCCGCCGCGCTACCGTGGCCGGATCGTGTTGACCCGCGACCCTGATGGCGAAGAGCGCTGTGTGGCCTGCAACCTCTGTGCAGTCGCTTGCCCCGTTGGCTGCATCTCGCTGCAAAAGGCCGAAACCGAAGATGGGCGCTGGTATCCGGACTTTTTCCGGATCAACTTCTCACGCTGCATCTTTTGTGGTTTATGCGAAGAAGCCTGCCCAACTACCGCTATCCAGTTGACGCCCGACTTTGAGATGGGTGAGTTCAAGCGCCAGGACCTGGTCTATGAAAAAGAAGACCTGCTGATTTCCGGCCCCGGCAAGAACCCTGACTACAACTTCTATCGCGTTGCCGGTATGGCCATCGCCGGCAAGCCCAAGGGCGCCGCGCAGAATGAAGCCGAACCGATCAATGTGAAAAGCCTGCTCCCGTAAGGACGCATATGGAATTCGCCTTCTATTTCGCTGCGGGTATTGCCGTAGCCGCCACATTCAGGGTTATCACCGGCACCAACCCAGTGCATGCCCTGTTGTACCTGATCGTCTCGTTATTGGCGGTCGCCATGACCTTCTTTGCCCTTGGCGCACCGTTCGCCGGTGCGTTGGAGATCATCGTCTACGCGGGTGCGATCATGGTCTTGTTCGTGTTCGTGGTGATGATGCTTAACCTGGGCCCTGTTGCCGCCGAACAAGAGCGCAAATGGCTGAGCCCCGGTATTTGGGTCGGCCCTTCGATCTTGTCCTCGCTACTGCTGGCCCAGGTGCTCTATGCCCTGTTCAGTACCCCAACTGGCGCGGTAATCGGCACCCAGATGGTCGATGCGAAAGCGGTCGGCATCAGCCTGTTTGGCCCCTATTTGCTGGTGGTCGAACTGGCTTCCATGCTGCTGCTGGCGGCACTGGTCGCGGCCTATCACCTGGGCCGTCATGAAGCTAAGGATATGAAGCCATGAGTGCAATTCCAATGGAGCATGGCCTGGCGCTGGCCGGCTTGTTATTCAGCCTTGGACTGATTGGCTTGATGGTCCGACGCAACATCCTGTTCGTCCTGATGAGCCTTGAAGTGATGATGAATGCCACCGCCCTCGCCTTCGTGGTCGCGGGCAGCCGCTGGGTCCAACCCGATGGCCAGGTGATGTTCATTCTGGTGATCACTCTTGCAGCAGCCGAGGCCAGCATTGGCCTGGCCATCCTGTTGCAGCTGTATCGCCGCTTCAACACGCTCGATATCGACGCAGCCAGTGAGATGCGCGGATGAATCTATTATTTTTAACCTGCCTGTTTCCCCTGCTTGGCTGGCTTGCCCTGTCGTTCTCACGCGGACGAATCTCGGAGAACCTCGCCGCATTGATTGGCGTAGGCTCGGTCGGCCTCAGCGCCCTTACGGCTGCCTGGGTCATCCTGCAGTTCAATATCAATCCACCGGCAGACGGCGTCTACACCCAGGTGCTGTGGCAGTGGATGAGCGTGGAAAGCTTCAACCCAAGCTTCACCCTGTACCTGGATGGCCTGTCGATCACCATGCTGGGTGTAGTGACTGGCGTAGGTTTTCTGATCCACCTGTTCGCCAGTTGGTACATGCGTGGTGAAGAAGGCTATTCGCGCTTCTTCTCCTACACCAACCTGTTTATCACCAGCATGCTGTTTCTGGTGCTGGGCGATAACCTGCTGTTCCTGTACTTCGGCTGGGAAGGCGTAGGCCTGTGCTCGTACCTGCTGATTGGTTTCTACTTCAAGCATCGCGCCAACGGTAATGCAGCGCTCAAAGCCTTTATCGTCACCCGTATTGGTGATGTGTTCATGGCGATTGGCCTGTTTATCCTGTTCCAGCATCTGGGCACGCTGAACATCCAGGAACTGATGACCCTGGCGCCGCAGAAATATGCCGCCGGCGACAGCTGGCTGTGGATTGCAACCCTGATGTTGCTCGGCGGTGCCGTAGGCAAGTCGGCGCAACTGCCGCTGCAAACCTGGCTGGCGGATGCAATGGCTGGCCCGACGCCAGTCTCGGCACTGATTCACGCCGCAACCATGGTGACCGCCGGGGTTTACCTGATCGCGCGGACCCACGGCCTGTTCCTGCTGACCCCGGAGATTCTGGAACTGGTGGGTATTGTCGGTGGCGTGACCTTGGTCCTGGCCGGTTTTGCGGCCCTGGTGCAAACCGATATCAAGCGCATCCTTGCCTACTCGACCATGAGCCAGATTGGCTATATGTTCCTTGCGCTCGGCGTTGGCGCCTGGGATGCGGCCATCTTCCACCTGATGACCCACGCCTTCTTCAAAGCCTTGCTGTTCCTGGCTTCTGGCGCGGTGATCAATGCCTGCCATCACGAACAGAACATCTTCAAGATGGGCGGGCTGTGGAAGAAGCTGCCACTGGCCTACGCCAGCTTTATCGTCGGTGGCTCGGCGCTGGCTGCATTGCCGCTGATCACCGCCGGCTTCTACTCCAAGGATGAAATCCTCTGGGAAGCCTTTGCCAGCGGTCACAGCTACCTGCTTTATGCGGGCTTGCTCGGTGCATTCCTGACCTCGATCTACACCTTCCGCCTGATTTTCATCACATTCCATGGCGAACCCAAGATCGAAGCCCACGCCGGGCACGGCGTTGCCCATTGGCTGCCGTTGACAGTGCTTATAGTGCTTTCGACCTTTATTGGCGCGCTGATCACACCACCACTGGCTGGCGTGCTGCCGGAAAGTGTTGGCCACGCAGGTGGCGATGCCCAGCACCGGCTGGAGCTGGCTTCGGGCCTGATCGCCATTGCCGGGATATTGCTGGCAGCGCTGTTATTCCTTGGCCAGCGCCGCGTTGCCAGTGCCATTGCCAGCAGTGCTCCTGGGCGTTTCTTGTCTGCCTGGTGGTTTGCCGCATGGGGGTTCGACTGGCTGTATGACTGGCTGTTCGTCAAACCCTACCTGCTCATTACGCGCCTGCTGGCTCGCGATCCTTTTGATCGCACGATCAGCATCATTCCGCGCAGCACACGAATCGCTCACCTGGCGCTGAGCCGCACCGTAACTGGTGGCCTGCGCTGGTATGCCATGTCCATTGCCGGGGGCGCCGTTCTCGTGCTTGCCCTGCTGCTTCTGAATTAAGGAAAACCGACAGTCATGATTCTGCCCTGGCTAATCCTTATCCCCTTTATTGGCGGCCTTTTGTGCTGGCAATTCGAACGCTACAGCAACACGCTGCCGCGCTGGATTGCCCTGTTCACCATGCTTTCGCTCTTTGTGTTGGCGCTCTGGCTGTGGATCACCGGTGACTTCACCCTTGCCCCAGCCCCGGGCGGCGATCCTGTCTGGGCGCACGAGTTCAAGATGCAGTGGATCCCACGCATGGGCATCACCATCCATTTGGCGATGGATGGCTTGTCGGTACTCATGGTAGTGCTAACCGGTCTGCTCGGCGTGTTATCGGTACTCTGCTCCTGGAATGAAATCCAGAACCGGGTAGGCTTCTTCCATCTCAACCTGATGTGGATTCTCGGCGGCGTGGTCGGCGTATTCCTCGCCGTCGACCTGTTCCTGTTTTTCTTCTTCTGGGAAATGATGCTGGTGCCCATGTACTTCCTGATTGCCCTGTGGGGACACAGTGGCAGCGAAGGCAAGACCCGGATCAACGCGGCAACCAAGTTCTTCATCTACACCCAGGCCAGCGGCTTGGTGATGCTCATCGCGATACTGAGCCTGGTATTCATCCACTTCCAGCAGACAGGCGACTGGACATTCAACTACGCCGACCTGTTGCGCACCCAGTTCGCCCCGCACACTGAATACCTGTTGATGCTCGGCTTCTTCGTCGCCTTCGCGGTCAAGTTTCCGGTGGTGCCCTTTCACTCCTGGCTGCCTGACGCCCATGCGCAAGCGCCAACGGCGGGCTCGGTCGACCTGGCGGGTATATTGCTCAAGACTGCGGCCTATGGCCTGATCCGCTTTTCCTTGCCGTTGTTTCCCAATGCATCGGCGGAATTCGCTCCGATCGCCATGTATCTGGGCGTATTTGCGATTATCTACGGCGCACTGCTGTCCTTTGCCCAGACGGATATCAAGCGCTTGATCGCCTACTCCAGCGTTTCGCACATGGGCTTTGTACTGATCGCCATCTATTCGGGCAGTGAGATCGCCATGCAAGGCGCCGTGGTGCAGATGATGGCCCACGGTCTTTCAGCTGCCGCATTGTTCATCCTCTGCGGTCAGTTGTACGAGCGCCTGGGCACCCGCGATATGCGTCAAATGGGCGGTATCTGGGGGCGCATGCCTTGGCTCCCGGCAATCAGCCTGTTCTTTGCCGCTGCAGCATTGGGCATGCCCGGCACGGGGAATTTCGTCGGCGAGTTCCTGATTCTCATTGGTAGCTTCCCCGGTGCCCCATGGGTCACCTCGATCGCAGCGACCGGCCTGGTGTTTGGCTCGGTCTACTCGCTGATCATGATTCACCGCGCCTACTTTGGCCCGAGCAAATCAGATGAGCCCTTGCTCGGCTTGAAAGCACGCGAGCTGACCATGGTTCTGGGTCTTGCAGGCCTGCTGGTATTGCTCGGCGTTTACCCGCAGCCGGTGCTCGACACCTCCGCCGCCAGCACCCACGGTGTAGTGCAGTGGATGAGCAGCGCGTTTAATCAACTTGATCAGGCTCGGTAAGCAGTTTTATGGACTTCACGACTCAACATCTACTCGCCCTGCTGCCACTGCTGATCACCAGCCTGACTATTGTCGCGGTAATGCTGGGGATTGCCTGGAAGCGCAATCACGCCATGACCTTTGGCCTTTCGGTCATTGGCCTGAACCTGGCACTGCTTTCAGTGTTTGCCGCCACCAGCGTTGCGCCATTACAGGTAACACCGCTGTTGATGGTGGACAAGTTCGCCTGTTTCTACATGGTACTGGTGCTGGCATCGACCCTGGCCTGCGTGACCTTGATTCATGCCTACCTGGGCGGTGAATCCGGCAAGGGCTATCCCGGAAACCGCGAAGAGCTGTACTTGCTGATACTGCTCAGCGCGGCTGGTGGCCTGGTCCTGGTCAGCGCCCAGCACCTGGCGGGGCTGTTTATTGGCCTTGAACTGTTGTCCGTACCAAGTTACGGGATGATCGCCTATGCCTTCTTCAACAAGCGCTCACTTGAAGCCGGCATTAAATATATGGTGCTCTCGGCGGCAGGCTCGGCCTTCCTCTTGTTCGGCATGGCGCTGCTCTATGCCGAGTCTGGCAGCATGAGCTTTGCCGGTATCGGTCAAGCGGTGGCCGGTGGCGCACCCAGCCTGTTGGTCGAAGTCGGCTTTGGCATGATGCTGGTCGGCCTGGCCTTCAAATTGTCACTGGTGCCTTTCCACCTGTGGACAGCAGACGTCTATGAGGGCGCTCCTGCTCCTGTCGCAGCCTTCTTGGCTACCGCGAGCAAGGTGGCGGTGTTCGCCGTGCTGTTGCGCCTCTACGAGGTTTCGCCCGCTGCAAGTGGCGGCTGGCTGACAGAGTTGCTGACGGTTCTCGCCATCGCGTCGATACTCTTCGGTAACCTGCTGGCGCTTCTGCAAAACAACATCAAGCGACTGCTCGGTTATTCATCCATCGCTCACTTCGGTTATTTGCTGATCGCCCTGATTGCCAGCAATGGCCTGGCAATTGAAGCGGTGGCGGTCTACCTGGCCATGTATGTGCTGACCACCCTCGGCGCCTTCGGTGTTATCACCCTGATGTCGACGCCCTACAAAGGCCGCGATGCAGACGCTCTGTACGAGTACCGTGGCCTGTTCTGGCGCCGCCCCTACCTGACCGCGGTCCTTACGGTGATGATGCTCTCGCTGGCCGGTATTCCGCTCACCGCAGGCTTTATCGGCAAGTTCTACATCATCGGTGTCGGTGTCGAATCGCAGCAATGGTGGCTGCTCGGTGCACTGGTGCTCGGCAGCGCGATTGGCGTGTTCTATTACCTGCGGGTCATGGTCACCCTGTTCCTTGTCGAACCAAACCTGCATCGCCACGATGCGCCATTCGACTGGGGCCAGCGTGCCGGCGGCGTGATGCTGATGGTGGTTGCCTTCCTGGCATTCTTCCTCGGTGTTTACCCGCAGCCGTTGCTTGTGTTGCTGGCGAAGTTCAGCATCGGCTAGGCCTGTACTGCTGTACAAAAATGGAGACCCTTTGGTCTCCATTTTTGTTTACGCCCTGATTACACCGTCAGATGCTCGTAAAGAATCGCAGCGCCGATCAACACAAGCACAACGCCACCAATCATTTCCGCACGCTTGCCAACTGCATTGCCGAGCACACGGCCAAGCATCACGCCAATAGTGACCATTACCGTCGTGGCAAGACCGATAGAGGCTGCCGCCACCCAGATATTCACATCGATAAATGCCAGGCCCACGCCGACAGCCAAGGCGTCGATGCTGGTGGCAAAGGCGGTCACTGCCAGGATCAGGAATGAATGCTGGCTAGGCTTTTCGAGCGATTCGTCATCGTGATGGAGACCGTTGTAGATCATGTGCAGGCCCAGCACCAAGAGCAAGGTGAAGGCAATCCAGTGATCCCAGCGCTCAACGTATTGGCTGGCAACCTGGCCAATGCTCCAGCCAATGACTGGGGTTATTGCCTCGATCACACCAAAGATCAGGCCTGTACGCAGGGCTTCGCTTAAACGCGGGTTATGCAGGCTTGCGCCTTTACCAAGGGCCGCTGCAAAAGCGTCCGTTGACATGGCCATGGCAAGAAAAAACAAGGAAATGGGATTCACGGTTAGAGTCCAGTCGGGCTATGAGACAACGACGCAACCACACGCCCGACTTCAGGCATGGATGCATCGCTGGTCTCGCCAACCAGAAGGTGTTCGTACCACGGCATGCTGCCGAGAATGTTGATACGAACGCTCTACGACCACAGGTCAAGAGCAGGCTACTCCCCAACAAGGAATGCCACTATAGCCGCCTGGGGAGAAAATGACCACGCTCAACCCCCAACCGGCTGCTGGTGAGTTGGGCTGTTGAACCTGGAACGGGTGCCGCAAACCGATATAAAAACGCGGCGGCCAATTGCTTGGGCGCCGCGCTAATTCATCTTACAAGCCGACTGCTGGACAATGCATCACAACACCATCGCCGCAATCCAGCCGAATACCAGCAAGGGAATGTTGTAGTGCAGGAATGTTGGAACAACGCTGTCCCAGATATGGTTGTGCTGGCCGTCGACGTTCAAGCCCGAGGTCGGCCCCAGGGTTGAATCGGATGCTGGTGAACCTGCATCGCCCAAGGCACCGGCAGTACCAACGATGCTGACAATCGCCAGCGGGCTAAAGCCCAGTTGCAGGCCCAGCGGCACGAAGATCGCGGCGATAATCGGCACGGTCGAAAACGATGAGCCGATCCCCAGGGTAACCAGCAAGCCGACCAGGAGCATCAGCAATGCGCCCACACCCTTGTTATTGCCGATTAGTGCTGCGGCATCGTCAACCAGGTGCTTGACGTCACCAGTGGCCTTCATCACCTCGGCAAAACCGGCGGCGGCAATCATGATGAAACCGATCATGGCCATCATCTTCATACCTTCGGTAAACAGGCCGTCGGCCTCTTTCCAACGCACCACGCCAGATACCGAAAACACCACGAAACCGGCCAGCGCACCGATGATCATCGAGTCCAGCCAGAGCTGTACGACAAAGGCCACGGCCACAGCCACCGCGGCCACCAGCAGGCTGCGCGGGTTGTATTTAACCTCGACACTCTCGACCTGTTCGATCTTCTCAAGGTCGTACACACGTTTTTTGCTGTAGCTGAACAGCACCGCGACCAAAAAGCCACAGAACATCCCCAGGGCAGGCAACACCATGGCATGGGTCACACTGATACCAGTGACATCAACCCCAGCCTTGGCAACGTTTGCCAACAGGATTTCATTGAGGAAAATCCCGCCAAAACCAACCGGCAAGAACATATAGGGCGTGACCAGGCCAAAGGTCAGCACGCAGGCAATCAGACGCCGGTCGAGCTGCATTTTGCTCAAGATATAGAGCAGCGGCGGCACCAGCAGAGGGATAAAGGCAATGTGAATCGGCAACACGTTCTGCGACGCAATCGCCACGCACAGCAGCAAGGCGATCAACAACCACTTCAATGCCCCCGTTGCGCCACCTTGGTCCTTGTTACCAACCAGGGCCACGGCTTTATCGGCAAGCGCATGGGCCATGCCTGACTTGGCGATGGCCACTGCAAAGGCGCCCAGCAGCGCGTAAGACAAGGCAACGGTGGCACCGCCACCCAGGCCGTTATTGAAAGCCTCTAGCGAGCCATTGAGGCCAAGGCCGCCAATCATGCCACCGGCCAATGCGCCGACGATCAACGCCACCACCACGTGCACCCTGCACAAACTGAGGACCAGCATGATGCCGACCGCTGCTATGACTGCGTTCATCAATTGCTCCCTAGAGCTCGACTAAATAATGGGTCTGGAAACGCCTTCGATTCGGCGATCCGCAAAAAAAGCCGGGTACTCTGCCCCATGCGCTCCGGGCTGTCAAAACTTCTTGCCGACTGGCGCCTGATCGGCGATTTCAAGCGGTAAAAATCAGTATTACCAAGGGTTTGGCCTGATCAGCCAGTGCAATTGTCGCCTGCATACTTGATGTACAGACCACTAACTCGCTAGCCTGCGTTTTTCTACTCAGGGAGTGATGCATGCTTAATATCGCAATTGTCGCGGGTTCGAGTCGCAATAACAGTCAATCGGGAAAGGTGGCGCGGTTTCTTCGCAAGCGCCTGATGCAAATGAACCTGACCAGCGAAGCGCAAAGCCAGGTCATCGACCTGGGTCTTGCGCCCCTGCCGCTTTGGCCTGCAGAAGATGATGGTCCCTGGGGACTTTACAGTGAGCAACTCAAGAGTGCTGACGCCGTTATCATCGTCGCCCCCGAGTGGAATGGCATGGCTTGCCCGGCGATAAAGAACTTCTTTATCTACGCCAGCAAAACCGAACTCGCACACAAGCCAGGGTTGCTGGTCGGGGTTTCGTCAGGCATTGGCGGCAGTTCCCCAATCAGTGAACTGCGCGCTTCGAGCTACAAGAACTGCAGGCTGTGCTATCTGCCTGAACACTTGATAGTGCGTCATGCCGAGCAGGTTTTGAACATGCCCGAGCCACAGTCCGAAGATGATCAACGCTTACGCGCACGGATTGATTACAGCCTCGACATCCTCGGCAAATACGCCCAGGCTCTCAAGCCTGTCCGCGAGTCCATCGACATGACCCAGGCAGCATTTACCAACGGAATGTAAGCCGCCTACCTGTAACAACAAGCCATGACAGCCCGGTTAACTCCGGGCTTTTTATTATTCACAGGTGCACCCGACACCAGAACAGCTTATTTCGAGACTTGAAAAACCATTTTTGCCCGCCCCCGCTGCCCAGACGCAATAAAACCGTCACCCAGGTGAATTTCCTATAAAGAAATAAAGGACCTAGCCGATAGTCCGGTATCAAAGGTTTTCACAAGGGACACTGCATGATGTTCAACCGGCTCTCAATCCAACTCAAAATCACTTTGCTGGCAGGTCTATGCCTGGTTGCGATTGTGACCTTGTTGGTAGGTGCATCACTTTATCAAGCAAAACAGAGTGCCGACCTGGTCAGCTCATCAAGCAGCGAGATGCTTAAAGACAGTGCCGAGCTACGTCTCAAATCGCGCGGGGAACTGCAGGCAATCCGCATCCAGCGCTATTTCATGGACTCCTATCAATACGGCAAGGGGTTTTCCCGGCAGATCTTGTTCCTGCGCGAACAAGCCGAGAAACGCTTCCTCGATGCCTTTGACCTGCGTGAAGACCTTACCCGCCAGGTACGTACAAGCCTTGAAGCCAACCCGGCGATTCTCGGCCTGTACCTGATATTCGAACCCAACGCCCTCGACGGCAAAGACGAGTTGTTCTCCGATCAGGCTGAGTTGGGTAGCAATGAAAAAGGTCGGTTTTCCTTGTACTGGTCGCAGTCCACGCCAGGCCAGCTGGAGTCGGAAACCCTGCCAGAGGAAGACCTCAACAAAACCGAGACTGGCCCTAGCGGCGATCCTTACAACGCCTGGTACACCTGCCCGCGCGACACTGCCCAGGCATGCGTACTGGAGCCTTACTTCGATGATGTTGCAGGCAAGCAAGTGTTGATGACCAGCATTGCATTTCCGCTACAAGTCGAGGGCAAAGTAATAGGCGTGGTCGGCCTTGATATCAGTCTCGACAGCCTTCAACAGTTGAGCACCCAGGCCAGCAGCGAGCTTTACGACGGCCAGGCACACGTCAGTATATTCAGCCCGGCAGGCTTGATCGCCGGCCACAGCCTGGACGCCAGCATGCTCAGCAAGTCGCTGGCCAAAGCCTTTCCCGAGCAAAGCAACGAAATCCAGGCACTGGTCAGCGTCGGGAAATCAGCCGCATTACACCAGGCAGAGATGCTACGTGTGGTCGAGCCATTCAAGCCGATCCCTGAAGCCAAACCCTGGAGCGTGATGATTCAGGTACCGGAACAGGTTTTGCTGGCCCCTGCCCTTAAACTCCAAGCTCAGCTTGATGAACGCAGCACACAAGACAGCACGGTAGCTCTGCTCATTGGTCTGGTTGCGGCAGTGCTCGGCTTGCTCCTGATGTGGCTGACCGCACGCGGCGTGACGCGTCCGATCATTGGTGTCTCGACCATGCTCAAGGACATTGCCAGCGGTGAAGGCGATCTGACCAAACGCCTGGCCTACACCAAAGAGGATGAACTCGGCGAGCTTGCAAGCTGGTTCAACCGTTTTCTCGACAAGCTGCAGCCGATCATCGCCGAGGTGAAGCGCAGCGTCGTAGACGCTCGGGCGACCGCCGACCAGTCGGCATCGATTGCCAGCCAGACCAGCGCGGGGATGCAACAGCAGTTCCGTGAAGTCGACCAGGTGGCAACGGCATTCCAGGAAATGAGTGCAACCGCCCACGATGTCGCGCAAAACGCAGCACAAGCCGCCGAGGCGGCGCGCAGTGCCGACCACGCGACCCGCGATGGGCTCGGCGTTATCGACAAAACCACCTCATCCATTGAGTTGCTCGCCAATGAGATGAGCGTCGCCATGCAAGAAGTCGAAGGGCTTGCTGCCAGCAGTGACCAGATCGGCTCGGTACTCGAAGTGATTCGCTCCATCGCCGAGCAAACCAACCTGTTGGCGCTCAATGCCGCGATTGAAGCGGCCCGTGCCGGTGAAGCAGGCCGTGGCTTTGCCGTGGTTGCCGATGAAGTGCGCAGCCTGGCCAAACGCACCCAGGATTCAGTCGAGGAGATTCGCCAGGTCATCGAAGGCCTGCAAAGCGGCACCCGTGAAGTGGTCAGCACCATGAACAGCAGTCACCGCCAGGCTCAGGGCAGCGTCGAGCAGGTCGAACATGCCGTTGCCGCCCTACAGCGCATCAGTGAGGCAGTCAGCATCATTACCGATATGAACCTGCAGATTGCCAGCGCCGCTGAAGAGCAAAGCTCGGTGGCTGAGGAGATCAATCGCAACGTGGCTTCCATCCGCGATGTCACCGAGTCGATCACCAGCCAGGCCGATGAATCCGCACAGGTCAGCCAGGACCTCAACCGCCTTGCCAACCAGCAACAAAGCCTGATGGATCAATTCCGCGTCTAGGCTGGATGTGGGCGGTTATCCGTACACCACGGATAACCGCATCACTGCAGATCAACAGGCGCAGCGTTTCTTACTTGGCCTTGATCACCAACCGCCGGGACGGCAACAGTATGCACACGCTCAAGCCGCCCAGTGAGCTTTCCCCCAGGGAAATATCGCCCCCCCAGGCATCAACGATATCGCGCACTATCCCCAGCCCTAAGCCATGGCCGCTGACTTGTTCGTCAAGGCGAATGCCACGGTTGAGTACATCCTCGCGACGTTCGGCATTGATACCTGGACCGTCATCCTCAATGACCAGGCGATAACCATCGCTGCCCTGGCTTAGCTGCAGCTGCACCTTGGAATCAGCCCATTTACAGGCGTTATCCAGCAGGTTACCCAACAGCTCGAGCAGGTCTTCACGATCCCAGGGCAGGCGCAATCCTGCCGGGGCATTCCAATCAAGCTGTAAACCGCGGTTGTGAATCATCTGCAGGGTGCTGAACAGTCCGGGCAGCTCGGCAGCACAATCAAAATGGGCACCGGGCAATGCCTCGCCAGCAAGCCGGGCTTTATTCAGCTCACGGCTCAACCGCTGCTCGATTTGCTCAAGTGCTTCTTCGAGCTTCTTGCGCAGCGCTGGATGGGCTTCAAGCTCGCTGCGCGATGACAGGTTCACCAATACCGCAAGCGGTGTTTTCAATGCATGACCGAGGTTGCCCAATGCATTGCGTGAGCGGCGCAGCGTTTCTTCGGTATGCGCCAGTAGATGGTTGATTTGCTCGACCAGCGGCTCCAGCTCAATCGGCACCTGGCTGTCCAATTCATTGAGCTGGCCTTGCTGCAATTGGGCAATCTGCTTGCGGGTGTTCTCCAGCGGCCCAAATGCCCGGCGAACGATGCTGCGCTGCAGGATCAGGATCAGCAGCAAGGCGCCGAGCCCAAGTCCAAGGCCTATGACCTGGACATTGCGGACGCTTTTGAGAATGGGCGTGTAATCCTCGGCCACGTAGATGACCAGTTTCTGGCCGAAGCGTTGATAGTCGCCTCGATAGGTCAACAACTGCTGATCCTGGGGGCCTTGGCTCAAACCTTCCTGCAACCCCGGCTTATCGCCCGGCTGCAACTCGCTATCCCACAGGGAACGGGAACGCCAGGTTGTGTCGGCAAAATCAATACGGAAATACAGCCCTGAATAGGGCCGCTTGTACGCCGCGCTCAGGCGTTGCTCGCTCAGTTGGAAACCCTGTGGGCCACGCACCATTGCAACGATCAGCGACTCGGCTTCGTCTTTGAGCCTGACTTCTATCTGCTCGCGCAGGCTGTGCTCGAACACCCACAACAAGGCTTGCGCCAGCAACAAGCCAACAACCACCAGGACCGCGACAAGCCCCAAGCTTAGACGCCGCTGAATGGACTTCAAGCGCTGGCACTGCCGAATCGATAGCCTTGGCCACGCCGGGTTTCGATCACTTCCCGGCCGAGCTTACGGCGCAGGTGGTTGACATGCACTTCGATCACATTGGAATCGCGCTCGGTTTCACCGTCATATAAATGATCGGCCAAGTGGCTTTTGGAGAGGATTTTTCCCGGGTGCATCATGAAGTAGCGCAACAAGCGAAACTCGGCAGCGGTGAGATCAATCTCGGTGCCCTGGCAGACAACACTTTGCCGCCCTTCATCAAGTTGCAGGCCAGCAGCCTCGAGCTGTGGCTGGTTGGCCAGGCCACGTGCGCGTCGCAACAAAGCCTGAATGCGCAGCTGTAATTCTTCGGGGTGAAAGGGTTTACTCAGGTAGTCGTCTGCTCCGGCTTTCAAGCCTGCAATGCGATCAGACCAGGAATCACGGGCGGTCAGTATCAACACCGGCGTTGCCAATGCGCCGCTGCGCCATTGTTGCAACACCTCAAGGCCTGGCAGGCCGGGCAATCCCAAGTCCAGGATTATCAAATCATAGGGCTCGCTCGCCCCTTGATAAACCGCATCGCGGCCATCGGCCAGCCAATCCACGGCATAGCCTTGCGCAGTCAGGCTGGCGAGCAATTCATCGGCCAATGGAACATGATCTTCTACCAGCAACAAGCGCATTCAGTCGTCTTCCTCATCCTTCAGGATTCGCCCATCCCGGGCATCCAGTTCCAATTCTCGCACCTGGCCTTGCTGGGTCAGGAGCTCGATTTCATAGACTAGTACATCATCCTCTTCCTCAAGCTCGGCTTCCAGCAAGGTCGCTTGCGGATAACGCTCCATGGCCGGCCGCATCAATTGCTCGAGTGGCTGTATCACGCCTTCACGGCGCAGACGCAAGGCTTCATCCTGATCGAGGTCACGCGCATATGCACCCTGCGACAGGGCCAAAGCAAGCAACCCTGCCAACAGAAAGGTTCTAGCCAGGACTTTCATTAAAAACCTCTGAATTAAAGGTCACGCCGACGGCCGTCCGAGCGGACGCAGGCCCGAAGTGTATTTAATCGTCCTGATGGTTTTTTAGCACTTTGCCAGTAGTGGCATCGAGCTCGACATCCCATTTGATGCCGTCTTTGTCCATGACCTCAAGCTGATAGACATATTTGCCGTATTCGTGCTCAAGTTCAGTTTCGCTGATGCGGCCACCGGGATGCAGCTTCAACACGCTCTGGTTGAGTGCCTGGAAGTCCTTGATGGTTCCCGCGTCCCGCAATTTAAGCGCTTCATCCGGACCCAGGTCGCGGGCGTTGGCGATGCCAGTACAAAGCCCGAGCACGGCGATCATGCTAACAGTGGCAAGGCGTTTCATGGTCGGTCTCCCATAAGGTTACTGTCGATGCTGTGCAGCTTACGCAGCTTGACTTAAACCAACCTGAATTAGCCTACGCAAGCCGACAGCAAAGGTAGGAAAAGGCCTAAGTTAGAGCCTGTCATTCACCTGCTGAAGTCACTTGGCCTGCGTGCCATACCCTCTATAATCGCTGCCTTGGGTGATGGAGACCAACATGAGCGCGATTATTATCAAAACCCCTGCCCTGACAATCAAAGCAGGGTCACAGGCCATGGCGCGTATTCAAGAACGCGGCTTGCAACCTGCTGATATCAGTATTTTGCCAGGCGCAGCAGGCGGCCCCAAGGCGCTGGGGATTCAAGGACTTGATCTCGCCCTCTTCGGGGAGTGGTTGCCGAAAGCACCCCGCGAGCGCTCGCTGATCGGTGCCTCCATCGGCTCCTGGCGCTTTGCCAGTGCCTGCCTGCCGGATGCTGCGCAAGGTATACGCCGCCTGGGCGAGCTGTACACCTCGCAACGCTTTGCCAAAGGCGTGACCATGGCAGAGATCTCCCACAGCTGCCGGGTCATGCTTGATGAATTGCTCGAATGCCAGGACACAGCTGTTCTGAACAACCCGCATTACCGGCTCAACATTGTCGTGGTTAAAAGCCACGGCCTGCTCGCCCACGATCACCGTGGCATGCTGGGACTGGGGCTGTCCTCGGTAATCGGCAACAACATGCTGGCACGCTCACGCCTGGCACGCCACTTTGAGCGAGTCATTCTGCATGACGCCAGGCTTGCCCCGCCCCTCCATCCGCTCACCGACTTCCCTTCGCGTTACTTGACCCTTGATGCCGGCAACCTGCGCCACGCGCTATTGGCCTCGGGCTCTATCCCAATGGTGATGGAAGGCGTGCGCAACATTCCAGGAGCAGGTGATGGTACTTATCGCGATGGTGGCTTGCTTGATTACCACCTGGACCTGCCGTACAACGGCGACGATATCGTCTTGTATCCGCACTTCACCGACAAGGTCATCCCGGGCTGGTTCGACAAGACCATGCCCTGGCGTCGCGGCAATAGCGAACGGCTGAAGAATGTGGTGTTGCTGGCCCCTTCCAATGAGTACTTGGCCAACCTGCCCTACGGCAAACTGCCGGACCGTAAAGACTTCACCCGTTTCCTGGGGGACGATGCCAGTCGTGAACGTTACTGGCGCGTCGCCATGCAGGAAAGCCAGCGCCTGGGCGATGAGTTCCTTGAACTGACAGAAACCGGTCGGCTAGGCCACGGGTTGATCCCACTTTGAGTCTCAAGATCGTCTGATAAGCCTTTGATTAACCCTGAATCAAGCCCACTTGATTGGGCAATAAAAAACAAAAAATCTCGCGTTTTATTGCCGCCGATCAGTGCAAACACATTTTTAATGCAAAAATCCATCTTTTTTCGAACTGATATGTGACTTCCGGGTCAACACCGGTCATCAACACTGTGAAGAGTCAGTAAAGACGCGCTCTTGCTGGCTTTCACATTTTTGGGACTAACTAGGAGTCACTGACCCAATGGACGCACAATTGCGTTGCAACGAAGCACTACTGATTGTCGACCGCGCCTTCCAACCGTTCCACTGTGTGGCCTGGTCGCCACAAAACGGCTCCGACGAGCTGACACTGACTGTCCTCGACCACACCAGCACGCGCCTTCTGGGCCGTACCAAGCTGTCGAGCAGCACATACAGCAACCCTGAGCTACTGGCCAAGGTGCTTACAGAATCTCGTGAAGAGTTGAGCCGCAAAGGTTTCAACCTCGCACCTTGGAGCATGCCGGCTTAATCTTCCGCCTGCTTATCAGGCTACCGCTGCGCCGCTCAGCAATCCTTGAGCGCAGCGGTGCCTGAATGTTTGCCTGCTTCTGCCGGGAAGACCTGTTCTACATCAAGATATTTGGCAATATCTGTGGGATTACTGTCCTTGTTGCCATATAACCCTTGAGCGCACACTGTATCCATCGCTCATCGAGTCAATCTTGATCGGAACGCCCCATGGATGCGCTTAAAACAATTGCCTGCCTGATTTATCCCGACTTCATGAGCCTTGATGCAATAGGCCCATTGCAGGTCTTTGCCTCTGCCAACGTCGAACGCCAGCGCCAGGGCTTGCCTGCCTATTACCGAACCCTGCTGCTGGCTGAGCAGGCAGGTCCAATCCGCACATCCGCCGGTATCGAGGTTATTGCCGCGCAGGCACTGGATGAAATCCAGGCCAGTGAAATCGACACACTGCTGATTCCTGGTGGCATTGGCGAGCACCAGCAAGTGTGCAACCAGCGGTTACTGGACTGGTTGCGCTCGGCCGAACCACAGATCCGTAGGCTCGGCTCGGTTTGCTCCGGCGCGTTGATCCTGGCTGCCAGCGGCCTGCTTGATGGCCGTCGCGCCACTACCCACTGGGCAGACGTGGAGACCTTGCGTCGTGATCATCCGAATATCGAAGTGCTCGCTGACCAGTTGCATACCTATGACGCCCATGACACACAAGGCAATGCCCATCTGTTCACCTCGGCGGGCGTGACGGCGGGAATAGACCTTGCGCTGGCCTTGATCGAAGCGGATTTGGGCCGGGTAATCGCCTTGGCCGTTGCCCGTCGCCTGGTGATGTTTCTGCGCCGCCCTGGTGGTCAAGCACAATTCAGCGCCCTGCTCAGCCCGGAGCCAAGCCGGACACCGCGCTTGGCGGCGCTGCTTGATTGGATTCCAACCCGAATCGGTGAAGACTTGAGCCTTGAGGTTTTGGCCGCGCAAGCCTGCATGACGCCACGAACCCTGTCACGGGTGTTTATCCAGGAACTTGGCGTTGGCCCCGGCAAATACGTCGAGAAGGTCCGCCTGGAAGCCGCCCGCAATTTACTGCAGGACGCACAGGCCTCAATCAGTACCGTGTCCAGGCTCACCGGATTTGGTCACCCGGAAAACCTGCGCCGTACTTTCCAGAAGCATTTGTCAGTAAGCCCGCAGGAATATGCGCAGCGCTTTACCTGACTAGCTTGTCTTGGACACTCAGTGTCCGACCAATCCCTTGCTGATCCACCACTGATACTTCACAACCCTGAGGTAAGGACTTTTCATGCTCGAATTACGCCCAGACTGCGAATGCTGTAACCGTGATTTGCCCGGGGACAGCGATAGTGCATTTATCTGCTCCTACGAATGCACATTCTGTCAAAACTGTGCCACTGAGCGTTTACAGCTTAAATGCCCCAACTGCTCGGGTGAACTGGTGCCACGCCCGCGCCGGGCGCTTGAAACGCAGCCGCAATCGCCCCCTGAACCCGAGCGTCCAAACACAAGGCCAGCCCAGGAGGATCACTGATATGGTATTGATCACTCAAGCAACGATTGGCCGGTTATTCATTTGCCAGGCCCTGTATTGGTGCTGCTCCATGATTGGCATCACCTTGACCGCCTTGATCGGCCTACAGCTCGCGCCATTGAACATTCTCGCCACCCTGCCACTGGCGCTACTGGTGCTGGGTAACCTGTTGGCGGTTCAGCCACTGTCGTTGTACATGCAACGTCATGGTAGGCGCGCAGGCTTGCTGTTGGGTGCTGGTAGTGGCGTGCTCGGCGGCTTGATCAGCGCATGGGGCGTGTGGCTGGGAGACTTCAGCATTCTGTGCCTGGGAGCCCTGCCTATTGGTGCCTACCAGGCTTCGGCCATGTATTACCGCTTTGCCGCACTAGAAGCAGTACCCGAGTCAGCCAGAGGACGCGCCAGCGCCTATGTGATCGGTGGTGGCGTGATAGCCGCGTTGATTGCGCCCAGCCTGGCGCTTTGGTCGAAAAATGCATTGGACACACCTTTTACCGGTGCCTATCTGATGATGGCCGCCTTGGCCCTGGTTGCTGCTGGCGTACTCAGCCAATTGCCACAAGGCGCCATACCGACTGCAAGCACCGGCGGCTGGGCAGCCATGCGTGAGCTGTTGGGTCGTCCGGTGGTGCGTGCCGCTATCGCCACGACTGCCATTGGCCACGGCCTGATGATTCTGGTCATGAACGCCACACCACTGGCAATGCGCGACTGCGGTCTGTCCCTGGAAACCAGTGCACGGGTTATGCAATGGCACATGCTTGGTATGTTTCTGCCTGCATTTGTCGCCGGGCGTTTGGTCGATACGCTGGGGAGTCGGCGCGTTGCCGTGATCGGCAGCGGCGTATTGTTAGTCAGTGCGGCTATTGCCATGAGCGGTATAGCCCGCGACCAGTTCTTGATCAGCTCGTTCTTGCTTGGACTGGGTTGGAACCTGATGTTGATCGCTGGAACCACTTTGCTCGCCCAGGGGCATACACCGGCTGAGCGGGGTCATGCTCAAGGTTTGATGGAGTTGAGCAACGGTTCGGTAGCAGCGAGCGCTTCATTTGCCTCTGGTGCATTGATCAGCGCAATTGGCTGGAATGCCGTCAATATCAGCATTTTGCCGCTGATCGTCATTGTGCTTTTTATGCTGATCCCTGGTAAGCGCACGCAACTGGCCTAAGCCGTTAGGCACTCACAACAAAGGCGCCATCAAGGCGCCTTTGTTCACTGCAATCGCTGCTTAGTAGTAAGCATTTTCCTTGTTGCTGTGATCGGTCACGTCACGAACGCCCTTGAGCTCAGGGATACGCTCAAGCAGGGTCTTCTCGATACCTTCCTTGAGCGTCAGGTCAGCCTGGCCACAACCTTGGCAACCACCGCCAAATTGCAGCACGGCAATACCTTCGTCAACCACATCAATCAGGCTGACTTGGCCACCGTGGCTGGCCAGGCCCGGATTGATCTCGGTTTGCAGATAATAGTTGATGCGCTCATTGATCGGGCTGTCTTCATTGACCATCGGCACCTTGGCGTTGGGTGCCTTGATTGTCAGTTGGCCGCCCATGCGGTCAGTAGCGTAATCAACCACGGCATCTTCCAGAAACGGCTCACTTACTGCATCAATCCAGGCAGTAAAGCTGGCCAGGCCTAGCGCTGTGTCTTCAGGCTTCTGCTCACCCGGCTTGCAATAGGCAATACAGGTTTCGGCATACTGGGTGCCAGGCTGGGTAATAAATACGCGGATGCCGATGCCCGCTGTGTCCTGCTTGCTCAGCAAATCAGCTAGATAATCGTGGGCAGCGTCGGTAATAGTGATAGTGCTCATGGCAACTCCTCGCAAACATGGGTGCAGTGTACGCCAACAGGCACCATTTGATAAAGCCCGAGCATTTTTGTCGGATTAAATCCAGCTGTAACAACCCAGTCCTCCAGCCGTCCAGTCTTTATCACCACACTGGCTTAGCGGAGACACCCACCGATGAAAAAATCCTGGCAATTCTGGCCCGTCGTTTTGCTCCTGGGTTGCGCAATGGCCCAAGGCTCGGTGCAGACGCTGACCAGCGGCGAACAACCCACCAGCGTGCTGGAACTCTATACCTCTCAAGGTTGCAGCTCTTGCCCACCTGCCGAGAAATGGCTGTCATCCCTGGCCCAGTATCCTGATTTATGGACAAAGCTCATTCCCCTGGCCTTCCATGTCGACTACTGGGACTACCTGGGCTGGCAAGACCCCTTTGCCAACCAGAGCTATAGCGCCCGACAACGGGCCTATACGCGAAGCGGGGGCACCCAGTCGGTCTATACACCTGGTTTCGTTGTTGCCGGTCATGAATGGCGTGGCTGGTTTCAACATCAACCACTCACCCTACCCGAACAGCAAGAAGCCGTTGGCACATTACAACTAAGCCTTGATGACGATGACCTCAAAGTAGAATTCGAGCCTCGAAAAACGCCGCCCAAGGGGCTCCTCCTCTATGTCGCCCGCCTTGGATTTGGCATAGACACACAGATAACCAAAGGCGAGAACGCGGGCAAAACCATCAAGCACGACTTTGTCGTCCTGAGCCTGCAACAGGTCAGCGCAACCCGCGACAACCACTGGCGCACCAAGCTGCATAAGGATCCGCGCGGCGAGCGCCAGGCCGTGGTTGCCTGGCTGGGCGCACCAGGCGACCCAACGCCTTATCAAGCCGTGGGTGGCTGGATCAGCCCATAAGCCTCCATAGCCGCGCAGAGCGCCTGCGCGGCCATGATGACTCAGAGGTTCTCGTAGCGGTTCATGTCCAGCACACCCGCCTGTACTGGATCAGTTTCCTCGATATAACGCGTCAGGTCATGGAAGTAGCGCCAGAAGTCCGGATGGGTCCGGCGAACGCCCCAATGATCAACCACTTTTTCGAATGCCCCGGCATCCTTGGCCTGCTCAAGGGCGCTGACAAAGTCCGGCACCTCTTGCGCCGGTACGTTGAAGATAAAATTCGGGTAGCTGCTCATGATCCCTGGGTAGATGGTCAGGGTATCCAGCCCTGGCTCATAGCGCAGCCCTTCGCCCGCGATAAAGGCAACGTTGCTGTGCATGCGGTTGCGCAAAATGCTGTAGATATTGCGTTTGCCACCGGGCTCTTCCACCCGCAGCATTGTCGCTTCAGGTAACTGATGAATCACCTTGAGACCAGCCGCGGGCTTATTCACCAAACGGCTCAATGCTTGCTCGGCATGTTGCATCTGCGAATCGGAACTTGCCTGGTAGCAATGGCCGTCCAGGCAGCGGTTGATCGGGTCTGGCGCGACGTTCAGATCACCTGAACGCATCAGCAGTTGCTCTGCAAAATCACGCTTGGGATGCTTGGGATCAAGCGAAAGCGCGGTCTTGGTATCGGTGTCGATACCCTCGTAGTAGTTGAACCAGAGCTTCAGACGACCACTGTTGCGGTACCAGTCCTTCAATATGCCTTCGCGTGAGTCCGCTGGCATCAAGCGTAGAAAGTTCTGCTCGGCGCCGTTACGGATCAAATCAAAGTACGTAGAAAGTTCTGCTCGGCGCCGTTACGGATAAAATAAAAGTCCAGCCGTGTTTGCGCTTGATGCGAGACATTGCCGAACACATCAAAATTGACCACCAGTTGATAGTAGGTTCGCTCCAGCAGTGGATAATCCATCCACCAGATGGTTTGCGGAATGCCACCAATCAGGCCTCGGCGTACCGTCGCGCTGTCAAACTGACGAAAGATCGACAGCAGGGATTGATCATTTCCCGACCAGATATTGGACCAGCTTGGTAGTGGCGCATCTTCATAACGATCTCGACGCAGCTCTTCATACTCATTGCGCTTGTCATGATAGTCATCCCACATGCCGACCAGGCTACCGATGTCATCGAACTGGCCAGGCATCGCCAGCAAGGGAGTCGCCTCTGCGCGATATTCCGGATCGGTGATGTACAGGTCGTGCTTGGGGTCCTGGAAGAACGTCCAGAAATTATCACGTATCACATCAGTGGCAATTTGACCTCGACAGACCGGGCCACGAATAAAGGTACGGACAAAGTACTCGGCATCATCGAGCATGAATTGATAACGGGCCTCGGCCGGGATCGCCTTGTAGGTCTCGAACGGATTGGCCCTGCGCTGTGCACCGTAGCCAGGTATCGCATCGGCCGTCCAGGATGAGTCAAGGAACATCGACTTGATATGCGCCATTTTCTTGCGACTCAACGCATAGGTAATATGAGTCTTGTGCACAATGACATCAGGCACCATCGCTATGCGGTAATAAAAGTCAGTGCCTGGATCTTCGTTGGGACGGCGGGTGGCTATTGGGTCAATCGGTTTTCCGCTCGGAGTCCGTGAGCGCACCAATTGGAAAAAATGCCGGGTTTTGCCATCGTCAAAATACAAATGCGCAAGGAACAGGTGTTCGTAAAGCCAGCGCGAAACCAGCTCTTCACGCGCACCATGCTGGTTGAAGAACGCTTCCCATTCCTGCACCTGGGCTATTTCAGCTGGCGTGGCAACAGGTACTGACTTATCGACAGGCGCCCCACTGGCGAGCCAGCGTTGCAGGGTTTGGTAGTCTTCAGCTGTAAGGCCCGTCACCGCGAATGGCATGCCGACAGCGGGATTTTTTGCGGCAAACTTGTCGAAATCACCAGGCAAGGTGCATTGATTGACTCTGTTGATGCCAAGGTCAAGTTTTTCAGGCAGCTTGCTATTGGGGGCAAAGCTATTGTTGTCGTGCCCGAGCTTGAGCATGCGCGACATTAATGCAGCCTGGCTGCCTTGCTGGTCGAGTACCGAATTGAAGCCCTTGTTACGCCACTCGGTCACGGTATGGGCGTCGTAGAACAAACGCGTAGGGTCCTGGGCTTTTTTACGCGAGCCATCATATACAGGAGACTGACTGGCACCACGCTCTGCCCCTTCACCACTTTCAAGCTTGAGCTGGCAAGGTGCGTCATAGCAGGCATGGCAAGCAACGCAGTTTTTAGTGAAGATCGGCTGAATGTCTTTGCTGTAAGAAATTTGTTCGGCCGCCAGCAACGGGCTGGCCAAGGCAAAACATGCCGAGATAAATGAACGATACTGCATCACCACATCCTTATAGAGCGTTGCGGCGATTTTAGCCTCCAGCACTATTACGTGGCTATCGTCATCATCATGAATCAAATTCATGTTTATCCGTACGCGCTGCAAAAGCGTGCAGCTTTGCTATTATCGCGCCCTTCTGTATCCCGTAATTCTTAGGTATTCGTGTCCATGTCTTTGTCAGATCGTAGCGCCCGCACACTCGCTCTCCAGCAAGCCCTCAAGGATCGCATCCTGATCCTGGACGGCGGTATGGGCACCATGATCCAAAGCTACAAGCTCGAAGAACAAGATTATCGTGGCGAGCGTTTTGCCGACTGGCCGAGCGATGTCAAAGGCAATAACGACCTGCTTATCCTGAGCCGTCCTGACGTTATTGGTGCCATCGAGAAAGCCTATCTCGACGCAGGCGCCGACATTCTCGAAACCAACACCTTCAATGCCACCCGTGTATCGCAAGCCGATTACGGCATGGAGGCGTTAGCCTACGAGCTCAACGTCGAAGGGGCTCGCCTGGCGCGCCAGGTGGCCGATGCCAAGACCGCCGAGACACCGGATCGCCCAAGATTCGTTGCCGGGGTCCTCGGCCCGACCAGCCGTACCTGCTCGATTTCCCCAGACGTCAACAACCCAGGTTATCGCAACGTTACCTTCGATGTGCTGGTTGAAAACTACACCGAAGCCACCCGTGGCTTGATCGAAGGCGGCGCGGACCTGATCTTGATCGAAACCATCTTCGACACGCTCAACGCCAAAGCCGCCATCTTCGCTGTGCAGCAGGTGTATGAAGACCTGGGCGTTGAATTGCCGATCATGATCTCCGGCACCATTACTGATGCCTCAGGCCGCACCCTGTCTGGCCAAACCACTGAAGCCTTCTGGAACTCCGTGCGCCATGCCAAGCCCATTTCGGTGGGCCTGAACTGCGCCTTGGGTGCCAAGGACCTGCGCCCCTATCTGGAAGAGCTCTCCAACAAGGCTGAAACCCACGTTTCTGCCCACCCCAACGCGGGCTTGCCAAACGCTTTCGGTGAATACGACGAAACACCAGCTGAAATGGCTGCGGTGGTTGAAGAGTTTGCAGCTTCTGGCTTCTTGAACATCGTCGGCGGTTGCTGCGGTACTACGCCCGGGCATATCCAGGCGATTGCAGAAGCCGTCGCTAAATATGCACCACGCGCCCTGCCGGACATTCCCAAGGCCTGCCGCCTGTCTGGCCTTGAGCCCTTCACCATCGATCGCAACTCGCTGTTCGTCAACGTTGGCGAACGCACCAATATCACCGGCTCGGCCAAGTTTGCCCGCCTGATTCGCGAAGACAACTACACCGAAGCGCTCGAAGTCGCCCTGCAACAGGTCGAAGCCGGCGCCCAGGTGATTGATATCAACATGGACGAAGGCATGCTTGATTCAAAGCTTGCCATGGTCACCTTTCTCAACCTGATTGCCGGTGAGCCGGATATTTCGCGCGTACCTATCATGATCGACTCCTCCAAATGGGAGGTAATCGAAGCGGGCCTCAAGTGCATCCAGGGCAAAGGCATCGTTAACTCGATATCGATGAAAGAAGGTGTTGAGCAGTTCAAGCACCACGCCAAGCTGTGCAAGCGCTACGGCGCAGCCGTTGTGGTCATGGCCTTCGACGAAGATGGCCAGGCCGACACCCAGGCGCGCAAAGAAGAAATCTGCAAGCGCTCCTACGACATTCTGGTCGATGAAGTTGGCTTTCCACCGGAAGACATTATCTTCGACCCGAATATTTTCGCCATTGCCACCGGTATTGAAGAGCACAACAACTACGCTGTCGACTTTATCAATGCCTGTGCCTACATCCGCGACAACCTGCCCTATGCCCTGACTTCGGGCGGGGTATCCAATGTCTCGTTCTCATTCCGTGGCAACAACCCGGTGCGTGAAGCCATTCACTCGGTGTTCTTGTATTACGCGATCAAGAACGGCCTGAGCATGGGCATTGTCAACGCCGGGCAACTGGAGATCTACGACCAGATCCCGACCGAGTTGCGTGACGCCGTGGAAGATGTGGTCCTCAACCGCACGACCAATGGCACCGATGCCCTGCTTGCCCTGGCCGATCAATACAAGGGCGACGGCAGCGTTAAAGAAGCCGAGACCGAAGAGTGGCGTGGCCTTGCCGTGCAGCAGCGTCTTGAACATGCGCTGGTCAAGGGCATCACCGCGTTTATCGTTGAAGACACCGAGGAATTCCGCCAACAATGCGCCCGTCCGATCGAGGTGATCGAAGGTCCATTGATGAGCGGGATGAACATAGTCGGCGACCTGTTCGGCTCCGGCAAAATGTTCCTGCCGCAAGTGGTCAAGTCTGCACGCGTGATGAAGCAAGCCGTGGCCCACCTGATTCCGTTTATCGAAGCGGAAAAAGGCGACAAGCCGGAAGCCAAGGGCAAGATCCTGATGGCAACGGTCAAGGGCGACGTCCACGACATCGGCAAGAATATCGTTGGAGTGGTGCTCGGCTGTAACGGCTATGACATCGTCGACCTTGGCGTGATGGTGCCCGCCGAGAAAATCCTGCAAACCGCCATCGCCGAAAAGTGCGACATCATCGGCTTGTCCGGCTTGATCACGCCATCGCTCGATGAAATGGTCCACGTCGCCCGCGAAATGCAGCGCCAGGGCTTTACCCTGCCACTGATGATCGGCGGTGCGACCACATCCAAAGCCCATACTGCGGTGAAGATCGAACCCAAGTACCAGAATGATGCCGTGGTCTATGTGACCGACGCCTCGCGCGCCGTGGGCGTTGCGACCCAGTTGCTGTCCAAAGAACTAAAGACCGCATTCGTTCAAAATACCCGTGAAGATTACGCCGTGGTTCGTGAGCGCACAGCCAATCGCAGCGCCCGCACCGAGCGCCTGAGCTACAGCGAAGCCATCGCCAGGAAGCCACAATTCGACTGGGCCAGCTATCAACCGACAGTGCCGACGTTCACCGGCGTCAAGGTTTTGGAAGATATCGACCTGGCGGTGCTGGCTGAGTTTATCGACTGGACGCCGTTCTTCATTTCCTGGGATCTGGCGGGCAAATACCCGCGCATTCTCACCGATGAAGTCGTCGGTGAGGCCGCCACTGCGCTCTTTGCCGATGCCCAGGAAATGCTCAAGAAACTGATCGATGAAAAACTGATCAGCGCCCGCGCCGTACTCGGCTTCTGGCCAGCCAGCCAGGTGCAAGACGACGACCTGGAGATTTATGGCGATGATGGCCAACCGCTGGCCAAGCTGCATCACCTGCGCCAGCAGACCATCAAGCCTGACGACAAGCCCAACCTTTCACTTGCCGACTTTGTCGCTCCCAAAGAGTCCGGCGTGCAGGACTATATCGGTGGATTTATCACCACGGCGGGAATTGGCGCAGAAGAAGTGGCCAAGGCCTACCAGGATAAAGGCGACGACTACAACTCGATCATGGTCAAGGCGCTGGCTGATCGACTGGCCGAGGCCTGCGCAGAATGGCTGCACCAGCAAGTGCGTAAAAACTACTGGGGCTACGACCCAGAAGAGCAGTTGAGCAATGAAGAACTGATCAAGGAGGCCTACAAAGGCATCCGCCCTGCTCCAGGTTATCCGGCCTGCCCCGACCATACCGAGAAAGGCACCCTGTTTGACCTGCTCAATGATAACCAGCAGAGCGGCGTGTTCCTCACCGAACACTATGCCATGTTCCCTGCGGCCTCGGTCAGCGGCTGGTATTTTGCCCACCCACAAGCGCAGTACTTTGCTGTCGGCAAGATTGATAAAGACCAGGTCGAAAGCTACACCGCACGCAAACAACAAGACCTGCGCACAACCGAGCGCTGGCTTGCCCCAAACCTGGGTTATGACGACTAGGTTTGACTGCACCTCAGCCACAAAGAAGCCCGCAATTGCGGGCTTCTTTGTGCTTGACGCCAACTTAGCTGAACTTTGACTCGGAACGACGAACCAGTTTGATCGAGTGCTTAAGCGTAGGCTTGCGCGTCACGCTGATCGCCTTGCGCGAAACGGTATCAATCGTAATATTCCAGAAGCCAGTGCTCGGCACAGTGATGCGCACCGGGAACTTATCGAACGCGCCACCATGATAGGTGTGACGCCCGCCGTTTTTGAAACTGCGGAAATTCGCGTCGTTCATCAGGCGGATATTGCAGGTTTGTGAACACTCGATAACGACCAGGTCGTCTTCATTGAGATGTTCACGCTGATGTATAAATTTCATCGACCGCTCCACGCAGCTGTATGCAAACCAGTGACTAGTATATAGCCTGCACTGCCTAACCACTCTCTGAAAATCTCTGTACGCAGCCTGCATTGATGGATTCAGTGCATTTTGCGCTCATGATTGTGCTACAGAACCCGGAACAAACCGCTAAACTAAAGGGCCATTGCAACTGCCCAGGCCCGTGGCTTGTCCCTGAATACTGTTTATCTAGCGTTGCTGATGTTGTGCGTTATGGCGTCAGCATCAGGCCGTGGCAGACAACAGCCAATTAACCGACGAGCAACTGGATAGCGCTTACCCAAGGCTTGAAGCAGCTGAAACAGCCGGATGGATTGACGGATCACGCGCCTTGCTAGCCCTGTGTGGTTATCATGGACGCTATCACAGATGCCAACGCCCCCGCCGCTTGATAAACCATTGCTGCTAACAGACTGCCAAATGTTGATTCGTGTACTAAAGCCCGCTGATGCCCACGCCTACAGATCCTTGATGCTGGCCGCCTACAGTGCCCATCCGGATGCCTTTTCCTCGACCCGCCACGAGCGTGAAAAGAAATCCCTGGCATGGTGGCAAGCTCGCCTGACTGATACCAAACAGCCAGGCTCGGTGGTTCTTGGGGCGCATGACGATACAGGCGCGCTATGCGCAGTGGTCGGCGTATCCTTCAAAAGCCAAGAGAAAACACGGCATAAAGCCACATTATTTGGCTTGTACGTTGCCCAGGACCATCGTGGGCAGGGCCTTGGCCGAAGCCTTGTTGAACAGGCGCAACAGCTGGCAAGCAAGCGCGGTGGCATCAAGCTGATGCAACTCACCGTCAGCGAGACCAACCCCGCCGCCATTGCGCTGTATCGCAGTTGTGGCTTTGAGCAATTCGGCCTGGAGTCGATGGCAATAGCACTGGCTGACCGTTATATCAGCAAGCTGCATATGGTATGCCTGATTGACTGACGCTTGATTAACGACTCACCCCGGCATCACCCCAGAGCAGTATCAAGAAACATCATCAAGGCAAAACCGCCCATCAATCCCAGCGTCGCACTGGTTTGATGACCGTTGCGGTGGGTTTCCGGAATAATTTCATGGGATACAACGAATAACATGGCGCCTGCCGCCAAACTCAGGCTGATCGGGTAAGCCAAGGCATAGCCACTGGAAATACCCACGCCAATCAAAGCACCAATGGGTTCCATCAAGCCGGTTGCAATTGCGACCAACGCGGCAGTAAGCGTCGACAGCCCAGTGGTACGCAGCGCCAGGGCTACGGCCAGGCCCTCGGGTATGTCCTGGATCGAAATGGCACTGGCCAGTGGAATGCCGACACTCAGATCGCCGCCAGCAAAACCGACACCCATGGCCATGCCTTCTGGCAAGTTATGCAACGTAATTGCAAATATGAACAACCAGACCCTGTTGATTCGCTCTGCGTTGGGCCCGCAAGGCCCGGTGCTTTCATGCTCGTGCGGGGTAAAGTGGTCCAGGCCGAGCATCAATAGCGTTCCAAGCCCCAGCCCAAGCACCACGGTTGCAGCCGATAAAATGCTACTGCCGGTTATATCTTTTGCGGCGTCCAGCCCAGGAAGAATGAGCGAAAATGAACTGGCCGCAAGCATCATCCCGGCAGCAAAGCCAAGCATGCTGTCCTGGGTACGGTTGCTTATTTGTTTAAGCGCAACGGCCAATACAGCGCCAAACCCTGTTGCCACAAAGCCTGCTCCGCCGGCATAGAATGCATAGCGCAGACGCTCGGTATGCTCAGCATCGGCCGCACTGAACACAGCACTGACCAGCAGGTATACAACCGCCAGTACCGCACCAAAAAAACCAGCCGTTACCCAAGGATTTGCCTGGGCTTGAGCAAGCCAGGCAGCCCGAAAGTTCGCATAGTCGGCTTGCGTTGAATCCATAGCAGTCAGCCCCCTGAAATTGAATGCTTACTATCTATGCGCGGGACTGCCTATACAAGGGTAAGGCGCTTATTACCACGATAGATGAAAAGCATCATGGGCTGGGGCCAACAGGCAATACCTGCCCACAATGCACACGGCTATGCATCAGCCAGTAAACCAACAAAGCTTCTTGGCATTTGCACTCCATAGCCTTGGACATAGTCCACGCCTATGTCGATCAATAGCTCGCGGATTTGTTGATTCTCAACGTATTCGGCCACGGTAACGCGACCCAACGTATGGGCCAGATCATTGATTGAACGAACCATCGCCAGATCGCTGGATGAATGAGCGATCTCACGCACAAAACTGCCATCAATTTTTACGATATCGACTGGCAAGCGCTTGAGATAATCAAACGAGGAGAAACCAACGCCAAAATCATCCAGCGCGAACGAACAGCCAAGCCTTTGCAAGCGACGCACCAGGTCTGCAACATTGGCCAGGTTGGCAACCGCCGTGGTTTCCGTAATTTCAAAGCAAATGCGCTGCGGCGCGACCTCGTAGCGCTCAAACAACTCCTCGACAAAAGCTAGCAAGCCGCCATCATTCAAACTGTTGCCTGATAAGTTGATCGAGATCGAAGAACAGCGCTGCCACAGATCCGGGGCTTTTTCGAGCTGGCTAAATGCCTGTTCAAGCACCCAGCGATCAACCTTGGCCATTCGGTTATAGCGTTCGGCAGCCGCTATAAAATCTTCGAGTGGCAGGGCGTTTTCCCTTACCAGCAACAACTCGTAGTGAGGAAGTTGACGGGCATTGATGTCAGTCGTAGCAATCTGTTGAACCCTTAGCGAGAGCTCTTCACACCTGATGATCTGATCAATCCGTGCCGCGATCGCCAACAACCCCACTCGTTCATCATCAGCCGGAACACTATAGCGATGGACCCGGTTACGACCTGATTCCTTTGCGTGATTGCTCGCCGCATACAGGTTGCTCAACACACTGGCTACATCATGGCTTTCGGCGTTGCTGACGATGCCAATACTCAGGGTTACGGTATGGCTGTGCCCTTGCCAGTCGAACACTTCGTTTTCTATGCCTGCCCGTAGTTTCTCTGCCAGCACCGAGGCGCTGTCCTCATCACATTGCGGGATCATTGCAGCAAACTCGACTCCATCCAGGCGTGCAAGCACGCCTTGTTCGGGCAACATGCGCTGTAGTGCCTGGGCTACATGCTTGAGACACGCATCACCAGCCACCAAGCCCAGATGGCTATTCAAGACACTGAACTGGTCAATCTGCGCGAGCAAATAACTCACCCTGACTTCACTGGACAAGCTTTTGGCTACCACGGCTTCAAAACTTCGCCGATTGAGCAAGCCGGTCAGCTCATCGTGACTTCGCGCATGGCTGATTTCACGATACAGCCGGCCCACAATGCCTTGCAGTGCGCGCTGGACAATCCCTTGATCACCGTCGTCATTTTGCGCAATCAACAACAGTCCTTCAGAGACGAGCTCGCTCAGCTCGGCGATTGTCAAATGGCTCACCTCGACGCCTTTCTTATCAACCAGCACATATTGGTCTTTTTGCGAGCTACGCCATACCAACTGCAATGGCTGGCCATCCGCATTTTCCAGCCAGTCGCCTTCCTCAAGGCTTTCAAGGGACGCCTGCCAACGCTGTAATTGCGGGGGCACTTGTGAGCGGGGTATTTCAGGCGTATCCAGCTCGCCCAGCTCCACCTCGCGCCCAGCCAGCATCTGCTGGAGCATCGTTTCAAGTATCAGTTTGCAATTGGCATTGGCTATACCAAACTCGTCGAGCTTGCGCCCCATGGTGGAGAGCAGATGATCAACCTCCAGGCTGCGCTTACGTCTTTCTGACTCGTTTCTATGGGTACTTGAAGACAGCAGATATTCTGCCAGCAAGCGGGTCAGCTCCAGATCAGCACGCCATTGATCCTCAACATCGGCCCGTATGAACCTGTACACCAACAAGTCACGCCAGCCAGCTTGCAGCCATTGCAGCAACAACTTTGGCGGCCGAGCACCAAGCACCTCAGTCAACCCTAGAGAAACGCTGCGCCTGGCATTAAGCAAGGCTTCTTGCCCGCGATAGAGCTCCGCCACACGTTCGACACTGCGCCGGTATGCGCGCTGTTGAACCTCAAGCAGCTCGTCCAGTTCAGCATCAATGCTGGAGAATGAAAGGTTATTGCCCTGGTAGTGGGTCACCAGGCAGTCGATCAGGACCTCAAGGCGCGCCTCCAGCAACGGTTCGGATAGCTCTGCCAGCGACAGCAAGCGGTCAAGCGTAGCGCGTACAGGGTGGTGCTTATCCGAGATGGCGGCAGGTTCTCTGAGCGTTGCATCCAACACCGGCAAAAGAAGCTTGTTCAATGCAGGCTTTAACGAGTCGGCCATGGCCTGTTCATGTTGCAATGACTGAAACACCCCACTGACCAGATGGGTGTCTTCGCGTTGACGCTCATTGAGGTAGAAACCGTTGCTCTCGAAATACTTAAGCAGGCTATCGGCTGTCCAGCCTTGCGCCGGCGGCGGGCACAGCAACAGGCGCTCAAGAACATCACGCTGGATGGGACTGACCGCCACCTCCTCAGCCTGCTTGAACTCAGCATTGTCGCTATCCAGGCTATCGACCCGATAATCAGCATCGCGCCCTTGCTGGACCGGGAGCATCGGTTCAGGCAAAAGCGGCGTTATCTGATGCCGATCAAACGCTGTGGCGAGCGCCGTGTAATAGGCAACTAATGACGCTGGTAGAACCGCACACATTTGCGTAAAAAACACATGACGAACAGCTTCATCGCCCTCACTCAGGCTCAATGCCTTGAGCCAGTGAAGAACTAAATAGTCGAGGGAAAATGGATTCTCGGCATTAGCAACATGCTGTCCAACCATCCGACTGAAACAGCCGCAGAGGTTAAACTCCTGCTCGGCCAAGGTCTCACGAAGATGACTCGCAAGGGCATTGGCCAGCAACTGGTCTTCTACGTCCGAAAATTCAAGCAACGCCAGCTCTTGCTCACCCATCAGGGCCTGTCGGGCAGAACTGGGCTTTCGCAACAGGGCACTGTGAATACTGCTGACGCATTCACGTATCGACCGCGCACCTTGAAACTTGCAAAGCTTATAAGCCTCTTCAAAGGCTTGCGCCTCCTGATTGGAGAGCGCCTGTGAGGATTTGTCCTTGAGCGCCGCCCTCAGAGCCCCAAGCACTTGATCGAGCGCTTGAGGCAGCCGAATCTTTACAATGGAACTGAGCACACTTGTAAGCGCAAGCGATGAAGTATTTGATGTCAAACACATGCCTCCTGCATGAGATTGCTTCCCTGCCGAGACCACTCGTTGCTTTTACGTTAAGCACCGAGCTGCCTTTCTAGCTGACGAGCATGTACAGGCATAAATATCTTGGAGCATTATGCCGGCTCCCCTAGTCTATGACTTAACACCTACTTCATGGTTCGTATAGAGGCGTTCAAATGGCGGAATACACAGCTAAAGTTATGTGGACCAGAGGCTCTCAAAGCTTCTTGGATAATCGCTACAGTCGAGCCCATAGCTGGCAATTTGATGGTGGCACGCAGGTGCCCGCATCCTCCTCCCCGCATGTTGTGCCATTGCCCTATTCCGATCCCGCTGCAGTCGACCCTGAAGAGGCATTTGTCGCCTCGTTATCGAGCTGCCACATGCTTTGGTTTTTAGCTATCGCCGCCAAACAAGGCTTTGCTATTGATCAGTACGAAGACAATCCGGTCGGGGTCATGGCCAAGGACGCACAGGGCCGAATGGCCATGACACAGGTAACCCTGTACCCACGGGTGACATTTACCGATAACAATCCAACCCCGGAGCAACTTGGCACACTGCATCACCAAGCCCATGAGCAATGCTTTATCGCCAACTCCGTGATCACTGCCGTGGACTGCAAGCCTGTGCTCGCTTGAACGCCCATTTGCTCAAGCATGACAGCACGCGCCAATAAACGGCTAAACTGAAGGCCACACACTCATGAACAGGGAACCCTTATGAGTGACAATCAAGATGACAAGCCGCTGACCATCTGGGAAATGCTGCAAAGCGTTTTCGCCGCCGCATTTGGCGTTCAGAGCGGTAAGAACCGGAGTCGCGACTTCAGTCGCGGCAAGCCGAGCCAGTTTATTATCCTGGGGCTGCTGTTCACGGCGGGCTTTGTTTTGTTGATCGCAGCCATAGTGCAACTGGTGCTGTACTTTGCCGGTGTATGAGCTGCGAGCGAGACAGGCCGGGGCATAAAACAAGCCGCACAGGAGTGCGGCTTGTTGTCATGTGCTCGCCTTGGCAGGCCTATTGATGGCTGACCCAATACACGGCGGTCGCCACGGCAATAACGATCAAGGCAAAAATAGCCTTGGCGTCGATAGCACTGTCGGCCGGATCTGGCTCTGTTTGATCATTCATAGGCACCCCCTCGCAGTTATTATGATTGTGGCTGTACGCCTTGAGTAAAGACCAGGTATGCGACTTGCTCAAGAGCTGTGGTTATGCATGCCTCGTCACTTAGAGCTTTAAGTTCTTTCCATATATTGAAACATCACTTTTGCGCATAACCCTGAACTGGTATCTTCCATCGCCTCCGTATGGAGTGCGCGGCCGTGCGCGCAGTTTTGCTGTAAATGGCTATTTATGCATTGCGCTAAATGGGTTGACCGAACAACTGTCGTCTTAATTGCCGGCGGCAAAACATAAATAGAAGCTATGCAGCCTGATAACAGGACCCGTCATGTACGTTTACGACCAGTACGATCAAACCATCATCGAGGACCGCGTCAAGCAGTTCCGTGATCAAACACGCCGTTACCTGGCTGGCGAACTGAGCGAGGCTGAGTTCCGCCCGTTGCGCCTGCAAAACGGTCTGTATATCCAGCGCTACGCGCCAATGCTGCGTATTGCGGTTCCCTATGGCCTGCTCTCTTCAAAGCAAGTGCGCAAGCTGGCAGACATCGCCCGCAACTACGACAAAGGCTATGCGCACATCAGCACCCGCCAGAACGTGCAGTTCAACTGGTGTGAACTGGAAGACATCCCAGAGATCCTTGCTGAGTTGTCGACCGTGCAAATGCATGCCATCCAAACCAGCGGCAACTGCATTCGCAACACCACCACCGACCAGTTCGCCGGTGTTGCCAAGGACGAAATCATCGATCCTCGCCCATGGTGCGAGATCATCCGTCAGTGGTCGACATTCCATCCGGAATTCGCCCATCTGCCGCGTAAGTTCAAGATTGCCGTCAACGGCGCCGTCAGCGACCGTGCAGCGATTGAAGTACATGATATTGGCCTTGAAGCGGTCAACAACGAAGTCGGTGAGCTGGGCTTTCGCGTATCCGTAGGTGGCGGCCTGGGACGTACGCCCATTGTCGGCAGCTTCATCAATGAGTTCCTGCCTTGGCAGCACTTGATCAGTTACCTGGATGCCATCCTGCGTGTCTATAACCGCTATGGCCGTCGTGACAACAAGTACAAGGCACGCATCAAGATCCTGGTCAAGGCACTGACCCCAGAAGTCTTTGCCGAGCGTGTCAATGCCGAATGGGCACACCTCAAGGATGGGCCAACCACCCTGACCGAGGCAGAAGTCCAGCGTGTCGCGGCACATTTCGTCGACCCGGACTACAAGACCCTGCAAGACCAGGACGCCGAACTGGCCGCCCTTGACGCCGAGCATCCTGGCTTTGCCCGCTGGCGCCAGCGCAACACCTTTGCCCACAAAAAGCCGGGCTATGTTGCGGTCACCCTGTCGCTCAAGCCAACAGCCGTTGCGCCTGGCGACCTGACCGACAAGCAGCTCGATGCCGTTGCCGACCTTGCTGATCGCTACAGTTTCGGCGAAGTGCGCAACAGCCATAACCAGAACATTATCCTGGCCGACATAGAACAAGCCCAGCTTTTCACCCTCTGGGGTGAGCTGCGCGAAAAGGGTTTTGCCACGCCAAACGTTGGCCTGCTGACCGATATCATCTGCTGCCCGGGCGGCGACTTCTGCTCGCTGGCCAACGCCAAGTCGATCCCGATCGCCGAAGCCATTCAGCGTCGTTTCGATGACCTCGACTACCTGTTCGATATTGGTGAAATCGACCTCAATATCTCAGGCTGCATGAACGCTTGTGGCCATCACCACGTAGGTCACATCGGCATCCTGGGTGTGGACAAGAAAGGCGAAGAGTTCTACCAGGTTTCACTCGGCGGCAGCTCTGGCCGTGACGCCAGCCTGGCCAAGATTCTCGGCCCGGCATTTGCGCAAGATGACGTGGCAGGCGTGATCGAGAAAATCATCAATGTCTACGTCGAAAAGCGTGACGATGAAGAAAGCTTCCTCGACACCTTCCGCCGTGTCGGTGTGGACCCGTTTAAGGAGCGCGTATATGCAGCGAATAATTAAGAACGGCCAGATCATCGACGAAACCTGGCATCTGCTGCCTAAAGACGCGACGCTCGAGGGCTTGTCAAACTGTGACGACCTGATCGTACCGTTGGAGCTGTGGTCCGAGCATGCCCATGCCCTCAAGGCCCGCGATGGCGGCCTGGGTGTTTGGCTCGAAGCCGGTGAAGAGATCGAAGAGATTGCCGACCAACTGGATAACTTCCAGGTCATTGCCCTGAATTTCCCAGCCTTCACCGATGGCCGCCACTCCTCGACGGCTTATATGCTGCGCACGCGTTATGGCTACAAAGGTGAAATTCGCGCCATCGGTGACGTACTGCGTGATCAACTGTTCGCCCTGCGCCGTTGCGGCTTTGATGCCTTCGCCCTGCGTGAAGACAAAGACCCGCAAGATGCCCTGCAAGCCTTTACTGAATATTCAGAGGTTTATCAGGCATCGAGCGATCAGCCTTTGCCATTGTTCCGCCGCCGTGCTTGATCGCGGCTTAACGCGGTAAAACAAAAAGCCCGACGCAGTGATGCATCGGGCTTTTTTACGACGCAATTTAAGGCTTTGGCTCGACGCTCAATGCATCACTGAGAAAGCCCGGGGCGATATAGCGCTCATAGTGCGCCTCGGAAAGAATGAAGAACTCACGATCAATGGCGTCGCGCAACTCCGGCAGCGACCAGTTGCGAAACTCGGGCAGCAACGCCATGCCGTATGCTTCGAGCTGGTTGATCACGCGCGCGCCCCGGGCGATCAACTGATAAGCCCAGCAATAAGGCGACTGATTAGGCACAAAGCGAATCTGGCGCTGGACCAGCTGATCCCGTAATCGCATTGCATCAAACACTTCGACCTTAGCCTCCATGACCTGTACCAACAGCACCTCCAGACGCTGCCATACAGCTTGCTTGGCTTGCTCATCGTAGCCATTCCAGGCAATCACCTCATGATGAAAACGCTTGCAGCCACGGCACACAAGGTCGCCATAGACCGTCGAACACAGGCCAACACAGGGCGTTTTAATCGGCTGACTGGACATAACAAAAACAAGATTCACATGACTAACAGGCGGGCATATTAGCCCTTTGTCCAAGTCAGTTCACCCATGAAAAACTGTGTGAATAGATGTTTTTCTAAAAAGCCGTTTCAGGCAAAAGATGACAAAACGGCCATTATCCAGACTCACAAGACCCAAAAATGGGCTTGGAGAAGGCTTTTAGGAGGCTTTTGATTGTTTTTTGTACAAACATGCAGAATCAAGGCTTTAGCTTAACTTTACTTGCGCTTTCCAGTAGAATCGTCGGGCCTTTTATAGGCACCAAAGTCCGTTGGAAGCTGTTTTCAAAGCGTCACGAGCACAGTTAATCCTGCAGGTACGATGTTGGCACCGCTATTTGGTTACCCCAAATACTGGTGCCAGCCCTCATCGATCTCGTCCTGCCGGCGTAAAACTTTGAAAGCAGCTTCTGGAAGAAATCCCTGAAATCTCGGCTGATTGGCCCATAAAGCCTTTACAGCGCTTGATTCGGTGCTTTCTGGATATGCGTCCCGGACAGAATTTGGGACCACTGATGAGGGTAATAACTGTGCTTGAAGCCTATCGCAAACACGTAGCAGAGCGTGCCGCTCAGGGTATCGTGCCCCAGCCGCTGAACGCCGAACAAACTGCAGGTCTTGTTGAACTGCTGAAAAACCCGCCTGCTGGCGAAGAAGAATTCCTCGTCGACCTGATCACCAATCGCGTACCACCAGGGGTGGACGAAGCAGCCTACGTCAAGGCTGGTTTCCTCTCCGCTGTCGCCAAGGGTGAAGCAACCTCCCCCCTGATTGACAACAAGCGTGCAGTCGAACTGCTGGGCACCATGCAAGGCGGCTACAACATCGCCACCCTGGTTGAACTGCTCGAAGACGCGACCTTGGGTGCTGTTGCCGCCGAACAACTGAAGCACACCTTGCTGATGTTCGACGCGTTCCACGACGTAGCTGAAAAAGCTAAGGCAGGCAACGCCAACGCTAAAGCTGTGCTGCAGTCCTGGGCAGAAGGCGAATGGTTCACCAAACGCGCCCCGATCGCCGAGAAATACAGCCTGAGCGTGTTCAAGGTTACCGGCGAAACCAACACCGACGACCTGTCTCCGGCGCCTGACGCCTGGTCACGTCCAGACATCCCGCTGCACGCCCTGGCCATGTTGAAAATGGCTCGCGACGGCATCGTGCCTGAGCAACAAGGCGTGACTGGCCCACTGAAGCAGATCGAAGAGATCCGCGCTGCTGGCTTCCCAGTTGCCTATGTGGGCGACGTTGTCGGTACCGGCTCATCGCGTAAATCCGCAACCAACTCGGTATTGTGGTTCTTCGGCGACGACATCCCTTACGTGCCGAACAAGCGCGCAGGCGGTTTCTGCTTCGGTAACAAGATTGCGCCTATCTTCTACAACACCATGGAAGATGCTGGCGCCCTGCCGATCGAGTTCGACGTTACCAACATCGCCATGGGCGACGTGATCGACGTCTATCCGTACGCCGGTAAAGTGTGCAAGCACGGCACTGACGAAGTTATCACCACCTTCGAACTGAAAACCCCTGTGCTGCTCGACGAAGTTCGTGCAGGCGGCCGCATTCCGTTGATCGTGGGTCGTGGTTTGACCGACAAGGCACGTGCTGAGTTGGGTCTTCCACCTGCTGACCTGTTCAAGAAACCTGAGCAGCCAGCCGACAGCAACAAAGGCTTCACCCTGGCGCAGAAGATGGTTGGCAAGGCTTGCGGCGTAGCAGGCGTGCGTCCAGGCACTTACTGCGAACCCAAGATGACCACCGTCGGCTCGCAAGACACCACAGGTCCAATGACCCGTGATGAACTGAAAGACCTGGCATGCCTGGGCTTCTCCGCCGACCTGGTGTTGCAGTCGTTCTGCCACACTGCGGCTTATCCGAAGCCGATCGATGTGACCACTCACCACACCCTGCCTGACTTCATCCGCACTCGCGGTGGTGTCTCGCTGCGTCCTGGTGACGGCATCATCCACAGCTGGCTGAACCGCATGCTGCTGCCGGATACCGTTGGCACTGGTGGTGACTCGCACACCCGTTTCCCAATGGGCATTTCGTTCCCGGCAGGTTCGGGCCTGGTTGCATTCGCAGCAGCTACCGGCGTTATGCCACTGGATATGCCGGAATCCATCCTGGTTCGTTTCAAGGGCAAAATGCAGCCTGGTATCACCCTGCGTGACCTGGTCCATGCAATCCCTTACTACGCTATCCAGAAAGGCCTGCTGACTGTTGAGAAGAAAGGCAAGATCAACGCCTTCTCCGGCCGCATCCTCGAGATCGAAGGTCTCGACGAACTGACCGTTGAACAAGCGTTCGAACTGTCTGACGCCTCCGCAGAGCGCTCCGCTGCTGGTTGCACCATCAAGATGCCGGAAAAGGCAATTGCCGAATACCTGCAGTCGAACATCACCCTGCTGCGCTGGATGATCAGCGAAGGCTACGGCGACGCACGCACCATGGAACGTCGCGCTCAAGCGATGGAAGCATGGCTGGCCAACCCTGAACTGATGAGCGCTGATGCTGACGCCGAATACGCTGAAATCATCGAAATCGACCTGTCAGAGCTGAAAGAACCCGTTCTGTGCGCACCAAACGACCCGGACGATGCTCGTCTGCTGTCGACTGTTCAGGGCGAGAAGATCGACGAAGTGTTCATCGGCTCGTGCATGACCAACATTGGTCACTTCCGCGCTGCTGGCAAGCTGCTGGATAAAGTCAAAGGTGGCATTCCGACTCGTCTGTGGCTGTCGCCGCCGACCAAGATGGACGCTCACCAGCTGACTGAAGAAGGCTACTACGGCATCTTCGGCAAGGCTGGCGCACGTATGGAAATGCCGGGCTGCTCGCTGTGCATGGGTAACCAGGCACGTGTAGAGGCCAACTCCACCGTGGTTTCCACTTCGACGCGTAACTTCCCGAACCGCCTGGGTGATGGCGCCAACGTGTACCTGGCCTCTGCCGAACTGGCTGCGGTCGCTGCAATCACCGGCAAACTGCCGACGGTTGAAGAGTACATGGCGTATGCGAAAGACATCGACAGCATGGCTGCCGACGTTTATCGCTACCTGAGCTTCGACCAGATCGCTGAGTTCCGCGAAGCCGCTGCGAACGCCAACATCCCGGTCGTTCAAGCCTAAGCGTTAGCTGCATCGAAAGAGCCCCGCCCAGTGCGGGGCTTTTTTTTGCGTGCGATCAAGCTGTTGCTCAAGTCCGCTGGCACATGGATTGCTTTGCTAGGGACACTGCAAGCAGCTCCAACTACGGAACTCGCTTATCGACAATGGCGTCGTCTCGGAACTGCTTTGCGCAGCGACTGAAACGGCGCTTTTTTGTGTTGCAAAGGGAATGCTAAATGGGTGATCAAACACTTAACCGCACAGATGTACTGGATTGGGTTAACGGCTCCGACGCTCCAGAAAAGAGCACGCTCAACCTGGGCTTTATGGCCCTGACAGACTCGGCGTCATTGATTGTCGCCGCCACGCAGGGCTTCGCCCAACCCTATGGCTTGACCCTCAACCTGCAGCGCCAATCATCCTGGGCCACCCTGCGCGACAAGCTGTTGAGCCGAGAGCTCGACGCCGCGCAAACGTTATACGGCCAAATCTACGGCACCCACTTGGGAATTGGCGTCCAGCCCACAGAGATGGCAATTCTGATGGGCCTTAATCACAACGGCCAGGCGATTAACCTCTCGGAACAACTCAAGTGCGAAGGCGTGACCAATGGCGATGCACTCAAGCAATACGTGCATCAAAGCAGTGCAAAGCTGACCTTCGCTCAAACCTTTCCCACAGGCACGCACGCCATGTGGCTTTATTATTGGCTGGCCAGCCAAGGCATACACCCGCTCACTGACGTCAATACCGTAGTGGTGCCGCCCGCACAAATGGTTGCACACCTGAACGCGCAACGTATCGACGGTTTCTGCGCAGGCGGGCCATGGGGAGCCCTGGCAGTAGATCAAGGCCAAGGTTTTACCGTGGCCACCAGCCAAGCGATCTGGCCAGACCACCCGGAAAAGGTATTGGGCCTGACGCGCGAGTTTGTCGAGCTTTATCCCAACACCGCCCGGGCCTTGACCATGGCCATCCTTGAAGCCAGCCGTTTCATTGACGAAAACCCGGAAAACAAACGCAGCACGGCCAAGCTGATCAGCAGCGCCGACTATGTTGACGCGCCCTTGTCTGCCATAGAACCGCGATTTCTTGGCCACTACCAGGACGGTCTCGGCAATGCCTGGGCCGACCCACATCCACTGCGCTTCCACGCCGGTGGCGCAGTCAACATGCCGTATTTATCCGACGGCATCTGGTTTATGACCCAATTCCGCCGCTGGGGCTTGCTGCGCGATGATCCCGACTACCTGGGTGTCGCGCAACGTATCCAGCAGATCGATATCTACAGCCAGGCGGCGCAGGCATTGAATATCCCGGTGCCACCTGCGATGCGCAGCAGCACCCTGCTCGATGGCAAAAGCTGGGACGGCAGCAACCCGGTGGACTATGCGCGAAGTTTTGCCCTTCACGCCTTGAGCGATAGCTCAGTCACCGCCCAATAACTGGCAGGAGGCCAAGATATGCTGCGCATACTGCTGATAAACGACACACCGAAAAAAGTCGGCCGGCTCAAAGCGGCACTGACCGAGGCCGGGTTTGAAGTCATCGATGAGTCTGGCCTGACCATCGACCTGCCCGCTCGGGTTGAGGTTGTGCGCCCGGATGTAATCCTGATCGACAGTGAATCCCCCAGCCGTGACGTCATGGAGCAAGTGGTATTGGTCACCCGTGATCAACCGCGGCCAATTGTCATGTTCACTGACGAACACAACCCCAACGTCATGCGCCAGGCGATTCAATCCGGTGTCAGTGCCTACATAGTCGAAGGGATTCATGCCCAACGCCTGCAGCCCATACTTGATGTGGCCATGGCTCGCTTCGAGAGCGATCAAGCGTTGCGCGCGCAATTGCACGCACGGGACGCACAACTGGCTGAACGCAAACGGATCGAACTGGCCAAGGGCCTCTTGATGAAAATGAAGAGCTGCGATGAAGAAGCCGCCTACACCCTGATGCGTCGCCAAGCCATGAGCCGTCAGCAAAAGCTCGCGCAAGTGGCTGAACAGATTATTGCCATGCACGATTTGCTCGGAAAATAAGCGGACTGTACCGCTTGCAACCCCACTGTTCTGCTCGCACCTGTAGCGGCCAGCAAACTGTATAGCTGCCTCAATGGCCGGTTGTATCTGCGCCTGCAACCGGCCAATGGCTAAGATCAAGCATTCATCCAGCCGCCAATAGTGAGCGCAGCATGACCCCGCATAATGACGAGACAGCGCTTCTTGCCGACGCAGACCGGCGCGCCCTGAAATATCTCGACAGCCTGCCCCGGCGCCCAGTATTCCCTGCTCAGCAAGCCATTGCCGGACTCAAGGCACTGGACCAGCCCTTCCGCGAACAAGGAATAGCTGCAAAGGAGGTACTGCGTCTGCTTGATGACATAGCATCCCCGGCCACTGTCAGTTCCAATGGCTCACGCTATTTCGGTTTTGTTATCGGCGCCACGCTACCTGCCGCCGCTGCCGCCGAGCGGCTGGTCCTAGCCTGGGATCAATGCGCCTCTTCGTTCGACAACTCACCCGCGATTGACCGCATTGAGCGTATTGCCGGTCACTGGGTGCTGGACGCACTGGGGCTGCCTAGGAACAGCGCGGTCGGCTTTGGCACCAGTGCAACACTGGGGCTGCCTAGGAACAGCGCGGTCGGCTTTGGCACAAGTGCACCGGCCTGTACCCTGGCGTGCCTGTCAGCGGCCCGACGCTCTCTGCTGGCACGCAAGGACTGGGACTTTGATGGCGATGGCCTGATCGGTGCCCCCGAGATACGCGTCGTGGTCTCGGCCAGCGTACACATTACTGTTAAGAAGGCATTGCGCGTGCTTGGCTTCGGCATGAATCGGCTGGTCATTGCGCCTGTCGACGAGCATGGCCGGATTGATCCACTGCAGTTGCCTGCGCTGGATGATATGACAATCCTTTGCCTGCAGGCGGGCGAAGTCAATACCGGCGAGTTCGACCCCTTCGGCACCCTGATACCCAAAGCCAAGGCAGCGGGTGCCTGGGTTCACGTTGACGGTGCCTTTGGCCTGTGGGCTCGCGCTTCATCTTCTGCCGAGCTTGTCGAAGGCGTCGAGCTGGCGGATAGCTGGACCACCGATGGACATAAATGGCTGAACACGCCATACGATGGCGCCATGGCTATTTTTCGCGACGCGGACGCACTTGCCACCGCCATGAACAGCGATGCAGCCTACGCTACGGCATCAAAGGATGCACAGAAAAACCTGACCCTGGAGTTCTCGCGCCGAGCCCGCGGCATACCCATCTGGGCAGCCCTCGCCTCGCTTGGTCGCGAGGGCTTGCGCCAGATGATCGACAACCACATTCGTCAGGCCAGCCATCTTGCAGAATGCTTGCGCGCTGCCGGGTATCAGGTGTTGAACCGGGTTATGCTTAACCAGGTTCTGGTACGGGCGGACACTGATCAACAGACCACTGCAATACGTCTGGCCGCCCAGGCGTCAGGTCAAGTCTGGTTTGGACCGACAGTCTGGCAAGGACGCCCGGCCTTTCGCCTGAGCATTTCATCCTGGCGCACCACAGATGCGGATATCAAGCTGCTCGCTGACCTGCTGATCAGACTCAAGCAGGAAATCACCGACTGAAGCTGTAATTACTCGACAAGCCTGGCTCACTGCGTTTATCTTCATCACCGGCCACCGCAGTGGCCAGCGTCGCTCGGACGGTTCCGGGCGCTTACGTACTTTGAGGTTTACATGGCTGAGCAAGCTAAGCGCCGCTTTGCGCGCATCGATCGTCTTCCCCCCTATGTTTTCAATATCACCGCTGAACTGAAAATGGCAGCCCGCCGCCGTGGCGAGGACATCATTGACTTCAGCATGGGCAATCCAGACGGCCCCACGCCTTCCCATATCGTTGAAAAGCTCTGCACTGTTGCCCAGCGCGAAGACACCCACGGCTACTCGACTTCACGCGGTATTCCGCGCCTGCGCCGAGCGATCTCACGCTGGTATGCCGACCGCTACCAGGTTGATATCGACCCTGAAGACGAAGCCATAGTCACCATTGGCTCGAAAGAAGGCTTGGCCCACCTGATGCTGGCAACGCTCGATCACGGCGATAAAGTCTTTGTCCCGAACCCCAGCTACCCGATCCATATTTATGGTGCCGTGCTTGCTGGCGCCCAGGTACGCTCTGTACCGCTGGTGCCCGGCGTCGATTTCTTTGCTGAACTGGAGCGCGCCATTCGCGAGTCCATTCCCAAGCCAAAGATGATGATCCTGGGGTTCCCCTCGAACCCGACGGCGCAGTGCGTGGAACTGGACTTCTTTGAACGGGTTGTGGCGCTGGCCAAACAATATGACGTATTGGTGGTACATGACCTCGCCTACGCCGATATCGTCTATGACGGCTGGAAAGCGCCATCGATCATGCAAGTTCCCGGCGCCAAGGATGTCGCAGTGGAATTCTTTACCCTGTCCAAGAGCTACAACATGGCCGGCTGGCGAATTGGCTTCATGGTCGGCAACAAGGAACTGGTAAACGCGTTGGCGCGGATCAAGAGCTATCACGACTACGGCACCTTTACCCCGCTACAAGTCGCCGCTATTGCAGCGCTGGAAGGTGACCAGCAGTGCGTACGCGATATTGCCGAGCAATACCGGCAGCGGCGCAACCTGATGGTAAAGGGCCTTCACGAACTCGGCTGGATGGTCGAAAACCCCAAGGCCTCAATGTACGTCTGGGCCAGGATACCCGAGGCCTATGCCGAGCTTGGCTCACTGGAGTTTGCCAAAAAACTGCTGGCCCAAGCCAAGGTCTGCGTCTCTCCTGGCATCGGCTTTGGCGATTACGGTGATGATCATGTGCGCTTTGCCTTGATCGAGAACCAGGATCGCATTCGCCAGGCCTTGCGCGGCATCAAGCATATGTTCAGAGCCGATGGTTTGCTGCCGGGTGCGGCGACCAAGCCCGTCAAATAGCATCCAGGGTCTTGCCCGGTAGTCATTGGTTATCGGGCACTTGGCTTAGCTGGAATAATCGAGCACTGTCCAGATACTGCTCAAGCCTTCTCCTATCACGCACTTGGACTCAGTCAGCGCCGGGTTGTAACTCAGCGCCATCAAACTTGTCGCACCATCGACCACATCATCATGCTGCGCCATCCACTGCACGCGCCCGCAATTAGGTGTGTCAATCACGTAGCTGTTGGCCACGACTGCGCCTGGGGTCGACATACCGATGGCATCCACAACCAATCCGTGCTCCTCAACCCGCTTGCCATCAGAAATGACTACGGCCCACGCATCGTTATTGTCGATCACCAGGTAGGTGCCATTCGCCTTGGGCTGCTCAAGCGTTGGTTGCGCGCATCCCGTAAGCATCACCAATACCAAAACTGTCATCAGTATCTGTTGCATTGTTTGCGACCCCTTTGCCTATCCGATGGGCTGGGGCTTGGTTGCCTTCAGGCCATCGCAATGAGTGAAATTTGCAGCGCGATGACAAGACTATTAACCAATACTGTTTATTTGTACAGTATTTTTGTACTAAACTCATTTACGCCATCTGACAGATACCGCACAGGCTTGATTGGGAGCGCAACGATGCTGGATGTAATGCAATTAAAACAAGCAGTTAACCGAATGCCTCTGGAAAAAATACGGGCCACCGTGGACGAGCTTCACCTCGAAGGGATAGTCACTGAAGGTAAAACCCCTTTCAACAGGCTGCACTTCAATACCTGCTTTGCGGAAATAGAGGCGCTTTTCCAGCGTGCGGGATACCACCGGCCGCTCGATGTTGTCGGCTACCAGGGCCTGGTCTACGCGATGTTCGACCCCACTCGCTGGGAAGCTGTCGAAGTCCTGCGCTGGCTCAAGGACTTCGTCGAGGAGCCTCGCAAACGCCCAGCCAGCTAAGTCCTGTACTGCACCCAGAAGCCAGGTCAATCGCTGCGCTGTTATTGCACACGTTAAGCGGCACGCAAATGAACCACGCACCAGCCTGGCTCAGCGCCTAGCGCTATTGATGCTTGTACAGCCGCCAGCTAAACCTCTATTCAACTTTAAAATACATAGGTAATTTATTGTTTTTGATTATTTTTTATCTTATATAAAAATCTTCATACAGCATCTGAGTCGTTGCCTGGCAAGGGCTTTGCAATAACCTCGCTACATCCGTCTTCGGGTCGCCAACGGCGGTGATCGAGACGAAATAGACAAAGACGTCAAGGCTGCACGCATTGTTCTCGCGTGCAGGTTTAGACGTCTTTTTTCGTTTCTGATAGCTGAGGAATTTCAATGCGCCATTCCACACTACCGTGCTCATTATTGAAGAAGGCCCTGGCCAGTGTCAGTTGCGCCGCGTTTCTTGTATTCGGCTCAGTCGCTGCACCTTTTGCCAGTGCCACCGAACCTGAGAAAGCAGAGCTCAAACTGGGCTTTATCAAGCTCACCGACATGGCGCCCCTGGCAATTGCCTATGAGAAAGGCTACTTCGAGGACGAAGGCCTGTATGTCACCCTTGAGGCCCAGGCAAACTGGAAAGTGTTGCTCGACCGGGTGATCACTGGCGAGCTCGACGGTGCACATATGCTGGCTGGCCAGCCGCTTGGCGCGACAATCGGCTTTGGCACCAAGGCGCAGATTGTCACTGCGTTTTCCATGGACCTCAATGGCAACGGCATCACTGTTTCCAATGAGGTCTGGGCTGAAATGAAAGAGCACATCCCCATGCAGGATGGCAAACCGGTTCACCCCATAAGCGCTGCTGCGCTAAAACCGGTTATCGAGCGCTATAAGGCCGAAGGCAAGCCGTTCAACATGGGCATGGTCTTTCCCGTGTCCACCCACAACTACGAACTGCGTTACTGGCTCGCGGCTGGAGGAATAAACCCGGGTTACTACGCCCCAGCCAAGGGCGATATTTCCGGCACATTGAATGCCGATGCCCTGCTCTCGGTTACCCCGCCACCGCAAATGCCTTCGACCATGGAGGCAGGCACCATAAGCGGCTACAGCGTGGGCGAGCCCTGGAACCAGCAGGCGGTGTTCAAAGGCATTGGCGTACCGGTGATCACCGACTATGAAATATGGAAGAACAACCCGGAGAAAGTCCTCGGGGTCTCTAAAAAGTGGGCCGACGCCAACCCTGAAACCCACAAGCGCCTGGTCAAGGCCCTGATCCGCGCCGCCATGTGGCTGGATGAGGGCAACAATGCCAACCGCCAGGAGGCCGTGGAAATCCTGTCGCGTCCTGAATACGTGGGGGCGGATGCCAAGGTCATCGCCAATTCCATGACTGGAACATTCGAGTACGAAAAAGGTGACAAACGCAGCGTTCCGGACTTCAACGTGTTCTTTCGCTACAACGCCACCTACCCGTTTTATTCCGACGCAATCTGGTACCTCACGCAGATGCGCCGCTGGGGCCAAATCACCGAGGCCAAGCCAGACAGCTGGTATTTCGATATCGCCAAGCAAGTCTACCAACCCGCCGTATATCGCCAGGCTGCCGAGGAGTTGATTGCCGAAGGCAAGGCCAAGGCCAGCGACTTTCCTGCAGCAGATGAAAGCGGCTTTCGCGCGCCGACCCATGAATTCATCGACGGCCTGACCTATGACGGGCGCAAGCCCAACGCCTACATCGAGCAAATGAAAATTGGCTTGAAGCAAGACTCAGTGCTCTAACGCGCTTGTGACAATTAGAGCACTGCAACCGCCCCTGCGGTCCAGTGCCACCAGACAACCCGCCTTCAGCCTGGCTGAGGCCGTATAAGCCGAGGATTGGACGATGAGTAACCCTGCCATCTCCGAGCAAATCACCCAGACAGTCAAAAGCGCAAGAACCGCAGCGTTCAAACGCTGGCTGCCAAACCTGCTGATGCCAATCATTGGCCTGGCTGCCTTTCTGATGTTCTGGCAAATGATTGCCGGCAGCATCAATACCAGCCTGGGAACCTTTCCCGGGCCCGCACAAGTTGCCAGCCAGTTCAGCAACCTGGTCGACGAGCACCAGCGCGAAGCCAAGCGTGAAACGGCGTTCTATGAGCGCCAGCAACTACGTAACCAGGCCCAGCTCAGTAAAAACCCAGAGGCCAAGGTAAAGATCCGCCCCTACACCGGCAAACCGACCTTCTTCAAGCAGATAGTCACCAGCCTGTATACGGTAATGACCGGCTTTGTGATTGCTTCGCTGATAGCCATTCCACTGGGCATTGTCTGTGGCCTGAGCAAGCCGCTGTACAACGCCATCAACCCACTGATACAGATATTCAAACCCATATCACCACTGGCCTGGCTGCCACTGGTGACCATGGTTGTCAGCGCGGTCTACACCAGCACCGATCCGCTGTTTGCCAAGTCATTTATTACCTCGGCAGTGACGGTGGCCTTGTGCTGCCTCTGGCCAACGGTAATCAACACCATTGTTGGCGTGGCAAACCTGGATAAGGACCTGCAGAACGTAAGCCGCGTGCTGAGCCTGTCCCCTCTCAACCATATACGACGCATCGTGCTGCCAGCCGCCATTCCCATGATTTTCACTGGTCTGCGCTTGTCACTGGCAACTGGCTGGATGGTGTTGATTGCGGCCGAAATGCTTGCGCAAAACCCCGGGCTGGGCAAATTCATCTGGGATGAGTTCCAAAACGGCAGTTCCAACTCGCTTGGACGGATCATGGTAGCCGTGATTGTGATCGGCCTGATCGGCTTTGCCCTCGATCGCCTGATGCTGGCCCTGCAAAAATATGTGAGCTGGGATAAGAGCGCCGACCTGCGTTAAACACAGAGGATATTCTATGAGCACTGCACATCTTGAACTGACAGGCGTAGGCATAAGTTTTCCGACGGATAAAGGCCTGTTTTGCGCACTTAAAGACGTTAACTTGAAGATAGCCAAGGGGGAATTCGTTTCGCTGATCGGCCACTCAGGCTGTGGCAAGTCAACCGTATTGAATATTGTCGCCGGCCTTTATCAGGCCACCACGGGCGGGGTGATTCTCGACAATCGAGAAGTGAATGCACCTGGGCCGGAGCGCGCCGTGGTGTTTCAAAACCATAGCTTACTGCCTTGGTTGAGCTGCTACCAAAATATCGAACTGGCCGTGCGCCAGGTATTCAAAAACAGCAAAAGCAAAACCGAGATGCGTGAATGGATTGAGCACAACCTCGACTTGGTGCACATGAGTCACGCACGTCACAAGCGCCCCAGCGAGATATCCGGCGGTATGAAACAGCGCATAGGTATTGCCCGGGCGCTGGCGATGCAACCCAAAGTATTGTTGATGGATGAGCCCTTTGGCGCCCTTGATGCACTCACCCGCGCGCACCTGCAGGATTCTCTGATGGAGATTCACGCCGATCTCGGTAACACGGTGATCATGATTACCCATGACGTTGACGAAGCGGTGTTGCTGTCGGACAGAATCATCATGATGAGCAATGGGCCTTCGGCAACAGTCGGCGAGATTCTTCAGGTCGAACTGCCCAGGCCCCGGGAGCGCATGGCCTTGGCTCACGATTCGCGCTATCACGAATATCGCGCAGCGGTGCTTGAATTCCTTTACCAGAAGCAACATCGCCCAGCAGCCTGAAACCAGCTTGGCTAGTATCAAGAAATGGCCATAAGCCGTCTGGAACAGAGGTTGGCAGCCCGTTGGTCAGATACGTTGAACCTAGCAAAGCTGAGGTCGCCGAACAGTTGCAAATAAATTGTTCACTGAACGGCGACCCTCTAAGGACCTAATGTGTTTGATCTGTCCACTTGGAACCTATCTGTCCCCACACCACCGACCCCCACTGAAATCAGCGCGGCGCGGATACAAAACGGTTACTCCAGCCAATACTTCCGTAATGACGGCAATCAAACCGTCGTATTCTGGGTGCCTGTCACCGGCTCACGCACCGAGGACGCCAGTTATCCGCGTAGCGAACTACGGGAAACCTACGCCGATGGCAGATTGCACAACTGGTACTACAAAGATGGTGACAACTATTTAAATGCAGTACTGGCAGTCAACGTGGTGCCGAGTAAAAACAAAGTTATTGTCGGCCAAATCCATAGTAAGGATCAGCCGGGAAGTGAAAATGATCCGTTGGCAAAGCTGCAATACCATTATAAAAATGGCACCGGGAGGCTCGAACTTCTGTATCGAGCACAGCCGGGAAGTTCGAGCGTACAAAATATACTTCTGGCACAGAACGTCGACCTCAATGAACGCTTCAGCTACCAGCTTCGTATCACCTCGACCGGCCGTTTGGGCGTGACCGTCAAAAGCAGCGGCGACAATGGTTCGTTTTATAAACAGTTGAGCAGCAGTTGGAGCCGGCAATTGCTGTATTACAAGGCAGGCGCATACATACAAGACAACCAGGGCTATTCAATCGAGGGCGGTCGCGTAACCTTCTACTCACTTAATACCTTGCACCGCCATTAACCCGTTTTTCTGGGCAGTTGAGATGTCACTGCCCATCATCCAGCCATGGCCGTACAATAGGGATTTCCATCGCCCAGACAGCTGCTGTCGAAGAGAACCCATGGCCCGCCTGACACTTAGCTTTCCACAAGACCAGTTTTGCTTCAGCACCCACCTGACCGTGCGCGTAACCGATATCAATGCGGCCAACCACCTCGGAAACGACTCAATGATCTCCATGATTTCGGAAGCTCGCGCTCGCTTCCTGTTTGACTTTGGTATTGAGGAGGCCAGCGAAGAAGGCGTCGGAATCATCGTCACCGACCTGGCCACCACTTATCGCGCAGAAGCCCACGCGAGGGATCAATTGCTGTTTGAAGTCGGGGTCATGGATTTCAACAAATACGGTGGCGATATTACCTTTCGCATTACCCGCCCAGCCGATGAAAGCCTGATCGCAATGGCCAAGTCGGGATTTGTATTTTTTAACTATAAAACAAGCCAGGTGGCGCAAATGCCCGGCGCATTCAGTGATAAGTTTCCCCGGGTCAATTGGCTCTGAAAAAAGTAGCGGCCTTCATGGTCATTTGATTCGCGTTGCTCGCCCCTTTACCGACCAGGCAACGGCTGCCGAACTGAAGTTTACTCAGTTTATAGGCTGACCCCGTAATACCGAGCGCAATGTTTTTCAGAACTTCCATAACGGCACATTCAATGCATAAAACTAATGCAACGTAAAAAGGCGTTGCAGAAAGTTACATTGCGCACGACTCCTCTGCTCCGCTTTTATGCACTTAGGTGTTCCATAGCAAATGCAGGGGGAACTGTAATGCCAGTCACATCACACCACACCCGCCTGGCAGGGCTAACAACCAATATTCTCGCCATTACTCTGCTCGCGCTGCCTATTCCAACCCATGCAGCGTTGAAACAACCAATTGCAAGCACGATATCGCTCGCGACGCAGCATCCTGCAGCCACTGTTATCTTGTCCTCGGACAAGCAGTAAGGCAGGAATAAGGCGTTAATCAGCGCCTTGCAATAATTAATAAGACTCGCCCCCAGGCCAAGGGCATGACAGCTTGTCCCATACCGCCCCTCGTCGCGCACTGCGACTGAGCAAGGCGCCTTAAAGCGGTGCAAAACAGCTGCTGATCAACACTTCTGATTGGGCAAAACCGGGCAAGCCACAGGCTTTGCTTACTTGGCACAGGGCCTGCATAAGCATTTGCACAATTTAAATAAAGCGCGATCTTCAACGAAGAAGACTGCTCCTCCCGATAGAACGGGACTTGGACAAAGGCGTCCTCGCTAGGTAACTAGCGGGACGCCTTTTTTGTTTTCCGTGATTTTATCCAGGAGAAAATCGGGATGAAAAAGCTCAAGTTAGTGATGATCGGCAACGGCATGGCCGGTGTTCGCACCCTCGAAGAGTTGATCAAGCTCAGCCCCGAGCTTTATGACATCACGGTATTCGGTGCCGAGCCACATCCCAACTACAATCGAATCCTGCTTTCGCCCGTGCTCGCTGGCGAACAAACCTTTGATGACATCCTGCTCAACGACCACAGCTGGTACGCTGATAACAACATCAAGCTGCTACTGGGACGCAAGGTTACCCAGATCAATCGCAGGCAACGCCTGGTAACTGCCGACGACGGCAGCACGGCTGAATACGACCGCCTGCTCATCGCAACTGGCTCCACCCCCTTTATGCTGCCAATACCCGGCAACAGCCTTGAGGGCGTCATCGGCTACCGGGACATTGCCGATACGCAAGTGATGATGGAAACCGCCAAAACCCATAGTCACGCGGTAGTCATAGGTGGCGGACTGCTGGGGCTTGAGGCTGCGCATGGCCTCAAGCTACGCGGCATGGATGTCACTGTTGTGCACATTGGCGAAACGCTTCTCGAGCGTCAACTCGACAGTACTGCAGGCAAGCTGCTGCAAAAATCCCTCGAAGAGCGTGGCCTGAAATTCATGCTGCCAAAACAGACGGCCGAGCTGCTGGATAATGGCCAAGGTCGAGTTTGCGCGGTCAAGTTCACAGGCGGCGAAATAATTGCCGCCGATCTGGTGGTGATGCCAGCCGGTATTCGCCCCAATCCCGGGGTGGAAGAAGCCTCGGGGATCGCCTGCAATCGCGGAATTCTGGTCAATGACACCCTGCAAACCTTTGACCCCAGGGTCTATGCAATTGGTGAATGCGCCAATCACCGGGGCACCGCCTATGGTTTGGTTGCACCGCTATTTGAGCAGGCCAAGGTCTGCGCCAATCATCTCGCACAACTGGGTTACTCACGCTATCAAGGCTCGGTGACATCAACCAAGTTGAAAGTCACAGGTATCGACCTGTTTTCAGCCGGTGAATTTATCGGCGGCGAAGGCACCGAAACCATCACCCTGTCGGACCCCATTGGCGGCATTTACAAGAAGCTGGTGATTCGTGATGACGTACTGGTCGGCGCCTGTCTCTATGGCGATACCGCCGATGGTGGCTGGTATTTTCGACAAATACGCGAGCAACACAACATCAGCCAGACCCGCGACCACCTGATGTTTGGCGAAAACGCCATCGAGGCAGTTGGCCATCAAGGGCAGGATCAAACAGCAAATATGCCCGGCAACGCGCAGGTATGGAGCGATAACAGTGTCTGCCAATACAAGATAGGCACAGCCATCCAAGCCGCAGGGCTGGAGCATAATCATGAGCTGCGCTGAAAATACCCGCGTAACGGCGTCTACCTGCTGTTACTGCGGCGTGGGTTGCGGGGTATTGATCGAACACAGCAATGACCGGATCATCGCCGTTTCGGGTGATCCTGCACACCCGGCAAACCATGGCAAGTTATGCAGCAAAGGCGCAACCCTGCACCTGACCGGCGATATTGACGCACGGGGTTTATACCCACAACTACGGCTGGATAAATCCCAGCCCCCTACAGGCTGCGATTGGAACAGCGCCCTGGATCATGCCGCCCGGGTATTCGCCCAGACAATCAAAGACCATGGCCCGGACAGCGTGGCCTTCTATATCTCCGGCCAGTTGCTTACCGAAGACTATTACGCATTCAACAAACTCGCACGCGCCCTGGTTGGCACCAATAACATCGACAGCAATTCCCGACTGTGCATGTCATCCGCCGTGGTCGGATATAAACGCAGCCTGGGTGCGGACGCCCCGCCTTGCAGCTATCAGGACGTGGAACTGAGCGACTGCATACTTATCGCTGGTAGCAACATGGCGTACGCCCACCCGGTGCTCTTTCGCCGACTCGAAGAAGCCAAAGCCAGGCGCCCACAGATGAAGGTTATAGTGGTCGACCCGCGGCGAACCGATACCTGCGACATCGCTGACCTGCACCTAGCCATACTGCCCGGCACTGATGTCGCCTTGTTTCACGGCATCCTCCACATATTGATAGACCAGGGCTGGCTGGATCACGACTTTATTGCCCAACATACAGATGGCTTTGATGCGCTTAAAGCGCGGGTACAGGACTTCAACCCGGTTTCAGTAGCGACTATTTGCGGTATCTCGCATGCGCAATTACAGGCCTGCGCCCAGATGATAGGCCAAGCGCCGAGCTTTTTATCCCTCTGGTGCATGGGCCTCAATCAGTCGACCGCCGGGACCGCTAAAAATAGCGCGCTGATCAATCTGCACCTGGCCACGGGGCAAATTGGCAAAGCAGGCGCAGGCCCCTTCTCCCTCACCGGCCAGCCCAATGCCATGGGTGGCCGCGAAACCGGTAGCCTGGCCAACTTGCTGCCAGGACACCGCGAAGCAGGCAATTCAGAGCATCGAAACGAAGTTGCCGGGTATTGGGGAGTCGAGGCATTGCCAGAAACCCCAGGCCTCAGTGCAATCGAATTGTTCGAGCAGGTGCGCAGCGGCAAGGTCAAGGCACTGTGGATTGCCTGTACCAACCCCGCGCAATCACTTCCAGATCAAACCCGGGTCCATCAGGCGTTGGCCAGTTGCCCCTTTGTTGTGGTTCAGGAAGCCTTCTTCACCACCGAAACCTGTGCCTATGCAGACCTGCTGCTACCTGCGAGCAGCTGGGGCGAAAAGGATGGCTGTGTAACCAATTCAGAGCGCAGGGTGAGTCATGTACGCAGTGCAATCGCCGCGCCAGCCGAAGCCAAAGCCGACTGGCAAATTGCCTGCGAATTCGCCCGTAAACTCGAGACACTCATACGCCCTGGCCTGCCGAGCCTGTTCAACTTTACCAAGCCCGAGCAATTGTTCGATGAGTATAAAGCCCTGACCCAAGGCCGTGACCTGGACCTGAGCGGCCTTAGCTACGCCATTCTAGACCAGCATGGACCGCAACAATGGCCGTTCCCCAAAGGTGCGCAACAGGGTACGGCGCGCTTGTACCAGGATCATGTATTTGCCACGGCCAATGGCCGGGCGCAATTTCAGGCTGAAACCTATTGCGCCCCGCTCGAAGAGACGAATGGGCATTATTCGCTGGTGCTCAACACTGGACGCTTACGCGATCACTGGCATGGCATGAGCCGCACAGGCACAGCTGCACGCCTGTTTGGTCACGTAGAAGAAGCAGTACTGAGCCTGCATTCTGACGAATTACGCCGCAGAAAGCTCAATGATGGCGAGCTTATCAAAGTGCGTAGTCGTCGCGGCTCGTTGATAGTCCCGGTACAAGCCGATGACGACATCTGGCCTGGGCAGGCATATCTGCCAATGCACTGGGGCGACCGTTTTCTCAGGGGCCTGGGCACCAATGTATTGACCCAGCCCGGATACGATCAGCAGTCAAAACAACCCGAACTCAAACATGCAGTTGTCGACATCGATAAAGTCGAGTTGCCCTGGACCTTCTTTGCCTTGGTCGAGGGCGACATCCAAAAGCGCTTCAGCCAACTTCGCCCCCTGTTCGAGCATTTTGCATACGCCAGTTTCACATTGACCGGCTCCGAGCACCCTGCGTTGCAAATTCGTGCGGCCAACCCAGCTGCCCCAGATGGCGAACTGCTTGCCAGCATCGATCGCCTGCTCAGTATCGACTCAGCAATGGTGTTGGCCTATGACGACCCCAAGCGCGCCATAGGCAAACGCGTCCGCCTGGGTTCTGGACGAATAATCGCCCTCCGCCTTGCGGGAGAAACCAGCGCCCAGGACTGGCTCAAAAGCATGTGGCGCGAAGCGCAAACCGACGACCAACTGCGCCGCTGGTTGCTTGCGCCCTTGTCTGCAGCAGCACGCCAAGGCAGTAGCGCAGGCAATAAAACCCTGTGCAACTGCATGAACGTCAGCCAGCAGACCATTTGTGACGCCATTGGACAAGGCATGGACCTGAACCAACTGAAACAAAACCTAGGTTGCGGTACCAGCTGCGGCTCCTGTGTCCCGGAAATAAAACGGCTGCTGCAAGCACAACTTACTGTTTGCTGAGCGATCAAACCATCACGCGAGGTTCATATGAGCACTAAAGTCTGGCTGGTTGGCGCTGGCCCCGGAGATCCCGAACTACTGACTCTCAAAGCTGTTCGTGCACTGAACCAGGCGCAGGTGGTGATGATTGACGATCTAGTCAATCCAGCTGTACTTGAGCACTGCCCACAGGCACGCGTTATCGCCGTTGGTAAACGTGGTGGCTGTCGCTCGACGCCGCAAGACTTTATCCAAAGGCTGATGCTGCGCTATGCCCGCCAAGGCAAATGCGTTGTTCGACTAAAGGGCGGCGATCCGTGCATTTTCGGACGCGGCACCGAGGAATACAGCTGGCTGCGCTCGCACGGCATAGAAGCAGAACTGGTCAATGGCATCACTGCTGGTCTGGCCGGAGCGAGCAATTGTGCAATTCCCTTGACCCTGCGCGGTGTTGCGCGCGGTGTCAGCCTGGTTACAGCTCATACCCAGGACGGCAGCGAACTGAACTGGCAGGCGCTGGCAGACGCGGGCACAACGCTGGTGATTTATATGGGAGTGGCCAAACTCGCGGATATTCGCCAGCAACTACTCCAGGCTGGTATGAATGGCGAAATGCCAGTTGCGATGATCGAGAATGCCTCACTGCCTGAACAACGTGAACGACGCAGCACGGTCAAGCGGCTACTTGATGACGCCCAGGACTTTCGGCTCAAAAGCCCGGCAATCCTGATCATTGGCGAGGTCGTCAGCGACAGCTCGGCGCAGCTCAATCAATTGAGCGCTTAACTGCCTGGCGCTTGAGTCATTGCCACTACTAAATCCAGGGCAAAGAAAAACCCGGCCGAGGCCGGGTTTTTCTTTTCAGCTTTAAACCAATTACTTGGCTTCAGCTTCTACAGAGGCTTCAACGCGACGGTTGATAGCGCGGCCTTCGGCAGTAGCGTTATCCGCAACTGGCTGAGACTCGCCGTAACCAACAGCGTTCACACGCTCGCCGCCAACACCGTACTGGTTGACCAGTACGTCACGAACTGCGTCAGCACGCTTCTCAGACAGAGTCTGGTTGTAAGCGTCAGTACCAACGGAGTCAGTGTGACCTTCTACGGTAGTAGTGGTCTGTGGGTATTGGTTCATGAAGTCAGCCAGGTTTTTGATATCGCCGTAGCTATCTTCTTTAACCTTGGACTTGTCGAAATCGAACTTAACGTCCAATTCAACACGAACGATTTCAGCTGGCTCTTCAACAACTGGAGCTGGCTCTGGCTCCACTACAGCTGCAACAACTGGCTTGGAGCCGCCGAAGTTCAGACCGACACCAACGCCAGCTTGCCATTCGGTTTCGCCTTGGTCGATGTTGTACAGCGCATCAACGCCAGCACGGGCATACAGCATTTCAGTGAAGTAGTACTTCGCACCAGCGCCAGCAGTGGCGAAGGTGGAGTGGTCACGACCGCCAGCATCTACGTTGCTGATGCTCTGGTGGGCGAAGCCGCCAGAAACGTAAGGACGCAGGCCTGGGCCAGGCTCACCAAAGTGGTACAAAGCCTTCAGGTCAGTCATGTTGCCTTTGATGTCTTTGTTACCCAGTGCTTTGTCACCGTTCAGGCTATGGTATTCGCCATATGCCAGAGCCAGTTCAACATCCTTGGTCAGGAAGTAACCAATGGAGCCGCCATACTGGCTGCCTTCATCGTGAGCGAAATTGCGGCTCGAGTCGGTGAAGTATTCGTTCACAAAGCCTTCCACCTCGACTGCGCCTTGACCTTGAGCCATCACGCCCATGGAAGAAGCAGCGACAAAGGAGCCAATGACTGCGCCTAAGGTGTTTTTAAGTTTCATCCGTAAATCCCCATCTTGGTGATTGATTGCACTACGTACAGGTAGACACGCAGAACTTCGACAAGTTTATCAGAACTTGCCTTTATGCCAAAGAATATTTGCATCCGAACTAACTTTCGGCGATGCCTGCAAATTTCTCACGCAATTTGTCAAGGGCCCTTTTGTAACGCATTTTCGTTGCACTAAGCCCCATGTGCATAATATCCGCTATCTCTTGAAACTCTAGCTCTGCGACAAAGCGTAGCACTAAAATTTCACGGTCAATCGGATTTACATGTACCAGCCATCGGTCCAATCCACCTCGTTCCGCTACCTCAGGCGTCTTGTCTTCAGACGCCTCTTCCAGCGGATCGAGGCTTAAGGCATCCATCAAGCGACGTTTACGTCGCTCTTTGCGGTACTGGGTAATACACTCGTTATAAGTAATGCTGTACAGCCAAGTCTTAAACTTAGACTTGCCCTCAAAGTTCTTTAAACCATAAAGCACTTTAAGCATCACTTCTTGACAGACATCATCCGCATCGCGTTCGTTCCCTAAATAACGCGCACAGACGTTAAATAATGTGCGCTGGTAGCGACGCATGAGCTCTTCATAAGCCCGCGTGATGTGGAACAACTCACTATGCGCACGCACCACAAGCTCCTCATCCGAGAGCTCGTGTGGGTCATAACGCATAGGCAACGATTGGGCTTTATTCAAATCGAGTCGGGCCGACAGTCAGGTCAAAGCCGCCATCAGCTGCGAACAGCCTGCTGGAGGGCGGCATAGATTAGCAGAATTTGGGTCTAGTGACTGCGTACCCGCTGTTCAAGCAGGACACGGTTCGCCACAGAGACAAGTTCTCCGGCATCGGTCATGAGCGTCGTCTTGACCGTGCCGATTTCCTCAATCTGCCCTTCGACATCATCGACCTGGACATGTTGCCCAACTTGATACAGCTCACGCACATAAATACCTGCAAGTATCTGCCCGGCGATCTCACGACTGCCCAAACCCAACGCCAAGGCAGCGGCCAGGCCGATGGTAATAAGCACGATGGCAATGACGTAGTTGAGCAGCTCGGTTTTCACCTCAAGCTGACCAATGGCCACCGAAATGCTGATGATAATGACCAGGCCTTGGGCGATACGCGCTACACCATGGGCATACTCAAGGCCTACGCTGTCAGCCGCGCCCCGCACGATTCCGCTGACCAGGTGCGCCAGCAGCACACCGATAACCAGCACCAGGGCGGCGCCAAATACTTTTGGCAGATACAGCGCCAGCACATCAAGCGTGGCCGAAACCCGCTCCAGGCCCAGGGACTCCGCAGCAGAAACCATGAAGACCAACAGGATGAACCAGTAGACGATGCGCCCGATCAATGTCGAAACGGGCACCTGAAAACCGGCACGGCTGAGCAGCTTGGTCAAACCGGTGCCTGCCATCAACCGATCAAGACCAACCTTTCCGAGCAACTTGGAAATCAAGGTATCAAGCAGTTTGGCCAACACAAAGCCAATCAGCACCAGAATCAGAGCGACAAAAAGGTTTGGAATAAAACCAGCGACTTTGGTCCACAGGGCGGTCATGGCCGCCACCAGGCTTTGAGTCCAGGGATCAAGTTCCATTTATTCAGCCTTATCAGTAGTACGAGCAGTTGGTTTGCGGCGCGAAACTGGAGATAGGTGTGCCGAGCCCTTGTTCAGGGCGATCATCAACGCCTCAACCCAATGCCCCATGAGCGCGAACATATCCCCTGCGCCCACTTGGCGATTTGCCGTTTTCAATACGCGATTGAGTGTCGCATCGTCATCGTGATCGGATGACGGCTGCGAATTCAGCATATCGCGCAGTGATTGTTCAAATGGATCGTGCATTTACGCACCTCTATTGATGTGCTGATTCGACGCAATAACAACAAGGCAAGTCACATCAGACCCAACGCAGGCGGCGAAACAAGAACCATTGGACTACCGCCAAGACCACCATAATGGCGCAGGCAATAAGGAAGCCATAGGGATTCTCGGAGCCAGGGATACCGCCCACATTGATTCCCAGCAGCCCGGTGAGGAAACTCATTGGCAAAAAGACCCCGGTGATAATGCCGAAGCGGTACATGATGCGATTCATCTTCACATCCAGGCGGCGATCTTCAGCCTCCAGCACCAGGCCAACTCGCTCCCGTGTAAGGTCCAGCTCCTCGATGTAGCGGGTCAAGCGGTTATTGAGCTCGTTCCAGTAGTCCGCATCGTCAGCAACGAACCAGGGCTGCTGATTACGCGTAAGCTGCGCATACACCTCGCGCTGCGGCGCCAGAAAACGGCGCAAGCCAGCTGCCCGCCTGCGCATTTGCAGCAAGGTATCGTGATCAGGCTCGAAGCTGGGGTCGTTATCGATTTGCTCTTCCTGCTCGTCTATACCTTCAGCGAAATCACTAACCAGGGATTCGATCTTGTCGGTCATGTGATCCGCCAGGGCCAGGATAAGCTCCGAGGAGGTCTTTGGTCCCTTCCCTGCGCGCAGGTCAACCAGCAAGTCCTCCACCGCCCGCAAATGGCGCAGGCGCAAGCTGATTGCACGCTTGGCCGCTGCAAAGATACGCAGCGAAACCATATCTTCGGGCACTGCCCCCGGGTTCAGGTTAACCCCGCGCAGAAACAGCAGGATCTTACTTTCAGGCAGTTGCAGGAAGCGTGGACGGGTGTTTTCTTCGAGCAGCAAGTCACACACGAACTCATTAAGCCCGCTTTCCTTGCGTAGCCAGTTCTGGGTTTGTGGATGACTTCGATCCCAGTGCACCCACAGGCTTTCCCGCTCGGCCAACACCAGGTCGGCCAGCTCGTCATAGCTGACCGGTCGCCCGCCGCCCTTGCCGTCCAGCACATAGGCATGGACCAGCCCCCACTGTTGACTGTCCTGTTCAGACATTCACGACTCCAAAACTAAACACCTTTGATGCCTCAGCCACGGCCGATGGATTGGCGTTCACCATTTACTCAGGCATGACCAATGCGGTTGGCGAAACAATGATTCCGTTATTGTCGGCATAAACGAAATGCCCTGGACGGAAAGTCACCCCACCAAAGGTCACGGCCACATTGAGATCGCCAATGCCACGCTTATCGGTTTTCATTGGGTGGCTGGCCAGGGCCTGAACCCCGACTGCAGTTTGAGCCAGCACATCAACATCACGCACGCAGCCATAAATAATGATGCCTTCCCAACCATTTTTCGCGGCCTTCTCCGCCAGCATGTCGCCCAGCAAGGCGCGACGCATCGAGGCGCCACCGTCAACGACCATGACTTTACCTTTGCCTGGCAGCTCGACTTGTTCCTTGACTACCGAGTTATCTTCAAAACATTTGACAGTGACAATCTCGCCACCAAAGGAATCACGGCCGCCGAAATTGCTGAACATCGGCTCGACCACCTCAACCTCGGGGTAGGCGTCACACAAATCAGGGGTGATGTAATGCATGAGAAAGCTCCTTTACCCATCAAAAATCGTAACCAAGTGGTTTATTCAAGATTTGCAGCCATTATCCGATGCAAACCTGGCTCACGGATATCAACGCCCAGCCTAGCGCAGTCAGCGCTCACAGACCACCGCTGGCAGTCGATGCAAAGCGCTTAAAAACGCTCTACCGTGCCTGTTGCAGCTGGTTCAAACTGGCTACACCATTGAGCCACTGCTCGACCCGAGGCCAGACTTCGCCTTGCGCAGCCTTGCTGACCAACATTTCAATATGCCCAAAATCACTGCTAAAACCCTGCTCCTTGCTCAGACAGAGGAACTCCTTGCAGGGTGAAGCAAACTGCTCAAATAACCGCTGGCAAGCCCATGCGGGGTCTTGGTCATCGCCTTGCGCGCTAACGGCTAAAACCGGCAGCTGGACCTCGGTCAAACCCGCCCACCAATCATCCCGGCCATCGCCAAAACGAGCAAACAGGCCACACCAGCGTAACGACTCCAAGATTACGCCTATAGGCTCGTCTTCAGGGCCGCGCTTCAAGCGAGAACCTGAAAGCACGCGAAAACGCTTTAACAACAACTTGATGCCCCAGACCAGCGGCGGGATTTTCAATGGCCAGTAATTACGGCTGACCTGGCTGCCAAACAGCGCAACAGAAGCAATCATCGACTCATCAAGGTAGCGCCCGCCCAAGGCCGCCGCGATTGTAGTGCCACCCAGAGAATGGCCCAGCCAATGTACAGGCTGTGGATTCTGCTCATGAACGAACCGGGTAATGGCTGGCAAGTCGTAGCGCGCGTAGTCACTGACCCGGTTGGATACATAGTTCTGATTGCGCGGCGACAACCCATGCCCGCGCATTTCAACTATCCACACATCAAAGCCTGCACGCGCCAGATAGGGCCCGAGCCCTATGCACTTGGGCGAATACCAGAAACGACGATTGGAAAAGCTACCGTGCAATAGAATCACCGGCGCGCCACGATGCTGCTCGTGATCCGCACGACCAAGTCGTGTCAGCACCAACTCAACACTGGGGTCGGGGCTGTTGCCGGGCTTGAGACGATAGACATCTTCACTCAAATCACCGCGCAGTTCGGCACTGATCAGGGCGACGGGAAATAGCTCACTGCTGCTTTGCATTTTATCTCTGACACAAAAAAGGGTGGGAACATGTCCCACCCTGATTCTTGAAGGGTTAGCGATGAGAGATCAGGCCTGGCCTTCCGCAAGGAAGAACCAAGTCTCAAGTACCGAGTCGGGGTTCAACGAAACGCTCTCAATACCCTGTTCCATCAGCCAGCGCGCCAGATCTGGGTGATCCGAAGGCCCCTGGCCACAGATACCGATGTACTTGCCCGCCTTGTTACAGGCCTGAATCGCGTTGGACAGCAGTTTTTTAACCGCCGGATTACGCTCATCGAACAGATGCGCAACGATACCCGAATCGCGATCAAGGCCGAGTGTCAGCTGGGTCAGGTCGTTGGAGCCAATCGAGAAACCATCGAAGAATTCAAGGAACTCCTCAGCCAGAATCGCGTTTGAAGGCAGCTCGCACATCATGATGACCTTCAAGCCATCTTCGCCACGCTTCAAGCCATTCTGCGCCAGCAGGTCAACCACCTGACTCGCCTCGCCCAGGGTGCGTACAAACGGCACCATGATTTCGACGTTGGTCAGGCCCATCTCATTGCGGACTTTCTTTAGCGCACGGCATTCAAGCTCGAAGCAATCACGGAAGTTTTCGCTGATGTAGCGCGAAGCACCACGGAAACCCAGCATCGGGTTTTCTTCTTCTGGCTCATACAGCTTGCCGCCGATCAGGTTGGCGTATTCGTTCGACTTGAAGTCAGACAGGCGCACAATAACTTTCTTCGGCCAGAAGGCCGCAGCCAAGGTACTGATGCCCTCAACCAGCTTCTCTACATAGAAACCGACTGGATCGTCATAACCGGCAATACGCTTTTCAACGCTGTCCTTGATATCGGCTGGCAGGCCGTCAAAGTTGAGCAGTGCCTTGGGGTGTACACCGATCATGCGGTTAATGATGAACTCAAGACGCGCCAGGCCGATACCTGCGTTTGGCAGCTGGGCGAAATCAAATGCGCGGTCTGGGTTGCCGACATTCATCATGATCTTGAACGGCAGGTCCGGCATCGCGTCGACCGAGTTCTGACGCACATCGAAGCCCAGTTCACCTTCAAAAATGAAGCCTGTATCGCCTTCAGCGCATGAAACCGTTACGCCCTGGCCGTCTTGCAACAATTCGGTTGCATTGCCACAACCCACTACAGCAGGAATACCCAGTTCACGCGCAATGATTGCTGCGTGGCAGGTGCGCCCACCACGGTTGGTGACAATGGCGCTTGCACGCTTCATGACCGGTTCCCAGTCCGGGTCGGTCATATCGGATACCAGGATATCGCCCGGCTGGACTTTATCCATTTCGCTGACGTCTTTGATAATGCGTACGCGGCCAGCACCGATTTTTTGACCAATGGCACGGCCTTCGACCAGGACCGTACCTGTTTCTTTCAACAAGTAACGCTCCATGACGTTGCCGCTGGAACGGCTTTTCACCGTTTCCGGACGCGCCTGGACGATATACAACTGGCCGTCATCACCATCTTTGGCCCACTCGATATCCATAGGACGCTGGTAATGCTTCTCGATGATCATCGCCTGCTTGGCCAGCTCGGTGACTTCGGCATCGGTCAGGCAGAAGCGCGCACGATCGGCGCGCTCGACATCGACGACCTTGACCGATTTACCGGCCTTGGCTTCGTCGCCGTAGATCATCTTGATGGCCTTGCTGCCCAAGTTGCGCCGCAAAATGGCTGGGCGACCGGCTTCAAGCGTGCCCTTGTGAACGTAGAACTCGTCAGGGTTGACTGCGCCCTGCACCACGGTTTCACCAAGGCCGTAGGCACCGGTGATAAATACTACGTCGCGGAAACCGGACTCGGTATCCAGGGTGAACATAACCCCGGCAGTCCCGGTTTCGGAACGCACCATGCGCTGCACGCCGGCAGACAAGGCAACCAGCTTGTGATCGAAGCCCTGGTGGACGCGATAGGCGATAGCACGATCGTTGAACAGCGAGGCGAATACTTCTTTGGCCGCACGAATTACGTTTTCAACACCACGGATGTTAAGGAAGGTTTCTTGCTGGCCGGCAAACGAGGCGTCTGGCAGGTCTTCGGCTGTCGCCGATGAACGAACGGCCACAGCCATGTTGTCATTGCCATTGGCCATTGCCGCGAAGGCCGTGCGGATCTCGCTGTTGAGCCGCTCAGGGAACTCGGCCTCCATGATCCACTGCCGAATTTGCGCGCCAGTCTTGGACAAGGCCGCAATATCATCGACATCCAATGCATCAAGCGCCTGGTGGATCTGGGCATTGAGGCCGCTGAGCTCAAGGAAGTCGCGATAGGCTTGGGCGGTCGTGGCAAAACCACCGGGAACCGAAACGCCAGCGCCGGCAAGGTTGCTGATCATCTCGCCAAGGGAGGCGTTCTTGCCCCCTACGTGCTCAACATCATGTGCGCCGAGCTTATCGAGGGAAACTACGTACTCTACCAAGGTGATCTCTCCAGTTCTGGTGTTGGAAAAGCTCAAGGGGCTGGGGAAGTGCACGGGGTAATCCGCGTGACTGTGGCCTGGCCCTGGAAAATAAGTAACAATGCAGACCTCTACAGGCCCGCGATTCGGGGCCTATGATAGCCAAAAAACGTTCTCAGCTTAAGGCCCACAGCGCAAATGAAACGGACAGCATTTTTTATCTCTGACGGCACCGGCATCACTGCCGAAACCCTGGGTCAAAGCTTGTTGGCGCAGTTTGAAACTATCACCTTCACCAAACTAACTCGACCGTACATCGATAGCGCGGAAAAAGCGCGCGCCATGGTACTACAAATCAACCAGGCTGCGAAAACAGACGGTGTGCGCCCGATTATATTCGATACCATAGTCAATGGTGACATCCGTGAGATTCTGGCCCAGTCCGAAGGTTTCATGATCGACATCTTCTCGTCGTTCCTGGCTCCACTCGAACAAGAGCTAAGCTCGCACTCATCCTACTCGGTCGGTAAATCACACTCCATTGGCCACAACTCCAACTACATGGAGCGCATTGAGGCTGTTAACTTTGCCCTGGACAATGATGACGGCGCACGCACACATTATTATGACAAGGCAGACTTGATACTGGTGGGCGTCTCGCGCTGCGGCAAAACCCCGACCTGCCTCTATATGGCCATGCAATACGGTATTCGGGCAGCCAACTATCCGCTGACCGAGGACGACATGGAAAGCCTGCAACTGCCTGCCGTACTGAAAAAGTACAAGGACAAGCTGTTTGGCCTGACCATCGACCCGGACCGTCTCACCGCCATTCGCAACGAACGCAAGCCCAATAGCCGCTACGCGAGCTTTGCCCAATGCGAGTTTGAAGTGCGTGAAGTCGAAAACCTGTTTCGCCGCGACAACATAAACTTCATCAACTCGACCCATTTTTCTGTCGAGGAGATCTCCGCAAAGATCCTCGTTGAAAAAGGCGTTGAGCGTCGCCTGAAATAACCACCTGAGCGCGTAGCAAGGTGCCAGCTCAAGTCGACACCCTGCTCCCGCTCGGAACCAACATAGGCCAAAACCGAACGGCGCCCTAGCCCGCCTTTAGCACGGCACGCGCACCCAGCCCTCCATCAAGACCCGGGCACTGCGGCTCATAATCGCCTTGGCAACCACCCACTGCCCATCGACTTGCTTGGCCTCGGCTCCCACGGTCAAGGTTCCGGATGGATGGCCAAAACGCACGCTGGCACGCTCACCACCCCCGGCAGCCAGGTTGACCAGGGTTCCGGGAATTGCAGCTGCAGTACCAATTGCCACTGCTGCGGTACCCATCATGGCGTGATGCAACTTGCCCATCGACATCGCCCGGACCAGCAAATCGACATCAGTTGCCGCCACGGCTTTGCCACTTGAGCTGATGTAATCGCTTGCCGCTGCTACAAAAGCCACTTTGGGCGTGTGCTGGCGCTTAGCCGCCTCGTCGATATGCTTGATCAACCCCATGCGCATGGCACCATGCGCCCTTATGGACTCAAACATGGTCAGGACCTTGGCGTCGCCATTGATTGCATCCTGCAGTTCAGTACCACTGAAACCGATGTCCTGGGCATTGATGAAAATGGTCGGGATCCCGGCATTGATCAGGGTCGCCTGCAAGACGCCAACACCAGGCACTTCAAGGTCATCGACCAGGTTACCGGTCGGGAACATGGAGCCACCTGCCCCCTCCTCGTCATCAGCCGGATCGATAAACTCAAGCTTCACTTCGGCAGCAGGAAAAGTAACGCCATCCAGCTCGAAGTCGCCGGTTTCCTGTACTTCACCATTGGTAATGGGCACATACGCAACTATGCTTTTGCCAATATTGGCCTGCCAGATACGTACCGTGGCGATGCCATCATGTGGAACCCGCTCAGGATCGAGCATGCCGCTACGAATCGCAAAGGGGCCGACAGCCGCCGACAAATTGCCACAGTTGCCGCTCCAGTCGACAAAGGGCTTGTCGATTGAAACCTGGCCAAACAAATAGTCGACATCATGCCCAGGCTGGCGGCTTTTGCTCAGGATGACAGTCTTGCTGGTGCTTGATGTCGCCCCACCCATACCGTCAATCTGCTTGCCGTAAGGGTCTGGACTGCCGATAACCCTGAGCAATAATGCATCACGTGCCGCACCCGGAACCTGCGCAGCAGCGGGTAAATCCTCGAGGGCAAAGAAAACCCCCTTGCTGGTACCACCTCGATAATAAGTCGCAGCTATTTTTTGTTGCGGTGCATGAGCCATATCGAAATATCCTGAATAACCCCTGCGCGACGCCCGTGGTGCAGCGCAGGGCAGACCAAAAGATTTACAGCGCGCCGCTAGACTCCAGGAAATCCTGAGCAAAACGCTGCAATACACCGCCAGCCTCATAAATCGAGACTTCTTCGGCGGTGCCCAGCCGGCAAATCACTGGCACCTCGACTCGTTCGCCGTTTTTGCGGTTGATCACCAGCGTCAAGGTGGCGCGCGGCGTGCGCTGGCCTTCAACGTCATAGGTTTCTGTGCCATCAATGCCCAGCGTGTGGCGCGTTACCCCAGGCTGGAACTCAAGTGGCAGAACACCCATGCCAACCAGATTGGTCCGGTGAATACGCTCGAAGCCTTCAGCCGCAATAGCCTCGACTCCTGCCAGACGCACGCCTTTGGCCGCCCAGTCGCGTGACGAGCCTTGGCCGTAATCCGCGCCGGCAATGATGATCAGTGGCTGCTTGCGCTGCATGTAGGTTTCAATCGCCTCCCACATCCGCGTGACCTTGCCTTCGGGCTCAATTCGCGCCAGCGAGCCCTGCTTGACCACCCCATTTTCCTGAACCATTTCGTTGAGCAGCTTGGGGTTGGCAAAGGTTGCGCGCTGAGCGGTCAAGTGATCGCCGCGATGGGTTGCATAAGAGTTGAAGTCTTCTTCTGGCAAACCCATCTTCGCCAGATACTCGCCAGCTGCACTGTTCAACATAATGGCGTTGGATGGCGACAGGTGATCGGTGGTGATGTTGTCTGGCAGCACCGCCAGCGGGCGCATTCCCTTGAGCGAACGCTCGCCGGCCAGGGCACCTTCCCAATAGGGCGGACGACGAATATAGGTGCTCTGCGGGCGCCATTCATACAGCGGGCTGACCTTGGGCCCCGTGTCCTCTTCGATGGCAAACATGGGGATGTAAACCTGATTGAACTGCTCCGGCTTGACGCTGGCCTTGACCACTGCATCAATTTCTTCGTCCGACGGCCAAATGTCTTTCAGGGTGACCGGCTGGCCATCTTTATCAATGCCCAGCACATCTTTTTCGATATCAAAGCGAATGGTACCGGCAATCGCGTAGGCGACCACCAACGGTGGCGAAGCCAGGAAGGCTTGCTTGGCGTATGGATGGATCCGACCGTCAAAGTTACGGTTACCTGACAGTACAGCTGTTGCATACAGGTCGCGATCAATGACTTCTTTCTCAATCACTGGATCGAGCGCACCGCTCATGCCATTACAGGTGGTGCAGGCAAAACCGACGATGCCAAAACCAAGTTTTTCCAGCTCAGGCAATAGCTTGCCTTCCTCCAGATACAGCTGGACGGCTTTGGAACCGGGCGCAAGGGATGTCTTTACCCAGGGCTTGCGCGTCAAGCCCCGCGCGTTGGCATTGCGCGCAAGCAGACCGGCAGCAATCACGTTGCGCGGGTTGCTGGTGTTGGTGCAACTGGTAATGGCAGCGATAATCACCGCGCCATCGGGCATCAAGCCTTCATGATTCTCGACAACGCCACTGATGCCCTGGGCTGCAAGTTCTGAAGTCGGCACGCGACGATGTGGATTGGACGGTCCCGCGATGTTACGCACCACAGTCGAGAGATCGAATCTCAGGACTCGCTCGTATTCGGCATTAGTCAGGGTATCGGCCCACAAACCCGTGGTCTTTGCGTAGTTCTCAACCAGCTTGACTTGCTCGCTATCACGCCCGGTCAATGTCAGGTAATCAATGGTCTGGCCATCGATATAGAACATGGCGGCCGTCGCGCCGAACTCAGGCGTCATATTGGATATAGTCGCGCGGTCTCCCAGGGTCAGTGCATTGGCCCCTTCGCCGAAGAACTCCAGATAGGAAGAAACCACCTTCTCCTTACGCAGGAACTCGGTAATGGCCAAGACAATATCAGTGGCAGTAATGCCTGGCTGACGCGTGCCTGTGAGCTCTACACCGATGATGTCAGGCAAGCGCATGTAAGACGCACGACCAAGCATGACGCTTTCAGCCTCGAGCCCGCCCACGCCGATTGCAATCACGCCAAGCGCATCGACATGGGGCGTGTGGCTGTCGGTCCCGACCAGGGTATCCGGAAAGGCAACGCCATCACGCGCGTGCACCACTGGCGACATGCGCTCCAGGTTGATCTGGTGCATGATGCCGTTGCCCGGCGGAATCACATCAACATTTTTAAAGGCTTTCTTGGTCCAGTTAATGAAGTGAAAGCGGTCTTCGTTGCGACGGTCCTCAATCGCCCGGTTCTTTTCAAACGCGTCAGCCTCGAAGCCACCATGCTCTACGGCTAGCGAGTGATCGACAATTAGCTGCGTCGGCACAACCGGATTGACCTTAGAAGGGTCGCCCCCTTTTTCGGCAATGGCATCACGCAAGCCTGCCAGGTCGACCAATGCGGTCTGCCCAAGAATATCGTGACAGACTACCCGCGCCGGAAACCATGGGAAATCCAGGTCACGCTTGCGCTCAATGATCTGCGACAGCGCTGCGGTCAGCATCGATGGCTCGCAACGGCGAACCAGGTTTTCGGCCAGAACCCGCGAAGTGTACGGAAGCTTGTCATAAGCACCGGGCTTGATCGCATCAACCGCAGCGCGGGTATCGAAATAATCCAGCTGAGTGCCGGGCAAGGGTTTGCGGTAATCGGTATTCATCAGTCAGAGCTCATCAGGTCTGTTATCGGAATGCCCCGCACGGTTGAATCCGGGGCATCCGCGCGCGATTAGCGCTGGTCGAGTGGCGGTACTGGGCGTTGTGCTACGCCGATGTACTCGGCACTCGGGCGAATAATGCGGTTGTTGGCGCGCTGCTCGAACACATGCGCAGCCCAGCCAGTAACGCGCGAACACACGAAAATCGGAGTAAACAGCTTGGTCGGGATGCCCATGAAGTGATAGGCCGAGGCATGATAGAAATCCGCGTTCGGAAACAGTTTCTTCTGCTCCCACATGGTTTTATCTATTGCCTCGGAGACCGGATAAAGCACGCTGTCGCCGACTTCGTCAGCCAGTTTTTTCGACCAGGCCTTGATCACCTCATTGCGCGGGTCAGAGTCTTTGTAGATGGCATGGCCAAAGCCCATGATCTTGTCTTTGCGCTCAAGCATTGCCAGCGTGCCTGCCTTTGCATCTTCAGCCGATGAAAACTTCTCGATCATTTCCATCGCGGCTTCGTTAGCCCCGCCGTGTAGCGGGCCACGCAAGGTGCCAACTGCCGCCGTGACGCAGGAATACAAATCGCTCAAGGTCGAAGCGCAGACCCGCGCTGTGAAGGTTGAAGCATTGAACTCATGCTCGGCGTACAGGATCAGCGAAACGTTCATCACCTGAACATGCAGCTCGCTCGGCTTCTTACCGTGCAGCAAGCGCAGGAAGTGACCGCCCAGCGAGTCTTCATCCGTGACACAGTCAATACGCACGCCGTCATGACTGAAGCGGTACCAATAGCACATGATCGCCGGGAAAATTGCCAGCAGGCGATCCGCTGTATCTTGCTGCTGATCGAAACTCAACTCCTGCTCAAGGGTGCCAAGAACGGAAGCGCCTGTACGCATGACATCCATTGGATGGGCACTGGCCGGAATTCGCTCCAAGACCTCCTTGAGGGCCTGCGGTAAATCACGCAGCGACTTGAGCTTGCTTGTGTAGGCCGCCAACTGCTCGGTGTTCGGCAGCTCGCCGTACAGCAGCAAGAAGGCAACCTCTTCAAAGCCCGCGCTTGCAGCAAGGTCACGCACGTCATAACCGCGATAAGTAAGCCCCGCTCCCTCCTGACCAACTGTCGACAGGGCGGTTTGTCCGGCGACCTGGCCACGCAGGCCCGCACCACTCAATACTTTAGCTTCAGCCATTGCTCTCTCCTCTTGAACTTGTTTTGGATACTGCAACATCGTTCGTGCCCGCCACTTAACTCAGGCTGAACGGCTTGATCTCAGGCTTTCTTACCTGCAAACAAGGCATCGAGGCTCTGCTCGAATGCGTGATAATTGATGCGCTCATAAAGCTCCATGCGGGTCTGCATGGTGTCGATCACATTCTTCTGCGTGCCGTCACGACGCACCGCGTTGTAAACATTTTCCGCAGCCTTGTTCATCGCCCTGAATGCTGAAAGCGGGTACAGAACCAGGGAAACATCGGCAGATTTCAATTCGTCGGTGGTGAACAAGGGCGTCGAACCAAACTCGGTGATGTTGGCCAGAATCGGCGCCTTGACCTTGTCGGCAAACAGCTTGTACATCTCAAGCTCGGTGATTGCCTCGGGAAACACCATATCGGCCCCCGCCTCGACACATGCAGCAGCGCGCTCAAGAGCAGACTCAAGCCCTTCCACGGCCAAAGCATCAGTGCGCGCCATGATCACGAAGCTATCGTCTGTGCGCGCATCAACGGCGGCCTTGATGCGATCCACCATTTCCTGTTGCGAGACGATTTCCTTGTTCGGCCGGTGGCCGCAGCGTTTGGCGCCAACCTGGTCCTCGATATGAATGGCGGCAGCGCCAAACTTGATCATCGACTTAACGGTTCGTGCGACATTGAACGCAGAGGCACCAAAGCCCGTGTCGACATCGACCAGCAGCGGCAAATCGCACACATCGGTAATCCGGCGGACATCGGTCAACACATCGTCCAGCCCAGTTATGCCAAGGTCCGGCAAGCCAAGCGAGCCTGCGGCAACACCGCCACCGGAAAGGTAGATGGCCTTGAAGCCCGCGCGCTTGGCAAGCAACGCGTGGTTGGCATTGATCGCACCAATAACCTGCAATGGATGCTCTTGCGCAACCGCATCGCGAAACCGCTGACCTGGAGTTTTTGAGCTCATGACTCACCTCGTGAAGTTGATGGCTGTGTTCGCCCAGACGTTGATTGCTCGCCCAGGTAATGACGTTCGATATTGCGCTTGGATGCGGCAATGTGCCGACGCATCAGGAGTTCGGCGAGTTCGCCGTCGCGATCTGAAATGGCATCAAGAATCCGGTGGTGCTCGGCAAATGCCTGATGCGGACGATTAGGCGTGGATGAGAACTGAATGCGGTACATGCGCACCAGTTGATACAGCTCACCGCAAAGCAACTGGCTGAGCGTGCGATTGCCACTGCCTTGAATGATGCGATAGTGAAAGTCGAAGTCACCCTCTTGCTGGTAATAACCGCGACCTGCCTGAAAAGCTTCGTCGCGCTCATGGGTTTCCAGCACGCGACGCAGCTCATCTATCTCCTGCTGCGTCATTCGTTGCGCGGCCAGCTTACAGGCCATGCCTTCGAGCGACTCGCGAATTTCGTAGAGTTCGATCAACTCCTCATGGTTGAGCGACACCACCCGCGCACCGACATGAGGAATGCGAACCAGCAAGCGCTGCCCTTCAAGCCGATGTATAGCCTCACGTAGCGGCCCGCGACTAATACCGTAAGTACGCGCCAGCTCAGGCTCGGAGATTTTGCTGCCAGGAGCAATTTCACCTTTAACGATAGCCGCTTGAATTCGGCGAAACACCTGCTCGGAACGTGTCTCGCCCTCATCTTGCCCGGCTTCAGGAACTTCTATCGCATCTAGCATATTGTCGACACCAGGTGGAATACAGGCTGAAAAATACGCCTATAAACACCTTTAATCAACTACCGCCCTACTAATTGTCGACAATCAGCCTGCCACAGCATTTAGCTCAAAAGTTTGAGTTACTATCTAAGAAAGCCTTGTAAGAGCCTGTTACTGCACAAAACGGCCATGTTAGAATACTTTTCTCTCAGGCCAGCTAAAATGCATAACAGCTACTCTCAATCGTAGGCGCATGGATAGCAAAGCCTAATCGCCTTGTTTACCCATCATGCCCGGACCATCGAATAGGACTTATGAGACTGAAGCCCTTTGCACTGATTATTTGCCTGCTTCTCTCTCCCGGCCTGAGCATCGCTGCACGCAAGACTGTCTATGGCTTAAACGAGTACGTAAACCTGTCGGGAATAAATAAAGAAGTAGCCGCTAAACTGGATACGGGGGCTAAAACGGCATCACTCAGTGCACGAGACATTGAACGCTTCAAGCGCGATGGCGAGACTTGGGTACGCTTCTACCTGGCCATAGATGATGCGCATGACAACCCGATTGAACGACCGCTGGCCCGCGTCAGCAAGATCAAAAGGCGTTCCGGCGACTTTGATCCTGAAGAACAGAAAACCTACACCGCTCGACCTGTAATCGAACTGAAAGTGTGCATGGGTCAAGCCCAACGCACGATTGAAGTGAACTTGACCGACCGAAGTGCATTCCAATACCCGCTGCTGATTGGATCTGAAGCGCTCAAACGCTTCAATGCACTTGTAGATCCAAGCCTTAAATACGCATCAGGGAAACCTGCATGTGCCACTGACGCAACCCTTGGCGAGTAATGTCCATGCGCTCTCTTACCCTGCATCTGAAAATCCTGATCACTATCTTGGTGAGCCTGGGTGTTCTGATAACGGCATACCAAATTTTCATCCTTGGTATTCCACTGACATCAGACGAAACTGATGACCTCTGGAACATTGATGCCAAGATCGAATTCCAAGCCAGTTCGAAAGAGCCGGTCAAACTGCAAATGTTTGTACCGCCATTGAACCAGGACTACGTCAGCCTTAACGAAAGCTTCATCTCGAATAACTACGGCGTAAGCGTTAACCGCGCAGACGGTAATCGCAAGGTTACCTGGTCGGCTCGTCGTGCTAGCGGCAAGCAAACCATCTACTACCGCCTGGTTTTGACCAAGCGCTACAGTGGCGAGCAAGCGAAAGCCAAAGGACCGATCTTCCGTGACAGCCTGCCAGTCGAAGGCCCGGAAAAAATCGCTGCTGATGCCCTGCTCGCACCGATTCGCCAGCACTCGGCTGACGTTGAAACCTTCATCAGCGAAACCATCAAGCGTGTGAATAACACCAACGATGACAATGCCAAGCTCCTGCTCAGCGGCGACGCTTCGACTGCCAACAAGGCAAAGGCCGTTGAGTTGCTGCTGTCGATCGCCCACGTGCCCATGGAGCGTGTTCACACTGTACGCTTGCTGGCTGAAACCCAGCAGTCTCCTGAACTCTGGCTGCGCAGTTTCAACGGCGACAAATGGCTTTACTTCAACCCAGAAACCGGCGAGCAAGGTTTGCCTGCAGACCGCCTGGTATGGTGGATTGGCGACGAAGACCTGATCAAGCTTGAGGGCGGCAAACAGGTACAGGTATCGTTCGCCCTGAACAACAGCGAAATGAATGCAATTCGCCTGGCGAAACTGACTGACGAAAGCACCGACGCGGACTTCTTGTCCTACTCGTTGTATGGCTTGCCGCTGCAGACGCAGAACAACTTCCAGATCATGATCATGATTCCAATTGGGGTATTGCTGATCCTGATCTTGCGCAACCTTGGTGGCCTGCAAACCCTCGGCACTTTCACACCAGTACTGATCGCCCTGGCCTTCCGCGAAACACAGCTTGGCTTTGGTATTGTTCTATTTACCCTGATAACCACCCTGGGCTTGTCCTTGCGCTCATACCTCGAGCACCTCAAGCTCCAGATGTTGCCAAGGCTATCGGTGGTGCTGACATTCGTGGTGGTACTGATTGCAGTGATCAGCCTCTTCAGTCACAAGCTTGGCCTTGAGCGTGGCTTGTCTGTCGCCCTGTTCCCAATGGTAATCTTGACCATGACTATTGAGCGACTCTCAATCACCTGGGAAGAGCGCGGCGCAGCACACGCCTTCAAAGTGGGCGTTGGCACACTCATTGCCGCTTCCCTGGCACACCTGCTGATGAGCGTGCCTGAGTTGGTGTACTTCATGTTCACCTTCCCGGCCGTACTGCTTATTTTCGTAGGGTTCATGCTGGCAATGGGTCGCTATCGCGGCTATCGCCTGACTGAACTGTTCCGCTTCAAAGCCTTCCTCAAGGATTAAACCATGCTAGGTCTATGGAAAACCTGGAAGGCCCTTGAAGCCAAAGGCATCATGGGCATCAATCGCCGCAACGCGGATTACGTGCTGAAGTACAATAAGCGGCATCTGTATCCATTGGTGGACGATAAAATCCTAACCAAGGAGCGCGCCATCGAAGCAGGTATCAATGTGCCTGAGATGTACGGCGTGATTTCTACGGAAAAGGAAATTGATAAGCTCAGCGAAATCATCGGCAACCGAACCGACTTCGTAGTCAAGCCCGCACAAGGTGCAGGCGGCGATGGCATCTTGGTCGTTGCCGATCGGTTTGAGGATCGTTATCGCACGGTCTCGGGCAAAATCATATCGCACGAGGATATTGAGCATCAGATCTCAAGTATTCTCACCGGGCTTTACTCACTGGGCGGTCACCGCGACCGCGCACTGATCGAATACCGGGTTATTCCGGACCAAATCTTCAAAAGCATCAGCTACGAAGGCGTGCCGGATATTCGCATCATTGTCCTTAAAGGCTATCCGGTAATGGCCATGTTGCGACTGCCCACGCGCCAATCCGGCGGCAAGGCAAACCTTCACCAAGGCGCGATTGGTGTTGGCGTCGACTTGGCAACCGGCCTTACCCTAAATGGCACTTGGTTAAACAACAAGATCACCAAGCACCCGGACACGACCAACGCAGTGGATGGCGTTCAGTTGCCGAATTGGGATGGTTTCATGAGCCTCGCGGCAAACTGTTATGAGCTGTGCGGGCTGGGCTATATTGGGGTCGACATGGTTCTTGACCAGGAAAAAGGCCCACTAATCCTTGAGCTCAATGCGCGCCCTGGCTTGAATATTCAAATCGCCAACGACACAGGTTTGACGCTTCGCGCCCATGCGGTTGAGGCGCACATTGCAAAGCTGGCCAAAGACGATATCCAAGAAACCCCGATCGAACGTGTACGCTTTGCACAAGGCTTGTTCGGCCACAAATTCGCGGCTGAAATCTAGCTCAACCCACAACCAGAAAAGGTCGCTACAAGCGACCTTTTCTTTGCCCGCTAGATAACTGCGATAGCAGCCGCGACTGGGTTCAACGAACAACTGCAAGCTCAAAGGAACCCATCCCTGAATGGCTGTGCACTTGTATCCCCGCATCATCAACCACAGCCTTCTGTAAGGGGCGATTGAACGGCTGGTTGTCAAAGGTTTTCAAGCCCTTGTCTTCATCTGTTGTCAGCACCAAGACATAGCTTTCGTTTGCGGCAGGCCGAACTTTAACTACACCCTCAATAAATGCGAAACGATACCAAGTCTCCGCATGCAACTGATACACAGCATCACTGACCAATCGAGTGGGTCGTTTCTGTGCATCCAGAAACAGCAGAGAAGGATAAACCACCTCTTTGTTCGCAAAGCTGCGAACGCGTAGCCCATAGCTTTGCTTGACCTTGGGCAGTTTTATAGCTGCGTAGAAACTGCGCCCCATTGGAAAATCAAAGCTGGGTGAAAAGCGATTCAGCTCCTCAAAGCGTGGTTCATCAATGGACAGCGGAGTAAAGTTCTCCTCAACCATTTGCGCACAGCATCTATCGATCAACTCAGCATACAGAACTGCCTCAGGCTGCGAGCTTCCCGCCAACAGATCATTCATGGCTGCAGTCCGCCGACCATCGAGATTGGGTAATAACACTGGCTTTTTGGCGAATTTTATTTGGCGCCCTTCTGTGTACTCGACTGCGGCAGTATTGATGCTGGTTGCTGAATCCGTACTCGGATTTAGCCGTGAATTACGCATGCGTCCTTGCTCGTCCACCCAGGTGTAATACTGACCGTCATCACCTTCACGCTGATAACCACGCCCTTCTAGCACATCGGCATCGATATACTCCGAAGACGACTCCCCGGTTGACAATACAACCTTGGAGCCAGCTTCAAACAAGGGGCGACCAGCATAAAAGCTGTTTTGCAGCACGCCACTACTATCAACCCAGGTAAAATAACGTCGCTTGCTCTCATTCGTGGACTGACGCAGCAGGGTTTTACCTGGATTGTTCAATCGTGCATGGTCGCTCAACAACACTTCCCGGTTTGCACGACTCTGCTGCGTAGCAAATGCCTCACTCAAAACCGTATTGTGTACACGCCCCTGATCATCCACCCACGTAAGGTAACGACTGCCCGCTGACAAGTCAGCCGTACTAACCAGCATGCAGGTTATGAGCAACGATTTAAGTGCGTTCATGGCAAAGCACCCGTCAAAAAGTTGTTCTATACGTCAGGGCAAACACATAGGCTTTTACGGTTGATTTAACATCAAGGTCAGCGTAGGGGTTGTAGACAAGGCCGTCGATTCTTGAGCAGTTGATACTGCAACTCGAACCTGCTGGAATATTTTGCTTGCTGACCAAATAGTTGAAGCCAAAATCAATAACCGTGTCTTTGTCCCACTGATAACCAGCACCCAGACCGTAAAGTGTCGCATCACCAATTGGCACCAAGATGTCCGCTTTATTACCCGGAATTGCAGAAGGCCTTGGTTCATACCCCGCACGCAAGCTAAGGCGATCGTTGAATTGGTATTGCACACCTAAAGCCCAGCTCCATACAGACTTGTAGCCTCGATCCAGAATTAGGCTTCTTGAGGTGGCATTATCAGGCGACAGTAGACTGGCTATCGCCAAAATATCCAGCTCACGATCAAATTTGATCTCAAACTCATTCCAGGCGGCATAATCCGTCCATTTCACATCAAAATTGATTTGCCACTTTGGGGTAGGTTTAAGCTTAATCCCCGTTGAAAAGTGTGCAGGATAAGTCAAATCCAGTGAAACCTTGCCGCGCTCATTATCAAAAACTCCATCAGGGGTGATACTGCTGAAAATTGCGCCAATCAGTGAACTGTCCAACCCCTGCCAGAATCCCTGCCAGTCATCACTGTACGAAATATTGTAGTCACCCTTGAGCTTCATTTTGGCTTCACTCTGATAGACGGCTCCAAGTGCAAACCAATCAACGGGTTCCCATAAGAAGCCGATATTCCAGGTCGGTGAAAGTGACTGTTGCAAATCCAGCTTAATGTTTGCGACATCGGTGAATGGACCTAAATCCCCGCCGCAAATGTTCAACAGAACTTCGAATGGATTACCTTCAATAGTGCACAGCGCGTCTTGAGCCGCCCCTGTAAAGCCGGTTAATACACCTGGGGCACGAAAATCCTCATTTAACGACAATGCTTGATGGGAAAAGCCTATTGAAAGCCCGACAGACAGCTCATCATTCACCTGATAGGCGACCGAAGGCGATAAGTAGGTGATCCTCTGCATAACAACTTGCTTGCCCTGGTAACGTCCCGGATCATTGTCATCACGAGAGAAGCCAAGCGCTTGTGGGGCATAAACATTATTCGCAAAGGTAAATTTCGAACCCGGTGGCGAAATAGAAATACCTGCCAGAGGTGCAAAGATCACAGGTACATCACGCGCACCACCCAACCCTGGGAAATACATTGCCGGCGTAGTCGTTCGGCCTGAGCGATTCGCAACGGGATCATCCGACAAACCAAAAAAGCTGTCACCATAATTTTCAGGTGCTTTAAATTCGGATCTGATATCCAACAAACCCGTTACAAATTTTACTGCTACTTGGCGCCCTTTAAGTTTAGTTAAAGCGGCCGGATTATAGTGCACCGCATCTATTCCAGATGAGTCTGCAGTAATAGCATTCCCGAGCGCCATGGCCTTTGGATTACCAATGGTTAGATTTTGAGACAGCTGCGCCTGTGCACTACCAATGAAAAAAGTCATTGCAACAAGCAGCCCATAGTTTTTTTTATAAATAACGAGTTTCATAGCAGTTACTCGTCTATTATTCAGGCTTCAAGCCGGAAATATCGAGAGGCATTGACAAACCCAGCAATACATCTGGTGAGTCTTCAGTCATACCAAATCCGGCATTTACATTAACGATGTAATCGGGCGACGCTCTCAGCCCTAATGAAAAATTCATGAGCGCACTAGTTTGTTCACGACCCTTTAGAGTCGTATCTTCAAATTCAAACCTTGGAGCAAGGCTATATGCCATTTGATAGGATGCGGCTAAGGAAACATCGTAGGACAAGGCATAAGCAAAGCCCATATTGAACGACAACGACGAGCCTGTATTAACTTTTTTAAGCAACCGCCCACCACGGACCTGGTTAATATCTTTTATTGGTAAATAGTAGGTATAACCAAGTGAACCAAACAAAACGACCGGATCAATAACATAAGACAGATTTAAACCAGCAGCTAAGCTGTAACTACCGGTTCCTGACGATAAGTTATCTTGAGCTTCGCCATCGTATGGACTGTCGCCTGTCGGCAAGCCGACTGAAGCATACAACGTTGTCACAGGCCTACCTGGTTGCGCATTCCAGGGTTGCCACCGCAGGCTTGCGGAAATATCACCTAGGCTGTAGGCATTTAGGTCTCGCTCAGTATCATATTTCGCCACAAATGGTAGCCTGATACTGAATGTCAGGTTATTCCATATGCCGTAGTCAAAGGTGAATGAATTGGTAAATGTATGCTGAGCTTCGGATTGCCCCACTACACTGAATGAATTTTCTCCCGTCCTAATGCTCTCTATAACGGTGTCCCGAACCAAGCTGTAATCAATTCCATATGTGAGTGTTCGCTCACCTTCTTTAAGCAAGGTATAGCTTTTTTCGGCCGCTTGAAAAACCTCCTCCAATGCTTGTGCACTATCGGCATCATCTTCTTTCTTACTTAAAGCATCCCTGGCGCTATCAACAGTTTCAACATCTGCTACTACACTAACACTTTCAAACAGGAATAACGCACATACAACTCCAGCGTATGTAAGTCTCATCGACAGTACTCCACTATTATTATTGCTGGAAACGGCATCCCATCTAGGGCGATGAACTACTTACGGCGAATGTATTGTATAGCGCCGTCAGAACCGAGCTCTGTTGCTTGATTCTCAGTAAATTTAGTGATTGATGGAAATGCTCTAAATGCTAACAATGACACCGTACGGTCATCAATGATTCGCATATCCTCATCTTTTAATGCAAGTGCATTGTCTAGCCGACTTTCACCTGGGTATATGACGAACAATACATTTTTATCCCAAACTTCCTCGAAGCGAGCACGGGTAAAACTTATATTTCCAATGGCAGGATCAGCCACAAATACATGCTCATCATACACATCACGCACAACAACAAAATGCTTGAACCCTGCATACTCAATGGGAACTATTACCGGATGCTCAAGAGCCTCCAAGTCCGAAAAATTTGCACGAAACCCACCACTGTTATATCCCAGCGCAGCGACTAGCCGTTTCATATCCAGCAATGAAAACCCACGACGTTCTACGATCTTGTCAGCTTCACCAAACTTTAGAAGCCCCTCCATAACTTGACGCTCTTCCAGATTCAAGCCCAGGAAATAGTCAAGCAATGTCGTAAGAGCAGCAGAGCCACAACTATAGTCATATGCCTGACGAACAACATGTTTGAACTGCAGTTGATTTAATGGCTCTACTTCAACTGATTGCCTGAAAGGGCTGCTGCTTAATGCGTCTTGAGTTAAATTGACTCGCCCGGGAGGTTGCGACTTAACATCAACCGTTTCAGTGATACCGAAAATACCGATTAAACTTCCGAGTAGAATTTCAATCATCAGGGCACCCTCTCTTAGATCAAGGTCCCTGCCAGTGGTGGCTGGCAGGGTTATCATCGCTAAGAAAGACTTGTGGCCTAGTGGCCCCAGACTTTTACGGTTGTACCAGCCATGTTGATGTCGCTGATTGCGAGCGAGCCAATGCTGGGAGCTGCAGTGCTACCGACTTTGATAGCACCAACGGATAACTGGCCGGTTACTGATGGCAGGCCAATCTGCAATTGCTCGGTATCCGCGCCACCGATACTGGTTGTTACAACGTCAACCAGGATGGGCGCATCATCAGAAATGTTAAAACCATCAAAGGCAATGGTTTCAAGGCGCAGTGAGCCACCAGAAGGATCGTTATCGGTGTATACGACGCTGCCGATACTACCGTTGAACTGACCTGAAATACTGATGCCATCTTGACCGGTCACTGTTGCCAGCGAGGAATCATCCATGGCTTTCAGCTCAGCCTGCGCCATGAGCGGAGTGGTAAGAAAGGCTGCTACTAGGGCGAATTTATTAATGAATTTCATTATTGTTCTCCACAGTTCTCGGTTTGAATATCCCGAAGGATGCTGCCATTGACTCCTGTCGCTAGCAGCAGGAGCGACAAATTCCGTCGCTGTTTGAGGTGACATTGCTTCCATAGTCATGCCCCCCCCGAACACTTAATGCTGTTGCATCAAGTCCTGCTATAAACCTACTGTTGCAACCCGCCGCTGCCTCCCTAACCAAGGAATGGAGGATAAAGTCAAGAGGCTATGCCTCGCTCAACAACCCCAAGCTTTTGCCTTTGAGTACTGCCTGGGTCCGGCTACGCACCCCCATCTTTGAGAACAGGTTGTGTAAGTGCCATTTGATAGTTGCTTCCGACAAATGCACGGCCTGTGCAATATCACGGTTAGATAATCCAGCACCAACAAACCGCAGAATCTCTCGCTCCCGTCGACTAACATCTTGATTATCTTCAAGTTCTTGATAATCAATTGAGAACTTTTGGCACTGATCACGCAGCATTTCAGCTAAATACTGCCACTTCTCGGCATGGGCTTTATCCGAGGCTATCCATGCATCCATTACAGGCAGCAGCCAAATAGCGTCATCAATGAATAAACGTTGATAACCACGACTGACACCACTTTCAACAAGGGCTCTGAGCAACTCGAATGCTCTATCGGTGTTACCTTTTCTCCAGCAAGCAACTGAAAGTAACAACGATACCCTGAGATTCCGATCGCTCGTTGGCATGCTGTCACCCTCAGAGAGACAGGCCTCAAGAGATGCCAATGCTTTATCTGCACGTCGCTCGGAAAGCGACAACCTTGCTTCCGCTAGAATCAAGCTGATGTTGGCGCTTGCATGGCGCGAAGCAGGCAAGGTGGCCAGATGCTGTTTAAGCTGCATACAAATACGCTCAGCTTCATTAGGCCTGCGCAGCCACAACAAGAACTGCACTTTGCAACCCATCGCCTGTGCATATACACGCTCGTAACCCGGCGCGTGCAAGCTGAGAATCCATTCATCCAGTTCATGCAGGGCTTGATCGCTGTAGCCCTCATAAAAACGATTACGCACTATGGCTAATTGGCCACGATTTAAAAGCTCTACCGGGGTGACAACATCGCGCCAGGTTGCAGCCTGATCGATCTCACTCAACGCATCTTTATCGGCACCTTGCTCATAAATGATATCGGCGCAGGCCAACCATAGCGGCCCACCTACACGGCTCTGCTCACCCAGGAAGCAATCTGCGAGCTCGCGCGCCCGATCAGCGATCTCCGCCCCTTTACGCAGCTCACCAAGTTCTTTGCACAGGCAAACCTCGATTAGACTGGCAACAACACTCAGATAATCGCTTTGGCTTTCGCTGAGTTTCGACCGCGCCGTAAAGATTGCTTTTGAAGCCTCCGCATAAGCACCCTGAAGGGTGTAGCAAGCGGCCTGCAAACATGACAAGCATGCTAAAAACAAGGGTTGTGACGCCGGGGCTCGTTTAAGCCACTGCCCTGTCACCTTGAGACAACTATCGAGCTTGTCTTGATAAAGTAACACTAGAGCCTTGACGATTTGCGTCGCGGCTAATAACTCAAGGAAGCCTGGACGCATTGTCTCTGCACTTGCATCTTGCAACTGCAGGCTGATTTCCTCTATCAGGGACTCAGACTCAAGGTATTTTTGTTCGAATGCCAACTGCCACGCGAAAAATATTTGAAAAACGCAATGCTCTTGAATGACTTCGGTAGGGATATCCTGCAAACACCCCAAAACCTGATAAATCTTTTCCTCGGCAATCACTTTCCAGTCATAGGTCTCAAGCAACTGAGCCGCGAATGCATAGTCATGCGAATGAACAGCATATTTGATGGCTTTCTCGAACAGGCCTCTTGCCTCGCACCAATGCGCTGCAGCATGCAATAAATGAGTTGGATCCTCAGCTTTAAGCAGCCTACGCTGTAGAAATTCTGCGAATAATGGATGATATCGATACCAGCCATCCTGACGCTCAGCCTCGACAATAAACAGTTGTTCATCACATAGGTAACGCAGGTTTTTTTGTGCATCCTCGCGACCGGTCAATGCATTGCAAAGCTCGGCATTGAACTCATCAAGCACCGATGTAACATTCAGGAAATGCTGTATTTCACTCGGTAAACCAACAAGCACATCCTCGCTGAAATAGTCCGCAAGGTTGCGCTCAGTACCCGGCATGCTCGATGTTGGCGTGAATCGTCGACTCAGACTTGGAACAATAAGCGAAGCAAGATGAAGCGCGGTTATCCAGCCTTCGGTTTGCGTACAAACCTTGGCAATATCTGCATCACTGGCTTGGATTGACTTGATATTACGATAATACTCACGCACTTCATCCTGACTGAAGCGCAGGTCATCAACGCCAAACCAGCATGTAGCATCTCCCTGAGCAGCAGCACAGAAAATTCCAACCTTGAATCGTGTACTGATCACGAAGCGAATGTGGCTGGGCAATTGGTTGAGCGCCCGCCCGACCAAACCTGAGAAGCTGCAATCACGGATACAATGAAAGTCATCCATCATCACATAGAGGTCACCGTCGATTTGCTTCAAGCCATCGACAAACCGCTCCAGCAGTTGGTGCTCCTCCAGCACCTCACCACCTTCCAGCAGTTGCTTCATGGGCTCAGCAAATCCAGGAGATTGAATAGCAATCGCCTCCCCCAAATAACGCAACAGCCGCTTCAGGTCAACATCCAGGGCATCGCATGTCAACCAGGCGACCTTTGCTCCCTCGGCCAGCAACCGCTGCCTGTACTCGGCCAGCACAGCGCTCTTGCCGTAGCCAGCAGGAGCATTCAAGACCATCAAATGCTTTTTACGCTGGCGATACATTTTGTCGATCAACGCTGTGCGTGGCATTAATTGAGCTGTACTGAAATTCTCTGGCACGAGCTTGCACGACAGCAGGTTAAAATCTTGCGAAGTTAATTCATTTTGACGACTCATGATCCCAGCATCCCCAGCTCGCGAGCACGCCTTATCGCTTGGGTGCGGTTACGTACCTTGAGCTTCTCGTAAATATTATGAAGGTGCCATTTGACGGTACCCAGTGCGAGGTTCAATTGCTGACCAATATCATTGTTGGACATGCCTTGTGCCGCGAGCCTGATCACCTCCTGCTCACGCTCAGTCAGCTCTTCCTCAATGACCTCAAGTTGACGCTGAGCAGACTGTCCTGGCCAAAGAGCCAAGAGGCTGCGGATAAAATTTTGCAGTGCCGGTTGACGTTCGGCCATCTCGAGCTGATGAAGCATGTTGCGGATAGGCTCACCTTCTTCTAGAAAAAGGCTGCGCACTTCTTCTCGTTCAGCCGCAATCAAGCACTGTACAAGCAGGCTCTGCGAGCGTTCCTGATAGCCCAGTTGCTGATAGCTATGGGCAGCCAGGAGATCCAGGCGAATATGTTCGAGCCCTTCCCAGTCGTCCTGCAGCATTCCACGCAGTTGCAGAATTTCATGTATGGCCTCGCTGTAGTGGCCACGCGCCTGTTGCAAGCGTGTTCGTGACAAGCCTTGAACCCAAAGCACTGGGTTCAAACGCATGTGGGCATAGTTGGATGCTAATTCATTCCAGTTGATACTCTTCAAGCGCTGTTCCGCACGCTTGGTTCGGTCGTCACCAGCCTCTTGCAGGGTTCGTAAAATTTCATAGCCGACTGCCTGCGCATAGAAGCGCCAGGCCTTGTTGCGTGCGGCCAGGTTCTGGATATAGATCAGTGTCGAATGGGCTTCCTTGGTATTGCCTTGCATGTACTGGAGGTGCGCCAGGCAAAGTGTGCCCTGGGCACAAAGGTCCACCGGACTGATGACATCCACGATTGACAGCATGCGCTTCAGAAGGCTTGCCACCCCTTCAAACCGTCCCTGCTGATAAGCAATCAGGCACTGGGTGATTTTCGGCAAGACGGTAGCTTTGGATTTTTCGTTAAACCAGGAAGTCGTACGTTCGCGCAAGCGCTCAAAGAGCAACTCTGCCTGCTTGATCTTGCCTTGCTCAAGCAGCAACATCACCTCGACGTTGATAAGCTGCATTTGCAGATAATTACCATCGAGGAAGTGATTTCTCTGATTGGCCAGGGTCAACAACTTGCGCGCGGCGTCATGCCATCCCATCATGACGTTCGCAAAAGCACCAATGACTAGCATCGCGACTTCAAGAAAAGCGGTTCTCGAGCCTAATTGAAGCTCAACACGCCGCGCCAACTTGACGCATGTGCGCAAATCATCCTTTTGCAATGCGATCAACGATTTGATTGCCAACGCAGCCAGCATACTGTCCGTCAACTGCGCTTTTGAATCACTATCCCCCCAGCGCAGAAGTAGATCATCTAGCGCTCGATTCGCTTCGTCCAGCCCCAGATCGACCACGCGCACCCACAGATCCGTAAGCACCAGCACAGGATATTTGACCGCAATATCATCCGGCACATGTTGGCGCCACTTATGCACGAGACTCAGTTGGCCGCGGTTGATCAGACTCAGGCCACAGCCATCAACCAGTGCGGCAAGCAACTCCACGTCTTGTGCATGGTAGGCATGCTCGATCGCAAAGTTTTGCATGTGATTGTTGGTAAACCACAAACTGGCGTTGAAATGAATCTGCTTGAAACGCTCAGGGTCTTGCTGCTTCAGACGTGCGCGAAGGAACTCAGCGAAAAAACGGTGGAATCGAAACCATCGGCGATCGCTGTCCAGTGGCACCAGGAAGAGCTGCATCACCTCCAGGTCTTCCAGCAATTGCTGCCCGTTATCGCAACCGGTGAGTGCCTGGACCAGGCTGCCATTAAAGCGGTGCACCACACTCATGTTGAGAAGTGCGTCTTGGCGCTCGACAGGCAGTCCTTCGAACACCGCATCGGACAGGTATTTACCCACCGAGGTATGATCTTCCTGATACTCAAGCAACGCATCCGGCTTTTGGGGCGTTGACTTGAGCCACTTGATGACCTGCAAGACGCCGGTCATCCAGCCTTCCGTATAACTGTAGATTTTCTTGAGTGAGAGAGGCTCGACATTGAGCCCATGTAGTTGCAGGTAAACCCGGGTGTCGTCCTCGCTCAAACGCAACTCACGCTCGCCAATCTCGACCAGGTAACCCTTTGCCCGCCAAGTGGCCAGGCTCAGTTTCGGTTTGATCCGTGATCCTATAGCCAGCGTAAACCCATCGGGCGCATAGTTAATCAGCCTATCGATTGCGCTAAGCAGGTCGGGGTTTGAAATAGCCTCGAAGTCATCCAGCACCAGCAACAGCGACTTACGCATCCGTAGGATATTTCCTAAAACCAATTCCATGACCTGTAATGTGTCCAAACAGGCAGAATTGTCGGTAAGCGCAGAGTCAAAATCCCCAAGACTGGCTTGAACGCTCTCCAGGGTATGGGCAAGTTGCTGGAAAAAAATCAGGGAGGTGTTCGATTCCGCAGTCAAGGTCAACCAAGCGACACATTGCCCCTGCTCAACGCGTTTATTGGCAAGCACTGCCAACTCGGTGGTCTTGCCAAAACCAGCGGGCGCCACGAGCAGAATCAAGCGCTCTGGCAGTGCTGCGAGTTCTGATTGAACAGTCGGTCTTAAGAAATAACGCTCCGAAACCTGTACTGGAACTACTTCTGATGTCAGATTGTAATCCGCAGGCTGATCTAGCACTTCATTCATGTCATCCATGACCCGATCCCTGTGATTCATACACCGTTACAATGTTCACTTCCTTGGATAAGCTAACACTAACCAGCAATCTATTAGCGCGCAAATCAAGCAAAGCCTATAGGCCCAGCAGCGCTGGCACCTTACAATAGGTGTCCACGCTTGTCTGAACGCTACGTATGCCATCTTTCCAGGTTCATGCCTTACCCTATCATGCCAGCCCAGATGCATATTTCGGCCGCCTCAGGAGTGCTCCCGGCGCCATACTCCTGGACACAGGCAGGCCCGTAGCGCTACATGGACGCTATGATCTTATGAGCGCTTGGCCATTGGCTGAAATGTCACCGTTCTCTGATGAATCGGCCAAAGATTTCCTACAAAGGTTGCGTGTTGCCAGCGACACCCTGAGTGTCCAAGACATTCCTAAAGATCTGCACCTGCCATTCGCTGGCGGCTTGATCGGCTACTTTGGCTATGACTTTGGCCGGCGCCTGGAAACGATTCCCAGCCATGCGGCAGACGACTTGAAATTACCCGACGCGCGCGTGGGTTTATATTCATGGGCACTGATCAGCGACCACCAGTTGCTCACTACACAACTTGTATTCCATCCGCAGGTCAGTCCCAGCGAACGGCGCAGGCTGATCGACCTGTTTGAGTCCGCGGCCAGCCCGCGCTCGGATACCTTCCGTCTTGCCAGTCGATTTCAAGCCGGCATCAGCGAAGGAAAATACCAACAGGCCGTAGAGAAAATCCAAGCCTATATCCAGGCTGGCGATTGCTATCAGGTCAATTTTGCACAGCGATTCCAGGCCCAATACCAGGGTGATCCCTGGGTTGCTTATCAAGCGTTGCGAGCAGCCTGCCCAACACCATTTTCCGGTTTTCAAGCCTTGCCTGGCGATGCGGCGATCATTAGCCTGTCTCCTGAGCGTTTTATGCGCGTCAGCCAGGGCCGGGTTGAGACTCGCCCCATCAAGGGCACGCGACCACGGGATATCGACCCGGACAAGGATGCAGCTCAAGCAGAAGAACTACTGCACAGTGCCAAGGATCAGGCTGAGAATCTGATGATTGTCGACCTGCTGCGCAACGATCTTGGACGCTGCTGCCGAACAGGCTCGGTCCAGGTGCCCGAGCTGTTTGCCCTTGAAAGCTATCCCAATGTTCATCACCTGGTCAGCGCAGTCACCGGGCAACTCGCGGATGACAAGGACCCGCTCGACTTGCTTGCCTGTAGCTTTCCTGGCGGTTCGATTACCGGCGCTCCGAAAATTCGCGCCATGCAAATCATTGACGAACTGGAAGACACCCGCCGCGGACTTTATTGCGGCTCGCTGTTTTATCTGGATATTCGCGGTGAAATGGACAGCTCGATCACCATTCGCAGCCTGCTGGCCAAGGACGGCACAATCACTTGCTGGGGTGGCGGTGGGATAGTTGCAGACTCGCAATGGCAGGCTGAGTATCAAGAGTCCCTGACCAAGGTCGACGTCCTGCTGCGCACTCTCGAGCAGCTTGGCCAGCCAGCATCAGCCGGCACCTGAAAAACCCGCCTTGTGCGCGCCTTTCAGGTGTCGAACCAAGTTAGAGGCTAAGCTGTCGATTTGAAGCCTTGAGAAACTCGCGCTTCAAATCCTCATAGCTATGCACGGCCGGGAACTGCGGAAACTCACGAATCACATTGTCGGGCGCATGGAACAAGATGCCGGCATGTGCCTCGCTGAGCATGGTCGTATCATTATATGAATCACCCGCGGCAATGATCCGGTAGTAAAGGCTTTTCAGCGCAATGACCGACTGGCGTTTCGGGTCTTTCTGACGCAACTGGTAACCGACCACGCGATCAGTTTCATCGGTGACCAGCTTGTGGCAAAGCAAGGTCGGGAAGCCCAGTTGGCGCATCAAGGGCTGCGAGAATTCGTAGAAAGTATCCGACAAGATGATGACCTGGAACCGCTCACGCAACCAGTCGACAAACTCCACCGCGCCATCGAGAGGCTTTAGCGTCGCAATCACCTCCTGAATGTCCGCCAGTTTTAGTCCATGCTCATCAAGGATGCGCAGGCGCTGCTGCATCAACACGTCGTAGTCAGGAATATCGCGGGTTGTCGCCTTCAGCGACTCGATACCGGTTTTTTCCGCAAAAGCGATCCATATCTCAGGTACCAACACGCCTTCAAGGTCGAGACAAGCGATTTCCACAGGACACTCCTAGCTGTATTTTTATAGAAGACGGCACTCTAACGGCTCCCCATACACGAAGCAACGCGCCGCTATATGCACAAAACCATCAGTCGCAATGGCAGTTGGTTATTTAGCGGCATATCCACGATTTGTTACCATCGCCGCTACAAAGCGCCAAGCGCCATGATAATTAGGAATAATCCCTGATGAGCCACCCATTTGATGTAGCTGAAACAGCGGCAGCCTACGCCACAAAATCACCGCAGGAAATTCTCAAACTGGCCTTCGAACACTTTGGCGATGAGTTGTGGATTTCGTTCAGCGGTGCCGAAGATGTTGTACTGGTGGATATGGCCTGGAAGATCAACAAAGGCGTTAAGGTCTTCAGTCTCGACACGGGACGCTTGCATCCTGAGACCTATCGCTTTATCGATCAGGTTCGCGAGCATTACGGCATCAGCATTGACATACTCTCGCCTGACCCGGCCGCGCTTGAGCCAATGGTCAAAGAAAAAGGCCTGTTCAGCTTCTACAAGGATGGGCACTCCGAATGCTGCGGTATTCGTAAAACTGCGCCATTAAGACGCAAGCTCTCGACGGTTAAAGCCTGGGCAACCGGACAGCGCCGCGATCAAAGCCCGAGCACACGCAGTGAAGTCGCTGTACTTGAGATTGACAGCGCCTTTTCCCCGGCTGATCGCCCGCTCTACAAGTTCAACCCTTTGGCGCAGATGACCAGCGAAGAGGTCTGGAACTACATTCGTGCACTTGAGCTGCCTTACAACGCCTTGCACGAGCGCGGCTTCATCAGCATTGGCTGTGAACCCTGCACCCGCCCTGTACTTCCCAACCAGCACGAGCGTGAAGGTCGTTGGTGGTGGGAAGAAGCAACGCAAAAAGAGTGCGGCCTGCACTCAGGCAACATCATCAGCAAAATTTGATCCGTTCTGGCGAATTTTTGCTGCATCCAAAAAAACCGGCAAGTGCCGGTTTTTTTGTTATCGCAGAAGATCAGTAGGTCGGTAACTCAACGCCCTCGAACAACTCCTCAAGCTCGGACTTGTTATGGCATTGCACCGCCTTGGCCAAGACCTCGCGAGTCAGGTGTGGGGCGAACTTCTCGATAAAGTCGCACATAAACCCGCGCAGGAATGTACCGCGCCGGAAACCGATCTTGGTCACGCTCGCCTCGAACAACTCGCTGGCATCAAGTACGACCAAGTCTGGATCGAGTGCTGGATCCACAGCCATTTCCGCGACAATGCCAACCCCCAGCCCCAGACGCACGTAGGTTTTGATCACGTCGGCATCGGCTGCGGTAAACACAACCTTGGGCGTCAGCCCCCGATGGCTAAAGGCCTCATCAAGTTTGGAACGTCCGGTGAAGCCAAAGACGTAGGTGACAATCGAATACTCAGCCAAGGCTTCCAGCGTCAGCTTGGGCAGCTTAGTCAGCGGATGGCCTTGTGGGACAACCACGCAGCGGTTCCAGCGATAGCACGGCATCATTACCAGATCATTGAATAGCTCAAGCCCCTCTGTCGCGATGGCGAAATCGACGGTGCCATCAGCGGCCATTTCGGCAATCTGCAAGGGTGTCCCTTGGTGCATATGCAGTGATACGTCCGGGTATTGCTTGATAAAACCACTGATCACCTTAGGCAAGGCATAACGCGCCTGGGTATGGGTGGTGGCAATTGATAGGGTGCCCTTCTTCTCGTTGGAAAACTCTTGGGCGATCTGCTTGATGCTTTCGACCTTGCGCAGGATTTCTCCGGCGGTGGTGATAATCCGCTCACCTGCTGGCGTAACGCGCGTCAGATGCTTACCGCTACGCGCGAAGACTTCGACCCCCAGCTCATCCTCCAATAGACGAATCTGCTTACTGATGCCCGGCTGTGATGTGTATAGACTCTGTGCAGTAGCAGACACGTTGAGATCGTGGTGCGCAACTTCCCAGATGTAGCGCAATTGCTGGAGCTTCATAACTATCCCTCAAAGCAGATAAGCGCCGTGCTAGTTTCGGCTCTCTCATATAACCATAAGAACGGTTCAATCGTTCAATTTAGACGATTTTTTTAAAGTTGCAGCTTTAATCGTCAAGCGCCCATTCAGAAAATAATCCCGGCATCCCCACGGCTGCGATGCTGCAGCATCGGCACCAGGTAGATCGGCACCTCTGCGAGCTGTAAAAGTCGTGTCGCAGTTCGTCCCATTGGAATATCCAGATCTGTTCCGTGGCTATGACTGCCTATGACTAACAAATCCACTTCTAGTTTCTGTGCTTGAGCCAATATCACCTGCGGCGGATCGCCCTGCACTACGCGCACGGCTCGAATCAACGCAAGGTCGTCCGGAGAGTCGGCGATTTCATCCTTGAAGCCCTCCAGGACTCTCGCCTCGATTCCCGCCATGACCGTCTCCAGGCCTTTGTGGCGAAGCGTTTTCAAATGCTCCTCGTCGAGATAGGTTTTAAGTACTGATTCTGCAAACAACCCCATGGGCTCAACAGCATGGATCACATACAAGCTGGCATTGAACGCCCGGGTCATGGCTAACGCATGCTGCAATACATACGGCGCATAGAGCCCAAGGTCTGTGGCATAAAGAATAGTTCGGATCATGCTGGCTCCTTGTACCCGCATGACGGGTCCTACTTGAGCTTAGCAGTGCGGCCAGCATGTCAATTTAAAAGCGCGCCTAAATAAGATCAGCGGAAATCGGGGCAAGCCTTTCAATGCCCACGCAAACGGGGGCCTTCACCCCTTGATCGGCTGCAACTCGTTGCTTACGCCATGGGGAACATGCCCGGTGGCGACCACTGCCCTGGCCTTTTCGCAGTGACTGGCCTGGTCGTCGAAAAATACATCAGCGCCGAAGGTGTCGAGAATCGACGACTTATCCAACCCACCAAGGAAAAACGACTCATCCAGACGGATATTCCACTCGCGCAAGGTTCGGATGACACGCTCGTGAGCTGGCGCAGAACGCGCTGTAACCAATGCAGTGCGAATGGGGCATGACTCTTCAGCGAACTCTTGCTGTAGCTTGTGCAGGGCGGCCAGGAATGGTTTGAACGGCCCACCACCGAGCAACTCCCGGGCGGATTGCTTCTCATGACTCTGAAACGCCTCAAGCCCACCGGACTGATAGACACGTTCGGACTCATCAGAGAACAAAACCGCATCACCATCGAAGGCAATTCGCAATTCATTGCTGGCTTCTCGCCGACTGCCACCGGAAAGAATAGTGGCGGCACCAAAACCGGCACGCAGCGCGCTGCGCACATCTTCGGCGTGGGTGGATAAGAACAGATGGCAACCAAAGGCCGCTAGATAAGGGTCTGGACTGCGACCGCCGACAAAGGCTGCCCGTGAAATTCCCAGCCCGTAATGCTGGATCGAATTGAATGCGCGCAGGCCTGTATCGGCACTGTTACGTGAAACCAGGATCACCTCGACCCTTTGCTGGCCCAGGGTCTGGTTGAGGGCGAGCAGCTTTTCTACGAGCGCAAAGGCATCGCCCGGCATGAGTATTTCGTCTTCGTGATCAATCTGATACTGGCGATAAGCCGCAACGCCCTCGCCAACATAGACCTGATGACTTTCACGCAGATCGAACAATGCACTGGACGAAATCGCCAGGACCAATTTGTCGCCCAGTACCTTGCTCATAGTGTTCTCACTCCTGGGAATTGCGCTGGTCAATAAACTGCAGGGCCTGATACAACGCCTCAATGCGCGGCATGGAACATCCGGCAGCGGCTGCGGCGGCGAGCGGCGCGGCATAGATAGCCTTTAGCTCAAGTGGGCGCTTGTGGGCATGGTCGTGATACATGCTGGGCAGGTAATCCGGCATGCGCTCAGTTGCCTTGAGCATCTTCGCGGCAAAATCAGCAGGGATTTGATAACCACAAGCCCCCGCACCGGCGACCACTTCACCCATGATTGCAGCGATCAGTTCACGGCTGCTCTGGCTAGCCATGAGGCCGCTGGTGCCTGAGTCAAGTAGAACCGACAAACCGTTGTATGGCACGTTCCACACCAGCTTTTGCCAGCGCGCCTGACCCAGTTCGGCCGCGACCGTTGAGTCAATGCCAGCCAGATTGAACATCGCCGCCCCGGCTGCTGTGATCTGCTCACGCTCTTGGTCCGAGGCCGGACCTGAGTGATAACCCAGGTTCACCGTGCCCAATGCCTGATGCTCAATGACGCCTGCCTGGGCACGATGCACACAAATCAAACACAAGCCACCGAGTAAATGCAGGTTGTCGGGCAGTAAAGGCCGCAGCTCATCTTCAACCCCTAGACCGTTTTGCAATAACAGGATTTTCGCACCATCTGCAGCCGCCTGGGTTATGGCAGGCACCAATGCGGCATTACTGGTGGTTTTAGCTCCGACCAGCAACCAGTCACAACGCGGCATATCCGCTGCATTGCTATATGCCTGCACCGGATTGAGCGTCAACGCGCCATGCACAGCACTGTTGAGATGGATGCCATTTTCAACAACAGCGCCATACTCGCTGCGCAGCAGGAAATGAACATCAAAGCCTGCTCGGGCGAGCATCAGGCCATAAAAGCCGCCAATTGCGCCGGTACCGATAATGCCTATACGTGGACGTGGTGTGCTGGACATCAAGGAAACTCCTCAGCGGGACGCGAATGGGCCGCATCCAAAGCAAGGCGCAGATCATCTGCGCGTAAACGACAACTCAGCCGATCATAAAAACTGCCACCCTTAACTGCAAACACCGCCGGCAAATGAAACAGTCAAAACAAGGCGCAGGCGACTATTGAGCGGATCAATCTCCAATCCTGCGTTCTGTTGCCATGCCAGCCGCACCGCTGCTGACAGCTGGTTTTGCCAATAAAGCCCCTGTTTACGGTTTAATTTGCCAGAGTCGCGATTAATCCGCAGCACAATTGCGTTCAACCATTGTCGAGTCTGCCTGTTACGCGATAAGGTTCTGTTTCCCCGCTGTGCTCATTATTGCTGTGCTCCGCCACACGGGGAACGCTGGCGGCCGGCACCCGTGACCTGACGAATCTGACTGATGAATAGCACGATGGCTGATTTACCGATTGATGACCTTAACGTTGCCTCCAACGAAACGCTCATCACCCCCGAACAACTCAAGCGTGAAATTCCGCTGACCGAAGCCGCATTGCGCACTGTCGCCTCTGGCCGTGAAGTAGTGCGTAACATTCTTGATGGTAAGGACCATCGTTTGTTTATTGTTGTCGGCCCCTGCTCTATTCACGACATTAAAGCGGCCCATGAGTATGCCGAACGCCTGAAAGTACTGGCGGCTGAAGTCTCAGACACCCTGTATCTGGTCATGCGCGTTTATTTTGAGAAGCCGCGCACCACAGTGGGCTGGAAAGGCTTGATCAACGATCCATATCTGGATGACTCATTCAAGATCCAGGATGGCTTGCACATTGGCCGCACCCTGCTGCGCGACCTGGCCGAGATGGGCTTGCCGACAGCAACCGAAGCGCTGGACCCTATTTCGCCCCAGTACCTGCAGGACCTGATCAGCTGGTCAGCCATCGGGGCTCGCACCACCGAATCCCAGACCCACCGGGAAATGGCCTCGGGCCTGTCTTCAGCGGTCGGTTTCAAGAATGGTACCGATGGCGGCCTGACTGTTGCGATCAACGCCCTGCAGTCGGTTTCAAGCCCTCACCGCTTCCTCGGCATCAACCAGGAAGGTGGCGTATCGATCGTCACCACCAAAGGCAATGCCTATGGCCACGTTGTATTGCGCGGCGGTAACGGCAAGCCCAACTATGACTCGGTTAGCGTTGCAGTCTGCGAGCAAGAACTAAGCAAAGCAGGCATTACACCCAACATCATGGTCGATTGCAGTCACGCCAACTCCAACAAGGACCCGGCGCTACAACCCTTGGTGATGGACAACGTGGCCAACCAGATTCTCGAAGGCAACCAATCCATCGTTGGCCTTATGGTCGAGAGCCACCTGGGCTGGGGCAACCAGTCGATCCCCAAAGACTTGTCACAGCTCAAATACGGTGTATCTATTACCGATGCCTGTATCGACTGGGAAAGCACGGAGAAGACCCTGCGCAATATGCACGCCAAACTCAAGGATGTGCTACCCAAGCGCCAGCGCGGCTAGGTTCCAGACCTATACATGGTTGCAGTTACACCGCTGCAACCATGTATACAGTTGCTGCGCCATGTCTGGATGCAGTGCAAAAAGCCGGGAAATCCCGGCTTTTTTGTGAGTGCTGATCTGGATCGAAAATCAGTTGTTGCTCAAGCGCTGTTGACGCTCCATGTAGCGCTCGACATAGGAGCATGACGGAATCACCGTGTACCCCATGCGCTCGGCATATTGCAGCGCATGCTCGGTTAGTTGCGCCGCAATGCCGCGCCCGCGCAGGCTGTTGGGCACAAAGGTACGATAGATGTCCAAGGTTTGCTTGCCCAGGTCCATATAGGCCAAGTAGGCACGATCACCATCCACTGTGATTTCGAATTGGTGACCAGCCTGGTCATGATGAATGGACAACGCCTCGCTCATTACTACTCCTCAATAGGATTACTGCTCAACCCGAACCTTATCAATCTTTCTCAGGCGTAGCGACATTTGTGCTGTGCCGTTGCCACCTTGGACGGTCAGGTAGGCCTTTTGGTTCGCGACCCGGGTCAAGACACCTTGATAATACATCCCATCATAAGTGATAAAACGCATACGCCTACCAATATAATCAGGCAAGGCATCAACATGCACGAAACCTGACGAAACCAGAACAGGCTCTGTCGATACTACATTGGCCAGCGCGGCCTTGTCTGCAGCAGCGACCTTCAGCGCAACCGGGTCAACCCATTCAAAGCCAACATCCTTGACCAGCGATTGGTTAACAATAACCGTTGGCCGCATCATGCTTAATGCATCCTTGGCCTCAAAGAACTGCAGGCCATCCCAGACCATACCCTCCGTTGGCTCCAGCTCGACTCGCAGTGATTGCGGGTCGGCCAGGTAGCGGGCGTATGCATCGAGCAGCGACTGGTTGAGCGCAACACGTTGATGGCGCAAGGACTGATCGACCTTGGCAATGGCAACCTTTCGATAGGCCTCAGGCGTCAAGCCCATCTTGGCGGCACAGTAGGTCTGCACTTTGCGCTGGTACTCGTTGTCACTCAACTCGACACTCAGGCGTTTGATCCGCGGGGGGTTATTGCGAATATCCGCCGGGTTATCAGACATATTCGCCAACGACAGGCTGACCTGCATTGCCCCCATCTCGCGCGTATCTGAATCCAGGTGGAAAGTCAGTTTCTGCGCGGATGGCTCGAACAGATAGGAAAACTCCCCATCGGTTTCAAGGGTGCGATACCCCATATCAAGCAACTCATTGGCACCAATATGCTTTACATCACCACAGGCCACATCACTCAAGGCACTGTAGATATCGGTTTGCGCCGGTGGCTGGTAAAACGCCTGAGCAAGCGGGCCAAACACATCGACCGACAGGCCCTTGATGCTGACCGCCAGTTGCTCGGGAACCTTGCGCTCTGCCAGGCGTTCCTTGAAACGCAACAACTCAGAAAGACCATTGAACTTCAGCTCTGCGTGGGCAATTTGCAACTTATCGCCAGCAGCGGGTATGCGGATGGATACATCCTCAAGCCCGACACGGCCATCGAATGAAGACGTGATACCGCCATAGCTGATATCAACAATCGGTGCCAAACGATCCCTGGCATCGTTCATGATCGAGCGAACGGAGAGGTACAGCGATAACTTGACAATTATCGCCACCAGCAAAATAGACAGCACGCCCCACTTGATCAGCTTTCCCATAACCATCCCGCCCCTGGCCATCAATCCAATATCACCGCATATTAGCAAGCAAATGGTTTAAATCAGGGACTTACAGCACACTTATGATGCCGATGCAGATCAATACCGCAATGACGGGGACCACCACTGTGACGACAAAAATGTCTTTGTAGGCGTTTTTGTGGGTCAGGCCCATGATCATCAACATGGCAATCACCGCACCGCAATGCGGCAACGAGTCCAGCCCACCCGCAGATATATTGGCGATACGGTGCAAGACCTCCGGCTCGACGCCCATGTCCAGATACCTTGGCGCCAGGCTTTGCATGAAAATCTGCAAGCCGCCAGAAGACGACCCCACAATTGCCGAGACCACGCTGACCGAGGCAAAAACCGACAACAACGGCGGCAAGTCAAGGGATAACACCCACTGCGAAAACTGCATGAAACCTGCGGTGTGAGTCACCACGCCACCAAAGCCAATCACTGCGGCCGTATTAAGTAGCGGCATGATCGAATCATCTGCCCCCTGCCCCAATATCCCGAGCGTGTTACGGCGCAACCCGGCAAACAAGATGATGGCAGTTGCAGTAGCAATGACCAGTGCCAGGCTCGGCCAGAGAATCGGCTGCTGCAGGCTAAACTGCAGCAAGCCGGCAAGCGCTCCGCCCGCCCCTGCATCGACTCCGGCAGCCATCAACAGGCGTGGCAACAAAATCACCCCGAGCACCACGGCGATAGGCACCAGTGCCAAGGCCCAGTGAGGTCCTGCTCCTGGTGTTCCTGCGATTTGCTGCATGCGTTCATCCTGGGCGTTGGACTCGAACCCCTCGCCCCTGGCAATAGCCAGCCGCCACTCACGCTGCACATAAAGCATGCCCAGTGTAACCATGATCACCGAGGCGACAACTCCAATCCAGGCCCCTGCAAACAGATCCGTTCCCAAGGCATTGGCGGCGATAACGTTGTGAATCGAGGGGGTGCCCGGCAAAGCGGTCATGGTGAAAGTACCGGCTCCCAGGGCAGTAGCCGCGCAAAACAGACGCTTGGGCAGATTGGCTTCACGCATCAAACCTATGCCCAGCGGGTACATGGTAAAAATCACGACGAACACCACAACACCGCCGTAGGTCAAAAGTGCGCATACCAGCATGGTTACCCATAATGTGCGCTTGACGCCCAGCCAGCCGGTGATCGCTTGTGCGATGCTGCTGGCCGCCTGGCTGGCAGCCATTGCCTTGCCAAAGATGGCTCCGCACAGAAACAGCACAAAGAATTTACCGGCAAAGGTGAATGCACCCAGGGGCCCGAACGGAAAGTACTCGAGCAGCGCCTGGGGCACTAACAAGTCGTTTGTGAGCGCAACTATTATCGAACTGCATAACGTAGCGATAAATATATTCACGCCGCGCAAGGCCATGAATATTAGTAACCCCAATGCAACCAACAAGCCTAAATTACCCAGCATAGCCCCTGCCTTTTTTGTTTTTTAGATGACAGTTCAGTGAACTAATGTAGCCCTAGCGTGGTCGGTTAAGAGTGCCCGTCGAGTGCCAATGAGCTTATACCGCCGGGCACTGTCGAAGCCTTGCCACAAGCGGATTGTATGTTTTTTATACAACGGATGTAAGCGTCAAACACATTGTTGGAGTAAACGCAAAAAAACAGGCTAGACTTGCACTTTGTCAGTTTACTTACTACAGGTTATGAGTAGTATGTACGCCGGCTAATCCCCCATAACTGGGGAATTGCTTTTATGGAAAAACTCCACATTTAGGGGAACACAATGAACAACGTCCTGAAATTGTCTGCTCTGGCTTTGGCCGCAGTATTGGCTACTGGTTGCAGCAGCATGTCTAAAGAAACTGAAGCTCGTCTGACTGCTACTGAAGACGCTGCTGCACGTTCGCAAGCCCGTGCTGATGAAGCCTACCGCAAGGCTGACGAAGCTATGGCTGCTGCTCAGAAAGCTCAGCAAACTGCTGACGAAGCTAATGAGCGTGCTCTGCGTATGCTGGATAAAGCCAGCCGCAAGTAATAGCCTTCAGGCTAAAGAAAGCCGGCCCATTATGGGCCGGCTTTTTTTTGTCGATGGTTTTGCAAGTGCAAATAAAAACCCGCCGGTTTCACGCGACGGGTTGCTTCAACACAGCCACCTAATCAGAACGGATTACTGATCTGTTCATTATTGATTGGCGCACTCTGCTCGGTGGCAATCTCGACGGGCAAGCCATCTTGCGCCGCCACAACTTCACGCACCACCTCCCAGTCCAAACGGAAGTTGGCAAACTCATCCTGCTTGAGCAATGTATTGATCACTGCGGTGTGCTTGTCGATAACCGATACCTTGCCCTCGTCGTCCAGGGGCTCATGCGCCTCCAGGTACACCCGACCATTACTGCGACCGAACTTGTAGGGCTGGTTGATAATACGTACCGAGGTGCCTACCGAAGTCATGGCCGCCAGTTCCAACACATTCTGATTGAACATGCGGAAGCAACCATGGCTGACACGCATGCCAATGCCGAATTTCTTGTTGGAGCCATGAATCAGGTAACCCGGAACCGAGAGCGCCATTTTATACGGGCCCAGCGGATTATCAGGACCTGGCGGTACCACCGATGGCAAAGGATCGCCATCCGCGGCATGTTCTGCGCGTATTGATTTTGGTGGGTACCAGGCGGGGTTGGGCGTCTTGGCAGTAATGCGCGCATTGGCAACTGGCGAACCCCAGCCTTCACGACCGATCCCTAGCGGATAGGTGTAGACCACATCCTTGCCCTTGGGGAAATAATAGAGACGGTATTCGGCAAGGTTGATTACGATGCCTTCGCGCGGACCTGGCGGCAGGATAAAGCGAGTCGGCAGAATGATCTCAGCGCCCTCGCCTGGCAACCAGGCGTCAATACCCGGGTTGGCCGCGACCATTTCCGAGTAACCGAGGTCGCTGGCTGTCGCAAGATCAGCAAAGGTATCTTCGTACTTGGCCTTGACCACCTGAACCTGACCAACAATGTCATCGCCTGGTGGCGGCAATGGAAACTCAAGAGCACTTGCAGATCCTGCGACCAACAATGCGGCAACAGAAAGGCAGCGGGAAACCGCAGATACGTGCGACAACATCCGGAAATCCTTGGAGAAGGTGACTGATAAACGTGCGTTACTCATTTCGATTGTACACCGCGGCATTGAGCACAGGGAGCCCCGTACAGCGACAACAGCTAACTGGATGTGACAACCAGAATGGCCAGTGGTTGCCTTTGCACATGGCTTGGCGACGCTCAGTCAAGCAGCAGCATGGAGCGCTCGCCACGGCGCTGGGCCTCAAGTATCTGCCTGCACAAGGGACACAGGCGCTTATCACGCAACATGTCCTTTTCAAGCGGCTGCCAGCGTGGCTGCGAAGGCAGGAAGCCGCCACATAGCGTTCGATCACCCGAATTGCCCAGCTCAAGTTGACGCTCGACCAAATGCACACGCACCTCCCGACAGGCGAACAAGTCCAGCTGCTCATCAGGTTCGATCAGTTTATAGGCATGCAAAGACCAGGCAATACGCGGCATTTAGGGCTCCAGAAGGGGGCGCCACATTATCCGAAACACAGGACTCAGAAAAGCCTCAAACACTCATTCAGGCTTATTTAATAGTGGTTGCAGCTCAGGCCAGACGTTTTCCAGCAGAATCGGCTGGGCCGTAAGCCCGGGATGCAGGCCATCGGCCTGCATCATCCCAGGCACACCGCCGACCCCTTCCAGAAAAAAGGGCACAAAGGAGACTGATTTCTGCTCGGCAAGATCACTAAAGACCTGGGCAAATGCATGGGTGTAGCGCTGGCCATAATTAGGCGGCAGGCGCATGCCCAAGAGCAGCACCTTGGCGCCCTGCTCGTGCGCCTGTTCAATCATTCCCGCAAGATTTTGTTGCAATTGGTTCGGTGCCTGTCCACGCAGCCCATCATTGCCTCCCAGTTCAAGAATCACCCATTGCGGCTGATGCTCCTTGAGCAACCCAGGCAAGCGGGCGGCGCCACCAGCACTGGTATCACCACTGATGGAAGCGTTGATCACTTCTATGTCATAACCTTGCTCGGTAATGCGTTTTTGCAACAAATTCACCCAGCCCTGACGGGTATCCAGGCCAAAAGCAGCACTGATACTATCGCCAACAACCAATATCGTCCCTGCAGATGCATTGCTGATCCACACCGTCAGTATCAGGACAACGCCGATAAACCCTGTACGCATTGGATTCTCCATGAGCTCATGTATTCTCACCGCGCGAAATCTCAGCAAAGTGGTGCCCAGCGCGGAAGGCGAGTTGAGCATATTGCACGCCCTCAGCCTCGACCTCAATGCAGGTGACAGCCTGGCAATTGTCGGCAGCTCCGGTTCGGGCAAATCGACCCTGCTGGGTTTGCTCGCCGGGCTCGACTTGCCGAGTACCGGCAATGTCGAGCTGGCCGGGAACAATCTCGGGGAAATGGATGAGGATCAACGAGCCCGGGTTCGCGCCGAACATGCAGGTTTCGTGTTCCAGTCCTTCCAATTACTCGACAGCCTCAATGCGTTGGAAAACGTCATGCTGCCGCTTGAACTCGAAGGTCATCGCGATGCCAGAGAGCGTGCACGCGGGCTGCTTGAACGGGTCGGCCTTGGTCATCGCCTGACGCACTACCCACGCCAACTGTCCGGCGGTGAACAACAACGGGTCGCCATTGCACGTGCATTTGCCGCCGAACCCGATGTGCTGTTCGCCGACGAGCCAACCGGCAACCTTGACAGCCACACCAGCCAGCGCATCAGTGACCTGCTGTTTGAGCTGAACCAGGAACGTGGCGCCACCCTGGTCCTGGTCACCCACGACGAACGCCTGGCACACCGCTGCCAACGCCTGATTCGCCTTGAAGGCGGTCATTTGATCGACGCAGTAGAACCTTGATGACCAAACTTCCCCGCTCCCGCCTTGTAGCCCTGGCCTGGCGCCAACTGCTGCGCGAATCGCATTCTGGTGAGCTGCGCATTCTGTTCTTTGCCTTGATCATTGCTGTCGCGGCCAGCACCGCAATCGGCTACTTCAGTGCGCGACTCAACGAAGGAATGCTGATGCGCGCCAGCGAATTCCTTGCCGCCGACATGGTTCTTTCCGGCAGCTCACCGGCAGCAAATGAACAAATCAGCCAAGGTCAAGCGCAGGGGCTCGATCATGCGCAGACGGTGGAGTTCTCAAGTGTGATTGCCACCGACGCTGGCATTCAGCTGGCCAGTGTCAAGGCGGTCGACAAGGCCTACCCTTTGCGTGGCCAACTCAAGCGCGCGGACCAGCTCTACGGCCCCGAGCAACCGAGCAGCGGCCCAGCACCCGGCAATGCCTGGGCCGAGGCGCGTTTGTTTGCAGCGTTAAATCTAAAGATCGGCGACAGTATTGATGTCGGCAACAAAAGCTTGAAGCTAAGTCACGTACTGACTTATGAGCCTGATCGCGCGGGTAATTTCTACAGCCTGACGCCACGGGTCTTGATGAATCTTGACGACTTGGCCGCAACGGGCATTGTGCAGCCAGGCAGCCGGGTCAAATACCGCGAGCTATGGCGCGGTACCCCGGATCAACTGGCGGCCTACAAGAACCTTATCGAACCGCAGCTCGAAGCCAACCAGAAAATCGAAGGCAGCCGCGACAGCAATCGACAGATTGGCGGTGCTCTGGGCCGGGCCGAACGCTACCTCAACCTTGCAAGCCTGGCCGCCGTGCTGCTTGCGGGCGTTGCCGTGGCGCTTTCCGCGACTCGCTTTGCTGCTCGACGTTTCGATGCCAGCGCACTGATGCGCTGCCTTGGTCTATCTCGCGGTCAAGCGCTGAGCCTGTTCGGCCTGCAATTGGCCATACTCGGTCTTAGCGCAAGCCTCATTGGCGCCTTGCTCGGCTGGTTAAGCCAGTTTGGGCTGTTCTATTTACTCAAAGAGCTGCTTCCGCCCGACCTTCCATCCGCCAGCTTCGGTCCCGCACTGGCAGGCATGGCAACCGGTTTAGTTGCACTTGCAGGTTTTGCCCTGCCGCCGCTGGCCGCCCTGGGGCGTGTTCCACCGCTGCGGGTACTGCGCCGCGACTTGCTGCCAGTGCCGGCCAGTTCATGGCTGGTCTACGGCGCGGCGCTGTTTGCCCTGGGCTTGATCATGTGGCGCCTGAGCCTCGACTTGCAATTGACCTTCGCCTTGTTGGGCGGTGGCCTGGTTGCCGCATTGTTGCTCGGTGGCCTGTTGCTGCTGGGCTTGAAAAGCCTGCGCAGAGTGCTGGCCAGGGCCTCATTGCCTTGGCGGCTTGGCTTGGGCCAAACGCTACGCTACCCACTTGCAGCGGCAGGGCAATCGCTGGCATTCGGCCTTATCATTCTGGCCATGGCCTTGATCGCACTGCTACGCGGCGAGCTGCTCGACACCTGGCAAGACCAGTTGCCGGAAGATGCTCCCAACCACTTTGCCCTGAACGTGCTGCCCGAGCACAAAGCTGCTTTTGAGGCTCGACTTGCCGAACTGTCGCCCAAACCAGCGCATTTATATCCGGTTATTCCAGGTCGCCTAATCAAAATCAATGATCAGCCGGTACAACAAATCGTCAGTAAAGACAGCCGGGGTGACCGCGCGATTAATCGCGACCTGAGCCTCACCTGGGCCGCCGATTTGCCCACTGACAATGAGCTGGTCGCAGGCAGTTGGTGGCACGCGAGCGAGCCACAAGACATGCCCGGCGTATCAGTCGAGTCGGAACTGGCTGAAAGCATGCAGTTGAAGCTGGGAGACCGACTCAGCTTTGTTGTTGGCGGGCTTAGCCGCGATGTGCGCGTGACCAGCCTGCGTAAAGTCGACTGGAACAGTTTCCAGCCAAACTTCTACATGATTTTCGAACCCGGCACGCTAAAGGACCTACCTGTCACCTACTTGACCAGCTTTTATCTCCCGCCCCAGCAAGATCGCCAGCTGGTTGAGCTTGCTCGCCAGTTTCCGGCCGTCACCTTGCTCCAGGTAGACGCCCTACTCGCTCAACTGCGCAGCATTGTTGCTCAGGTCACCGTGGCGATTGAGTTTGTCCTGTTGTTTGTATTAGCTGCGGGCCTGGCGGTTTTATTTGCCGGCTTACAGGCCACCCTTGATGAACGAATTCGTCAGGGTGCGCTGCTCCGCGCACTGGGTGCTGAACGCAAGCTCTTGGTCAAGGCCCGGCGCACTGAGTTTGGCCTGCTTGGCGCCGCAAGTGGCTTACTCGCAGCGCTGGGCTGCGAACTGATCAGTTTTCTCCTGTACCGCTATGCATTTGATCTAACCTGGCATCCGCACCCCTGGCTACTGGTCTTGCCCGTGATCGGTGCCGTGCTGGTTGCATCGGCAGGCATACTCGGTACCCGCAGAGCCTTGAATGCCAGCCCACTGACAGTGCTGCGCGAGGGTTGATAGACTCGCGTCCTTTAGCCGACAAGGTCTACAACAGGTATTTATGAGTCGCTATCGCCCACCACGCTCTGCTGGCACGCCACTGATTACACCTGAAGGCGAAGCCCGCATGCGCGCTGAACTGCATGAACTCTGGCATGTGCGCCGCCCCCAGGTGACCCAGTCCGTCAGCGAGGCTGCCGCCCAAGGCGATCGCTCCGAAAACGCTGAGTACACCTACGGCAAAAAAATGCTGCGTGAGATCGACAGCCGAGTGCGCTTTCTGACCAAACGCCTGGAAAGCCTGAAGGTCGTCAGCGCCCGCCCCAGCGATCCAGACAAGGTTTATTTTGGCGCTTGGGTCACGGTCGAGGACGAAGACGGCAAAGAAGCGCGCTACCGTATCGTCGGGCCTGATGAGCTCGACCTGAAGCAAAATATGATCAGCATCGACTCGCCATTGGCCCGCGCACTGATCGGTAAATCACTCGATGCTGAAGTCAGGGTGCAGGCTCCAACCGGCGACAAAACCTGGTACGTGGTTGCCATCGACTATCCCTAGCCTCGTCTGATATCAGGGTTTGATTCGCCGCGTGATCAGGCCCTGGCGCGCCACCCGTACCAATTGATGGACCCGCTCATCAAGATGCTCGGCCGCTATTGCAGGCAGCACGGCCATATCGAAACTGTCGCTGGCAAAGCGCGCCAGGCAATCGCTTGGTTCGACGAATTGGATCAAAAAGGCACGGGATGTACCGCCACGTCGTGGCCAGCCGTCCAGGTAACGCAGCAAGGTGGGTTGATGAACGCCACCGAGTAAGATTTTAGGGTTGCGCTTGATGAGCCCGGATGTGATCGGGGCTAAGCGAATATAGGGTTGGCAACTCATGCTCGCGTCTCCGCCTCAGAAATCCCGCTGGGCAGCGGTGAGAGGCGACACCGAACCAGCGCTTTAGCGGTATTTCGAAGCCTTTTTAAGGTCTTCTCGGAGAGTTGCACTGGGCAATTCCCGCGGCGCCCCGCAAGTAGCTGTTTAAATCGGCGCGTTTGAATCCTAGAGAATCAGGCTTATCGCTGTCAATACAGGCGATACAAAAACCTGATGATTAATCAGTTATTCGTAGAACAAAACTATCGCACACAAAAAAGCCCGCAGTAGCGGGCTTTACGGGTCAGGATGATCAGATGGAAAGGCGCTGATCCACCGACAACTTCCCAGCACCTTCGATCAAAATAGCAACACTGGCTGCCAGCAGTGCCAAAGCGAATTCGTAGCCATTTGCACTCATGAAGAAGCCGTTGCTGATGTGTACGCTGAAAATTGCCACCAGCATAGTCACGCTCAAAGCCAGCGCCGCCGGACGAACCAGCAAGCCAATGATCAACGCCAGGCCACCGAAGAACTCGGCACTGCCCGCCAGCAATGCAAACAGATAACCGGGGGTCATGCCCAGGCTTTCCATCCACTGGCCAACGCCTTCGAGGCCTGGGCCATCGAACCAGCCAAACAACTTTTGCGAACCATGGGCAGCAAAGGTCAGGCCCACGATAACCCGCAGTACTGTCAAGCCATAGCCTGCATGGGTGGTTGTTAGGGATTTAATCAGAGCATTCATGTTGTCAGTCCTTGTCAGGTATTAAGTTGAGCCAAATAATAACCCATTAATTCGATATTAATTAACCATAAAAAGCATTAAACAAATCGAACAAATCGATCAATCCCTTGAGCTGACTTTGCTGCGAGGCTCCAGCAGGTAGCGTTCGCGGTCATAAGCCAGATAGTACTTATTCACACTATTAACATAGCTGACAACGCCCATTCCGACCTGCTCCATGGCGATGCGCTCAACCTGAAAGAACCATTGATTCGGGTTCAGGCCGCGGCGCTTGGCCTCGGCTCGCATGCTCTGTACGCGTGCAGGCCCCATGTTGTAGCCAGCAAGTACGAAAGCCATGCGCTCACGCTCGTTGAGCTTTGGACTGTTGAAGTAGGATTTGCGAATCATCGCCAGGTACTTGGCGCTGGCCAGTACATTGTTATCCAGCACCGTGATATTGCCGACACCCACCGCGCGCGCAGCAACCGGGGTAATCTGCATCAAACCTGTGGCACCGCCGCTACCGCGCGCCTTTGGATTGAGGGTTGACTCTTTGAACGCCAGTGCCGCCAACGCCAGCCAGTCGAAATTGAGTTGCTTGGCATAGCGTTGCAGTACCGGGCGAACCTGCTCCAGGCGCTTGCGCTCGACCCGGCCCAAGGGATAGTGCACCTTATACAGGCGCCGGTATATCCGCTGAAATGCAACATCCTGGTCTTCAGGCGCGCGATAGCTGTTGAAGAATCGATCAATGGCCGCGCTCAACATTGGCGCATCGCGACGCACGTACCAGCGCATCACGCCATTATTGGACAACACCAAATGCCGCTCAATCCGCAGCTTGGGCATGACCTTGCTCCAGCGCTCGGCGATTGGCAACTCCACAGCCGTGGCGGTGAAAATTCCGGCCTGAACCATTTCCAGAACATCTTCGACAGCCAATGTCGGATCAACCCACTCGATCACGATCGGTGATTTGTTGCGCTTGATCAGCCGGACGTTGATTTCATTGATCGCCTCACCCGCCACGCTGCCCGCTGGCAGGGCAACACTTCGCCCTGACATCTGCTCCAGGTACTTGTAGCGTCGATCCCCCTGACGCCCGACTACGACTAACTGGACGTTGCGGCGTATGGCGCCACTTGCGGTAACAGCCGAGGCCGTGCGCACCTTCAACAGTTCACCCGGCGCGACCAGGTCGCCCTCGCCTCGCTGCAAGGCGCCCAGGAGCTGGTCCTTGGCCATGGGTATGATCTTTAGCTTGATGGCTCGGCCATCATGGGCATTGCGATTGAGGTACTGCTCGAAGGCTCGCAGGCGATGGTACTCGACGCCGATGCTTTGCCCTTTCACTTCACCCGAGCTGTTGCGGCTTTGATTGACCAATACACGCAGCTCAGCGGCCCGGCGAATGCTCGCCAAATCACGCGACGCCGAGGGTTTTGCCACTTCCAATGGCCCAGCCACGCGCGCCACGGCCGTAAAAGGCAGCAGTAGCAAGCACAGTACTAGGAACACTCGTGGCATTAACACTCCGGACAATGACCCAATCGGGGAACCGCTAAATAACTACTGGGCTTGATATTGCGAGCTGCGTTAAAACGGCTCACAGTTTTGACTCGCTACCTGCTCAAACACGCCTCAGGGCCTAGCCATTGGTCAGCTCGAAACTAACTGATAGCAACCGAGCCTGCGTAAACGGCCGCGGAGACTCTCACAGTCGCTCGAATTCCGCCAGCACAACTTAGCAAGCAACATCACAATAAACTTACAAGCTAATGTTTTATAAGGATTTATTAATAAAACACAAAGCTCTGATATTCTTATGGATCACATCAACTGGGTAGCACCATGCAGCTCACTGACATCGGCGTCAATCTCACCCATCCCAGCCTAGCTGAACAATGCGCTGCGGTTCTCGATCGCGCCTACGCCGCAGGCGTGGCACAACTGCTTTTGACCGGCACCAGCCTGGTTGAAAGTGAACAGGCCATAAAACTCTGCGAGGAGCACGATGAAAGCCAAAGCCGACTGTTCAGTACAGCCGGTATCCACCCCCACGATGCCAGCAGTTGGAACAGTGACAGTGCCAGCCAGCTAAAAACGCTGCTCGGGCACCAGCGGGTGCGTGCCGTAGGCGAATGCGGACTCGACTTTAATCGTGATTTTTCACCTCGTCCCCAACAAGAAAAAGTCCTTGAGGAACACTTGGCGCTGGCAGTCGAGCTAAAGCTGCCGGTTTTCCTGCATGAACGCGATGCCAGCCAGCGTTTGCTCGAAATACTCACAGATTACCGCGACCAGCTGCCAGCAGCGGTGGTGCACTGTTTTACAGGCGAGAAACGCGCCCTGTTCAACTACCTCGACCTTGATCTGCATATAGGTATCACTGGCTGGATCTGTGACGAACGCCGTGGCACTCACTTGCAGTCCCTGGTCCGGGAAATACCCCAGGGACGCCTAATGCTAGAGAGTGACGCCCCTTTCCTGCTGCCACGTACCTTGCGACCCAAGCCCAAGAATGGTCGCAATGAACCGGCCTACCTGACCGAAACATTGAAGACTGTCGCCGAACATCGCTGCGAGACAATTGAATCCCTTGCCGCGCACACCAGCGCAACCGCCCAGGCTTTCTTCCGCTTGCCTGCATTGAAAATGGCAAACACCACTGACTAACCCGCCAATAGATTGCCTGGCGCTATATATTTGATAGCGACAAGCAATTCGTCGCAGCAGCCGCGATTCCATAGGGTTATCAAAACCCTATTGGAGATCAACCATCATGTCCCGGCCTAAAGCTGCCCGCCAAGCTTCAAACAGCCCAGAAGCTGGCGTCAGCCTCCAACTGCTGATCCCAGGCGCCTTGGCTGCTTCGGCTTTGTTTGTCACTGCCAACGCCCTGTATACAGCTAGCATCGTGCCTCTTTTTCTGGGCATGATCGGCTTTTCAGCAGCTTATGCTATACATCGGCAAGCATTGAGTTTCACCCAAGCAAGTGACGCCCATGCTGGGTGCAACTTCTGCTAAGGCCAGTTGGATAAATCAACTCACCGATTTAAAGCTAGACTCATGCCTGACCGTGACTGAGCGTACGGAACAGAAGGGAGTGACCTTGTTATCCCAAGCAGCCACACCCCTTGGTATTAGCGCTATATTTTGAAATCAATTGGCGTTGTACTTCACACAAGGATTTAACTGTGCGGCTCTTTCGGCTAACGCTTTTTGGCTTTTTAGTCTGTTGCCTTGGTGCTACCAGCGGCGTATTGGCTGCTCCTGCCTACCCGCCAAGCCGTCCTGCCCTATCCGTACAGCTGAACGACGGGCATTCGATAAACCTCAGCCTCAACGACCTGACAAGCATGCCCAAGCGCGTGCTAACGACCAGCGAGCCAAATGACAGCACTGTCGTTGAGTGGACCGGGGTTGATCTAGGTTATCTGCTGACTCACCTGAACATAGCACCGGACAGTTATTCATACCTTCGACTCGACGCGCTGAATATGTACTCGGTCATGGTCCCACGGGAAGATATTCAACGTTTCAACCCCATAATCGCCTATTTGCGTAATGGTAAATCGATGCCCATCTCGGAGTATGGGCCGCTCTACCTGATCTATCCTTTTGACCTATTCCCAGAACTCAATGCGCAGGTATATTTCAACCGCTCAATTTGGCAACTGAGCAAGATTAGCCTCATTAACGAGTGACCATCGATGCCAAATACTGATGTTGCACGTTTTCAAGCGAACCAAAGACGCATGATGGCGGTCCTGGTGGTCTTGGTGCTGGTGATGGCCGTTATCGTTGGCAGTGCCCTGTGGATGGTTGAAAGACAGGCCGAAACCCTCGCGACGCCGGCGCTGCATAGCGAATTGTGGCGTTCACACCAAGCCAATGCACAAATACGCCGCACACTCTCAGCGGCGCTTGCCTACAAGCAGGGCAATATCAGTGCTGATGACCTGACCGTACAGATACAAGTTTTACGCAGCATTACCCGAACCTTTGAAAAACAACATGTGTTCCGTTTTCTCCCCGTCAGAAGACCCTCGGCCGAACAGGCCCTCAATCAAGTCATTCAACTCAGCAAAGACTGGGATGAACGAGCCGCCTGGGGCGACCCCATAGGCGCGGACATTATTGCAGATGAAATTTCACAGCAACTTCCTGGCCTGCTTGAGCCCATGATCGACGTCCTGGTTTCGGCCAACATATCGCTATCCAATGAACTGGACGATGACCGCCAGAAGCTGCATTCAAGCTTTCTCTACCTGGGCTGGTCGCTGCTTGGACTGCTCATCGGCAGTGCGCTCCTGGTTGCCCGATTGATCGTCAGTTACCTGCAGGTTCGGCGGCTCTCGTTGCGCCTGGGCGACCTTAATCAGAACCTTGAAGCGCGGGTCGAAGAGCGGACCCAGGAGCTATCCGAGGAGCAGGCCTTGCTCAACTACATACTTGAGGCCAGCCCCAGCGATGTTGCCCTGTTGAACGCCAAGGATAGCCAGGTGCACTTTGTCAACGAGCGCCTGCTCAAGCGCAGCGGCATCAAGCAACAGCAAGACTTCTCCATCAATGCATTATTTGCGCATCCTGGTGAAGGTGAGCGCTTTCATGAAGCCCTTGAAGCCAGGCGTCAGATCAACGATTGGGAAGCACTTCTGGCAGGAGAGCAGCCCTATTGGGGAGTGGTTTCAGGCCGCGTCCTGGATCAAATTGGACGTACCTCCTACCTGATCTGGTCTTACGACATCAGCGTGCGCAAACAGATGGAACAAGAACTTCTGACCCTCGCCAACACCGACAGCCTGACCGGCATCAACAACAGGCACGCATTCATGCAGTTGGCGGAAGATTCTCTCAAGCTCAACCATCGTTACAGACGCCAATGTGGCGCCCTGATGATCGATATCGATCACTTCAAACAGATCAATGATGTGCACGGCCACCAAGTCGGCGATCTGGCACTGCAAGCGGCAGCGCAAACCCTGGTTAACGGTTTGCGTGAAGTTGATGTTCTTGGCCGCCTGGGCGGTGAAGAGTTCGCCATATTGTTGCCCGAGACAGATTTCACTCAAGCTCGGCAAGTCGCCGAACGCCTGCGCAAGAACATCGAGAACATGCAGGTCCTGCTGCCCAGTCAAAATACATTGAGCATGACCGTCAGCATCGGGTTGGCGATGAACACGTCACAGGAGAGTCTCGACCACTTGCTGGGACGAGCAGATAGCGCGCTCTACCAAGCCAAGACCAACGGGCGCAACCGGCTCGAAACCGCTGGCGAAGCCGCTTTCAGGCAAAAACTGTAACTGTCTGCCGGCTGATTGCCAGCAAGTCCCCGTCATCGGACCACAATGCCGCTGCCACATGGCCATAGCCATCTCGCGCGTATTCAATATGTGCCCGGTACAAGAACCAGTCATCGGTGCTTGATTGCTTGAGCGGCTGGACAAATTCAATGGTCCAGGTCAGGGTGCTGCCAGGCGCCGGCGTCTTCAAGTGCGGCAGTACCGCGGGTGGCCAGGCATCGACCAACGCCAATAAATAAGCTTCGGTAACAGCTTGAGGCTGCTCTTCACCCCGAAGTTGCACCCAACCGCCCATTTGCCGCTCGGGCTTAGCGGTATACGGCATGGCACCGATGGCCCAACGCATCGCTAAATACCGGGTGAACTCTGGCGTAACCTTGGGTATATAAGGCAGTTCCTGGCAGTCTTCGGCCGGTTTGACTTGCGGTGCAGGCTCGGCCTCAACACTGATAACCGAATCACGGGGGCCGCCAAAACTGCCCTGGATCAATGTCACGACCTGCCCGTTCTGCACAGCGCGGCCCAGTACCTGGCTTACCGCCCGCCCCTCGCGCAGCACTTCGGCCTCGAAACTGATAGGAACACCAGGCTCGGCAGGGCCAACAAAGGTCACAGCCAAGGAACGCACGGGGCGCCCGGAAACCACCTGCGCCTTCATGGTTTCATAGACCAATGCGGCAACCAAGCCACCAAAGCTTGCTCGCCCCTGCCCCCAAAGTTCCGGGATCACCAGATTGGCGGGGTTGCCACGCACGGCTTGGAGCAATGAGGAGAAGGTCGTCATAAGCATCTCGAGGATTCAGAGTGAAGCTGATCCTACGGGAAAACCAGACGTACACGAAAGTAGCGATGCCAGTATCGGTGATGGCTCTTTTCAGCCAGTTCCAGAGTTGACGCTGGATGCAGCCAGATAGCGATTAATCAGATGTCCGGATAAACCGCTCATTTGACTGCTTAGCCCTGCTCCTGCTCATTCATTTGCGAGCAGTCTTTTCCTTAAGCTCGCCAGCGCCTTGGCAACCTTTATCTCGGCACTGAGTAAATCTGCCTTCCAGGAAGACACGCAAGACGCCAAGTCTGTTTCTGTTTCACTGAGCAGTAACCACTGCAACAGGTCATGCCATTGCCCCAGCGCTTCCTGAGCCTGTTTTAGCGCTTTCTGACCAGGGCGATCGAGTCTTGCTACCTTGGGGTAAGCCTCGGCGTTGTAGCGCACGCGCTTGACCAGCAAGCGCAGGTCATGCCAGTCATGCAACGGATCAGCCAGGGCCTCAACCAACCGGCGTTGGGCCTTAATCAGCCGTGACTCAAGCTTAGACTCGACCCGCTTTAACGAGCCGTCCCGCTCAGCGAGTCGCCATTGCACGGGCCAGTCGTCAAGGGCCTGCCAGAATGCGGACAATTGATCACTGTGCAGCGTTTGCAGGTAGCCGTCGACCACCCGTTGACGGCGCTGCTCGACAGGCCCCGACGCTTGTTGCTTGCGCTGCAATTCAGCCACAAGCACCTCAAGCTCACGCACCGGGCCAGTCAACTTGCCCAACTGCGCCGCATGCAGTTGCAATTGATCGCAGGCGGGCAATCCTCGCAATGGTTTGAGCAAACTGCGCAAACGGCGCAAATTAATACGCAAGTCATGCAATGCCTCAACATCAGTGCAAGCCTGCATACGCGCCGCGCAGGCAAATAGACTGACCTGGCGTTTCAAGACCTGGGCGCTGATACGATCAGCAAATGCCGACATTGCGATTCTCCTCGACAAGCAACTCCAGCCTGGCGCAAGCCAATACGCCCAGCCCCAAGACCACAGCGACGACTGCTGCAGCCAAATCTCATCCTTGCTTGGCTCCTGCGGCATTACAAGTCGACATTCGTCACAAAAGGTTTTGCAGCGCGCCTGCACTGGCTTGCACAAATCATCCGTGCAGCGGTTTATGCTTGAGCTTTGCACCCGACAGGCAAGTTAGTTTGATGAAACCGATTAGGCTTCGCGGCCTTGGCCCCACGTTGGCTGGCGCCGGTAGCGGCGGATTCAGCCTCGCCGTTTTTGCGACAAGCCAGTGTCCGCCCGAATTTGCCGAGAAAAGCCAGCTGAGCCTGGCCATGGGCTGGGCAGTCATAGCCCTGGGGCTGCTGCTGGGGTTGGTTGTCATGGGCTTTGCCTGGCGCTATTCACGCAAGCACAGCCTGGCGGCAGGGCTACTGACACTGTTTGCCTGCACGACAATAGGCTTGATTGCGGCCATAAACCGTTTTTTCCTGAGCTGCTGATTGAGCCCAACTCGCCAAACACTAGGTCAAACGCCAAGGCAATGCCCTGCGCAACGCCCGAAGATGCTGTTCAAGAATCGCCAGGGATTGGCCTTGACCGCCATAGCGCTGGGCCTCGAAAGCCCTGGCGAACTGTTGGATCTGCCTGGCTTGTCCCGGCAAGGCTTGCGCAGCACGCCGGGCGAAGTCTCGTGGCCCTTCTGCCGGTTGGCGAACGAGTGCGTGGCGCGCCAACAAGCGTTCAAAACGCCTGAAGACTCTCTGCTGCTGATCCCGCTGGTGCTGCCATGGTTTGAATAGAAACAGCGCAATCAAAGCCAGCACAATGGCGCCACCACCGACCAGGCACAAGGCCAACCAGCGACCATCGACCTTGCCGAACCAGCGCTGAAACAACTCCAGTTGCTGCGCGCCTTGATAACCCAGCACCCAGCGTTGCCAGTCGTAATTGACTTGATCCCAGGCAAGCCTGAATTGATTGAGCCACGCCAACTGCCGATAGCGCAGTGGTGAAAATGGCGATTTTTCCAGGAAGCTATTTTCCCCCGCCACGGCTTCTTCCAGTCCCAGTTCGATACGTTCCGGCGCAACTTCAAATGTCGGATCAACGCGAAGCCAACCCTTACCCGCCTGCCAGTATTCCACCCAGGCGTGCGCATCGAACTGGCGGACCTGCAGATAATTGCCAGACGGATTAAGCTCACCACCTTGATAGCCCGCAACCACCCGCGCCGGAATCCCCGCTGCACGTAAAACAAAGGTCATGGATCCCGCGTAGTGAGCACAAAAGCCGCTACGGGTTTCGAACAGAAAATCATCAATGCTGTTAACCCCGACCGCTTTGGGCCGCAATGTGTAGTGAAACGGCTGGCGATTGAAGTTGCGCAGCACCGCTTGCACCAATTGCTCGTCTTGCGGGTATTGCTGCTTGAGTTGCCGTGCCCAGGCGCGGCTGCGTGGATCACCACCGTCCGGCAGCTGCAATGCGCGTCGCAAACGCTCTGTCGAGGCTGCAGGCTCCAGCAGCGCCTGTGGCCATGAAGTCAGGTTGTACAGCAGGGAGCGATCCACCGGTTGTTTTCGCTGCAGACGAAAATCACTCATCATGCGCGTGCCTTCAAGGCTGGTCTGCGCCACATCCAGGCTAAACAACCAGGGCCTGGCACTTGGCTGCATGACGATCTGGTAATTGATAGGTTCGCCCTGCTTTTGCCACGACGGCTGCAGTGGCAACCGTGCAAACCCCGACTGTGACCAACGTCTGCCGTCAAAACGATCCAGTGTCAGCGCGCGCCAGTAGAGCTGATTCCGGGGCGGCGGTTGCCCCTCAAAGCTGGCGCGAAACGCCAGTTCACTGGACTGGCTCAGCTCGGCAATATCCGCTGGCGCCATGCTGTCCGAAAGACCGGTGACCCCTTTTGCGTTGGCCCCAGGCAGCGACCATAAAGGCCCCATCCGCGGGAAGAACAAAAACAACAACAGCATCAAGGGCAAGGCTTGCAGCAGCAGTGAGCCGGCCAGTTTCGCCGTTGCCCAGGGGCGCGTGGCCAGCGTACTTTGTTGCAGCCCGATCATCGCCGCCAGCAAGGCACTAACCGGCAACAGGCTGAAAATGGCGGAAAGCATGCTGTCATCGAACAAGTAGGCGGTAACAACGGTAAAGAAGCCCAGAAAGATAAGCACGAGGGCATCACGGCGAGTACGCACCTCGACCAGTTTCAGGACAAAAGCGGCAATCAGCAACACCACGCCCGCATCGAGCCCGACCAGGCTACCGCGTGAAACAAAGACACCAATGCCGGCAGCAAGCATCAAGGCGCCTTTCAACCAGGCATTGGGAAACCGGGCGCGCATGCGATAGATCTGTACCCGCCAGGCTGCGCAGCCAAGCCATAGGCCGACAACCCAGAGGGGCAAGTGACCAAGGTGCGGGATAATGACCAGCAACTGGGCAATCAATAGCCATGTCAGGCTGACGCGCGGAATGCTTTGCGGCTTGTTCATGCTGGCGCGCCCGGCTCAGCGAAACTCGAACCGAATAGTGCCAGCGCTCGCAAGCATCTGTCGCGATGCTGCTCGCCGCTGTCAACGCCGATATACACCCCTGGCAAGGCCAGTGAAAACGGTTGCTGGCGCTCGCTCAACCGCAACACCCAATAGCACAGCAGTGACAGACGGGCCTCGGTATCGCTGGCCAGCGCACTGAAGTCCAGGCTGATATCGCGGCCACTCAGTGCGGTAAAGTCCTTGACCAATAAGCCCAGCCCCCGGGAATAGGCTTTCCAATGCAGGCGGCGCTTAGAATCACTCGGCTGGTACGCCCTGAGCCCTTGGAAATCATCGGCACCACTGCCATGAGCCCGTGCGCCCTGCTCCTGCGGGTCATCACCAAGCCCTGCGCCAATTGGCAAATCGCCCTCAACCGGAAGCGGATAAACCAGTAGCTGCAAATCCAGATCGACCCAACTCCAGGCCACCAGAATTCCCAAGGGGAATCTGCTCTCAACCCGCACCCTGCCTGGGCGTAACCAGCCACGCGACGTGGCCGGCAACCCTAGCTCGACATCACTTCCCGACAACGCAGCCACATCCAGTTGCAGCATGCCTTGGGAGGGCCAACCCAGCACAATCGCCTCATGGGCCCGGCGCTCACTTTCAAGCCGTACGTTGAAACGCGCATGCTCGCCGACAAACACAGGCTCGGCAGGACCCGACTTGAGCATCAAGCCACTCAGGTTGAGGTAGGTGTGCAAGATAGCGACGATAAAGACCGAGCCCAGTAAAAACGTCAGGCCGTAGGCCAGGCTGTTTTGATAGTTGATCGCGGCCAGCAACATCAGGATCAACGCCAGGATAAACATCGCACCAACCCGCGATGGGATGATAAATATTTGCCGCTGGCTCAAGCGCAGGCTTTTCGCTGGGGGAATGCGCCGGGACAACCAGCGATTCCAGCGCGACTGCAGACCTTGGATCAAATCGCTGCAACCTCGCGCAACAACCACTGCACCAAAGTACCGCCGCTGTGGCCCGCTGGGTCCGCACGCTCGCGTAGGCGGTGACCCACAACCGAGGGCAAGACAGCCTGCACATCTTCGGGTATCACATACTCGCGGCCTTCAAGAAGTGCCCAGGCCCGAGCAGCAGCCAACAATGCCAGGCTGGCCCGCGGAGACAGCCCCCAGGCAAACTGAGGCTGGGTGCGGGTTGCCTCTACCAGGCGCAATACATAGTCGACCAAGGCATCGCTGACCCTGACCTTTGGTACTTCATCTTGCAAGAGGGCTAACTGTGCGTGGTCGAGTATTGGCGCCAGCCTGGGCAACAGGTTGCGCCGTGCATCCCCCATCAACAAGGCCTTTTCAGCCGCCTTGGCGGGATAACCCAAGGACAAGCGCATCAGGAAACGGTCGAGTTGAGACTCCGGCAAGGCAAAGGTTCCGCCTTGGCTAACCGGGTTCTGGGTGGCGATTACAAAAAATGGATCGGGCAAGGCGCGGGTTGCGCCCTCGATGGTGACCTGGCCCTCCTCCATGGCCTCAAGCAACGCACTCTGGCTTTTCGGCGTGGCGCGGTTGATCTCGTCCGCCAGGACCAGTTCGGCAAAGATCGGCCCCTGGTGAAAGACAAATTGCCCGGTGTCCTTATCAAACACCGAGGTCCCCAGAATATCGCCAGGCAATAAGTCAGAGGTGAACTGAATCCGCTGAAAGCTCAGCCCAAGCACCTTGGCCAAGGCCTGGCTCAGCGTGGTTTTGCCCATGCCGGGCAAGTCCTCGATCAAGAGATGGCCACGCGCAAGCAGGCAAGCCAGCGCGAGCCTGACCTGCTGCTCTTTACCCAAGAGTATTTCGTTGACTGCGCTCAGGCAGGCATCCAACTGGCTGCGCATCATGAACTCCCACGACAAGTTAACCTGATGCTACTGGCAGCCGCAGTTGCGGCAAAGGGCTATGTAACCTTTGCTCACGAAACTGTGAGCAACACCCTCAAATAGCCCTTTGGACAACCGGTCTGTGGCTGTGCGCAGCAGGTCAAGTCGGGCGGATCATCTCGAAGGTATCGCGGGTACGGGTGTACGACATGCCACCCAGGCGCCCGACTATATCCAGTTTATGTGGGTCGACCCGGCCTTTTTCATTGAGCACAGCATCATCGATATGCGCCAGCAGTACCTGGGCAAAAATCAGATTGCAGTTCGGGTTGTGCTGCGGAAAAGGCTGGATCTGCGAAACCTTGCACTCAAAGGTAACTGCCGCGCCCGAGACGCGCGGCACCGCAACCCGCTCGCTGGCAACGCTGGCGATGCCGCAATGCTCAAACTCGCTGACACCATGCTCCAGGATGGCAGAGCTGGCGTTCATTGCCTCGGCGTGCTCAAACGACACCAGTTGGATAACCAGCTCGCCGGTTTCCTGGGCGTTGCGCAATGTGTCTTTCAGGCTGCCGTCGGGATGATGATTGACATTGACCAGCAAGGTCGGCGGCTCATCGCTGATGACCTGAAAAAAACTAAAGGGCGCAAGATTGCTCACGCCCGCAGCTGAACGACTTGAAACCCATGCGATGGGCCGTGGAGTCACTGTCGAAGCCAGCCAACGGTAGGCATCAAGGGCGGCTAACTGAGTGAAATCAATGCGCATTGGCAATTTCCCTGTCAGGGTTTGTTTCGAGTGGATTAACGGCCTGCGCGGGACTCGTCGATATAAAAGCGTGCTTTCTGGGCCTTGCTGCTGCAACCCTCGTAGGCTTCAAATTGCTGCTGGGTCTTGGCCGCGGTCAACAATGACAAGGCCTTGGAGTAGCTGACAGTACCGGCAAAACCTTCAGCCTTGGCCAGGTCAAGCTGTTTCCAGGCGGCATCCAACTGATTGGCGCAACTATTACGATTGACCGTTTTGCCAGAACAACCGGCCAGCAGCGCAACGACTAGGGGTAAGCAGATCAATGCTTTCATGGTGCTCCTCCAATATTTGATATACCCGCTGGCCTGGGACCAGCAGAAGATTGCGATTGTTATCAAAGCAAATTAGTTCAACCCGCTGCACGCTCACGCAAGTACTCGACCACCGCCGCTTGCTCACCACTGAACTCGATACGCCCGGCCTTGCTCTCATGCTGAAACACGTACATAGGGTCGTAATACTCGATTAATAGCGTTTCAATCCAGCCACGATGCAGGCTTACATCATTATTGACCTGCTGTTCAATCAGGGCTTGATCCATGATCGCAGCCAAGCGCTGATAACGCTCGCCCCCTAAACGCTTGAGAATATTAGCCAGGCTTTGTTGCAGGCGCTCAGCGAAGGCTGCAAAGCCCGCCTCCTCGCCAAGCAACTGAACAAACTCGGCCCGAAGATCTATTACATAATCCTTGAGGATACGCTCAACCCGCCCTTCTACACTGTCTTCCAGCCAGACCAGCGCAAAGCCTTGCATGCCTTGATATAGAGACAGGGGCAGCGAGCAACGACCGATAATCCGACCTTCGTCTTCAAGTACGAATTGATTGATACCGCGTTCGCGCTTTTTCAGTATGTCGATGGCCAAGGCATTTTCAAAATCGATCTGCGTGGGCTGAGCCGTTGCGCGCTTGCCGAAGCTCGATCCACGATGGTTGGCATGGCCTTCAAGATCCAGGCTGTTTTCAAGTTGCGCAACCACTTCGGTCTTGCCCGTGCCGGTCATGCCGCCGACCAGTACGAACCGGCTTTGCTCGATGGCAAGTTCAGTTGTTTCAATCAAGAAATTGCGCATGGCTTTGTAGCCGCCCGCTACCCGCGGGTAGGCAATGCCCAGCTCCGATTTCAACCACTGCTGCACGAGCTGCGAGCGCAGGCCGCCTCGAAAGCAATAGAGATAACCTTCGGGATTGGCCTCGGCAAAAGCCGCCCAGGCCGCCAGGCGATCGGCCTTGAGCTGGCCGTTGACCAGTTGGTGCCCCAGTTCGATTGCGGCTTGCTGGCCGTGTTGCTTGTAGCAGGTGCCAACCTTTTGCCGCTCGATGTCGTTCATCAATGGCAAGTTGACGGCACCAGGAAAGGCGCCCTTGCTGAACTCAACCGGGGCGCGGGCATCCATCATCGGGGAGTCTTGCAGGAAGATCTGGCGGTAGTCACTGGTGTCGTCACGCATTACACCACCTCAACCGCATGGCTCTGTCGCTCACACATTTGGCCAATGGCTTCAAGATGCAAACCACACTCGGCGGCCGTTTGCAGGAATTCGCCCTCGGCTTCGGGCTTAACGGCAACCAACAAGCCACCACTGGTTTGCGGATCACATAACAGCAACTTGCACAGCTGCGGCAGTGGCGCAATCTTGTCGCCATAGCTGTCGAAGTTGCGCAAGGTCCCACCCGGTATGCAGCCCTGCTCCAGATAATATTCAACGCTGGACAGGCGCGGCACCTTGGCAAATTCGATCCGCGCGGTCAGGCCGCTGCCATCGGCCATTTCAACCAAGTGCCCAAGCAGGCCAAAACCGGTAACGTCGGTCATGGCCATCACGCCGGCCAACTTGGCAAAGCGGCTACCGGGTTTGTTCAGGGTGCACATCCAGTCGCGCGCCAGGCCGATGTCCTCATCGCGCAGCTTGGCTTTCTTCTCGGCGGTGGTCAGAATGCCGATTCCCAAGGGTTTGCTCAGATAAAGCTTGCAGCCAGGCGTGGCGGTGTCATTGCGCTTCATGTGGCGCTTTTCAACCAGGCCTGTGACTGCCAGGCCAAAAATTGGCTCCGGTGCATCGATGGAGTGTCCGCCAGCCAGGGCGATACCCGCCTCGTCACAAATCGAACGGCCACCACGAATCACTTCACGAGCCACTTCAGGCGCCAGCACATTGACCGGCCAGCCCAAAATGGCGATAGCCATCAGTGGGTCGCCCCCCATTGCATAGATATCGCTAATGGCGTTGGTCGCCGCGATTCGCCCGAAATCGTAAGGGTCGTCAACGATTGGCATAAAGAAGTCGGTGGTGGAGACCACACCGCGCTCCGCGTCGATCTCGTACACTGCGGCGTCATCGCGAGAGGCATTGCCAACCCAGAGTTTGGGATCGAGATTCTGCGCGCCACTGCCGGCCAGGATCACTTCCAGCACCTTTGGCGAAATTTTGCAGCCACAACCGGCGCCGTGGCTGTATTGGGTCAAACGAATTGGCTCACTCATAATTTCTCACTGGTCGTGTCGACAGGCGGGCACATTCTAGCAAATACAGCCTTGGCGCTAGCGCCTCTCGCGGGTATGTTGTCAAAACAATGCGTTATGAGGGATTTACGGTGAAAAAGCGAGTCGCCCTGGTCTTGGGTTCAGGTGGTGCACGTGGTTATGCACACATTGGTGTTATCGAAGAACTCGAAGCCCGTGGCTACGACATCGCATGCATCGCGGGTTGCTCCATGGGGGCCGTGGTTGGCGGCATCTATGCTGCCGGAAAACTCAAAGAATACAGTGAATGGACGCAAAGCCTGGACTACCTGGATGTATTGCGCTTACTGGATGTCAGCTTTCGCCTGGGCGCCATTCGCGGTGAAAAGGTTTTCGGCCAGATCCGGGAAATTGTCGGCGACGTCAAGATCGAGGACCTGAGGATACCTTTCACTGCCGTGGCAACCGACCTCACCAACCAGCAGGAAATCTGGTTTCAAGAAGGTAATTTGCATCAGGCCATGCGCGCCTCCGCAGCCATTCCGAGCTTGTTTACTCCTGTAATCCAGGGCTCGCGCATGCTGGTCGATGGCGGCCTGCTCAACCCCTTGCCCATCGTTCCTGTGGTTTCCAGCCACTGCGACCTGATTATTGCTGTCAACCTCAATGCCACCAACCAGCAACACTATCAACTGCCTGTAATTGAGCGCCCTGCAGCAATCAAGGGCCGCTTTGACCAGATGATGGCATCGCTCGGCTCGCGCCTTCCCACTTTGCGTCGGAAAACCACCGAGGGCGAAGAACAGATGCTGCTGCTCGAGGATGATTCGGCGCTTGAGCATGAATACATCCTGCAACCTGACCAGCAACCCCCGGCGGCACCCGAGCCTGAAGCTGATGCAGCACCCAAGTCGGCGTCAGGCTCGCGCATTGCCAACGTAGGCGGCCCGGCATCGTTGCTGGAGCTGGTCAACCAGAGTTTCGAGGTGATGCAGGCATCGTTGGCGCAGTACAAAATTGCCGGCTATCCGCCGGATATCCTGATCAATGTACCCAAGCGCGTATGCCGTTTCTTTGAGTTCTACAAGGCCCCCGAACTGATCATGCTCGGCCGCCAGATTGCCAAGGATACGCTGGACAAATATGAGCGCGGTGATCACTAGACGGCTGTAGGCACAGCCTTGCTAGCCATAATGGATAAGGCTGGGTAAAACAATGCCCAGCCTTGCTCCACGCCACAATATATCCCACCAGGCGGGATATATTCCTTCCTAGGCCGCGCAATCAGTTTGCTGGTTTCCAGCCCCCACGCTCAGCCGCCTGGCGAAACCTGGCCCGGTTGGCCGGCGTATCGGCAGGTTCTGATTCACCAAATATGGCTTTGATCCAGTGGCCGTCGGTGGGATTAGGAAAGAGGATGTACCGACCACCAAACTTGTCATGGTTGTCGTCCACCAACTGCGCGCGCTTCTCGACCGTATCGACATAATAACTGCGCTCGAAATCATTGAGGTTGTCACCCAACATCAACAACACATTGAACTGCTCGACGATCTTGTGCTGTGCCGGCTCCTTGTTCGAGCTTTCGCGCAGAACGGTCACATGGGCTTCATCGGCATCAGGCAGCTTGTACTTGCGCAGGTTATTCAGCGCGTACTCGTATGTCTTGTCGCCCTGATCACGGCTGGATACATAGAAGATTTCCACCCCGCGCGACTTGGCGTAGTTCAGGAACTCCAGAGCGCCCGGGGTCAAGGTCGGACCATTGTCAGCCACCCAGCTAGGATCATCGAAAAACGCTTTATCCTGGGCGATCAAATAGCCCCAATAGCTGTTACTGTTGAGAATGGTGTCGTCGATATCACTGATGATCGCTGGTTTTTTGTCACCGGGCTTCTGCTCGGCCAATGCCTGATCCAGGCGCGCCTTTGCAATGTTGAAGCCTTGATAATAGAGCGCCCGATATTCCGCCGCAGTCTGGCGCCAGGCCACCGCATCAGTCAGCAGGTTCGAGTCAGGGGCCTCGGGTTCGGTACTTGAGGCATTAACGCTGGCCACAGGTACAGCCAACAATAACAACGACAGGCTAATAGCATTCTTGAGATGGGGCATGGATACATTCCTTGTAGTGCCTTGCGCTTGGGACAGCGAAAGCTGAACCAGTCATACACCGGCCGCTGTCATATCACAATCAGGAAGCCGCACAGGCACAACAATCTGGCGCGCCCATATATGTAAGTGCAGAACCCGCATCCGCTAGGGTGCCAGCGACCGCTCTCACATCTCGAACGGCCGCCTATTGACGATCATCTGGACTCAGCTCGGGGGTTGATCTGTGCTGCGTATCACCACGCCGGTTTCGGTCTCGAATTTCGGCTGCCCGTGAGCCACCCAGTCTGTGACCAGATTGTAGGCGACCGCCAGTAAGGTCGGCCCCAGAAACAGCCCCATGAAACCAAAGGTCAGAATGCCGCCAAAAACGCCGAGCAACACCACCACCAGCGGTAAGTTACCGCCCCGGCTGATGAGGTAGGGTTTGAGGATATTGTCGACCCCACTGATGATCAGCACGCCCCAGATGCCGAGGAAGATCGTCATGCCGACCTCGCCATTCCATGCCAGCCAAGCCACCGCCGGCGCCCAAACCAGGGGTGGGAACATGATCAGGCTTGCCCCAAAGGTCAGTAATGCCAGGAGCAACGCCCCCGGAACACCCGCGATCAAAAAGCCGATGTAAGCCAGTACTGCCTGCGCTGCAGCCGTACCAATCACCCCATTGACCACGCGCTGAATAGTGCCTGAAATCAAGTGGATATAGTGATCTGCCCGGTCCTCTATCAAGCGCTCGAGCAGGCTGCGGGCAAAAGCGGCAAGGCGCGGGCCATCACGGTAGAAAAAGAACACCAGAACCAGGCTCAACGCCAGCTCAAGCATGCTTCCGCCAACCTGCGCGCTGCGCTCCAGGAGCCAGTTGCCAACCTGGCCAAAGTAAGGTCGCAGCGATGCAAAGAAAGCAGCGCCTTGCTGGTCGATGGTGATCCAGAGAGAAACCAGGCGATCCCCAACCAGGGGCACGTTCGCAATCCATGCAGGTGGAGCTGGCAGACCGGTCACCTGCAGGTTCTTGATCAGGCCAGTGGCATCGCGAATATGATCGGCCAGGTTATAACCGAGCATGACCAATGGCACGGCCACCAGCACTATCCAGCACAGCGTGAGTATGGCCGCGGCCAATGACTCACGGCCCTTTAGCATATGGGTGAGCCAGCGCATCAACGGCCAACTGGCAAACGCCAGCACTGAAGCCCAAAACAGCGCCGACCAAAATGGCGCAAGTACCCACAAGCTTGCGCCCAGCAATGCCAGCAGCAATATCTGCACCAGCAAGCGATCGTTATTGAGCATTTCAATGTCCTGAAAATATGAATGTAACGAACAAAGGCCCTGTGGGTTACACAGGGCCTCGTTAATCAGGCTGCCTTGGTCGGTATCGCAACTACGGCGGGTGGGATACTTGAGCGGTTAACGCAATACATTCACCTGCAAACCGCTAACATCGGCATTGCCCAACTCAAGTCGCGAGCTGCGCACCCGTTGCGCGACCAATGCCTCACGCCAGCTTTCAGCATTGTTACCGGCAAGGCTAACACGCATGGTGCTATCGGAATTCAATGCACGTGACAACACTTCGACCCAGGCTGGCGTTGGCTCCTGCTGGTTGGACAAGTTCAACACGCCAGTGGTTCGCAATTGACGTAATAATGTTGCTGGCGTTGGTAATATGTCCCCTAGCGCGCTATCACTGGCGAGCAGTTCGGCATGCAGGTAGGCCCGGCGATTACCGCGCGTGATGCTGTACAGCGCCAGAACGCTGTCTTGTTGCGGTTCAGCCAGCCTGAACAAGGCGAACGACTGCTGATCATCCGGCCCATAGAGGATTGACTTGGAGAACACCGAATTAGCCCATAGGCTACTCCCTCCGCAATCACGTCCCTTACACCAATAAAGCATCTGGGCATTCTTGGCCAACAACGCTTCCCGGGTGCTATTGAATACCTGATCTGAGCTGTGTGTGTCGGGCAATCGATAGGTGATTGCGGTGAGGTCGCCCTTGAGTTGAATTTCATTTTCATAGCGCAGACGGCCACTAATTCTGCGAATGGAGCCTTGCGGGTAGATACGTTCCTGCTCCGCCTGCTCGCTGTAATCGACGATCTGGCTGCCGGTAAAGCGCGGCATTACCGATAAATCCTTGCTGCCCGGCACATCCGCCAGTACCGCGGAACTGAATACCATTGCTAGCGCGACACAAACACTACGTATACCAGCCATTAGCGAGCCAACATTGTCTGGGCGGATTTGACGACCTTCACACCGTCATCTTCGCTGTGTGGAATGGCCAGGCCGCGCTGCACGGCCGGGCGTTGAGCAATGGCATCAAGCCAGCGCTGGAGGCTGTCAAGGCCGTCAATCGAGACGCCAGCCCAATCGTGTAGCCGCACCCATGGAAAGGTCGCGATATCCGCGATGCTGTATTCCCCAGCTAAAAACTCCTCCTCTGCAAGACGAGTATCGAGCACTTCATATAGACGCCGGCATTCGTGCTGATAGCGATCGATTCCCACCTGGATTTTCTCGGGCAGATAACGATAAAACACGTTGGCCTGGCCTTGCATCGGGCCTACACCACCCATTTGGAACATCAACCACTGCATCACCCGTGAACGACCTTTGACATCTTGCGGAATCAACCGGCCAGTTTTCTCCGCGAGATAGACCAGGACCGCACCGGACTCAAACACCGCAAAATCGTCGTTATCACGGTCGACAATTGCCGGGATACGGCCATTGGGGTTGACGCGAAGAAAGGCCGGGCTTTTCTGCTGTTTCTTGTCGAAGCTCAACGCGTGCACCTTGTAAGGCAGGCCAAGCTCTTCGAGAGCAATCGCTACTTTGTGTCCATTGGGTGTGGCCGCGGTGTAGAAATCAATCATGTACTTCTCCATTGCAATGGCACCACCATTCCCCAGTTCGGTTTGCCAAGTCAAGAAGACAGCATGAAGCGATTGAAACAGTCTGCTACAAGCTGCGCGCCGCGTTCGTCATCAAGGTGCAGGTGATGTCCTCCCGGCAGTTGGGTGACCTCGAAGTCAAGCTCGCTCATGACCTTGTCGTAGGTGGCTTTGGCCTTGCCCAGCAAGATGCCCTGCTCGGCCACGACCAAGCTAACCGGGCAAGCGACTCGCTTGGCAAATGCCATTGCCTGGGCCTGCGTCAATAGTAGTTTAGACGGCAATGTGAGCCGGCTGTCTGCGCTCCATGAATAGCCGCCAGGTACCTCGACCAAGCCGCGCGCAGCCAACAGTTGCGCAGCCTCAAGGCTGACCGAGGTCATGCCGTTCATGCGCATTTCTACAGCACGCCTGAATTCGGGATGCACTGTTTTGCGCTTTTTGGCCAATTGCATCTGCGCCATCAACGCATCGCCAAAGCGCTGCGGAGCAGCTTCAGCCTCGAGTGTATGGGGAGTCACGCCATCGATCAGCGCCAGGCGCTCAATCCGCTCAGGCAAGGCACCGGCCAGCAGAACCCCAACAATTGCCCCCATTGAATGACCGATGATGCTGAATGTCTCCCACTCGAGAAATTCAGCCGCAGCCAATACGTCGTAGACATAATCCCAGATCGCATAACTGACGCCCGCAGGGCGATGCCCGGATAAACCATGCCCTGCCAGATCCAGCGCTACAATTCGCAGCCCCTCCAGCTTGGGCGCAAGGCGTGCAAAGGTGGCGGCATTATCCAGCCAGCCATGCAGGGCCAGCACCGGCTTGCCGTCGGCGGGCCCATAAACCTGGGCTGCGAGCTCTATATGCGGCAGACGCAACCGCAACTCCTGGATGTTTGAGCTCATGCAGTGTCCTTACTTGAATCGTGGCTGTCGATATCGGCCCAGCGCTGGAAAAATGACTTTAACAGCTCCGCCGTTTGCAACGGATGTTCCAGGGGAAACATGTGACCGCCCGGCATTGTCAGGTACTCACCCTTTGGTATCCGCCGTACATGCCGCGTGTGATGCGCAAGAACCACCCGGCTATGCTGGCCACGCACCATGGCCAATGGCACTTTCAATTGATGTGCAGGGCCAGCGCTGATGTGCGGCACATTGCGATAGATATTGATTTCCGTGGCTGGGTCAAAGCGCAAGCGCAGTCCCGTTCCAGTTGGTTGCAAACCATGCTCGATATAGGCACTCAAGCAATCTGGATCGAACCTGCGGAACAGGCTCTTGGCCGCGAAATAACGGTGTGCCTCGGCGGCATCGGCAAATGCCTCGCGTCGTCCAATGGTTCGTCCGGCCGGGGTGATGCGATCGATAAAACCGAAACGCTTGGCCGCGCGGATCACCCACTGATCAGCCAGGGTCAACAGCGGCGAGTCGAGCATGGCGACGCCCAGGTACAACTCGGGGCGCAACTGGGCGGCATGATAGTGCAAGACACCACCAAGGGAATGCCCTACTCCCCACACCGGCTGTTCGCGCTGTTCGAGATGATGGATTAGCTCGCGAACCAGGTTGCTCCAGTTCGCATTTACCGGGAAATCGGGGTCGTGCCCATGCTGGCCGATATGCTCGACCTTGTAGTGTGGCCCCAGCGCGTCAAATAACTTGGTGTAGGTCGCTGCCGGAAAACCATTGGCATGGGCAAAAAATACCGTTTGATGGGGCATTGGCTAACTCAATCAATCAAAACCGAATGAATTGTCCAGCACCCTGAGGGTTATCACAATGAGCGTAATTGCCAGTGATGATGGTGCTATGGCCAAACACCTGTAGCCACGGCTACACGCCCCAGGATTGCCACCGCCACCAGTAGAAACACCACGCCACAACATAGATCGATAGTGGGCACCAGGCGCACCAGGCGCATTTGCAGGCTCCGATGCGTAAAGCCGATGCTCAGCGCACTGAACCAGAGCAAACCGACGACAAACAAGATGCTCGCAGCCGCCAGTTTACCTGCCACCGACATATGCGCGGGAATCAAGCTGCTCAACAGTGCCAGGAAGAACACCAATGCCTTGGGATTGAGGATATTGGTGGCAAAGCCGCGTAGCCACGGGCCCAGCACCGAGGGTTCCAGGGCACGGGTGAACTGCCCGGTTTGGGCGGCCGAGGGCGAACTGAAACGTGAGCGCAGCGCGCCAAACCCCAGCCAGGCCAGATAACCCGCACCAGCGACCTGGATCAGGTTGAACAGCAGCGGAGAACGGCTGAGCAGCAATGACACGCCGGTCAACACCAAAATCCCGTGCAGCAAAATGCCACAGGCCAGCCCCAGGGCACTGAGCAAACCGCTGCGCCGACCTTGATGAATCGAGGTGCGCACAACCAGCGCGACATCCGGTCCTGGACTGATAAGTGCTATCAAAAACACAGCCGTCAGCGACAGCAAGACGGAACTCTCCTGCATGGCAATCTCCACAAGATCAAATAAAGTCGGGTCAGCTGCTTGAACGCAACCTTGCTGGGGGCAAACCGTAGGTTCGCCGGAACAGGCGGGAAAAATGCGCTTGATCGTAAAAGCCCAGCTGCAGGGCTATGTCACTTAGCGAATCGCCGCGTAGAACCCGTGGCAGCGCTCGCTCCAGACGCAATTGAGTCAACCATTGATGTGGCGGCAAGCCACACTGGCGACTGAATCTACGCAGTGCTTGCCATGGACTCAGGCCGCAAAACGCGGCCAGCTCTTCCAGAGACGGTGGCTGATCGAGCCGTGACTCCATCCACTCACGCAGACGCCCCCATGTGCGCAGGTCAAACCCTTGATCCTGCTCCTTGATCCTCAGGCTCGAGCCGAGAGCCAGTAATGTCGCAAACATGCTCAGCAGGTTACTTTCCTGGGCCAGGGTCGAATCACCGTTGACCAGCGAGGCATGCAACACGCCCAGTTGCCGTTGCAGCTGGACATTGCGCAAGGAGGAACTGGTCAGGCGCGGCGTGCCGTGGCGCTCATCACTCAAGCTGCGACTCGCCTGCTCGAGCCGTTGCGGATCAAGGGCAAGCACGCGAATGCGATAGCCCTCGCCAGTGAGGCTTGCACCGTCGTGGATTTGCTCGGGCGCCATCAGCAACGCATCACCTACCGTCGCCTGCAGGCGTTCACCCTGGCACACATAGCGGTGCTGCCCGCGCAGCAGCAAACCGATGTGGTATTCAAGGTGAAAGTGCCGGGGAAAGGCAAAGTTATGGTACTCGGCGTTGATTAAACGCACGCCGGGTAGGCCACTGATGATGTGTTGAGTCTGTTCCATGGCCGCTACTTTAACGCTTTGCAGCAGCCTGATCTTGGACAAAATTGCAGAGGGCAGCGCGATCAATCACCGCCTGGCCGAACCGCGCGCCCTAACGGTTCACTTTGGTAACTCGCTACCCTGGGCGACAACCGCAACCGTCAATCGCGAAATACAACTGGTTTTACCCTCTTCGGTTGTCAGCCGAATATCCCACACATGGGTAGAGCGCCCCAGGTGGACGGCTCGCGCAACGGCTGTAACCCGCCCGCTGCGGACAGCGCGCAGATGGTTGGCATTGACCTCCAGGCCTACACAGTAGAACTTCTCTGCATCGATGCACTGGTAGCTAGCGGTAGAACCCAATGTTTCGGCAAGCACCACCGATGCACCGCCATGCAGCAGCCCATAGGGCTGATGGGTGCGGGAATCGACCACCATGCTCGCGGTTATCGACTCATCGTCAAATGACTCAAAGCGAATATCCAGCTGTTCACCAATGGTGTTTTTCAGCGTTGCATTCAACCCGTCGATATCGGGCGTTCGGCGCCACAGACTCATATGCGTTCCTTTTCCATAACGTGGCATCACCACCGATCAAGCTGAATCAAGCACGAACGGTGAATATTGCTCACAGCAAAATTAGTCGTGCCAGACAAGAGGCTGGCGACTGTCACTCCAGGCCGCAAACCGACTGGAGTATGTGTCCTCGACCACATTACGCTTGATTTTAAGCGTGGGCGTAAGGAACCCATTCTCAATCGACCAGGTATCCTTGACCAACACCAGCCCTTGCAAACGTTCGTGCTGATCAAGCTGTGCATTGACCTCCTCCAACAACTTCACCAAGCTGCTTTCCAATTCGCTTCGGCTACTGTTGGCTGCATCCTGGCGACCTGTTTCCGACAGCACGCAAAGCGCCATGGGCTGGGCCATGCCGTCACCGACCACACACACCTGCTCGATGCGCGAATGCACCGCCAGGCGATTTTCGATCGGTGAAGGCGCGACATACTTGCCTTTGCTCGTCTTGAATATTTCCTTGATTCGTCCAGTCAGGCGCAAATTGCCCTCGCCATCCTGCTCGCCCTTGTCACCCGTGCGCAGAAAGCCATCCTCGGTGATAGTTTCAGCGGTCTTTTCCGGGTCTTTGAAATAGCCCTGCATGGTTGCCCCGCTGCGCACCTGCAACTCGCCATCGTCGGCAATTCGCGCCTCGACACCCGTGCTGTTTTGACCGATCCAGCCTTTTTTATACTTGCCGGGGCGGCAGACATGGGAATAACCGCAATTCTCGGTCATGCCATAGACCTCAAGCACATCCAGCCCCATGCGTTGATACCACTTGAGCAAGGCTTCAGGCACGGGCGCCGCGCCAGACAAGGCAAAACGGATCGCATCCAGGCCGAGCCCGGTCAGGACTTTCTTGCCCACAACAGGGCCGATGATGGGCAACTTGAGCAAGAAACCGAGCCGCTCGGCAGGCATCTTGCTGTAGACCCCCATCTGGAATTTGGTCCAGATGCGCGGTACGGCGAAGAACACTGTCGGTCGAGCACGCTTTAGGTCTTCAAGAAAGGTATCGAGACTGGCGGCAAAGAACACCGTCGGCCCACCGTAGAAGGATGAAAGCTCAATAAACATGCGCTCGGCGACATGGCACAGTGGCAGATAGGACAACAACCTGTCGTCTTCAGTGACACTAAATAGCGTACGCGCATTGCTCGCGGCAAAACCGAAATTACCGAAGTTATGCATCACCCCTTTGGGCAAGCCAGTGGTGCCCGAGGTGTAGATGATGGTGGCGAGCTGGTCCGGGGCCGGGCTCGGGCTGTCCTGGATCGGTGAACAAGCCTGCAAGTCGCTCCAACTGAAGTCAAAGCGGCCCTCGGGATGCAACGGCATTGCGACCGTTGGGATGGCGTCGGAAATTCCCGGTGCCATGCTCGGCCAATTATCAAGCTTGCCAATGAATGCCAGTACCGACTCAGAATGCTCAAGCACATGGCTGATCGATTCGGCCGTCAGGTTGGGGTACAGCGGCACCGACACATGCCCGGCCATCCAGATCGCCAAGTCGGTGATTATCCAGTGCGCACAGTTTTTTGAAATGATTGCGATATGACTGCCGGGGGGGAAATCCTGGGTGCGTAGCCAGTGTGCCGCGCGCCGGGCTTGTTCACCCACTTCGGCCCAACTCAGCCTCTCAAGGCTGCCATCCGGCAGTGGTTGGACCAAATAGCATTTATCGGGGTGCCGTGCTTCTCGATGGTAGAAGGCATCGAGCGGCAGTTGGAACGCATCAGCCATGAAGTTTCTTCCCTTGTTATTATTTTCGGGGTAAACCAAGCAATTGCTTGGTTGACTATTTCATGCCCAAAGGCATCCCGCAAGAGAAGAAATGTTTCCGTGTGTAGTGATATTTCAGTTAGAGGAATCGCTTAAAAGGATAGCGGCCATGTTCGGGCCAGGCACAACGAGCAACGGCACTAACAACCTAAGCCGCGCACAACCATGGGCGCGTCAAATACGCATTCTGGGCACTTCTTTAACGAAGCCCCGACCGCCCCACTCATATCTGGCGCAATAGTTGTTCAGCGGCTGTTTAATGATGGGCGTGAACCACGGCCAGTAGATCCATGGCTCCGGCAGCAACCATTGGCCCATCCAGCTCCGCCAGGCTTGCCGTCATCATCGGCAGCGGCTGTTCGCGATGACCATGGATCAGCAAGCCCGCCAAATCACCGACTAAAGGCTGATGAGTCACCAGCAAGATCTCTTCATCGGCGTATCGGTCCAGTTGGCGAATGACATTACGCGACTGACCGTCAGGCGTCAGCCAGGGCGCGGTTATGATTGGGGAGCCGTAGCCTAGCGTCTCGGCAACCAGGGCCGCCGTCTGCTGGGTACGCAGGTATGGGCTGGCAATGATCTGCCGAATGGGACGCCCCTCAAGCTGCAGCGCCGCCTTGCGCACCTGATCGCAGCCGTGCGCAGTCAAGGCACGGGCAGCATCAGTGGCAGCCTGTGGCTGCGCCTCACCGTGGCGCAACAACCACAAACGCATTACAACTTGGGCTCTTCGTCGCGCACCGGATGCGGCGCAGGTTCAACTGAATGCGGGGCCTCTCCTTGGGGGGCTTGCGGGGTTGGCCAATCGGAAAACGGCCAGGGCTTGGCCTCGGTATTGAAGGTGCCGAAACGCCCAATCTGCGCCAGGTACTGACTCAGGCTGTCACCAAAGGAAAGCAGTGTCTTGCTGGGCGCGCCGTAGAACAGGCGGTAGGCCAACTGCACCACGACCGTCACCCCCAGCACCACGACCACGGCTTGCCAGATAATGCTGAACAGCACCATCCAAAGGATCCTGAGCAGCAGTGACTCGCGCTCGATAAGGGTATTTTTCTCAGCCATGTGATTCTCCCTGAATAATCTGGACGCAACCCGCTCAAGGGCTGCCTAAAAACCGGTGGTGGAAATAAAGTCGACGTCTGTCTTGGGTTCGGCCTGCATCAATTTATCAATCACCTGGCCCAATGTACGCCCGCCAAACAAGATGGCGTACAAGCCACTAACCAGAGGCATGTAAACCTCCATTTCGTCAGCTTTGGCCTTGAGTACCTTGATCGTATTGACGCCTTCGGCAACCTCGCCCAGGCGCGCCACGGCGTCATCAAGGCTGAGCCCCTCGCCCAAGGCGAAGCCAACCTGATAATTGCGGCTCTTGGGCGAAGAACAGGTCACAATTAAATCGCCAACGCCCGCCAACCCCAGAAAAGTCATCGGATTGGCCCCCAGTTGCACGGCAAAGCGGGTCATTTCAGCCAAGGCGCGGGTGATCAGCATGCTTTTGGTGTTCTCGCCCATGTCCATGGCCGCAGCCATGCCCGCGATGATCGCGTAGACGTTTTTCAAGGCCCCGCCCAGCTCGACACCGAAGCGATCATTACTGGCGTATACACGGAAGGTCTTGCCGTGCAGAACCTCTTGTACACGCTGGCACAAGGCTTCGTTTTCACTGGCTACCACTGTGGCAGTCAAGGCACCAACTGCTACTTCCTTCGCCAGATTCGGCCCGGAAATGACACCAATGCACGCATTCGGTGCAATTTCTTCAATAATCTGGCTCATCAGCTTGAAGCTCTTGGCTTCAATACCCTTGGTGGTGCTCACCAGCATTTTACCGCCAAGCAACGGCGCGACAGGCTGCAACACTTGCCGCAGTGCGCTGGATGGCAAGGCGACGAAAATCAATTCACAACGTTCGACGGTTGACTGCAAATCGCTCAACGGCTCCACAGCCGGATGAATTTTAATCCCCTTGAGGTAGCGTGGATTCTCGCGCGTGGCCAATATCGCTTCGACCTGAGTCTCGTCGCGCATCCAATGCAAAACGCGCTGGCCGTTTTCAGCCAAGAGGTTTGCGATAGCCGTGCCGAAACTGCCGCCACCCAAGACGGCGATAGGTTGTTGCTCTGTCATAAAAAATCCGTTGTGCGCCATTTACACTGGCATTCTGAACGCATTATACGGGCCAAAGGCCCAGCGGCTAGCCCAAACCGGAACGAGATAGGCTGCACGACAGCTAAAACCACATGCCCAGCCAAGACTAATAGCAGCATGGCGTTACAGTTTATCGCCCTGGCGTCGAAGCAATGCATGACACACCGGGTAATTCTGCTAGGTTGAAACCCAAAGCGGGCTTGGCACGCAGGCTGCACCGATTGCAAGTGAACGATTGAGCACTGCAGGCTTCATACAATTAAGGCTTGTGGTGACTTAAACTAACCGCCAGCGAGTGACTAAAGTGCTAGAGGCGAACGCTCAGCTAACAACTAAAATGTGCTTTCAGGCTACAATTGGCAAGCAGAGTACAACTGTACACTATAAGCTGTGACTTTCATGGCGACCTAGCAGTCTATTAGTGTAAGCAAGCTGGCCTGCGACCTGTCGCGTGACCAGCCCGAACGACTTGCCCAGCCATGGAGCATGGGATTATTGAGGAGCTCGCATGACCAAACAAAACGCCTTCACCCAAGAAGACCTGTTGCGCTGCAGCCGCGGCGAACTGTTCGGCGAGGGTAATGCGCAACTGCCCGCCCCTAACATGCTGATGATGGACCGCATCGTTCATATCAGCGAAGCTGGCGGTAAGTACGGTAAGGGCGAGATCGTCGCTGAGCTCGATATCCACCCAGACCTGTGGTTCTTTGGCTGCCACTTCGAAGGCGATCCAGTGATGCCTGGCTGCCTGGGCCTTGATGCCATGTGGCAGCTGGTTGGCTTTTACCTGGGCTGGCAAGGAAACCCCGGCCGCGGTCGTGCGCTGGGTTCAGGCGAAGTCAAATTCTTCGGCCAGGTTTTACCTACGGCCAAGAAGGTCACCTACAACATTCACATTAAGCGCACCATCACTCGCTCGCTGATCCTGGCTATCGCAGATGGCACGGTCAGCGTTGATGGCCGCGAGATTTACAGTGCCGAAGGCTTGCGCGTCGGCCTGTTCACCTACACTGACAGTTTCTAAAGGATTTTTCCATGCGTCGCGTCGTAATTACCGGCCTCGGCATCGTTTCTTGCCTGGGCAATGACAAAGAAACAGTCTCCGCCAACCTGCGCGCGGGTCGTTCTGGCATTCGCTTCAATCCGCAATACGCTGAAATGGGCCTACGCAGCCACATTTCCGGCTCGATTGATCTGAACCTCGAAGAATTGATCGACCGCAAGCTCATCCGATTCATGGGTGACGCGGCGGCCTACGCTTACTTGTCCATGGCTGAGGCGATCAAGGATTCCGGGCTGACTGAAGAGCAGGTTTCCAACCCGCGCACCGGCCTGATTGCCGGCTCTGGTGGTGCCTCGACCGTCAACCAGATGGAAGCCATCGATACCCTGCGCGAAAAAGGCGTCAAGCGCATTGGCCCGTACCGCGTGACCCGCACCATGGGCAGCACTGTTTCAGCCTGCCTGGCCACTCCGTTCAAGATCAAGGGCGTCAACTTCTCGATCTCCTCTGCCTGTGCGACCAGTGCCCACTGCATCGGCCAGGCCATGGAGCAGATCCAGCTCGGCAAGCAGGACGTGGTTTTTGCCGGCGGTGGTGAAGAAGAGCACTACAGCCAGAGCTGCCTGTTTGATGCAATGGGCGCGCTCTCGACACAATACAACGACACCCCGGAAAAAGCGTCCCGCGCATATGACGCCAAACGTGATGGTTTTGTCATCGCTGGCGGTGGCGGCATGGTTGTGGTCGAAGAACTCGAGCACGCCCTCGCCCGCGGCGCAAAAATCTACGCTGAAGTCGTTGGCTATGGCGCAACTTCTGACGGCTACGACATGGTCGCCCCAAGTGGCGAAGGTGCTATCCGTTGCATGAAGCAAGCGTTGTCCACCGTTGACACGCCTATCGACTATCTCAACACCCACGGCACCTCGACACCGGTTGGCGACATCGCTGAGATGCGTGGCGTGCGCGAAGTGTTTGCCGACAAAGCACCGGCGATCAGCTCGACCAAGAGTCTGTCCGGCCACTCGCTTGGCGCTGCTGGCGTTCAGGAAGCCATCTATTGCATGCTGATGATGGAAGGCAATTTCATCGCCGGCTCAGCAAACATCGATGAACTGGACCCGGAAGTTGCGGATATGCCAATCCTGCTGAAAACCGAGGAGAACGCACAGATCAACACTGTGATGAGCAACAGCTTCGGTTTTGGCGGCACCAACGCAACATTGGTGATGAAGCGCTGGACTGGCAAGTAGGCTGTTGCTGAGCCTGCGACACTAAAAAGGGAGCCAATGGCTCCCTTTTTGCTGCCCGCGATTTAACTCAACGTACAGTGAATTTTTGCTCGGCGAGCTTGCGATCACCCTGAAAAACCATGAACTGCCACTGCCCCGGAACCACTTCATAAGGCTCGGTAAACTCAAACGCCATGGTGTCCAGCACAGCACCGGGCGCCAGCTTTTGCGTCACCACGAACTTGTCGTGACGCTGGCCATCAGGGCTGTTCACACCAGGGGTAAGGTAGAGCAGTGTCAGCGGCTCGCCATCGACAGTCTTGCCAGCCAGCTTATAGCGCATACCAAACTTGGTGCCCAACTTGGCTGGCACGCTGTCAGTGGTTTCGATTTCTTGATTGGCTCGCGTCAGTACACGCTCACCGGGCTTGAAGTCTTTGTATTGAGTGGCAAACACACCGTATTCGACCGGCCCTTCGACGCGCACCTGCGCGTGCACAAGCCCAGCCATCATTGTCAGTGCCACAGCGGCGCCAATACGAATGCAATACATGTCTCGCTCCTTGTTTTCGATGGCGCGAGCCTATGACGCCAGCATGACAAGACAATGACAGCCTGCATATTTTCAGCCCACAGGGTCACTCGGCGCTGGGTTGCTGCTCGGCAAGCTCAGCCTGAACGGTGCGCGGCAGGACTGCGAGAAAGTTGTCATGTGCCACTTTCTGCGCCACATCTGCGGGCAAGGCATCCAGAAACGGCACGAAGCTGTCCATGTACTCCTTGAGACTGTCAAAGCGCCCAACCACATCGGAGCCCAACATAAAGCGCGCCGGGTAACTGCTGACAAGCCTGACCCATTCGGGATCCGGGTTTCCCTCTTTGTCCAGCAAGTAGGGATGGGCGACTGTCCACGACAGATCGATATACAGGTTGGGATAGGTCTTGAGCATGCGCTCGAGCGTTGGCAAGAGGAAATCCAGCTTGGTCTGGTGACGGTGAATCTCCATGCTGGTGCCAGCATGGGCCCAGATGAAACGTACGCTTGGATGATTGCGCAATGGCTCTTCGATTTCTGGCAGGTACAGCGGGTTGCGCTCGCGCTTGGAGGTGATATTAGAGTGCAGCATGACCGGCAAATCGTACTCTGCCGCCAAGTGATAGATCCTCGACAACGCCTCGTTATTGGCGCGCGGCGTATCACCCTCGATCAACGCCGTGAGATCGTCGTGACGGGTAAATATCTCACCTATGCCCTGCCACAGCCCTGGGTCAAGCTCCAGGGTCTTGCGCACCAAGGCATCGGCATTCTTGTCATTCGGATTGAAACCGGACAAAAACGGATGAAAGCGCCGGCGTTGCTCGGCGGGGAGTTTGTTATATGCATGGGCAATCAAGGTATCGGTCGCGCTGTACCAATAGGCATTGGCATCATCACCGGCGTAATAACGAGGGCGCTTGGGCTCGTCCTCGTGCCATTTCTTGGCAACAGGAATACCCGAGAGCATCACATGCTCGATATTGGCTGCGGCCATATTGGCGACCAGGTCATCAAGCCCCGCGCTTTCCTGGAAGAAATCAACGAAATGCAGGTGCGCATCGCTGAAGCGATAATCCCGTGCCTCAACCGTACTTGTAGCGCTGGCTGCAATCAATGCAGCTATACCCAGGCGAAATAATGACAAACGCGAATACTCCCTATAACGTGATTTAGATAGAGTCAGTTAAGCTCTGGAGAGTTCAGCCGGCAATAACGCCCATTGTTACAAGAAGTCAGTGAGCCAAGGCATTATCTAAGCCCAAGTATGGATTAAGTGGCGCAATGAGCACGTATTGCCGTCATTTTGGAGAGCAGTGAATGAGTGAGCTTCAAGTAATTCAGCCGCGTCTGGAAGAGATTGAAGGGCAGCCCATACTGCGCCCTCTTCCTTCGGCCAAATGCCGCAGCGTCGGCCCCTTCGTGTTCTTCGATCACATGCTCGAGCACAACTATGCGGCCGGCAGCGGGATGAATATCAACCAGCACCCGCATATTGGCCTGTCGACACTGACCTACCTGTTTGAAGGCCAGTTGCAGCACAAGGACAGCCTCGGTTCCGACCAGCTGGTACAGCCCGGTGATGTCAGCTGGATGACGGCCGGCAAGCAGATCGCCCATGTCGAAAGAACCCCGCATGCCTTGCTCAAGGCAGGTTCGAACCTGCCCATGTCGAAAGAACCCCGCATGCCTTGCTCAAGGCAGGTTCGACCCTGAATGGCCTGCAAGTCTGGCTGGCACTACCCGAAGCCAATCAACTTGATGAACCAAGCTACAGCCACCATCGCGCCGAAACCCTGCCGCGTAGTGAAAGCATGGGCGTTGAAATCTGCATGATCGCAGGCCATGGCTTTTGCCTGGAGTCACCGGTGCCGGTCAAGTCAGCCACCCTCTATGCCGAAGTCAAACTGGTCGCGGGCGCCAGCCTGGCCATTCCCGCCGAGCACCGCGAACGGGCGATATACCTGCTTGAGGGTGATGCGCAACTGGGTTGCAGCGACCTGACCGTACGCGCACTGACGGTCTTGCCTGAATCCGAAGCATTGACGCTGCTGGCCTGCTCCACCTGTCACCTGGTGATTATTGGTGGCGAGCCACTCGGCCCAAGACGGATGAACTGGAACTTCGTCTCCAGCGACCCGCAACTGATCGAGCAGGCACGACAAAATTGGGCCGCCCAGCAGTGGCCGTCTGTGCCAGGTGAAACAGCACGTATCGAACTGCCTGGCCAAGGCTGACTGCGGCTCACTCCACCACAAGCCCTAGCCCCCTTTCGCCAGCCTATAAAAAACGCAGCCAGTGGCTGCGTTTTCAGTACTGCCCCTTGCGCTGTCAGGCGCTGAAGCACTCATCCAGCAAGTTGCGCATAGCGGTGAAGGCCCGCGCTGCAGTCTTCTCATCATACTGCGCCGTCCCCGGCATATTGGCGTGCGGATCAGTAAAGGAATGCACCGCACCGCCGTAGGTGACCAGTTGCCAATCGACTTTGGCCTCGGTCATTTCCTTGGCAAACTCGGCAAGTTGCTCACGAGGAACCAAGGGGTCGGCCGCACCGTCCAGGACCAGGACAGCCCCCTTGATCTTCTTCGCATCGGCAGGATTTGGCGTGTCCAGCGTGCCATGGAACGAGACGGCAGCTTGCAGCGGTGCACCATCACGCGCCAACTCCAGCGAGCAACAACCGCCAAAGCAGAAGCCAAAGGTAGCCTGCCTGGAATCATCCAAGGCCACCTTGTCTGCCTGGGCCAGCAAGGTCTTCAGCGAGCCTTGCATGCGTTTACGCAGCAGTGCCCGGTCATCCTTGAGCGGCATCATCGCGGCACCGGCTTCATCGGCATTACCGGGGCGCAGGTCTTTGCCGTATAGGTCAGCAACAAACACCACGTAATCATCGCCAGCGACCTTGCGCGCGATATCGATCGCACCATCGCTCACGCCCATCCAGTTAGGCGCCATCAACAAGGCTGGGCGTGGCGTCTTGATTGCACTATTGAAGACCAACTGACCTTCAAACTGCACACCATCGACCTCGTATGCGATGGCTTGAACCTTCATATTGCTCATCTGTGCTCTCCCGATTTCAGGCTGAACGATATGAAAAAGCCCGCGTTCGCGGGCTTTTTCGTTGCACTTGCTAGGCTGACATTTCAACCAGCAGCTTGTTCAGACGCTGCACATAAGCGGCAGGGTCTTTCAGGCTATCACCAGCAGCCAAGGCCGCCTGGTCGAAGAGGATATGTGTCAGATCGCCGAAACGGTCTTCATCCTGCTCCGCATCCAGACGCTCGATCAACGGGTGGGCCGGGTTGAATTCAAAGATAGGCTTGGACTCCGGCACCTTCTGCCCGCTCGCCTCAAGAATCTGGCGCATCTGCATGCCCAGGTCCTGCTCGCCGATGGCCAGAATAGCAGGCGAATCGGTCAGGCGATGGGATACACGCACTTCGGCCACCTGCTCGCCCAGAGCAGACTTCAAGCGCTCGGTCAGGCCCTCTTTGGCCTTGGCCACTTCTTCCTGGGCCTTCTTGTCTTCTTCAGAATCCAGGCTGCCAAGGTCAAGGTCGCCACGGGCTACATCGACGAACGACTTGCCATCGAACTCGGTCAGGTAGCTCATCAGCCACTCATCGATACGATCGGTGAGCAACAGTACTTCGATGCCTTTCTTGCGGAAGACTTCGAGATGCGGGCTGTTCTTGACCTGCGCGTAAGACTCGCCGGACAGGTAGTAAATCTTGTCCTGGCCTTCCTTCATGCGGGCAATGTAGTCGGCCAGGCCAACCTCTTGCTCACCCTCGGAACCGGCGGTGGAGGCAAAGCGCAACAAGCCAGCAATCTTGTCTTTGTTGGCAAAGTCCTCTGCCGGGCCTTCCTTGAGCACCTGGCCAAAGTTTTTCCAGAATGTCTTGTACTGCTCGGCGTCGTTCTTGGCCAGCTTTTCCAGCATGTCCAGCACGCGCTTGGTCAGCGCCGACTTCATGGAGTCGATAACCGGATCTTTCTGCAGGATTTCACGGGAGATATTGAGCGACAGGTCATTGGAGTCGACCACGCCTTTGATAAAGCGCAGGTACAGCGGCAGGAACTCGTCTGCCTGATCCATGATGAACACGCGCTGCACATAGAGCTTCAGGCCACGGGGCGCCTCGCGCTGGTACAGGTCAAAAGGAGCGCGGCCAGGCACATACAGCAGCGAGGTATATTCCAGCTTGCCTTCGACCTTGTTGTGGCTCCAGCTCAGTGGGTTCTCGAAATCATGGCCAACGTGCTTGTAGAACTCCTGGTATTCCTCGTCCTTGACCTCGCTACGTGGGCGAGTCCACAGCGCGCTGGCGCGGTTGACGGTTTCCCACTCTTGCTCGGCCGGCTGTTCTTCAGCTTCACTGGCCGCCTCTTTCGGCAGCTCGATTGGCAATGCAATGTGGTCGGAATACTTCTTGATGATATTGCGCAAGCGCCAGCCATCGGCGAACTCGTCTTCACCTGCCTTGAGGTGCAAAACGATACGCGTACCGCGCTCGGCCTTATCGATGGTGGCAATTTCGAAATCGCCTTCGCCCTGCGAAGACCAGTGAACGCCCTCGCCTGCGGCAAGGCCTGCGCGACGGGTAAACACATCAACCTTGTCTGCAACGATGAATGCAGAATAGAAACCCACGCCAAACTGACCAATAAGGTGCGAATCCTTTTTCTGGTCGCCGGTCATGTTCTTGAGAAATTCGGAAGTGCCCGACTTGGCGATGGTGCCGAGGTGCGTGATGGCTTCCTCGCGACTCATGCCGATACCGTTATCTTCGAGCGTCACGGTCTTGGCTTCTTTATCGAAGCTCACACGAATTTTCAGCTCTGCGCCACCTTCAAGCAACTCTGGCTTGGCCAGGGCTTCAAAACGCAGTTTATCGACGGCATCCGATGCGTTGGAAATCAATTCACGCAGGAAGATTTCTTTATTCGAATACAGCGAATGGATCATCAGGTGAAGCAGTTGCTTCACCTCTGTCTGGAAGCCCAGGGTTTCTTTTTGAGTTTCCACACTCATGGTCGTTTAACTCCACATTTGATGGCTGAGCCTTTTATAGGCGGTAGTCATTCAAATGGGGGCAGTCACAGGCATTTCAAGGGCTTGACTGAATTGAAAATTTTCAGGCTCAGGGTTCAAGCAGCTCGATGGTTTCGATCTGTTGCGGATCGACGGTGAAACTGGCCTCCCCCGCACCATTTCTGACTTGGCGCAAAACAATCTGCCCCTGGTCGTCCACTCCCCGGAAGCGACCCTCGACCCGGCTGCCACGCAAGGTAACCGCATGCATGGCCAGGCCATAGTAGCGCTCGGGATTGCGAAGCAATCGCTTCAAGGAGAAACGTGAACGGCGGTCTATCTGCCGTGTTGCAACTTCTGGCGACAGCTGTTTTTCGGGTTCGACGGTGGTAACAACCGCAGGAGCCTTAAGGTCTTTTGGCAACTTGGCGTAACGATCTCCCTTCACACTCCACCCCGCTCCGGGCGACTTGACCAGTTGCAGCGCCAGTTGTTGGGGCTCTTCATTGATTTGCGCATCGACCTTTAGATCAAGGCTGCTGGATGTGAAGCTGGGCATGGGCAAAGGACGCAGTTGCACCTGGCGGGTGATAAAGCGCCGCTGCAAGTAATCCTCGATGATATAAGCCAGGGTGTCGCGCGAGTCGACGCTGCGATCAACCTTGCCGTCAACGTAGCGCAAGCCATTACTGAACAGCTCGACCTTGCCGCTCAGGGTTGTCTTGAATTGTGGCGGCAGCACCAGGTGGAAGTCACCTTCAAGCTTGTTCGGCGCTAGAGGCGTCAATGCCAGGTGCAAGGTATAACCATGACGCACGCGACGTGCTTCAGGCAGTTCCTGTTCGGGCAATAGCCAACTGATTTCGACTTCGGGTAGACGGCCGGTGTCCCTTGGCAACACATCAACATTTACCGCACCAGCTGGCTGTTGAGGCAGGCGGATAACCACTTCACGACGGGCAAAGAAATCCTGCCCTTCACGCAGCGTCAGCACGCCGTCGATCAACTCACCCTGTTGCGGGTTGAATGGCTGGCCATTGAGCTCTCCGTTCAAGGCAAAGTTGAGTGCCGAAGGTGCTGCCGCGTCAGGCTGCAGCCATTGCAGGCTAATGATCTGGGCCAAGCGCTGGCTGTCATGACTGGCCAGCATCGTCAGGCCGACCACCAACGGGATCACGCCCAACCCACAAAGCCCAATCGGCTGTTTGGCTGACCTCCAGTGGCGAAACAGATAGCCCAGGGTCAACGGCGGCAACAAGCTGGCCCAGCCCCATAGCAGGCTGGTGCCAAAGGCACGCATCACCAACCAGACCAAGCCTGCCAAAATCAGCAGTAAGCCACCGAGGATCAACAACGAATCCATGCAACGTCCTTAAGCAAAATATCTGACAGCGAAGCTGTTACGGCTCGTCGACCTTGAAATGCGCGCGAGCAGTTGCAATTGGCTCCGTCTGGTTGGTTTGCCAGGCGGTAATAGCAACGTTGGCGACCCGGCGGCCCTGACGCCACACCTGGCAACGAACGAAGGTGTCACGATAATGACCTGCGCGCAGGTAATCTATCGAGAAGTCGATGATTTTAGGTAAATGTGGAATTTCCATGAACATCAGCAGGTGCAACATTGCCGAGTGCTCCATGAAGCCGGCGATAACCCCGCCGTGAATCGCGGGCAACACCGGATTACCGATGTTGTCTTTATTGGCTGGCAGCCGAAAAACCATGTCATCGCCCATACGCAAGCACTCGATACCGAGCAGGCTGGCGTAGGGAAACAGACTGATCAGCTTGTCGTAATCATTACGCTCATGCGCATCGCGTACACATTGATTGAGGTCGAGGCTCATTGCGCGCCCCCCTGGATGTCTTTTTTCAGATTGCCACCGCCCTGCGCGATCTTGCCCATGCGCATAAAGGTGCCAACCACATGCGCAATAGGTTGCGTGGGATCATCTTGATAGGCATAGCCACGGGTAAAAATAATGTTAGGCGTTACCCGATAGCATTCGGCAAACCCATATACGTTCTTATGCGGCTCTGCGGGATGCATGTAGTCAATACGCAGATCGAGGGTTGGGCAAATCTCGAACTCCGGCAATACACAGACCGTTGAAATACCGCATGTAGTGTCCATCAAGGTGGTGATCGCACCACCGTGAATAACCCCGGTCTCTGGGTTACCAATAATCTGCGGACTGTAGGGCAGGCATAAAGTAAGCCCTTCAGCCGTCGCCTGATGAACCTGTAAACCCAATACCTGACAATGACGTAGCGCGCTTAAAAAACGCTGCGCCCGTTCGAGAATAGCCGACTCACTCATTCTACAGTCCAACCGCAAAAGCCGGCATGATAACGTCTTGTCCCGTGGCAATGCATCGACTCATGCGCAATCAACGCCAGGTCAGCCAATCACTTAGCCGGAATCCTTGTATCCAATAGTGAACTAAAGTCTTAGTGCTGTGTTCAAAGCAGCATGCTTAGGGGAAACCCGGCACTTACGATACTTACAAGGAGTACCTAACCGTGCAAAAACCATTTTCCTATGCCCTTATTCTTGCCTCCATGCTTGCCTTGGGTGCGTGCGAGAAAACCCCGGAAGACAAGATGGAGTCGGCTAAAGAGTCAGTTTCTGAAGCAGCCGAATCCATGAGCGACGCCGCAAAAGACGCCGGCGATGCCATCAAGCAGAAAGCAAACGAAGCCGTTGGCAATGAGCCAACCACTGGCGAAAAAGTCGAAAGCGCGATGGATGATGCATCCGACGCAGTTGAAGAAGCTGGCGACGAAACCAAGGATGCGATTGACGGCAACTAAGTTTTTGCGCCGATAAACAAAGCCCCGCAAATGCGGGGCTTTGTTTTGTCTGACGGCTTTGCTTCAAAGCTTTTACAGCGCAGGCGACAACATCAGCAGCAAGCTACAGAGCAAACCCACCAGCCAGGCCAGGCTGCGCTGCCAGTGCATGTCCGCCCAGTAGAAAACCAGATACAAGACCCGCGCAACCACGAAAATGATCGCCAGGGTATCAATCAGGTAACCCTGGGTCTGGGTCACATGGGCCATCAGGACCCCGACGGCAAACAGCGGAAAGGCCTCGAAGCTGTTCATATGCGCAGCTAGCGCACGCGCGCCGAAGCCTGTGAGCTGCGACTGCTGGGTCCGTGGATGATGATTATCGTAGACGCCTCCGCCCTGCTTCTGCATCGCTTTGGCCACAGGAGCCTTGGCGACGAAAATCAAAAGCGCACTGATGAACACACACCAAAACGGCAGACTCATTCGACTTTCTCCTTAACCGGCTCAATTGTCGGGGTTTGCGTATAGACCATGACTTCCAGCACGTCTGAATGAAACTCGCGGCGATACAGGATCATCACCACACCCGTGGTGACAAGGATGAAAAACCATGGGTTGATAAACCAGGCCAAAGTCGCCATGCCGAAGTAATAGGCGCGCAAACCATAGTTGAACTGGTTGGCCGCCATGGAAATAACCCGCGCCGTGCGCTCACTGAACGCCTTGCGTTCCTGCTCAGTCACATTGCGCTCACCCACCATTGGCGCCGACCCCACCAGGATCGCAGCAAAATTGTACTGGCGCATGCACCAACTGAAGGTGAAAAAGGCGTAGACAAACACCACGCCCAGGCCCAGCAGCTTGACTTCAGACAGGCTGCGGCTGGCTTCCTGCACAAAGGGCAGGTCCGCCAACAACGAGAGCGCCCGGTCCGATGAACCCAGAACAGTGAGGATACCGGCCAGGATAATCAGCGTACTGGATGCAAAAAAAGAAGCGTTACGCTCCAGGTTACCGATGACGTTGGCGTCGGCAATGCGGTTCTCACGCAACAGCATGCGGCGCATCCAGTCTTCACGATACAAATGCAGGACACTGGCCAGGCAAGGCGTGGTCTTGGCTTTTGCCAGGGAATAACGGCTATAGCCGACCCAGCAAATCAAGAACCAAATGACTGCAATTACATGTGGCAGGTGAAAATCACTAATCGGCATGAGTACTCCTTGTTGACCCTGACGATTATAGACAAGGCGCATCCCTCGCTGCCTCATAAAACACCAACCTGCCGAACAAAAAACACCCACTAAAAAGCCGCCTCGTGGGCGGCTCTTAGCGACAAATCGTGCTAGGCGGTGGCGATAGCCTTATGCCCAGCGATCCGATCGACAATGATCGCAACCACCAGTGTTGCCAGCACCGGCAATACCCAGCCCAGGCTCTGCTCTGACAGTGGCAACTGCGAGAAAATGCTCGGCACCAGGTTCTTGAAACCGGCGGCAGACAGTGCAGCTTCAAAGCCGAAGATCAATGCAATCGACATCACCGGGATAAATACCCGGCGCGAAGACAGCCAGAAACGATCAAGCAGGCTCAAGCCAATCAGCACAATCGCCAGCGGATACAAGCCGACCAGGACTGGCACCGACAGGCTGATCAACTGCGTCAATCCCTGGTTCGCCACCAACAAACTGAAGACGCCCAAGGCCACCACAACCACGCGATACGGCAATACTGGCAACAACTCGCTGAAAAACTCACCACAAGCAGTCAGCAGGCCAACCGCCGTAGTCAGGCAGGCCAAGGTAATCACCACCGCAAGCAGCAGGCTGCCAGTGGTGCCGAATGTGTGCTGTACGTAAGCGGTGAGAATCTGCACACCATTCTGCGCCTCTGCGGCAATGCTCTGGCTGGTCGCTCCGAGATAGAACAGTGCGAGATACACCAGCGACAACCCGGTTGCAGCAATCAAACCGGCAATGATCGAGTAACGTGTAACCAGCTTGCTGTCGGTGATACCACGGTCGCGAATCGCCATGGCGATGACAATGCCGAAGACCAGGGCGCCCAGGGTGTCCATGGTCAGGTAGCCCTGCAAGAAGCCTTGTACAAAGGGTGCAGACTGGTATTCAGCGGTGGACTGCCCCACCTCGCCCGCTGGCGACAGCAATGCCGCGCCACCGAGTACCAGCAAGGCGGCAATCAATACCGGCGTAATGAACTTGCCGACACGATCAACCAGGCGTCCCGGATTTAATGACAAGAACATCACCGCGGCAAAATACGCCAAGGTGTATATCAGCAATGCAGAACCATCCGTGCCCGTGAACGGGGCGATCCCCATTTCAAAGGAAACCACTGCGGTACGAGGGGTCGCGAACAATGGGCCAATCGCCAGATAAACCGCCACGGCAAACACTATGCCCGCCGCCTTACCCAATGGCGCTGTCAGCAATGCCATGCCGCCACCGACACGGGCCAACGCCACGATGGTCAACAATGGCAGGCCTACGCCAGTGAGCAAGAAGCCAAACGCGGCCATTCCCATGTTGCCGCCAGCAGCCATGCCTGCACTGGGTGGGAAAATAATATTGCCTGCACCTAGAAAAAGCGCAAACGTCATGAAGCCAAGGGCCAGGAGATCCGAGCCTTTTAAACGAGTCATAAAGGGGAATACCACATGCAGAAAATAATGAGTTCCGAGGGTTTCCCGAAGGATCGGGGGAAACGTCGCCGTGCAGGTTAAGCACAACCACTGGGATGCCGAAGGCTTCTTGTGAAAGCCCCACCAATTAATCGTTGTAATACTAACGAATTCAGCCGTGGAACGGCATTGACACAAGCCTGGGTGTCGAAGCGCAATAACTTGGTGTCGCATCGACTACTTTTATCAGCAAGACATTGACGACCGGTCAATCACCAACGTCCAGGGCCACGCACCTGCAGGCACAAAAAACCCGGCACTAAGGCCGGGTTCTGCTGCTAAAAGCTCAGATCAAACTGGAGCTTTGGCGCGCGACTTGTACTCGCCAGTGCGGGTGTCGATTTCGATCCAGTCGTCGATCTCGCAGAAGTCAGCAACCTTGACTTCAGTACCGTTGCTCAGCTTGGCTGGCTTCATCACTTTGCCAGAAGTGTCGCCGCGAGCGGAGCCTTCGGTGTAGGTGATCTGGCGAACGATAGTGGTCGGCAGGTCAACGGAAACAACTTTGCCTTCGAAGAAAACGGCTTCGCAGACATCAGTCATGCCGTCAACGATGTAAGGCAGGACGCTTTCGAGGTCTTCTTTGTTCAACTCGTACTGGTTGAACTCTTCGTCCATGAACACGTAGTTAGGCTCGCTGTAGTACGAGTAAGTCACGTCGATACGGTCCAGGATCACAGGCTCGAGCTTGTCGTCAGCCTTGTAGACGGTTTCGGTCGAGGAACCCGTCAACAGGTTGCGCAGCTTCATTTTTACGATGGCGCTGTTACGACCGGATTTGGTGAACTCGGCCTTCTGGATAAGCCAAGGTTGGCCGTCGATCAGAGCCACACTGTTGGGCTTCATTTCTTGTGCGGTTTTCATACTAGTATCCGGATATGAATGGGGTTACAGAATTCGTAGGTGGCGTATCATATCCAATTTTGCTGAAACTGCACCAGCGCGGCAGCAAGATCTGTGCGAGAAGCCTGTTCCAGACACCATTTTTCTGCATGAACGGTCAGTTCTTCGGCCTGCTCCTGCCACAAGGACCAGCTTTGAGTCATCATTTGCCCGCCATTCCAGTCGCGCCATAGCGCCAACAATGCCTCGCGGGCCGGTGCCGACAAGCCTTGGCTGTAAAGTTGCAAAAACGCATCAAGCTTGTCCCAATGCGCGCCCTCCTCTTGCGGATAGATATGCCAAAGCATGGGTCTTCCTGCCCACTGCGCGCGCAAGAAAGAGTCTTCGCCGCGCACCGCGTTAAAATCGCAGCTCCACAGCAACCGGTCGTATTGGCTTTGCTCAAGGAAAGGCAGGACGTTGACCTGCAACTGACCACGCACCCGGCAATCACCAGCTCGCAATTGCGGGCCTCCGAGCCAGCGCTCGACATCCTTGAGGATTCGCCCTTCCGGAACCAGGAGCTGGGTTGTCGATTGCATGGCCGCCAGCCCATCAAGCCAACTGCCTAGCGCTGCATTCTCGTAGGCGAATAGCGAGATCAGCCGCGCCCCGGCAACAGGCTCAACCGCCAATTCGCGCAAAAAGCGTGCTGCAGCCCCCGCATCCGCCTGGAATGCATGTCGCTCGGCGATCAGCCCAGTCTCCCGCAGCAGACCGCCGGTTTGGCCAGTAAAGCCTGGGAAGAAGAAATATTTTTGCAGGCCATTGGACTGCATTGATGGCAAACCATGACAGCCGTCGACCCATTCTTCGGCACTCAGGTATTCCAGGTTCAGCCACAGTGGCTTGGGTTCACGCGCTGCCATTGCCGCCACGTAGGCATCTGGCAGGTGACAGGCAAAGCCTTCAACCACCACATCGCCAGGCTCAATCGCTGTCCACTGGCCATGCCAGGCATGAATGGCAACACCGTGCTGGACCTGAGAATCAAGTCGTGGATCCACTGCAGGGCAAATCCGGGCAAAGGCGCTGAGATCATCCACCCACAAGCGCACGGCCAGGGCATGCTCGGCAACCAGTTGCCTGGCCAACCGCCAAGTCACCCCGATATCACCGAAGTTATCTACCACACTGCAGAAAATATCCCACTTCACAGCACGCACCGTTCACATTCGATGCGCCAGTTTAACCCGTGCCACCTGACGCAACATCGTCGGCAGACTACGCAGTTCAAATAAATCGCCATGCCGGTTGGAAATTGCGGACAAAGAAAACCCGCCACAAGGGCGGGTAAAGGGAGGAGCAACACAAGGAGTAAAGCGAAACGGTAAAACTATGGCTGGACTCGATAATCAGGCAGCAAATGACTGGAGACCCTTATGACGCATGAGCAGCTCGAATTCCCATACCGACTGGTTGGCAATGGCAGCATCAAGGGATGTGAAAGGTCCTGACTTTTGCACGCCATCAACTACGACATACCAACAGGCTATGGATCCTGCGGCCCGTAACGCCGCCGGTACTGCACTGCCTACTACTGACATGATGTTGATGTGTGACATGGTCGCCTCCAGAACTTTGCTTGGGACAAACGATATGCCAGAGGCCCCCGGAGGAGAAATCAGTCGAATTGATAGTCGTTATCTATAGAAAGCATGCCCCTGTTTGTAACATTCAAATCAACGAGCAAGCCGCTGCCAGCCCGGCCTTCAAACCCGTGCCTTGATCAGACATTGACTGCCGGTTTAGGCGAAAAACGATCACAACGAACAAATTTGATCGATAAACGAACGCTTTACAACAAAGCACACAATGCCAAACCCAGCTTGGATAAAGCCACTAAACCCTTAATAAACAGCTAGTTATCCAATAAAAACCATAGCAATGCCTGGTTTGGATGCTGGCACCTTAGCCAATAAGCTAGTTGACCAAACTAACCAGTTGGTACATTTTCTCCCCAAGCGTTCCGGGCATTGCACCCAGAACCACAAAAATAAAACCGGAGTACCTTTTTAATGCCTCGCACCCTCTTGGTTCTTAACGGGCCAAACCTGAACATGCTCGGCACACGCGAGCCTGCAACCTACGGCCACGAAACCCTGGCCGATATCGCCGAACTCTGCCGCCACAGCGCCGAACAGCATGGGTTTGAGTGTCAGTTCCTGCAGACCAACCACGAAGGCGAGTTGATCAACTGGATACACGAGGCACGTGGCCGCTGTGCAGGGATTGTCATAAACCCTGCGGCCTGGACCCACACCTCGGTGGCCATTCGCGATGCGCTGGTCGCCAGCGAAGTGCCGGTGATCGAAGTACACCTGTCCAACGTGCACAAGCGCGAAGCTTTTCGTCATCATTCATTCGTTTCAGCAATAGCGGTTGGGGTGATTTGCGGCCTCGGCAGCAACGGCTATCGCCTGGCGATCGAACACTTCGCTCATCTTCTGCAGGACTAACTTCTATGCCGTCCCCAAGTACCGCCAGCATCCTGGCCGGCCTCATTGGCGCAGGAATCCAGGCCTCGCGCACCCCCGCCCTGCACGAACATGAAGCCGACGCCCAAGGCGTACGTTGCCTGTACCGGTTGATTGACCTGGATGCCTTGCAACTGGATTTGAACGCCCTGCCTGAACTCATCAGCGCGGCGCAGCACACCGGCTTCACCGGACTCAACATCACCTTCCCCTGCAAGCAGGCAGTGATCCCGCTGCTTGACGAACTCTCACCCGAGGCCCGTGGTATTGGCGCAGTCAACACTGTTGTCTTTGCCAATGGCAAGCGGATCGGCCACAACACCGACTGCCTTGGCTTTGCTGAAGGTTTCCGCCGTGGCCTGGCCGACGTTGCTCGTGAGCAGGTCGTGCAGATGGGGGCCGGTGGCGCTGGTGCGGCAGTCGCGCACGCATTGCTCAGCGAAGGCGTGCGGCGACTGATTATTTTTGATGTCGACGCCAGCCGGGCACAAAACCTTGTCGATAACCTGAACCAGAACTTTCCCGGCGACCGTGCCCAGCTTGGTGTAGACCTTGCCGATGCAATGCAGAACGCCAACGGACTGGTCAATACGACGCCAATGGGCATGGTCAAGCTGCCCGGCATGCCGGTGCCAAAAGCATTGTTGCGTGCTGACCTGTGGGTTGCCGAGATTGTCTACTTCCCACTCGAAACCGAGCTGCTGCGTGAAGCCCGAGCGCTGGGTTGCCGCACGCTGGACGGCAGCGCCATGGCGGTATTCCAGGCGGTCAAGGCGTTTGAGCTGTTCAGTGGTTTACAAGCAGATGCACAGCGCATGCAGCAACATTTCCACGGCATGGGCTGAGTGATCGGCGCTGAGGCTTAACAATAAGAATGGCACCGGGTGCGCTGCACACTGGCTAGCCTTGTGAGGTCGAAATGACAAAAATCGTCAACCTGTACTTTAGCCTGCTCAAACTGATCATCGTCCTGTGCATGGGTGTAATGGTGGTCATGGTCTTTGGCAACGTGGTCATGCGCTACGCCTTCAACTCCGGCATTACTGTTTCAGAAGAGCTCTCACGCTGGCTGTTCGTGCTGATGGTGTTCCTTGGTGCGCTGGTTGCCTTGCGCGAGCGCAGTCACCTGGGCCTGGACCTGATCATCAAGAAAATGCCAGCGGCAGGACGCAACCTGTTCCTGGCCCTTGGCCACCTGATGATGCTCTTGATTGCCTGGCTGATACTCAGCGGCAGCTGGCAGCAGGCAAAGATCAACCTTGATGTCGCCGCGCCCGCCTCTGGCCTGTCGATGGCCTGGTTCTATGGCATTGGCGTGGTGTTCGGAGCGAGCGCGATCCCAATCATCACCTACGACCTGATACTGGCACTGCGCGGACGCCTGCCCCAAGGCAAGTCCGAAATCGAATCAACACAGTTACCTGACAACGAGGGGATCAAGTCATGACCCTGGCCCTGTTTCTCGGCACCCTGCTTGGCACCATGGCGCTGGGCATACCGATCGCCTTTGCCCTGCTGATGGTGAGCGTTGCGCTGATGTGGCAGCTGGATTTGTTCGATGCCCAGATCATCGCGCAGAACCTGCTTAATGGCGCCGATAGCTTCCCTTTGCTGGCTGTGCCATTTTTCATGCTGGCTGGCGAGATCATGAACGCTGGCGGCCTGTCCAAACGCATCGTCAACATTGCCATGGCCTTGGTTGGCCACAAGCGTGGTGGCCTCGGCTATTTAGCCATTATCGCTTCATGTCTGCTGGCTTCGCTGTCCGGCTCTGCGGTTGCCGACGCTGCTGCCCTGGCGGCGCTGTTGGTGCCGATGATGGTACAGGCCGGGCATAATCGCGAGCGCGCTGCCGGGCTCATTGCCTCTGGCGGCATCATTGCCCCGATCATTCCACCAAGTATCGGCTTTATCGTCTTTGGTGTTGCTTCCGGCGTGTCGATCTCCAAGCTATTTCTCGCAGGCATAGTGCCAGGCATCATGCTCGGCGGCGCGTTGGCAATTGCCTGGTGGTTTGTTTCACGCAGTGAAAACGTTGAAGTTCCCGCCAAGCGTAGCCGCCAAGAGGTCATCAAGACCTTGCTTGACGGCAGTTGGGCCATGGGTCTGCCGATCATCATTATTGTCGGCCTCAAATTCGGTATCTTCACCCCGACCGAGGCGGCCGTGGTTGCGGCAGTCTATGCCTTGTTCGTGTCACTGGTGATCTACCGCGAGCTGAAGATAAGCCAGCTGTTTGAAGTCGTGCTGTCTGCTGCCAAGACCACCTCGGTGGTGATGCTGCTGGTCGCGGCGGCCATGGTTTCCTCATGGCTGGTGACTATCGCCGACCTGCCTGGCCAACTGACCGACTTGCTCGAACCATTCCTTGAGTCGCCAACCCTGTTGCTGCTGATGGTCATGCTGCTGATCATCCTGGTCGGCATGGTCATGGACATGACGCCCTCGATCCTGATTCTGACGCCGGTATTAATGCCAGTGATGAAACAAGCAGGCATCGACCCGGTTTACTTTGGCGTACTGTTTTTGGTCAACACCTCCATTGGACTCATCACTCCGCCAGTGGGCACTGTGCTCAACGTGGTATGTGGCGTATCCAAGCTGCGTATTGATGAAATTACCCGAGGCGTCTGGCCGTTCCTGCTGGCACAGGTGATCGTCCTGATACTTCTTGTCCTGTTCCCCCAACTGGTTCTGGGTCCGTTGAAGTTTTTCACCGGTTGAACCTGTGATCCACCGCAAGCCCCGTAACTCAAACAATAACGATGGAGTGCCTTACTCATGAACAACTGGCTTAAACCACTGCTGACCTCCGCCTGTCTCGCAGGCTTACTGCTCAACAGCCTGTCTGCCCATGCAGAAATTGGCGAGCACACACTGCGTTTTGCTTTCCAGAACGTTAAAGAGCACCCGCAGGGCCAAGGCGCACAGAAGTTTGCCGACCTGGTCAAGGAGAAAAGCGGTGGCAAGATGAAGGTCCGCCTGTTTGCCGGCGGCGTGCTCGGTGGCGACCTGCAAACCGTTTCCGCACTGCAAGGTGCAACCCTGGACCTGACCGTGCTCAACTCCGGAATTCTTGCAGCCCAGGTGCCGGAGTTTGCCCTGCTCGACTTCCCGTTCCTGTTCAACAACACCGCCGAGGCCCAAGCCGTGATTGATGGCCCGGTTGGCCAGGAACTGTCCAAGCGTTTGGAAGGCAAAGGCCTTAAAACCCTGGGCTACTGGGACCTTGGTTTCCGCAACCTGACCAACAGCAAGCACCCAGTAGCCAAATGGGAAGATATGGCTGGCTTGAAGATTCGTGTAATCCAGTCCCCCATCTACCTGGAAACCTTCAAGGCCCTGGGTGCAAACCCAGTGCCAATGCCATTCCCCGAGGTGTACACCGGCCTTGAGCAACGCACTGTAGACGGCCAGGAAAACCCGTTCACCGTGATCAAGGGCAACAAGTTCAACGAAGTGCAGAAATACCTCTCGGTAACTCAGCACATCTACAACCCACAGTCGTTCATCATTGGCGAAAAGAGCTGGGCCAAGCTCAACCCCGAGGAACAGGCCGTCATTGTGGATGCAGCCAAGGAAGCAACTGCCTACCAGCGCAAGATTACCGCGGCAGCCCAAGATGCAGCCTATGCAGAACTGTCGAAAGACATGCAGGCCAACGCTGTGACCCCGGCTGAGATGGATCGCTTCCGCGAGAAGGTCAAGCCTGTTATCGAGCAGTTCTCCAAAGACATGGACCCGGCTCTGGTCAAGGCCATGTACGACTCAGTCGAGAAGACCCGCGCAGCGCACTAAACCGGCGCTTTGCCACCCACAAAAAAACGGCCAGCTGGCCGTTTTTTTGTGGCTTACAATTGATCAGCGCTGAAGAAAGCCCAGGACCGACTCACAGATCATGCGCTTTTGCCGCTGCTTGACTTCATCGTCTTGCAAGTCGATCTGGAAGATTGAGCTGAAGGTGTGGCGGTTTGAAACCCTATAAAAGCTGAATGAGCTGATCAACATATGCACATCAACCGGATCAAGGCCCTGGCGGAACAGCCCGGCTTCGGCGCCACGATCAAGGATTTCGCCCAGCGACTTGAGCACATGGCTGCTCATGGTACGAATGGTTTCCGACTGGCCGACATACTGGCCAAAGTTGATGTTTTCGATACTGACGATGCGCACGAAGTCGACATTGCGGTCATGGTGATCGAAGGTGAACTCGACCAAGCGGCGTATCGCCTCGACGGGCCCCAACTTGCCTAGGTGCAAGCTCTGCTCAGTAGAACGAATGTCGCCGTAAAGTTTTTCCAAAGTAGCCTGGTAGAGCTGCTCCTTGCTGCCGAAATAGTAATAGATCATGCGTTTCGAGGTATGCGTGCGCTCGGCAATGGCATCTACGCGCGCCCCGGATAGACCAAACTGGACAAACTCGGTGATTGCAGCCTGGAGGATATTTTCGCGGGTTTTCTCGGGATTGTTCTTGCGGCTTTTGCGTGGCGCGCTCACTGCGCCCTCGGCAAGCCCTGTTGTTGTTGTCATAGTTAACCGATCGCTTGAATTCGTTGATGATGATTATGGTCGTGTCCGTGCAACGAAGAAAGCCCGGCACTGTTAGGTGCCGGGCCGGTTCCGGTCAACGACTACAAGCGCTTTTTGCCACCTGCCCCGCTTCGGGCCTTGGCCATGGCTGCGAGCCGCACCGCAACGTTGGCGGCGCCATAACCGATATAGCCGTTTTTACGCTGCAATAGCTCGAAGAAAAACCGGTCTTCAAAAGGCTCGGTATACACATGGAACAGTTCGCCACCCTGGGCATCACGGTCGTAAAGCACATTGTAATAGGCCAACTCGCTTAAGAACTCGTCATCAAAATCGAAACGAGCGGCCAGGTCATCGTAGTAATTGAGGGGAATATCCAACAAGGGCACGCCAGCATCCTTGGCGCGATTGATCTCGGTGAACAAGTCATCACAGGAAAACGCGATGTGATGCACCCCCGAGCCACGATAGCTCGACAGGGCATGAGAAATCGCAGTATTGCGGTTCTCGGAAATGTTCAACGGCAAGCGGACACTGCCATTGCGGCTGCGCAAGGCACGACTTTTGACCAGGCCATAGGGGTCGGGCAGCACCACTTCGTCATCCGCTTCAAAGTCAAAGACGCTCTTGTAGAACAGCACCCAAGTGTCGAGATTATCTGCAGGTAAAGCCAAGGCCATGTGGTCGATGCGCTGCAAGTTGCCCTTTGGCTCGGCCTGTGGATCGACGATAAAGTCACTGTCATAGATAGTTGCGCCCTCAGGCGACTTGTCGAGCAGATATACCAGGCTGCCATCTGGTGCTCGCACCGCTGGAATTTCACGCTCGTTTGGACCGACCAGGCCGCGATAAGGCTGGGCCTTGAACTGCCGGGCGCGCTCCAGTGAGTCACTGGCATTACGCACCCTCAGGGCGGTCGCGCACAGCGATGGCCCGTGGGCCTCGAAAAAGCCATGGGCAAAGGAGTAAGGCTCGGCATTGAGCACGATATTGATATCGCCCTGACGCATCAGGCTGACATCCTTGGAGCGGTGCTGGCCGGCATGGACAAAGCCCAGGCGTTCCAGCCAATTGCCCAGCCTGCTGCCTAGATCGCTGTCGACCGCGAACTCAAGAAACTCAACACCGTCGTATTGGCTGGCAGCCGGAGGATCGAACAACAGTCCAAGATCCGGCTGTGCGACCTCGACCTGTTCGCGAGCCTGTTTTTCAAGCAAATCGCGGGTCTTCTCTTCCAGATACTGGGGAGCCTGTTTTTCAAGCAAATCGCGGGTCTTCTCTTCCAGATACAGCAATGAACGCAAGCCATCGGCGGCGTTTGCCCGTGGAGGTGCCGCACGGAAGCCATCGTTGAATATTTCCAGGGATAACGGGCCGTTGTAACCCGTGCGCAGAATCGGAGCAAGGAAACCTGCCAGGTCAAACTCCCCCTGCCCCGGGAAGCAGCGGAAATGCCGACTCCACTCCAGTACATCCATGGCCAGGATAGGTGCATCGGCCATCTGCACGAAGAAAATCTTGTCGCCGGGAATATTGGCAATGGCTGCAGGATCGCCCTTGAGCGACAGGGTGTGGAAACTGTCGAGCAAGACACCCAGCGCCGGATGGTTGGCCTGACGCACGATATCCCAGACTTGCTGGTAGCTATTGACGTGGCGCCCCCAGGCCAGGGCTTCATAGCCGATGCGCAGGTCACGGGCGCCGGCGCGCTCGGCCAGCAGGCTCAGGTCATCAATCAGGATCTGCTCATCACCCAATGAATCAGCAGCGACATTGCTGCACACCAACACCAGATCGGTGCCCAGTTCCTGCATCAGGTCAAACTTGCGTTCAGCTCGATCAAGGTTGCGCTGCAAGCGTTCACGACGGCAGCCCTCGAAGTCCCTAAATGGCTGGAACAAGGTGATGGCGATACCCAGATCGGCGCACATCTTGCGCACCTCACGCGGGCTGCCCGCATAGTAGAGCAAGTCGTTTTCGAAAATCTCCACACCGTCAAAACCGGCTGCGGCAATGGCTTCAAGCTTTTCTGGCAGAGTACCGCTCAAGGACACGGTGGCAATCGAACGCTGCATGCACAAACTCCTGTTTTTATTAGCACTGCCGGACCTGGCGCGGCACCTATTGAAGTACCTGACCTCAGACAGTCAATGGCGCTATCGAGCAGAATCGGATCAGGGTACATGGAGTATTCGAGCTTGCGCCCAATACCGCAAACACTTTGTACTAAACGGTTACCTTTATGTTCGATTATCGAACAAACACATGCGCTACTCTTTCAGCCACGTTTCTAGATACTGGCCAAATAGCCATATACGGCATGAAAACCGCGAATTAACAGGCAGAAATGACTGAGCGCAAACAAAATTATGTACTGAATAGTTAATTAGCCGTTCGTTTATCGAACGAAACAGCTTAAAACGAATTGCGCAACCGGCAATGAAGCCGTTCGTTTATCGAACGAAACAGCTTAAAACGAATTGCGCAACCGGAAATGACCTTCCACTATCAAGGCCTGAATGAAGCGCGCTGCCCCACGACAGACGCCTTTATCGATGTGCCAATAAATACAAATAAAGGTTCATTGCCATGTTCACACTCCCTCGCAGTCCCATGTTTGTGCGCAGCATTGCCAAAGGGCGCAACACGCTTTGCGCCGATACCCGACTTGCCACCGACCAGGCCACGCAGGGCGCATGCCCCTGACGCGCCGGTATAGCGTTGCGACTTCTGTCAATTCGCTCGCGCACGCCATTTAAATCCAGCAAAGCATCCCGCCTTGAGCCGTTCACCCGGCGAAATGGCATGACTGCGCTCGTCTATCCCATGAGCCCATGTATGCGCACCTAAAACAATAAACAAGGAAATAAACATGACCCTACGAATGCTGCCCGCCACCCTGGCAATTGCCGTATCCAGTGCCAGCCTGCCACTGCTTTCCCATGCTGCGGGTTTCGTCGAAGATGCCAAGGTCTCCACCAACTTGCGTAACTTCTATATCAACCGCAACTTCGTCGACTCCAACGCGCCGCAAAACTACGCCGAGGAATGGACCCAGGCCTTTATTCTCAATGCCCAGTCTGGGTTCACCGAAGGCACCGTCGGCCCAGTCTGGGTTCACCGAAGGCACCGTCGGTTTCGGTCTCGACACCTTGGGCATGCTCGCGATCAAGCTGGACAGTGGTGGCGGCACCGCAGGCACCGCCCTGCTCCCGGTTCATCCGGACGGTCCATCGGATGATTTCGGACGCCTTGCAGTTGCCGCCAAGGCAAAGATTTCCAACACCGAACTGAAGGTGGGTGAATGGATGCCGGTGCTGCCAATCCTGCGCTCCGACGATGGCCGCTCATTGCCGCAAACCTTTGAAGGGGCGCAGCTGACATCGAGGGAAATCGATGGCTTGAGCCTGTACGGTGGCCAGTTCCGCCAGAACAGCCCCCGTGACAGTGCCAGCATGGATGACATGAGCTACGGCGGCGCGTTCTCCGACCGCTTCAACTTTGCCGGCGGCGAATACGCATTCAATGACAAACGCACCCAGCTGGGCGTTTGGTACGCCGAGCTGGAAGACGTCTACCAACAGCAATACTTCAACCTGCAACACAGCCAGCCAGTGGGCGACTGGGTGCTTGGCGCCAACATCGGCTACTTTATCGGCAAGGAAGACGGCAGTGCGCTGGCCGGCGACCTGGATAACAAAACCATCTCCGCTTTGTTCTCCGCCAAGTACGCCAGCAACACCTTCTATATCGGCCTGCAAAAGCTTACGGGAGACAACAACTGGATGCGCGTCAATGGCACCAGCGGCGGCACCCTGGCCAACGACAGTTTAAACAACAGCTACGACAACGCCCAGGAACGTTCCTGGCAAGTACGCCATGACTTCAACTTCGCCGGGCTGGGCATACCGGGCCTGACCCTGATGAATCGCTACATCAGCGGTGACAATGTGCACACCGCGACCACCAGCGATGGCAAGGAATGGGGACGCGAAACCGAGTTGGCCTACACCATCCAAAGCGGCGCCCTCAAGTCGCTGAACATGAAGTGGCGAAACTCGACCCTGCGCCAGGACTTCGCCATGCGCGATATGGATGAGAACCGAATCATCATCAACTACCCCCTGGATATCCTCTAAGGAGCCGCTGAACACGACTGGGTTCGATAGTACTGCGTGAAAAACGGCTCACAGCCTTCAGGCTGAACGCAGTTAAGTGCAGCTCCGCAGGGCCAGCCCTTGCGCGGCTTACGTCTTGTACTCTCGTCGCTCGCTGCCTTTTCAGAAGGTTCCGAGCCCGGGCCGGGCATTGGTAACGGCCCGGTATTTTCAACGCTCCACCCTGCTTGCTCCAGTGACTTTCAGCCCAGCTTCGTGCTGGGCTTTTTTATCGGTACTCGGATGTCCGTTTATCGACCGCTGATTGCCTGAACGGCCTGGCCATTTTGCCGGCGCCATCGGCAACAGTTGTAAGATCAACAGCCGTTCGACTTGGAGAATAGATATGCAGTCAATCATCACTCGTCAACAGTTGCAGCTGCCCAAACTTGGCCTCGGTACATGGCCGATGCTCGATGAAGAATGCAGCCGCGCCGTCGAGCAGGCGATCGAACTGGGCTACCGGCATATTGATACCGCCACCGGCTACAACAACGAAGCAGCAGTCGGCGCGGCACTGGCTCGCTCAAGCACGCCGCGCGAGCAGATTCATGTGACCACCAAGGTCTGGTGGGACAAGCTGCAACCGCAGGCCATGCGCCAATCACTCGACAACAGCTTGAAAGCCCTGCAAAGCGATTATGTTGACCTCTTCCTGATTCACTGGCCCGGCAAAGGCGGCAAGGACTGGAGCCTGGAACAGAGCATCCAAACCCTGGTCGAGCTTCAGCAAAGCGGCAAAGCCAAGCATATCGGCGTGGCCAACTTCACTCTGCCCATGCTGCGCCGTGCGATGGATGAATTGGGCGCCCCACTGGCCGCACTGCAAGTTGAATACCATCTGATGCTCGACCAGCAACCCTTGCTGGATTTTGCTCGTCAGCACGGCATGGCACTGACCGCCTACACGCCACTAGCCCGTGGCAAGGCTGCAGAGGCTGCGCAGGTACAACAGGTTGGGAACAAACATGCCGTCCCACCGAGCCAGGTTGCCCTGCAATGGCTATTGGCCCAAGACAGCGTGGCCGCGATTCCCAAGGCCAGTGGCAAGGCCAATCAGCTCAGCAACCTACAAGCCCTGGATCTGCGCCTGGACGCCGACGACCTGGCCCTACTCGCACAACTGCCGAAGAACCTGCGCGTGGTCAACCCTGACTTTGCACCACAATGGGATGACTGAACCAACACCCACGAAACAACAAAGCCAGCGATGAGTGCTGGCTTTGTTGTTACGGCGGCGGGTCGTAGCCTTAGTCTTTTAGCGACTCGACACCCATCTCGTCCCACACCTCCTCCGCCAGGTGGAAGGTGGCGTTAGCCGCGGGAATGCCGCAATAGATCGCGCTCTGCATCAGCACTTCCTTGATCTCGTCACGGGTCACTCCGTTGTTTTTCGCAGCCTTGAGATGCAATTTCAACTCACCTTCGCGGTTCATGCCGATCAGCATGGCAATGGTGATCAGGCTGCGGGTGTGTCGCGGCAGACCGGGACGGGTCCAGATATCACCCCAGGCATGACGGGTGATCATCTCCTGGAACTCTTCATTGAACGGCGTCATCTTCTCCAGGCTGCGATCAACATGCGCATCGCCCAATACCGAGCGACGCACTTGCATGCCTGCTTCGTAGCGTTGTTTTTCGTCCATCGTCATCACTCCGATCAAGCCAGCAAGAAATCCAGCACGCGCTGGCTGAACAAGTCACCTGCCTCGACATTCGACAGGTGCGCGGCATGGAATTCAACCTGTTGCGCTCCTGCAATCCTGGACGCCATAAATTGCCCGTCAGTTACTGTTGTCACCGCATCATGGATGCCACACACCACCAGGAACGGCAATGTGATTGTCGCAATCTGCTCACGAAAATCCGCATCACGAACCGCTGCGCAATTAGCCGCATAGCCTTGAGGTGAAGTTTGCGCAAGCATGCCGACAATGGGCTCGACCTTGGCCGGCTCGGCCTCGGCAAACTCAGGCGTAAACCAGCGCGCAATCGATGCATCACGCAGGGCAACCATTGCCGCCGTGCCATCACGCAGCACGGTTTCGATGCGCGGATTCCACACATCAGGGTTGCCGATCTTCGCAGCGGTGTTGCACACCACAACCTTATGCAGGCGTTGCGGCGCGTTGATCGCCAGCCACTGGCCAATCAGGCCGCCCATCGACAGGCCGCAGAAATAGGCCCTGCCAATGTCCAGCGCATCCAGCAGGGCCAGCACATCACGACCATTTTGCTCGATGCTGTAAGGCCCTTCGGTGACCAGGGATTGACCATGGCCGCGGGTGTCATAGCGCAGCACGCGAAAGTGCTCGGTAAATGCGGGCATCTGCGCATCCCACATATGCAGGTCGGTACCCAATGAGTTGGACAGCACCAGAACCGGCGCGTCCTCAGGCCCTTGCAGCAGGTAATTCAATTGGCCATCAGCCAGTTGCACAGCAGACATCAGGGACTCCTATTGGCAAAGATTGTGGTGTTCAGCCAATGCGCGTTCTACCCAGCGCCTTGCCTGACCAAGATAAAAGGCCGGATCCAGCAAGCGATCAAGCTCAGCTGATGACAGTTGAGCAGTCACTTGCTCGTTTGCCCCAAGCACTGCACGCAAATGCGTGCCTTGCGCCACCGCTTCGCGGCAACAGTGCTCGAGCAGATGATGGGCCGCGTCGCGGCCGATCTTTTGAGCCAGGGCAATGCTGACCGCTTCAGCCAGGACCAAGCCTTGAGTCAGGTCGAGGTTTTTGCGCATGCGCGCAGCCTGCACCTCGAACCCTGGCACCACCAGCAAGGCTTGTTGCAAAGCCCCCGAAACCAGGCAGCAAAGCTCGGGCAGACACTCCCATTCGGCATGCCACAAGCCCAGGCTGCGCTCATGCTCCTGTGGCATGGCAGAGAACATGGTTGATACCAGACCTGGAGCACGAGTAGCAGCTGCTATCAAAACCGCAGCACTGACTGGATTGCGTTTGTGCGGCATGGTTGATGAGCCGCCCTTGCCTGCTGCGGCTGGCTCGAACAACTCGCCCGCCTCGGTTTGCATCAACAGGCTCAGGTCGCGGCCCAGCTTGCCCAGGCTGCCGGCCAGCATGCCCAACCAGCTGGCAAACTCGACCAATCGGTCGCGCTGGGTATGCCAGGGCTGATCCGGCAAGCTCAGCTTGAGCTCATCAGCCAAGGCCTCGCTGACTGGCCAGGCCTGATCGTCCAGTGCCGCCAAGCTGCCAGAAGCGCCACCGAACTGCAGGCACAGCAAGCGCGGCTTGAGTTCGTTCAAGCGTTGGCGATGGCGGCTAATGGCGCCGAGCACACCGGCAAGTTTCATGCCCAGCGTCACAGGCGTTGCATGCTGCAGCCAGGTACGTCCGGCCATGGGCGTATCCGCATGGCGCTCGGCCTGCAGCGCCAGCCCATCAGCCAAAGCCTGCAAGTCTTGCTCAAGCAGCTCAATGGCGGCGCGCAGCTGCAGGACCAGCCCCGTGTCCATTACATCCTGGCTGGTAGCGCCCAGGTGCAGATAGCGCTCGGCCTCGGTACTTTCACTGGCAACTCGCTTGCCCAGCGCCTTGACCAGTGGAATCGCTGAATTACCTGCGACCGTGATGGCTTGAGCCAGCGCCGGCAAATCAAAGTGCCCCGCCCTGCATGCAGCCTCGATAGGGCCTACGGCGGTCGCAGGAATCAGGCCAACACGCGCCTGGGCACGGGCCAGCGCCGCCTCAAAATCAAGCATGCCCTGCACCCGCCCCTGGTCGCAAAAGATTGCGCGCATCGCTGGCTGGGTGAAATAAGCGTCGAATAGTTGGTTGCTCGGGCTGTTCAAGCCAGCGCTCCAGAAAGTGGGAATGAGAGTTTGTTTTATAGCAGTCAACGCGCCGAGGCCAGTAGCGGATTTGCAGCCAACGCAAATCCGCTACTGGCCATGGCCAATCAGACCCGCTCGAAGGCCAGCGCCAGGCCTTGTCCCACGCCCACGCACATGGTCGCCAGCCCCAGCTTGCCGCCGGTTTTCTCAAGCTGGTGTACGGCGGTAAGAACCAGCCGGTTGCCACTCATGCCCAAGGGATGACCAAGGGCGATAGCGCCACCATTGGGATTGACCTTGAGGCTGTCATCGGCCAAGCCCAGTTCGCGGGTGACGGCAAGGCCCTGGGCAGCGAATGCTTCGTTCAGTTCGATCACATCGAAGGCATTGATATCGAGGTTCAGGCGCGCCAGCAATTTGCGCACGGCCGGCACCGGGCCAACCCCCATCACTCGCGGCGCCACACCGGCGCTGGCCATGCCCAGCACTTTGGCACGTGGTCTGAGGCCGTACTTCTGCACGGCTTCTGCCGAAGCCAGGATCATGGCGCTGGCGCCGTCGTTCAGACCCGACGCATTGCCTGCAGTGACGGTTTTATCAGGACCGTTGACCGGCTTGAGCTTGGCCATGGCTTCGGCGTTGCTGTCGGCGCGTGGGTGCTCGTCAGTGTCGACAATGGTTTCACCCTTGCGGGTCTTGATCACCACCGGGACAATTTCCTCGGCGTAATAACCGCTTGCCTGTGCGGCGGCTGCACGTTGCTGGCTGCGCAAGGCAAAGGCATCCTGGTCGGCGCGACTGACAGCGTATTCTTGCGCCACGTTGTCGGCAGTGACAGGCATGGCGTCGATACCGTACTGCTCTTTCATCAAGGGGTTAACAAAGCGCCAGCCCATGGTCGTATCTTCGATCTTCTGGCCACGACCAAACGCACTGTCGGCCTTGCCCATCACATATGGCGCGCGGGTCATCGACTCAACACCCGCTGCAATCGCCAGCTCCATCTCCCCCAGCGCAATGGCGCGGAACGCAGAACCCACCGCCTCCAGCCCCGAGGCGCACAGACGATTGAGCGTCACCCCTGGCACCGTTTGCGGAAGGCCCGCGAGCAACAATGCCATGCGCGCAACGTTGCGGTTGTCTTCACCAGACTGGTTGGCACAACCCATGAAGACTTCGTCGATTGCGTTCCAGTCAACCTCTGGGTTGCGCTCGATCAGAGCACGTAGGGGAATGGCAGCCAAGTCATCGGCACGCACCGCTGAAAGACCGCCATTGAGGCGCCCAATCGGCGTTCGCACGGCGTCGCAAATAAATACTTCGCGGCTCATTCGTCACCCCCGGCCTGGCCGTGAGCAGCGGCAGTACGGGCTTCGAGATCGCGCAGCGCGGTCAGCTCTTCAAACTTAGGCGCTTCAGTGGTGGTCACTGTTTCGGCAAAGCGAATCTGCCAGCCGGTATTTTCAATCACCTGCTCGCGTGTTACGCCCGGATGCAGGGACGTGACGATAAATTCATTGCTGCCTTCTTCCGGCTCCATGATGCACAGGTCGGTAATGATCGCCACCGGCCCCTCGCCCGGCAAACCGAGGCGCTTGCGATGATCACCGCCCTCGCCATGGCCAACCGAGGTAATAAAGGCCAGCTTTTCAACAAAGGTACGGTGGCCCTGCTTGAGGATGATCAGCACTTTCTTCGCCGAACCTGCAATTTCCGGCGCACCGCCAGCGCCTGGCAGTCGGACCTTGGGCTGGTGGTAATCGCCGATCACCGTAGTGTTGATATTGCCGTGCTTGTCGACCTGCGCCGCGCCCAGGAAACCCACGTCGATACGCCCACCTTGCAGCCAGTAGCGAAAGATCTCGCCCGTGGGCACAACGGTGTCAGCGGTTTCGGCCAGCTCGCCATCACCAATCGACAGCGGCAATACACTCGGCTTGGCACCAATAGGGCCCGATTCGTAGATCAGCACCACTTCGGGTGCGTGGGTCAGGCGTGCGAGATTGGCAGCCTTGGAAGGCAAGCCGATACCGACAAAGCAAACACTGCCATTGCCCAGGCGACGGGCTGCAGCGACAGTCATCATTTCATTGGTTGTGAAGTCAGTCATCACTTGTTCTCCCCGTTCACTTTCGCTTTGTACTCGGCAAAATCCGCAGTGCCACGGATGTATTCATCAATCCAGGCAGTGAAGGTTTCCCGGTCACGGGCGATGGGGTCCCAAGCTTGATAGAAGCGGTTGTCGCGCTCGTAGTAGCCGTGTGCATAGGATGGATGCGCACCGCCCGGCACCAGGCAGACGGCGGCTATGGCCCAGGTTGGCAAAACGCAGGCATTCATCGGCGCTTGCAAGTCATCGACAATTTCCTCAACGGTCACTATGCAATGCTTGGCCGCCAGCGCAGCTTCTTTCTGTACGCCGAGAATGCCCTGGATCAGCACATTGCCTTTGCGGTCGGCCTTTTGTGCATGGATCACAGTCACATCCGGACGCACGCTCGGCACCGCTGCCAGGGTTTCACCGGTAAAGGGGCAATCGATGAACTTGATACGCGGGTTGACCTTGGCCAGGTCCGAGCCTTGATAGCCACGCAGCACAGCGAACGGCAAACCCGATGCACCGGACACATAGGCATTGGCCATGGCCGCATGGCTGTGCTCTTCAATCTCAAGAGGTTGCGGCCAGCCCTTCTCGACCGCGTCGCGCAGACGATGCAGCGAGCCAACGCCAGGGTTGCCACCCCAGGAGAAAATCAGTTTTTTCGCACAGCCAGCACCGATCAACAGGTCATAGACCAGATCCGGGGTCATGCGCACCAGCGTCAGGTCCTTCTTGTCCTGGCGAATCAGTTCATGAGCAGCGGCGGTTGGAATCAGGTGGGTAAAACCTTCGAGGGCAACAGTGTCGCCATCGGTGACGAAGCGTTGTACGGCTTCGCTTAGAGAAATAATGTCAGCCATGGTAAGTCTCAATTGGTAGACGGGACGTGGCAGCACGTCGTGTGGGTAAAAAGTACTCTGCCGCCTCGACCCACACAATCCGATAATCGACTATGAGTGCGATTATCGAACATTAGATAGTCATGGTGTTCAAATCGCGGAAGAAGCTACGCCCTAGCAATAACGGGGCGTAGCCGGATGCAAAAGCTGAGCACGTTCGCAAAGCCATGTAACCCTGCCCTACAGCGCCTTGTGCCAGCATTGAAAACTCAGAGCAGATTCCAGGTGTAATTGAAAATCAGCCGGTTCTCGTCGATATCCGTGCGGTAATTCGAGCGCGCCGCCACATTGCGCACACGGATATTCAACCCGCTGAGTACGCCACTCTGCACGACATAGCCAAGGTCAAGATCACGCTCGTGTTCCTTGCCCTCGAACCCCTGACCGGTGTCGACATTATCTCCGCGGATGTAACGCACTGTGGCAATCAGACCGGGTATACCGACACCGCCAAAGTCGTAGTCGTAGCGCGCCTGCCATGAGCGCTCGTCGGTGTAGGCAAACTCGTAGGTTGGAACCTCGTTACCCAGCGGCGAGACGTTAGCAAAAACTCGCGGGAAGGCGTCATCACCATAAATGGCCTGATAACCGAGGTAGAAAGTCTGCCCGCCATACTTGGCCGAGAACATCGAGAAGAATGCCTGATTGTCGATATCACCGAGTAATTTATCGCCATCTTCCTGCGAGCTGAAAACACCGAGATTGGCACCCAGCACCCAATCACCTACCGACTGGCTGTGTTTCAGGCCGACAAAGCTCTGCTGGTAAATGTCTTCAAGCTGACCGTACCAAAGGCTCAGGCGGGTTTGATTGGCATTGAATGCGTAGTCACCACCCAGATAATTGAAGGCATCGCTCTCAGCCTGCCGCTGTGGTACATGGCCAAGCATGGCGATCATCTTTTCGTCGCCTGCCTCATTACGCAGACTGGTAGACGACAAATGCCCCGCTTGCAGGTTAAGTCCGTCTATCTCTGCCGAGTTGATAGCTACCCCCTGATAACTCGGCGGCAGCAGGCGAATATCACTGAATGTTAGCACTGGCAAGTTAGGCTGCAACTCACCTACACGCAATTCACTTGCCGAGTAGCGCGCTTTGGCGGTAAGCCCCAGGCGGCTGTATTCATCGGCTGCCCGGCCGCCATCGGTGACAGGCAACAGGCCGGTGTTTACCCGATCAGGGCTGCTGTCCAACTTGATCCCGAGCAAACCGATCGCATCGACCCCGAACCCTACAGTGCCTTCGGTGTAGCCCGATTTTGCATTGAGGATAAAACCCTGCGCCCACTCTTCAGCCTTCGATTGCTGATTGGCGCCGACGATGTCGGAATAGTCGCGGCTGAAGTAGTAATTACGTGCTTGTAATGTGGCGCTCGCATCTTCCAGAAACCCTTGCGCGGCCACAGATTGGCATACGCATGCGGCAATACCGGCGGGCATGATGAGATGGCTGAGGCAAGACGTGTTTTTCATGGTAAATCCTTCAGTTTTATTTTTATTGAGGTGAAGCGATCCCGGCAGCAGATATCTCTGCCGACTTGTAGCGTGAAGATGGATTGAACGATGTGACTGATTAAGGCGGGGTCGTGACTGCACGCTCCGCCTTGCGCAGGCTTAGACTCAGTAGCATGTGCGTCAGCAGCCCGAACAACAGGCCCCAGAACGCAGCAGACAGGCCGATAAAAGTCACCCCGGATGCTGTCACCATGAAGGTAATCAACCCGGAATCACGCTCCTTCGGATCACTGATACTGCGTGTCAGCGCCTCACTTATTGCACCGTAAAGCGCCAGGCCGGCCAATGCCGCAATAAGCGCTTGTGGAAACGCAGCGAACAGCGAAACCAGCGTGGCCCCGGCAACCCCGCAGAGCAGGTAAACCACACTGCCGCTAACTGCGGCGACATAACGTTTGTTGGCGTCTTCGTGGGCCTCCTTACCCGTACACAGGCTGGCCGTAACCGCAGCCAGGTTGAGCCCGTGACAAGCAAACGGCGCCAGTAACATCCCGCCCAACGCGCTAGCCGAAATGATCGGGCTGGCCGGTGTGCTGTAACCGGCGCTGCGCAGCACTGCCATGCCAGGCATGAACTGGCCGGTTAACGCGACCAACACCAATGGCAGCGCCAGACTCAAACTGGCAGCAAGGCTGAACTCGGGCATTACCCATTGCGGCGTCGCCAGCTCAAACACCAGCGCTGCACTGCGAAACTGCCCGCTGAGCACAGTAATTGTGGCGCCAACCAGCAGCACCGCAGCTACGGCGTAACGCGGCTGGTGACGGCGCATCAGTATGTAGGTGCTGAACATGGCTAGCACCAACAGCGGCTGCACCGGCAAGGCACGGAAAGCCTCTGCAGCGAAGCTGAACAGAATCCCCGCTTGCATGCCGGCTGCGATAGACCCCGGCAAGCGCGCAATGATTCGGTCGAACGCTCCGCTGAGCCCAATCACCAGTAACAACAGGTTGGCCACCAGATAAGCACCTATCGCCTGCTGTAGCCCCAACTCGGGCAGTGCGTTAACTAACAATGCGCTGCCCGGAATCGACCAGGCAATAACCACCGGAACTTTGAACCGCAGACTCAGCAGCAAACCCAGCAACCCGCTGCCAATGGCGACCGCCCACACCCAGGACGAGAGCATTTGCTGCGACAACTGGGCTTTTTCAGCCGCGTGAAAAATGATCACCAGCGGACCCGCGAACGAAATAACCGTGGCAATCAATCCGGCGATCAGCGCCGAAAGCGAGCAATCCTTGAGCAAGTCTTTCATGGCCCCTCACAAGACACACCAAGTCCCCCGGACCTGTGGCCGGGTAACCTCTGTATTGGCTAAGTACGCTGCGCAGCGGCTGGAGCGTCACGCCCAGCCGTTTAGCTTCATGCGCCTTGCAGAGCGCGTGGGCGCTGGCTGCGTTGCTCAGCTGCAGGCACAGTAGCGGCCTGCAGTTGGAAGTCGAATTCGACTTCGGCAAAGCGACCTTGCACACCGAGTGCTTGCGCCGCTGCGGTATCGTCGCTGAACTTGACTTCACCTATAAGACCATCACGGGTGGCGTAAGCAAAATCGTCCCAGAGGTACTTGTCGCCCGAAAGATTGATCTGCGTCGTCAAATGGCGATAGCCGGGGGCTGAGATAAAGAAGTGAATATGCGCCGGACGTTGACCATGGCGACCCAGCAGATCCAGCGCTTCTTGCGTGGTACCGCTCGGCGGGCAACCGTAGCCACTCGGCAGAATGCTGCGTGCGCGGTAGCAACCCTGGCTGTCGGTGACAATACGCCGACGCAGGTTGAACTCGGACTGACTCTGGTCAAAGTACGAGTAGGTGCCATTGGTGTTAGCGTGCCATACATCGACAACAGCACCGGCAACCGGCTGGCCATTCGGGTCCAACACCTGGCCGTGGAGGAACATCACGGTACCTGGATCCTGGCCATCATCCATGCGCGCCTCGCCTTCGCTCAGCGGCGCACCTGCTACATACAGCGGGCCTTCAATGGTGCGCGGCGTGCCGCCCTGCAAACCGGCTTGCTGATCCTTGGCATCTTGCAGCAGGTCGAGGAAATGTTCGACGCCCAGCCCAGCAACCAGCAAGCCGGCCTCTTGGCCGCTGCCCATGCGATTGAGGTAGTCAACCGCCTTCCAGAATTCATCATCGGTGATTTCCAAGTCTTCAATCAACTTTGCGGTGTCTTGCAGAATACGCAGAACAATTTGCTTGAAGCGCGGGCTGCCATCGTCGTTACCGAAGCCTGATACTTCTTTGAAGAAACTCTGGATGTCAGCAGTTTGGGAAATTTTCACGGTCATGGTATTCACCTCGAATTATTGTTGTCGGGCTTGGGCATTAACGGTCGTCGGCATGGATCGACGAGGGGTGGCGGCACAATCCAGTCACTTCGATATCCATGTAAGGGAACAGCGGCAGTTGCATCAGAGTTTCGTGCAGGGCTTCGACGCTCGGCAGGTCGAACACGCTGTAATTGGCGTAGTGTCCGGCGATGCGCCAGAGATGACGCCACTTGCCTTCTTGTTGCAGGCGCTGGGCCAACTCTTTCTCGTCAGCCTTGAGTTTGGTGGCGCGGGCCGGGTCCATATCGACGGGCAATTTCACCGTCATCTTGACGTGGAATAACATACTTACTTCTCCTCGGTTAACGGCGGCTGAAGTGCGCCAAACGGTCTTCGTCGAGTGTCAAACCCAAGCCTGGGATGCGCGGGACCTGCAACTCGAAGTCACGATAAACAGGCGGTTCGGTAACGATTTCCTCGGTCAGAAGCAAAGGCCCGAACAGCTCAGTCGCCCAGGTCAGTTGCTTAAGCGTTATGAATGCATGGGCCGAAGCCAGGGTGCCGATTGCGCCTTCGAGCATGGTTCCGCCGTATAGGGCGATACCGGCTGCTTCGGCAATCTTGGGTGTGCGCAGAGCGGCACGAGGGCCGCCGTTCTTGGCGATTTTCAAGGCGAACACCGAAGCCGCACCATCCGCAGCCAGGCTGAAGGCATCTTCGACGCACTCAATGGACTCGTCCGCCATGATCGGCGCGAGGCTCATCTGATTCAGGCGCACCTGACCGCTGCGGTTAATCCGAGAAATCGGCTGCTCGATCAGGTCGATGCCGTTGTCGCCGAGCACCTTGCAACCGCGAATGGCCTGCGACTCGTCCCAATACTGGTTGACGTCAACCCGCACGCTGGCCGCATCGCCCAGCGCACGTTTGATCGCGACCACATGTTTGAGATCTTGCTCCAACGGGTTGGCACCGATTTTCAGCTTGAAGATGCGATGACGGCGCAGCTCAAGCATCTGTTCGGCTTCAGCGATATCGCGTGCGGTATCGCCACTGGCCAGTGTCCAGGCCACCTCAAGGCTGTCACGAACACGTCCGCCCAGCAGTTCGCTGACCGGCAACCCCATGCGCTTACCCAGCGCATCAAGCAAGGCGCTCTCGATCCCGGACTTGGCAAAGGTGTTACCCTTGGCGGCTTTATCAAGACGCTGCATCGCCGCATTGATATTGCTCGCATCCTCGCCCATCAGCAACGGCCCGAGGTGGCTGTCAATGTTCTGCTTGATGCTCTCCGGGCTTTCGTTGCCGTAAGCCAGCCCCCCGATGGTTGTCGACTCGCCTATACCTTCAATGCCGTCACTGCAACGCACGCGAACAACCACCAGCGTTTGGTGTTGCATGGTATGCATGGCCAGCTTGTGCGGGCGAATGGTCGGCAGATCGACAATGGTTGCTGTCAGGCTTTCTATACGAACGTGATTCATAACCTATTCCCAGTTGTGCAAGCAGATACTCAGGCCCGCGCTTGTTGCAGCGGGGCTGTGGGTTGACGTTCACCGCTCACCAGATAAACCGCCATGGCCAGCGCGGCGATGGCGCCTGGAATAGCGAACGCCATGAAATTGAGATGCAGTGGCAAGCTAATTCCCATAAGCGCACCGCCCAACAGCGGGCCAACGATGGCGCCGTTACGGCCAATACCGGAAGCCCAACCCAAGCCGGTGGAGCGAATAGAAAGGCCATAAAGCTGCGCGGCACCCGCATAGAGCAGAATTTGCGTACCGATAGTGGTGGCGCCCGCGATGAAGATCAGTAGGTAGAGCACAGGTGTCGGGCTCTTGACCCCAAGCAAGCTAATGGAGACAGCTGCCAGCACGAAGAAGCCGATCATTACCTTGACCAGGTTGTAGCGATCACCCAGCCAGCCGCCAAGAATCGCGCCGAACATGCCGCCGAAGTTGAGTGCCAGCAGGAACGATAAACTTGAGCCCAGGCTGTAACCGGCATTGGCCATCAGTTTTGGCAGCCACGAACTGAGTGCGTAAACCATCAGCAGACAGCAAAAGAACGCGACCCAGATTGCCAGCGTACGCACGGCACGACCTTCGCGGAACAACTCGATAACCGATACGCTCTTGCCCTTGCCATCCACTACTTCAAGCCTGTCATCGGCTTGCAGGTCGGCAGTCGGGTCCAGTCGATTGAGCAGCAGACGCGCCTGCGCGGAACGGCCCTGACGGACCAGGAAGCCGATCGACTCAGGCAGGTAATAGAAAATTGCTGGCAGCAGCACCAGTGGCACCGCAGCGGCAAAGAACATGGACTCCCAGCCGAAGCGTGGCAGCATGAAAATACCTACACCGGCCGAAACCATACCGCCCACTGAATAACCGCTAAACATCACCGCAACCAAGGTGCTGCGCAGGCGTTTCGGCGCATACTCATTCATCAATGCAACGGCATTGGGCATCAAGCCGCCACAGCCAAGGCCAGCCATGAAACGGTAAATACCGAACTCACTCGGGCTGGTGGCAAAACCGTTGAGAATGGTTGATACAGAAAACAGCGCAAAGCAGATGGCAATGCCTTTCTTGCGCCCGATCTTATCGGCCAGGCTGCCAAACAGCAGGGCGCCGAACATCATGCCAAACAGCGCGTAACTGCCCAAGGCACCCGCTTCGAGCGGAGTCAGACCCCACTCTTTCATGATCACCGGCAGGACTACGCCGTATATGAACAGGTCGTAGCCATCGAAAATCAGTAGCAAGGCGCACAGCGCCATCACCATCCAGTGGAAGCGACTGAAGCGCGCGTTATCGATTATCTCGTGTACATTGACGGTTCGCATGGCATCTCTCTCTATTGTTTTTGTTGTGTGGCGTTACAAAATTGTCGCTCTAACCCAGATCCCCACCACCTACGGGCAGCGTGACTCCAGTGATATAGCTGGCCTCGTCGGAGGCGAGAAACAGAATGGCGCCGACCTGCTCATCGATAGTCCCGTAGCGTTTCATCAGGCTACTATCGACGGTCTGATCAACAATCTGCTGGTACCAGACCTGCTCTTCGGCACTCTGCTCTGCGCTGTTGCGCGGCACACGACGTGGCGGGGCTTCGGTGCCGCCTGGTGCGGTTGCATTGATCCGGATTCCACGTTGGGCGTTTTCGAATGCCAGGCACGCCGTCAGGGCATTGACCCCACCCTTGGCAGCACCATACGGCGCACGATTGAGACAGCGCGTGGCAATCGAGGAGATGTTGACGATGGCGCCACTGCCCTGCTCCAACATGTACGGCAACGCGGCATGGCAGCACCACAAAGTCGGAAATAGCGAGCGGCGCACCTCGGCCTCGATTTCAGACTCAGCGTAGTGTTCGAAAGGCTTTGCCCAAATGGTGCCGCCGACGTTATTGATCAGGATGTCCAGGCGGCTGAAGTGCTCAACTGCCGCGGCCATTACCCGCTGGCAATCGGTGTACTGCTCAAGGTCGGCTGTAAGCGCCAACAGCGCTCCGTTCCTGCCCAGTTCCTCACTCAACTCGAACACCAAATCAGAGCGGTCAACCGCAACAACGCGGGCACCTTCTTCGACCAGCCGTTCGGCCACCCGGCGGCCAATGCCCTGGGCGGCACCGGTAACCAGCGCGACTTTATTGGTAAATCTCATGCTTATCACAACCTCATGTGGCAGGATTCATGCGGCCCGCCCGGGACCGCGCAGGGCATTGGTTCAGGCGGCGCTGGCGGCAAATTTCTCGTAGTAGAAATTCGCCGGAGCAATGCCTTTCTCCCTGATGTACTGGCTCACGGCCTCGACCATCGGCGGTGGGCCGCAGAGGTACACATCAACATCGCCATCATTGAGGTGCTTGGGCGCAATGTGCTGGGTCACGTAACCTTTCTGTGGATAGCCGCTTTGCGGGTTGGCAACGCACGCGCTGAACGTGAAGTTCGGGATGCGCGCGGCAAAGTCCTGCAGACGCTGCATCTCCACCAGATCGCTGTCGTTGGTCACCCCGTAGATCAGGTGCAGCGGGTGTTCACTGCCCTGCTCGGCGATTTTTTCGAGCATCGCGGTAAATGGTGCAAGGCCGGTACCACCTGCCAGAAGCAGCAATGGACGCTTGATCTCGCGCAGGTAAAAACTGCCCAGTGGGCCCATGAGGTTCATGCTGTCGCCAGCTTTGGCCAGGCCTGTTAGGAAGCTGCTCATCAGACCGCCCGGTACATTGCGGATCAGAAAGCTGACTTCGCCATTTTTCTGCAACGAGCTGAACGAATAGGCCCGGGTCTGATCGCTACCGGGAACCTGGAGATTGACGTACTGGCCCGGCAAAAATGACAGTTTGGCCAGAGCCTCTCCCTTTATGGACAGGGCAATAGTACTTTCCGAGAGCGCGCGCACGTCGCTGATGGCGGCCTTGAAACTGGCCTGCTCGGTCTTGCACACATCGGATGAGGCCGGCACGCGCACAACGCAGTCGCTTTCTGCGCGCATCTGACAGGTCAGCACGTAACCCTGAGCCATTTCATCATCACTCAGGGCATCTTCGATAAACTCTTCGCCCAGATCGTAACGGCCGGACTCGGCGAAACACTTGCAGGTGCCGCAGGCGCCGTCGCGGCAGTCGAGTGGGATATTGATACCTTGGCGATAAGCCGCATCAGCCACGGTTTCATCAGCGCTGGCGTCGATAAAGCGCGTAACGCCGTCTTCAAAGTTCAGAGCAATCTGGTAAGTCATGGTGCACCTCGCACGCAGCAGGAGCCCCGGGCCCGTGAAGACGGGCCACCGCGGCGTCCGGCCACGGCTTTTAAATGTGGTAAATATCGATGAGCTGGCGGACGTAATCGTTTTTCAGCACGACTTTCTTGGCCGTGATCAGCGGCTGCTCGCCACGTGTATCAAGGGTGTAGAAACTGCTGCCGAAATAGCTGTCCACGGTCTTGTAGCGAAAGCTCAAGGTGTGCCAGTTAAAGCGCACCTTACAGCTGTCTTCACCGACCTCAATCAATTCGATATTGCTGATATTGTGCGAAGTCCGGGTATCGGGCATGGTCGCGCTGGAACGTTCGGTTCTAATACGGAACACGCGGTCTTCGAGGCCACCACGATTGCCATACCAGATCAGCGAAATTTCGCTTTGCGGGTCTTGGGTCAGCGTGTCGCTGTCATCCCATGAAGGCATCCAGAACGTAGCGTTGGCGGCATACAGTTCCAGCCAGTTTTCCCACTCGCAATCATCCAGGTAGCGTGCTTCGCGATAGAGAAAGTCACGCACGGTATCGAAGGTAGCGTTCATCACACAGCCTCCACTGGAATCAGCTGATCGTCGCTGGCAACAGCTTTGAGCATGGTTTCCTGCCAATACTTGTGCTGCAGCACGAACAGGCCCTCATCTTCGGTACGCACACCGGACAACAGCGGGTGCAGGTCGATTTCTGCGGCAGCGTCATCGGCCCCTTCGACCCAGTGCTCAGCGCCACGTGACATGTCGTTCCAGCCACGACCAGCGCCATAACCGGTCTGGCAAGAACGGAACTCTTCGAGGTCGTCCGGTGTGGCCATGCCGCTGACGTTGAAGAAGTCTTCGTACTGGCGAATACGTTTGCTGCGTGCCTGCGCACTCTCGCCTTTAGGAGCTATGCAGTAGATAGTGATTTCGGTCTTGTTCACCGAAATTGGCCGGGCAATGCGAATCTGCGAGCTGAACTGATCCATCAGATAGACGTTCGGGTACAGGCACAGGTTGCGCGAATTTTCGATCATCCAGTCGGCACGGGCCTGACCAAACTCTGCGGCGAGTTCATCACGGCGATCGTAGGCCGGGCGATCTTCTGGGTTGGCCCAACGCGTCCATAGCAACAGATGGCCGTGGTCGAAAGAGTAGAAACCGCCGCCATTTTTAGCCCAGCTCCCGGCGCTCATGGTTTTGATTTCTTCACCGGCTTCACGCTGCTTGCGCTGGTTTTGTGTGGCGGCGTAATTCCAATGAACCGCACTGACGTGATAACCGTCGGCCCCGTTTTCAGCGGTGAGTTTCCAGTTGCCTTCGTAGATATACGAGGATGAGCCACGCAGCACTTCGAGGCCGTCCGGCGACTGATCGACAATCATGTCGATAATCTTGGCTGACTCACCCAAGTGCTCTGAAAGAGGTTTTACATCGGCATTGAGGCTGCCGAACAGGAAACCACGGTAGGACTCGAAACGGGCAACCTTGGTCAGGTCATGCGAGCCTTCACAATTGAAACTGCTCGGGTAACCGGCTTCTTTAGGGTCTTTGACCTTGAGCAACTTACCGCTGTTGTTGAAGGTCCAGCCGTGAAACGGGCAGGTATACGAAGCGCGATTACCGGTCTTGTGGCGACAAAGCATGGCGCCACGGTGGCTACAGGCATTCAGAAAGGCGTTGAGTTCACCTTCTTTGTTGCGCGCAATGAAGATTGGCTGACGCCCCATGACCGTGGTAAGGAAGTCATTAGGATTGGGAATCTGACTCTCGTGAGCTAGGTAGATCCAGTTTCCCTCGAAGATGTGCTCCATCTCCAGCTCAAATAAACGCGGATCCGTGAACATCTCCCGCTTGCAGCGATAGACACCCTTCTCGCGATCATCTTCAAGCATGGCATTCAAGTAGTCGATTCCCAGGGACATGGCCAGGGCCTCCATTGTTATTGTTCAGGCAGGCTCAGGTTAGGCGCATGTTTGAAGGGGTAATATCCGTTTAATGCAGACCACTATCCACTTTCTGCAAAGCACGAATACGCCCGCACACTGACAATCGCGTTAGCGGGTAAAACGTTCGAGTTTGGGATATGCAACAGCAGGCCGTGCACCGGTCAATGTCCGGCACACTGTTTTTTCGCAGCAGTTCAGGTGCGATGTTTGAGGGTTTCGGAAGGCAGTTCGCCGAACTGACGGCGGTAGTTTTCGGAGAAGCGGCCGAGGTGCAAAAAGCCGTAATCAAGCGCCAACTCGGTCAGGCTGCGCACCGGACAACTGGCATCACTGAGACAGGCATTTATGCGTTCGAGCTTGCGCTGGCGGATGTACTGCTGTGGCGTGACATCCAGGTGACGCTCAAACAAGCCATAGAGCGAGCGCACGCTCATGCGAGCTTGCTCGGCCAGCACTTCACTGCTGAGATCGAGTTTGAGGTTACGTTCGATGTACTCGACAACCCGCTCGAAGCTGGCGCTCTGGCCGCCCAGACTTTCACGGCATACGTTGGTCTGCATCTGTGAAAGCAGCTTGGTTCCAACAATTTGCGCGTAATGCTCCTGCACGCGCACCAGCGGCTGATCGGCTTCTGCCTCCATGCATACCATCGCCATGAGGTTTATGAAGCCACTCAACTGGTCGAGCCGGTAGTGATTCTGCAAGAAGCGCACGCCAATGTCCGGGCGCTGCCAACGTTGCTCGGTGCAAATCGACTCAAGCAAGCTGGTCGGAATTTTCAGGATAAATTTTTCGCAGTCATCCGAATATGTCAGGTCTACCGGATCGTCCGGGTTGATCAGCAACAGTTCTCCCGGGCCCAGATAATGCTCAGTATTGTTCCCCGAACGGGACAAGCAATGGCCACGCAAGAGGATCTGCAGGTGATAAATGGATTCCAGTGCTGGCGAAGTCACACGCACGGTGCCGCCGTAGCTGATACGACACAGGTCGAGGTTGGCAAAGTTGCGATGGTTAAGGCTGGCAAGCGGGTGACCCGTTTTCGGCATACGAATGCAATGACCGCCCACGTGCTGATTGACGTAGTCGGAAACGGCATGGGGATCAGCGCGCTCAAAGACGCTACTAGAAGCACTCAGCAAGCCAGCAATCATGACATCACACTCTTATATTTTTTGTATGACTGGCGCCATGCAACGGCTGACGCGAGTTCTTTTTTAGATATTAAGCGCTTTTACTCACGAAAAAACGAACCGGGCATAATTGGTTACAAGCACACTTCAAGTGCTGATAATGACCCGCAAATAGGCGAGATAGAGCCGCCAACAAACAAGCCAGCAGCACTAGCAATGTTCGATAATCGAACACTATCTCGATGAACGGGCAGCGATCTTTCATCAATATCTGCTCGGACCTGACAATTAGTTGTGGCATTTCTGCCCACCTGCACCGGCAACCGCAATTACTAGAGGTCAACAATTGTGCTCACCCGAACGCCACTTATGCCTAATCACCAGGCCTGAAAAGTTAATGGCGAGCACGGATGATATTTTTATGATGCGTAATAATCTCAGTGGCGAGCATATGCACCATTCAGGTGAGGGTTGATGAATGCGCTCCAGCCAATGCCAGTGTTTGTTCAGGTGGTCTATTGCGGCACATTCAAGGCGACCACCAACTCGATGAATCTATCGAATTAGCAAGTCTCTTTCTTGATAAGCGAGCTTGCATCCAACCTGCAAGCCAGACTCCTCCAGCGCAGCCCGGACGCCAAGGTAGGTGAACGTTATCTGGAGCGCGCCGCCTGGTATTGGCTCAAGTCTCATACCATTCTGGATAATCCTGCGGAGCAACAACAATGCATAGTCCCTTGATTATTACGTATCAGGCAAAAGATCTTCTCACTTTCACCTCTGGTTAGCCTTGTCAGCGGGTTTTAAGCTGGATCTGTCGTTAACCAACAGAGGTGAAAAATGAAAAGTTTAGCGTTGGCAGCTTGCCTGGGGCTTGTCACCCCGTGGGCTGCTGCGGCCACCACCCCCGCCAATTCAGATACGTCAGTGAAAACCGAGACCTACCATTACGGTGACACGCTCGATGTGGCTCGCATTATCTCGCAGACAGCGACCGGTGAAGGCTGCGGTGTAGTTATCGCAACCATGGTCTATGAAGACTCAAAAGGTCAGAAGCACCGACTACAGTACCAACGTCTGGGCAACAACTGCGCCTACTGAACCACGACACTGGAAGAGCGTTTGGCGCCGCCGGCTGGTTGAAAAAATGGAGGCTGCAACACGCGGTATTCGGGAATGCTCGACCAGCCGAGCCCCCACGGATATGTATAATACGGGCCCAATCTTAGGCTCTCATGACCTGGTCATGACTGTAGGGGAAACCGACAGCACATGCCCCCGCAATTGCCCGCCGCACTAAAACCAACGCGCACATCGCCAGTTGCGAACCTTTCCAGTAGCACCAGCGCTCAGTGAAACAAACGGGTGCTCAATTCCTTGCTGGCCTCGAGCAGCACCGGTAGAAAACGGCTTTCGAGTTCCTGGCGACTGGTACGACTGACGTGCGTGCCTACGTTCAGTGCAGCCAGTACCTGGCCAGCTGAATCCTTGAGTGGCACGGCGATCGAGCGCAAGCCAATCTCCAGCTCCTGGTCGATGATCACCCAGCCTTGCTGGCGGATCTGCTCGATATTCTCGCGCAATGCCTCGGGGGTATGCAGGGTGCGACTGGTCTTGATCTGCAGGTCGGCGTGCTCAAGGTATTCATCAAGGGTCAGGTTATCCAACCCCGCCAGCAGGATCCGGCCCATTGACGTGCAGTACGCGGGCAAGCGGCTGCCGACGCTGAGATCGACTGATATCAAACGCTGCGGCGTAGCCGAGCGGGCGATGTAGAGGATTTCATCCCCTTCCAGGCTGGCCATTGAACAGGCTTCATGCAGCTGCTCGCTGATCCGGTCGAGGATTGGCTGGGCCGTTACCGCCAGCGGCGTCGAGGATAGATAGGCATGACCAAGCGTCAATACCTTCGGCAGCAACGAATAGGTGCGCCCATCGGTCGTGGCATAGCCAAGCTTGATCAGGGTATGCAGGCAACGCCGTACAGCCGCGCGGGGAATCTCGGTACGGTGGCTGATCTGGGCAATGGTCAGGTGCCGCTTGCGCTCCTGGAATGCATGAATCACGGCCAGTCCACGGGCCAGCGAGGTCATGAAATTAGGGTCGCCGGTCAGGGCTTCAATCCGTTTTGCTGGCGAGACCACAATAGGCGGCGCCAGGGTTGAAATCGGTTGGCGTTGCTCATCGCTCATTGCAGTTTTCCTTTATTGACATTCGAGCCCTTGCGCGATTATCGAACCAGTGCTCGATAATCGCAATCTCTGCTTGCAGACAGCTAGCATAGGCAGCATTCACAGGTGCGGCCCGGCGAGCCAGCCGATAAACAGGCTGTAGGTCACGAACGACAGCAGCGTGGCGCCGACCAAGGCCGCCGCGCAGCGTCCTTGCAAGCCGAAACGCTGGCCGACTATGGGGTAAATACTCATCATCGGCGCACAGGCGAACAACACGCCAGCCACGCGCAAACTCGGATCTGACACAGGCAGAAAGCTGAAGCACAGCAACACTGCCAGAGGATGCAAGACCAACTTGCCCAGGCTGATCTGCAGCAGGTCGGTGACCATGCCGCCAACGCGCATTCCCACCAGGCTGCCACCAATCACAAACAAGGCCACAGGTGCGGAAGACTGAGCCAGCATGTCTACCGCACGCATTGGTATGGCAGGCACATGCAAGCCCAGCAGCGCAACCAGCAACCCCAGGCAAATAGCAATAATGATGGGGTTGCTCAGCAGCCGCTTGCCGGTTGCAACTGCAGTTGCACGCAGGCCAAGACCCTGGCTCTCGCCCACCTCGGCCAAAGCAAAAGCCAGCGGCAGCATCAGCAGATTTTCGATCAACACGCCCATGGCCAACCCGACCGCAGCGGCCTCACCGACCACCAGGGCGGCAATCGGATAACCGATAAAGCCACTGTTGGACATGGACATGCCCACGGCACTGATGGCGCTGGCGCTGAGACCGTCACCACGCCAGCGCCGTGAAACGGCAAAGCCCAGCGCGAACACCAGCAGCGAAGCCAAGCCATAGGCCAGCAGGTAATTGCGCTCGAACACCTCATCCAGCGGTCGTTCGACCAGCGCCTTGAACACCAGCGCTGGCAGCGCAAAGCTGATAACAAAACGCCCCATCCCGGCCACTTGCTCGCGGCTGATCCATTGCAAGCGAGTGGCGATAAAGCCAATGCCGATAATCAGGAAAATCGGCGCTGTGATGCCCAGTATCTGCAACATAATGATGAACTCAATACTTCAGTTGGCAGAGTTGCTGCAAACGGCTGCGAGTGCGTGAGAAGTCGACATGACTGCCCGCCAGGCACAGCTCATCCAGGCTCGCCTCACAGCCTAGAAGGAGCTGCACGCCGCTGTCGTAAGCGATATCGATAAAATTGAGAAAACGCTGCTGTACATCAATCCCCTCGGCATCCAGGCAAGGCACGCCAGTCACCGCCAATTGTCGATACTGGTCGCAGAGCCAGAGAAAGTCCGCACTGGAGCGAGGTTTTCGACACAGCTCGCTGAAATCCAGCCAGAGCATCCCAGCCTCCCGCGCGCGTAGCCTCAGCGGGTGATGATTAAGGCTTGTTTCGCAGTCATATTCAGCGCTATCGCCAAGCCCCAGGCGCTTGCCAAGCACATCACTGGACGCCTCGACCGGCCAGATGTATTCACCCCAGCAATAAGCTGCGCGCTGGCGATAGTCGGCTCCGCCGTCAAGTTGCACAACCGCAAAGCGCTGCTCAAGCAAGCTGATGGCCGGTTTGAAACGTTCGCGATACAGCGGATTGGGGCACAAGCCTTGAGGCGCATAGTTGGACGTACAGACCACACCGACGCCCTTTTCGACCAGGACCTTTAGCAAGCGCCCAAGCAATATCGCATCGCCAATATCGTGTACATGAAACTCGTCAAAACAGAGCAAGCGCACGCGCTTGGCGATGTCACCTGCAACCCGGGCCAATGGATCGGGCTGGCCGTTATACGCCAGCATCCGCTGTTGCAACTCCTGCAGAAATGCATGGAAATGCACCCGACGCTTGTCTTGCAAAGGTGCGGCAGCAAAGAACGCATCCATTATAAAGCTTTTGCCGCGCCCCACCCCGCCCCACAGATAGACCCCGGCGACAGGTTTAGCTGACCAACGCGTACGCGGTGCCAGAAACGCCGAAAGCCACTGACCGAGACGGTCAATGGCTAGCTGTTGTGCAGGGTCGGCGCTAAAGCCTTTGTCACTGAGCAACGTCGTAAAGTGCGCACGCACGAGTTGCTCAGGAAGGCGCTCGCTAGAAGTCAAAGAACACCGTCTCTCCCTCGCCCTGAATGATGATATCAAACCGATAAGCCAGTTTGCCGTCCACTTCACAGCGCTGGGCGACTAAGGTCTCACGTCGCTGCGGCTGCTCGATCAGGTTAAGCACCGGGTCTGCTGCGTTAGCTTCTGCCTCATCGGAGAAATACAAGCGGGTTTGCAGGTGAATATTGATCCCCCGGGCGAACAGGGAAACATTGATATGCGGCGCCATGGGCACACCTGCGGCGTTGTTCACCACACCCGGCTTGATGGTGTGTAGTGTCCAGCCACCGGTTTCGAAGGTGGTAGCGGTACGACCAAAGCAATTGAAGGGTTTTTCCAGGTCGTAGTCGCTGTCGTAGCGGCCTTGATGATCAGCCTGCCAAAACTCCAGGAACGAATCCTTGACCAGATGACCGTTGCCGTCATGGACATTGCCGATCAACAGGATGTGCTCGCCCGGCGCCTCGGGTTTAGCCATCTGGTTCCAGATTTCCTGGGGGCGTGCAGGATTGCCCGCAGCGGCAAAGGCCAAGCCGATATGCACATAGGGGCCAGCGGTTTGCGAAGGGGTTTCGGTGAGTAATTCAATAGGCATGACAGTTCCCCTCAACGATTTTCGAAATGAGTCTGACGCTGCCCGCGCAGCACGATATCGAAGCGATACGCCAGGCAATCCATTGGATTGGCCGCACTCATATCAAGCTTGGCGATAAGGCTCTGCACCGCATCGGGATTGGCGATCGACCTGACAATCGGACACATCGGAATCAGCGGGTCGCCCTCAAAATACAGCTGGGTAATCAAGCGCGTGGAAATGGCCGGGCCACTGATGGAAAAGTGAATATGCGCTGGACGCCAGTCATTCGGGCCGTTGCGCCATGGATAAGGGCCAGGTTTGACCGTGCGGAAGCTGTAGTAGCCATCACGATCCGTCAGGGCACGGCCTACGCCACCAAAATTAGGATCAAGCGGCGCCAGGTAACGGTCATTCTTGTGGCGATAGCGACCGCCGGCGTTGGCCTGCCACATCTCAACCAGCGTGTGCGGGACTGGCTTGCCGTACTTATCGATCACCCGCCCAGCCACGATAATGCGCTCGCCCACAGGCAAACCGCCGTTGTTGAAATTGAGCAACAGGTCGTTGTCATGTTCGCCCATCTTCAGGTGCGAAAAATCCGGGCCAGTGGTCTCCGAAACTGATTGAGGAATACTCACCAGCGCCTGACGTGGTGAACGTGCAATCGAAGTTTTATAGTCAGGCGTCAGCGCCTTTGGGTGCCAATTACGGTCACGAATGACAAAGCGGCTCTGCGCATCAGACATATCGATATCCTCTTATTAGAATGCATGAGACTTGCTGCTGGCCGGTATGGACCAGCGGCAAGTCTCCTGCACAAAACCCCGGGTGGATATTGAAAAGATCAGCGTCATTCATAACCAATTGGTTATGGATATCTCCATAACCAATTCAATTTTCTCCGGCACGCCACTCGCTGCCTGCTTACGAATGCAGCAAAACTTTGACCGAGCGGCGCCGCGACGCCCAAAACTGATGCCTGGAGTGATCAGACTTCGTACTGTTCAAGGTATTCGACGGCGCTCGCACGCAGGGCCTCACGGCACCATTGCGCCGCCAAGGTAGCGGCCGTCGATGGGTTGCTGCAGATCCCCACTGAGCCACCCGGCTCTTTCAGCCCCAGGTCGAGCAGCACCAGCTCGCCGCGGGCCAGATCCTGGCGAACCGCATCATGGGGCGCCACCCAGACAGCCGCGCTGGATTGCACGTAGCGCCGACTCAGGGCGATGGACAAGGTTTCCAGGCGCTGTTGTGGCAGATGAATACCGCACTGCACATAAAGGCTGTCGGCAAAACGGCGAATAGTGGTGCCTGCCAGCGGCAACACCACGGGGTAATCGCCCAGGCGGCTGCGATCGTTCAAGTTGACCTGCAGCAAGGGATGGCCAGGGCTGACCACCAACACCATCGACTCGCTGTACAGGTGCTCGAATGTCAGCCCGGCAATCTGCGGGCTGTCGGTCATGCGGCCGACCACCAAGTCCAATGCACCAACACGCAGTTGGTCCAGCAGATAGGCACTGGGCCCGGTTTCGACACTGACAACCAAGGCCGAGTGGGCTTGGTGCAGGCGCCTGACCACATCCGGTAGCAACGAGCTCTCGACCGTCGACAACACGCCCAGGCGCACCACGCCAGCTTCATGCTCCCCTGAACGCAGACTGCGCACACCTTCTTGCAAGGCTTGCACGCTTGGCCCGGCGTAACGCAAGAAAGCCAAGCCAGCGGCAGTTGGTGTCACGCCTTGCTTGCTGCGCTCGAACAAGCGGCTGGCGAGGATTTCCTCAAGTTCCTTGAGGGTCTTGGAAACCGCGGGTTGGCTGATTGCAAGCTCATTGGCGGCGCGCGCCAGGCTGCCTTGGCGTGCCACTTCGAGAAAACATAGCAAATGACGAAACTTGATGCGGTTATCAATATTCATAGGGTTCGGGTTCAACGCTGTAAACGAAAGGCCTTGGGAGTGATCCCACAACCGCGCTTGAAAAAACGGGAAAAATACGCCGGTTCGGAAAACCCCAGGCTATCGGAAACCTGATTAACCGTCATGGCGGTATAAACCAATGAACGCTTGGCCTCCAGCAACAACCGCTGATTAATCAGCTGCAAGGCGGATTGACCTGCCAGGCGCCGACACAAGGCATTGAGGTGAGCGGCGCTGATACCCAGTTCGCTGGCGTAAAACTCGATGGGCCTGTGCGCGCGGTAATGGATCTCCAGCAGATGGGTGAAGCGCTGCAAATGCTCACGACCCCGGTCAGGTATTTGCGCTTCATTGCCATCAACTGCCTGTGAGCGCCGGGCAACCCACACCAGCAAAGCACTGATCAGTGATTGCAACATCACTTCACGCCCCAGCGCTGGCTCGCTGTACTCCTGGGCGATGGATTCGAACAACGCATTGACATAACCCCGTTGCGAACCCAGCTCATAACAAGCGGCCGTGGCCAGTGGCGTGCTTTCCAGGGCGGTGCTGAGCATGTCCACCAGCGGTTGGGCAAGACTCAGGATGTAACCTTGTACATCCTCGGAAAAGCCAAATCCGTGAACACTCAATGCAGGCACCACTTGCAGTGATGCCTGGCTCACCCGATTGACCTGGCCCTCGACCTCGAGCTCGGCCAGCCCTGCCCCGACATACAACACCTGCACCAGGTCACCATGGCGATGCGGCTTTATTTGCCAGTCATGCAGGCGGCTGCGTTCGGCAATCGACTCACAATGAATCAGGTCAGGCGTCGGCCAAGCAGCTGTTTCGCCATACAGCTTGAACACCGGGACGCTATTGATTACGGCCTTGGTCACGGGCTGGCGATCCTCGAAAAGTCCATGAAAGTAATCGGATAGTGCCTTCAATTGCCCCGGCGATCCACCAAAAATACAGGCGACTTCACCACATCAAGCTCAATCGCCAGCTTGCACAGGACAATAACAATGAAGACTCAAGTCGCTATTATTGGCGCCGGCCCATCCGGACTTCTACTCGGCCAACTGCTGCACAAGGCCGGTATCGACAACATCATTATTGAACGCCAGGCCCCGGACTACGTGCTCGGTCGTATTCGCGCCGGGGTGCTCGAACAAGGCATGGTCGACCTGCTGCGCGAAGCTGGCGTGAGCCAACGCATGGACAGCGAAGGCTTGCCCCATGATGGTTTTGAGCTGGCTTTTGCCGGTCGCCGCGAGCGCATCGACCTCAAGCAACTCACAGGCGGTAAGACAGTGATGATCTACGGCCAGACCGAGGTCACCCGCGATTTGATGCACGCACGCCAAGCCAGTGGCGCCAGGACCTTCTATAACGTCAAGGATGCGCAACTGCATGATCTCAAGGGTCAAAAACCCTCTGTAACCTTCAGCCACGACGGTGAAACAGTGCGTCTCGAGTGCGACCATATCGCCGGTTGTGATGGATTCCATGGCATATCCAGGCAATCGATCCCCGATGGCGTGCTGCAAGAATTCGAACGTGTTTATCCCTTCGGCTGGCTCGGGGTCCTAGCCGATACGCCACCAGTAAACGAAGAACTGATCTACGCCAACCACGAGCGTGGCTTTGCCCTGTGCAGCATGCGCTCCGCCACTCGCACCCGCTATTACGTTCAGGTCGCGGCAGAAGAAAAAGTCGAAGACTGGCCTGATCAACGTTTCTGGGATGAGCTCAAAAGCCGCCTTCCCGCAGACACAGCAGCACGCCTGATTACCGGCCCCTCGATAGAAAAATCAATCGCACCGCTGCGCAGCTTTGTGGTCGAGCCGATGCAGTACGGCCATCTGTTTCTGGTCGGCGATGCCGCACATATAGTTCCGCCCACTGGGGCCAAAGGCCTGAACCTGGCCGCCAGTGACGTCAACACGCTGTACCGAATCCTGCACAAGGTCTACCACGAAGGCCGCAGCGACCTGCTCGAACGCTATTCAGAACTGTGCCTGAAACGCATCTGGAAAGCTGAGCGTTTCTCATGGTGGATGACCTCAATGTTGCACAAATTCCCAGGCACCGACGCCTTCAGCCAACGCATGCAACAAACCGAGCTGGACTACTTTGTAGGCTCTGAAGCCGGGCGCAAAACCATCGCGGAAAACTATGTTGGCCTGCCTTACGAGGTCGTCGAGTGAAGCGCCCAAGGCACGAACCGCTACTGACAAATGCAGGTTACTCGCTCTCTACAGGTTGCTTAAGCCGTGGACAATTGGGGCACAGGGATACCTCTGGCAAGAGATAACGGATGCAACACATGCGCCGTTGACGCCATTGCCGGGCCAGACCATCTGCCTGCTTTACCTCCAGGTATCGAACCGGTGCATACAGTGGGTTTCGCGAACCATCCGGACGCAGCGAGCAGCTCAACAAGCGCTCGCCATCGGACAATAAGTGCGCCTCCTGCGTCCGTTCCCTTAGCTGCCCGAGCCAGGCTTCAAAATAGTTACCGGCGTTACTCCAAAGTACCTTTGCCGGCACCCCCGTTGCCTCGCGCAACGCTTCGATAAAGGGCTGGAGATGGTCCTCGAGCAAATGCGCGAAGCGTGCAAACGGATTGTCTGAAGGCGCTAAAGGCTCACACCCGGCGGGTAGTTTGAAGGCCTCGACCAGGCCCTGGCTGTTAACGATCATCGACATTTTCTCGATGCGCAAAGGTACGCGCCGATCCAGCAACAGCACAGCGCTGATGACCGCTGGAAATAAACGATTGAAGTATTGGTTGGCCCAGATCGAGGCCAGGCCCCGTTGATCCGCTGCGGCAAACTGCGGGCGAAACTTCACCATCAGTTCGGTCAGGGTTTGTGCCGAAAGAAAATCAGACCCCGCTATGGCCTCGCGCGGGTCATCTTTGAGCACAAACACATTGCGAAATTTTGCCAGCTGGCCAACAAACAATGGCTCTAGGCCAGCCAGCAGGGGTTCTGCCCTGCAGCTTTGAGCCGGCACGAATGACTCAGGCGCTGCCAAGATGTTCTCGCCAATATCCGACTTACCACTCTGGGGTGACGCTTTGGAGAACCGGGTCATCTTCAACTCAAATTAATGAATCTTAATATTAATGATTAGCATTTGCACATAATACATCTATTCCTTAAGATGCGGCCCAGGTTTAATGCGGAGCGCAATCAATATGGGTGAATTATGGCGAAAAAATGCTGCCATCCATTTGGCCATGCTCATTAACCTGCTCTCCATTGGCAGCCTGATGATGGTCATGCCGCTGGCGCCTGACCTCGTCCGTCACCTGGGCATGCAGGCCACTCACGTTGGCTATATCAGCGGAGCAGCCACTCTCGCCTCAGCCTTGAGCATGGCTTTTGCGGCACCCTGGCTAGATAGCCTGAAACGCAAACCCGCGCTGGTCGTCCTGCTGGCTCTGCGCTTTGCCTTGCTGCTGTGCTGTGCAATGGCGACCAACGAACACCAATTGATTCTGCTCTTTGTACTCTCAGGCTTGATCGCTGGCCCCATGTCTGCGCTCTTGATGGCGAGCATGCTGGACATTATTGCCCCGGCAGAACGCGGTCGAAAACTGGCCTATATCGGCATGGGCTTTTCCATTGCGGCAATCGTGGTCGTGCCTTTGGCGCTGGAACTGGCCTTGCGCTGGGGTTGGCAGGCACCCTTTATCTTTTTCGGTGGTTTTGGTCTGTTGCTGGCCCTGCTGTGCCAACTGTTGCTGCAGGTTCCTCAGCATGCGCCACGCCCTAAAGGCTCGGTACTGCCCTTGCTCAAGTCGCCGTTGTGCCTGGGTGCATTGGCGATCACGACGCTACAGATTTCCGGCCATTTCTTGCTTGTGCCGCACTTTTCAAACTACTTCCAATTCAATTTGGACTTCCCCCGCGAACAAATCGGCTTGCTGTTTCTCTGCGGCGGTCTTGCCAGCCTGGTAGCTATGCGTCTGGCCGGTGTCAGTCTCGATCGCGGCCAGGTCGTGCCGGTCATATTACTCAGCAGCGGCGGTTTAGCCCTGACTACCTGGCTGGGTTTTGCCAGTCCAGCCGGCCTGCCCATTTACTTGGTATTTGTACTGTTTATGGCGACGAGCGCAGTGCGCACTAACAGCAGCATGACCATAGCGGCAGGCATTCCGGCACCTCATCAACGCGCTGCTTTCATGGCATTCCAGGGCACGGTCAGCAATGTCGCAGCGGGGCTTGGCAGCCTGTTTTCGGCCCTGTACCTGACTGCCGACGCGAATAACCACCTACAAGGATTCAACCAGCTGAGCGGTTTCTATGTCGTCGTTGGACTACTCACTGGTGTGGGTATGTGGCTACTCCAGCGCGGCATCCAGCGCCGTGATGCCGCCAGCCAAAACGCAGGAATAACAATAAACGCAGGGTAACCCCTGCGCTCCCCCAAGAGCAGCCATTGAGAGCCAGCACATCTACTAATAACGGAAATCGCCATGTCATTTGCAAGAAGCATCAACCGCAATCTTTCTCTGGGATTACTCAGCAGCCTGCTACCTATTGCTGCCATTGCCGACAGTGCCGTCAAACTCGAAGACAGCATTGTGACCGCATCGCAAACAGCTCATAACGAACTTAGCGTGCCAGCCAGCGCCTCGGTTATCACCCGCGCGGATCTGGATAAAATGCCGGTCTATGACCTTGCTGATGCGGTAAAGCGCATCCCCGGCGTGCATATCAACACCTCTTCGGCCTATGGCCGCAAAGAGATCAAGATTCGTGGAATGGATTCGGACTACACCCTGTTGCTGGTCAACGGGCGTCGGATCAACTCGCGCGATGCATTGACCTCGAACTATGCCAATGACTTTGACTTGTCTTCGATCCCAATGGCGGCGGTTGAACGCATTGAAGTCATCCGCGGCCCTATGTCATCACTGTACGGTGCAGATGCGCTGGGTGGCGTTATCAATATCATCTTGCGTCAGCCAACCAACAAAACCGAAGCGGGCTTTGGCTACAGCTACGAGCACCCAACCGAAGGTGACAATGGCGACACACACCTTGCCAGCGGCTACCTGAGCGGCGCGCTGCTTGAGAATAAACTGCTGGGTAATCTGGTTGTTCAAGGCACGGACCAAGCAGCCTGGCAGAGTGACCAGCTCAGCCTTGAAGGCACTGACGCCACAGAACAACGCCAAGGCAACAGCGTACTGGGTTCGATGAGCTGGTTGCTCGACGAACAGCAAAGCATCGATATTGATGCAAGCCACCGCGAAGACGATCGCAAAGCGCGCTGGAACAATTTTGGTGCCTTGGTCACCAACAAGCAGGATATGGAACGCAACACATTCGGCATCGCACACAACGGCCGCTGGGATAGCTTCGATTCGCGTGCCCGTTACTACTTTGAAGATGTCGACCTGTCCGATGACTCCGGAATCATCACCCGCCTGCATGGCAAAAAAGGCAAGGTCAAACAGAAGAACCACACCCTTGATGGCCAGATTAGCGGAAGTCTGGGAAGCCACTTGATCACCACAGGTGCCGAGTTCCGTCGCACCAGCCTTGAGCACAACCAGAACCTCGGCAAAGAAACCGAAGTTGATCAAAAAGCCCTGTACATACAAGACGAGTTTTCGTTCGGCGCACTCGACATCACCTTGGGCGGGCGCTGGGACGATCACGAAGTTTATGGCGGCGAGTTCAGTCCGCGCATTTACGGTATCTACAACCTGAGCGACAGCTGGGTGCTCAAGGGCGGCGCCGGCAAGGCATTTAAGGCGCCGGACATCACTCAGTCCGACGAGTCATACAGCGTGCTGGCCTGTCGTGGCATGTGTGAGATTGTCGGCAATCCGGATCTGGACCCGGAAACCTCGGTCAGCTTCGAGTTCGGCACTTTGTACCAAGATGACCGTCTGCAGGCAGGCATCATGTTCTTCCACAATGACATCAAAGACATGATCGTCAGCGACAGCTGGCGTGCAGGCTATCGCCCTGCAGTGATGACCTACACCAACGTCAGCAAGGCACGCGTCCAGGGTTACGAACTGCAAGGCAGCTATGTATTCACCGATGCCCTGACCGGCCGGGCTAACTACACCTACTCTGACGGCGAAGACCGCGATACCGACGAGCAACTCAATTACTCGCCGAAACATATCGCCAATATCGGTATTGACTGGCAAATCATGCCCAAAGTCGACATGAACCTCGACTATCAGTACATCGGCAGTCAAATGGTCGTAGTGCCTGCCCGCTCGGCCAGCTTCGAGTCGGACGAGTATCAAACACTGAGCGCCGGCACCCGGTTCCATGCAACCAAGGAGCTCACGCTAAAAGCCGGGATGAATAACATCACCAACACCAAGCGCGATGACGTTGCCCAATCCATCGACCATATCTTGATGGGCCGCACCTTCTACGTCGGTTTCAATTACGACCTGTAACCCTGCGCCCCGGCGACCTTTATCGTCGGGGCCGCCCACTCATCTAATCAATAGCCGCAATGCCAAGGAGTGGCAGCAATGGGCAAAACAGCAAAATCATCGGACAAATCGCGCTCGGCTCAGTGGCTGCAGCTTCAAGCAAGCCGCCGCTGGCGGAAGCGTATTTTTTCAGAGGTTACAGAGTAAATTCATGAAGCAAACCCTCCGCGACCATCAACGCCTGGCATTTGTGGCAGGTTGCACACTGCTAGGCATATTGCTGGTGCTGTCGATGGCCACAGGCGCTGGCCAATATGGCGCAACGGATGTGCTGGGTTATTTACTGGGCGACCCAGGTCTTGTGGCTGACGAAAAGCTGGCCATGGTTGTCGACCAACTGCGCCTGCCGCGCACGCTCGCTGCGTTACTGGTTGGTGGCAGCTTGGCGCTGGCCGCGACCCTGTTGCAGAGTGCAACCCGTAACCCATTGGCTGAACCGGGCTTGCTGGGGGTCAACGCAGGCGCGGTGCTGGGCCTGGTGATCGGCTTGATTTATTTCGGCGTCGAGTCGACTCGGGGTTATTTGCTCTGGGCTGGCGCCGGCGCCTTGTTGGGAAACCTCATCGTCCTCGGCATTGGCGTTTTGATGGGACAAGCCAGCCCGCTAAAACTCATTCTCGCCGGCATGGCCCTGGCTGCAGTATTTGGTGGCACGGCCAACTTTCTGTTGCTCTCAACCCGCGCCGCACTGGAGCAGTTTCGCTACTGGAACCTGGGCTCACTGTCGGCATCAGAGCTGTCGGCTGTGACCACGGTCAGCCCCCTGGTTTTTCTCGGTTTGATGCTAGCGGCATTGCTCTGCCGCCAACTGACCCTGATGCAGATGGGCGACAGCCAAGCCCGCGCCTTGGGCATTGCAACCAGCTGGGTGCGGATTGGCGTACTCATCGCATCCACCTTGCTAACCGCCTGCGCAATCGCATTGGCTGGCCCTATTGGTTTTGTCGGTTTTCTCGCTGCTTATTCTGCACGCCTGTTCGAACCAGTGGCCTTGCTCCGTCAACTACTGTTTTCGGGCTTATTCGGCATGCTTTTCCTATTGACTGCAGATGTTCTGGCCCGGCGTTTGGTGCAGCCATTTGAGCTGCCGGTGGGCACCCTGCTCGCTGCGGTAGGCGCTCCCGCACTAATTGCGATTGTATTGCGCGGCGGCTTCCGCTCACTGTTGGCGAGCAAATGACAATGCCAAAACACACGCCATCTGGCCTTTGGCATATTCGCCTGGGCAACCTGACCTTACTGTTGCATCGACGCACATGGCTCGCCAGCCTGCTGGTGCTGTGTCTGCTGCTTGCATTGGTGATCGTCGCAATCAGTTTTGGTACTGCGCGCATGGGCGTGGCTGAGGTGCTGGCCACGCTCAGCGGCCAAGGCAGCAAACTCAATGACATCATGCTATTCAAGATTCGCATGCCACGCCTCGCCGCTGTGATAGTCGCAGGGCTTGCCATGGGCATGTCGGGATGCTTGATTCAGACCCTGGTGCGCAACCGCCTCGCCACCCCGGACATGGTTGGGGTAAACGAAGGCGCCTCGCTGGCGGTAATTGGTTTTGCCCTGTACCTGACAATTGGAAGCTGGCCGTGGTGGGCCTCGCCACTGGGCGCCGTGCTGGCAGCCGTTGCGTTATTTGTATTGTGCCGCCGCCCTGGCGAGCAAGGTTATCTGTTTATTGTGATCGGCATCGCCCTTTCCGAATTGCTCGGGGCGATTGGCGACTTTCTGATGGCCAGCCAGCCACTGGTGCATCTGGGCAGCATCTACCTCTGGACCATGGGCCACTTTGCCGGTGCCAGTTACCAGACGGTAGGCCCTATTGCCTTGATCCTGCTCGCGCTTTGCCCGCTGCTGGCGTGGCTCAACCGGCCTCTGGCGTTGCTGCGTTTCGGTGAAGCCACCGCACAAAACCTTGGTGTCAAAGTTGCGGCGCTGCAATTGGCCGTGCTTGGCGTGGCTATCTTAGTGGCGGCATTGGGTACAGCCATTGGTGGTCCCGTGGTGTTTATTGCCATGGCCGCTCCCATCATCGCATCGTGGTTGGCGCGTGATCATTTGGCACCGATCTGGCTCGCCGCATTATGCGGCGCGGTATTGCTCGTCGGCAGCGACACATTGGCCCGCCTGCTGGCGCAACCCGAAGAGATTCCCACGGGAATCATGACCCGTTTGCTCGGCGGAGTCCTGCTGCTGATTCTGCTGCTAAAAGACCGTAAAGGCTCTGATTGATGACTGTTTTACGTGCACACAACTTATGTTTTTCCTACCACGCCAAGACGGTGCTGCAGGATGTCTCCTTCGAACTGCCCAAGGGCAAGCTGATCGGCATTGTCGGGCCTAACGGCAGCGGTAAATCGACCTTGCTTAAACTGCTCGCCCGGCAACTGCCGCTACAAACCGGCGACATTGAACTCAACGGCACGCCGATACAGCGTTATGCCATGAAGGCACTTGCCCGTGAGCTGGCATTCCTGCCACAGCGACCGGTCATGGCGGACGGCATCCGGGTTGAACAACTGGTGCAATATGGCCGTCACCCCCACCAGGGCTGGTTCAATCAATGGAGCGAAGACGATGCCAGGCAAGTCGCTCGCGCATGCGCGGCCATGCAGTTACAGGATATATGGCAGCAACCCGCATCCTCGCTATCCGGAGGGCAAGCCCAGCGCGCCTGGCTGGGCATGATTCTCGCGCAAAACACCAATTTGGTGCTGCTCGACGAACCCACAAGCGCACTTGATATTGGCCATCAGGCCGAGGTGATGGAGGCTGTCGTCAACGTTGTTGCAGAAGGTCGCACCGTCTTGATCGTGATTCACGACCTCGGGGTTGCCGCACGATACTGCGATGAAATCGTCGCCCTTGACCAGGGACGCGTGGCCGCCATCGGCCCGGCCCGCGAAGTGATCAACAAAGCGCTGGTCGACCAGCTTTATCACACCGATGTGGACATTCTGTCGGCGCCTGATGACGGCGCTCCCGTGGTGGTACCACGCCGTCAAAAGCGAAATTCAAATCACCCCATTTCTCACTCTTGAACAGGAGCCTTGCGATGCTTAAATTCCTCAGTTGGAGCTTGCCCTTGCTGCTCGCCAGCCAGTTATTCACCACGACAGCAACCGCAGACACTCGCCAGGTCGAAGATGCTTTTGGCAACCAGGTCTCTGTGCCCGCCTCGCCCAAACGCGTGATCACCCTGAGTGAGTTGGATCTTGATGCAGCGCTGGCGTTGGGCATCACCCCGGTTGGCACCATCAATGGTCGCGGCCAGGCTGCGCCACCGCGCTACCTGGACAGCAAGGCGCTGGCTGACATCAAGGTGGTCGGTGACATAGACAACCCAAACCTGGAAACGCTCCTGGAGCTGCAACCGGACTTGATTCTGACCGGACCGGTTAAGCCCGAGCAATTGGCGATTCTCAATGAGATTGCACCCACGGTGGTCACCTTCGGCTGGGCACGGCCTTGGCAGGAAAGCCTGCAACGTACCGCTAACGCCCTCAACCGCAGCGCTGCGGCCAACGACTTGCTCAAGGGTTATCAAGCCCGCGTCGCCCAGGCAAGAGAGAGGCTGAAACAGCACCAAGGCGAGACCATCAGTATTGTGCGCTGGAACCCCAAAGGCCCCTCTTATATGTTCAAGGACTCCTTCGCCAGCAGCATCGTCAGCGACCTTGGCTTGAAGCGCCCGGAGTATCAGCAGGACCCGGGGCACACCCACTCAATGGCATTGAGCCTGGAGTCGCTGCAACTGCTCGATGCAGACTGGTTGGTTATTGGTACCTTGAGCACCAGCGGCGAGGCTGTAGACGCACTGCATCAGGCTGAACAAACGCCCGCCTTCAAGCAACTCAGCGCCATCCAGGCCAAGCGTTTCAGCGCCGTTGACGGCTCGCTGTGGACCTCGCTCGGAGGCCCACAGGCTGCGTTGCAGGTTATTGCTGATGTTGAGCAACTGCTCGATAAAACCGACGCCAAACCCCTTCATCCCTGAAGACTGTGTACAGGGTCAATCCCCCTTGGCCGCATCAAGGGTCAAGGGCTGATCAATCCTGTACCACCAGGCTTTTACGATCAAGCTTGCCGCTGGCGGTTTTCGGCATACTGTCCAACAGCAGGATCCGAGATGGAATCATGTAGTGCGGCAACCTTTGTTGCAGTACGCGGCGGATGGTCATACGGCCAATACAAACCCCTTTGCCTAACTCGATATAGGCGACCAGGTATGCTTCGTCCGCAATGCCTTGCAGTTTGACGGCAGCATCCTGAACGCCATCGATCGCGCGCAAGCAGGCTTCGATTTCACCTAGTTCAATGCGAAACCCACGCAGCTTGACTTGCTCGTCGAGTCGGCCCAAATAGCGATATGCATCCTCGCCAATGCGCTGTACGCGGTCACCCGTACGATACAGCTGGCGTCCTTGCCAGCCTATGAAACTCTGCGCGCTGAGGTCGTCCCGCGCCCAGTAGCCGTTCGCCAATGACGGACCTTCGATGCATACCTCGCCTTCATCTGCCGCCACCAACTCTACACCGCTATCCGCCAGCACCCAGTGCCGGTAACCCTCAAGTGAATGGCTCAGCAAAATACCTTCGGCACCAATCGGTAGATGCACGGGTGCCATCATCGACCAGACTGTCGCCTCGGTCGGCCCGTAGCAATTCCATAACTGAGAAACCCGCGGTGCCAGATTTTCGGCCAGGGTCGCATCCAGCGCCTCGCCGCCGCACAAGGCAATCAGCCCCGCACGCCCTTGCCAGCCGGTCTTGAGCAGCATCCGCCAAAACGCTGGCGTGGCTTGCAAAGTGTTTATCTCATGGTGTTCAGCCAGGATTGCAAGCAAGGCGTCAGGGTCTTTGTGCGCCGGGCTGCCAACCACCTCGAGCGCACCGCCAGCCCATAAGGGACCGAGCATTTCGAGCAAGGAGATATCAAAGGCCGGTGTGGTAATGAACAGCCAGCGAGTCGCCGCGCTCAATCCCAGACGGCTGCTGGCCGCGAACAAAAAATTAGCCAGTGCATGACGGCTGATCACCACCCCTTTCGGACGCCCGGTGGAGCCCGAGGTAAACATCATGTACGCCGGTGATCGTCCCGCAAAGGCTGGCCAGCTTAGCCTCGCGGCTTCATCAGCTTCAGCAGTTTGCAGATAGAGGCTGGGCATGGCGAAACGACCTTCGCCGTGGGTATCTTGCAGCACCAGGGTCAAGTCGGCGTCCTGGGCAATATCTTGCAGGCGCTGTGGTGGAAATTCAGGGTCCAGCGGCAAAAAGCACAAACCGTTATGCAGGCAGGCTAAAATCGCTGCTATCAAATCGGGGCCGCGTTGCAAATGAAGTCCAATCCTTGAGCCTGGTGTTACCCCGCCCCGAGTCAACTGCGCGGCAATTGTCGCCGTACGCGAGGCCAGGTCTTGATAGCTCAGCACCTCAGCGCCACAGCCCAGCGCAGTGAACCCTGCATGCTGGCTGAATACCTGGGCAAAATGGTGGGCCAGATCGTCTGCTAAGACCTGCAACTCTCCCCCGCTCATGGATTCACCTCGGCAGCCAAGTCAGCAATTTCAAGCAGGTTCTGCCGCAGGTGGGCGAGCAGTTTTTCACTGAGATCATCGCGCAGGCAACCAATTTGTCGTAGCGTCAGGCGACCATCGAATATACCGCCGTGCAGGCTGATCAACTCTGTCGAGCGGTTGTTCGCGGCGCTCGCCCGTCCTGGTGCAATTGGCAATGGTTGCCAGTCGGCTTGCCCCGTGCGCGCAGTTCCCAGGTAATTGAGCGCGATGGGCGGCAGAGGCAATGTTCGGGCATCCACTTGACTGGCGCGTAGCGGCATATAGCCAACACCTTTGTCCGGCACCTGGTCAAGCTGCGTGGTGCACTGCGCTATCAGTTGCGGCCAATCTGGCTGATTGTCCAGCACCAGCGGATACATGCTGGTAAACCAGCCCAGGGTTCGACTGACGTCCAGGCTTGGGTCGATTGCTTCACGGCCATGGCCCTCAAGCAAAATCCATTGGCGCTGGCCCAACTCCATTGCAACCAGGGCACGCGTCAGCGCAGCTAGAAGCAGACAGCGCACTTCACAGGCAAATACACGGGTTGCATCGCGGCTCAATTGCTCCGTGATTGCAGGGTCCAGTTCCAGCAGATGAACGGCGCTTGGTTGTTCACTCACCCAGTCATCGGCGATTCGATAATCCATTGCGGCCATGCGTTCACGCCAATAACTCAGCTGTTCTCCCGCCTGCAAGGTATAAGCAAGCAGGCCCTCGCCCCATTGCCGGTAACTGCTGGTCTTGGCTGGCAAATCCTGACCACGGTGCAGGCGCGCCAAGTCGTCGGCCAGAATGCGCCAGGACACGGCATCCACCACAAGGTGATGGCAGGCAATAAAGACAGCACGGCCTTGCGGCAGGTTATCAATGACGGCCCAGCACAGTGTCCGCGCCAAACACGGGTCGAAATGGCTTTGCAATTCAGTCAGGGCATCTTGCAGCCCGCGGTCACCCAGCTGGGCGTAATCAAGTTGCGCCGGCAAACTCAGCGGCAGGTTTTGCAGATAGCGTTGTGTGTGAGCAGTCACCGCCAGACGCAATGCGTCATGATGCTGGAGCAGTTGTTGCAAATAGCTGCGTAACTGCGTCAGCTCGACACCTGCAGGCAGGCGCAATAGCACGCCCTGATTCCAATGCTGCGGCGTTGCCATTGACTGCTCAAAAAACCAGCGCTGAATCGGCTGCAAGGCAAACTCACCAGTCAATACACCCTGTTCCGCTCGCACCGCGATTTGTTCGCGCTTGCCGCTAAGCACCCGACATAAGCGGCGCACGGTTTTGGCTTCAAATACCTCCTTGACCGAGCAAATATGGCCAGCATCGCGCAAGCGAGTGGTCATCTGGATACTCAAGATCGAATCGCCGCCCAACTGGAAAAAATCGCTGAGCACCCCTAATGGCTGGTTCAGAACGTCTTGCCAAATACCCAACACTTCAGCTTCTAGCGGGGTTGCTGCTGGAGCGTGTTGCTCGTCTGCAGCTAAATTGACAGGGGGCAGTTTGCGCAGATCGAGCTTGCCGTTCGGGGTTAACGGCATCTGGTCGAGCAAGATCAATTGCCTTGGCACCATGTACTCAGGCAGGCGCTGCGCAACATCATGCAGCACAGCCTCTATCTGCGGTTGCGCAGCCTCGGCTTTGAGCGCAGCGTAAGCCACCAATGCCTGGCGTTGCCCGTCTCGCTGAACCATAACCTTGACCTGCTGCAATTCCGGACAACACAGGCTCAGCTGGGCTTCAATTTCACCCGGTTCGATACGGTAGCCGCGCAGCTTGATTTGTTCATCAAGGCGGCCCAGATACTCGTACTCACCATTGTTTAATAGCCGTGCCTTATCGCCACTGTGATACAGGCGCACGCTGACACCTGCCACGCGATGGACACGAAAGGCTTCGGCGCTGCGCTGCGGCTGATTCAAATAGCCACGGGCAAGCCCCAGACCGGCAAGGCAGAGTTCGCCCGGCACTCCGACCGGACACGGCGCGCCGCGCTCATCGAGAATCAGCGCCTGCATACCCTCAATTGGCGTACCGATCGTCACCTGCCCCTCTGGCGATAAATGCTTGCACAACGCAGTTACCGTAGCCTCGGTGGGACCGTACATATTGATCAACCGGACCCGCCCCGCCCAGCGCTCAATCAAGCCTGCCGGGCACGCTTCACCGCCGAAACCGACCGCCTGCAATGTACTCAACTCACGCACCGGCAGGTTCGCCAGCAAGGCAGTCGCACAAATCATATGCGTGCAGGCGCTGCGCTCGATGACGTCCAGCATGTGCTCGTCAGGGTCACCCCAAACCAGCCGGGCGCCGTGGGTCAGAGGTAATAACGCGCACATGTTGCCTGCATCAAACGACAACGACATTGCATTGAGCATGCGTGAGTCTTCAGTTATCTGCATGCGCTTGGCGTGATCACGCAGTAAATTGACCAAGGCGCCCTGCTCGATCATCACACCTTTGGGCAGGCCGCTGGAACCTGAGGTGTAGATCACCTGGGCCAGCTGTTGAGGATCATGTCCCAACGCAGGCCCCGTTGGGGACATGGCATCGAGCTGGGCCTGCAGCTTTACATCCTGCAGGTCCAGCCAACGCACAGCGCTCTGTGTACCTGTTCCGCCTACCAGTTTGGCCAGCTCAGCCGATGGCGGGCCTTGGGCAATGACCTGTTCAATTGCCGCGTCGCCAATAATGTGCTGCAAGCGCTCAGGCGGATACGCCGGGTCCAAGGGCACATAGGCCGCATTGATTTTCCACGTTGCCATCACCGCCACGGCAAAACTGTTGTCTCGCCGCGCCAGTACACCGATCAAAGAGCCTGGGCCATAACCTTGGCTCAACAACCAGTGAGCCAAGCGGTTGGCACGGGCATCAAGCTCGGCATAGGTCATCAGCGACTGGCCAGATGCCAAAGCAACCTGTTGCGGATGCAAGCGCACTTGCTCTTCAAACAAACTCAGCGCGGTCAAGCGATCAGGGTAAACCTCTGGCAAGGCCGACAAACGCGCAGCGGTAGCACGCTCGAATGGCTGATCGAGCATTGGCAATGCCCAAATATCGGTCTGCGGAGCCTGCACCACGGCCTTGAGCAATAACAACAAACGCTCGGCAAAACCTTCCACGCTTGCATGCTCGAACAACGCCGTAGCGTAGAGCCAATCCACGCGTACCGAGTCCATCAACTCGGTCACCTTTACCGAGATGTCGGTCTTGGCCGGCAACACCGGTGAAGTTTCTTCGACAGCCTTACAGCCCGGTATCAAGTCATTGAAATCGACCCGTGCCTGATACACCAGCATGATCTGGAATATCGGATTGATAGCCGTATGCCGATCCATACCCAAGGCTTCGCTGAGGGCCTCGAAACGGTAGAGTTGATGGTCAAACGCTTGCAGGTCTTCCTTACGGCACGCTTGCAGGTAATCAGTAAAGCTTTGCTGCTCGGGTAGCTGCGTACGCAGCACCAGGGTGTTAACAAAGAACCCCACCAAGGCTTCAATCTCGGGCCGCTCGCGGTAGGCCAGCGGGGTGCCTATGACGATGTCACGCTCGCCGCTGTGGCGCGCCAGGAGCAATGCGAAGAGCGCATGCAGGCCGATGAAAGGCGAGGTGTTGTGCTGTTGACAGAGCTGCTTGAAAGCCGTCCAAAGCGAGTTGTCTATGGTCGAAAATACCAGTTCACCGCCACTGGCCTGATGTGCAGGACGCGGCTTATCCAACACCAGGCTGTGCACGTCCGCGATCCCGCGCAGGCGCTCTACCCAAAAAGGCTTGAACTGCCGGTGATAATCACCAAACAGGTCAGAGTTAAACCAACTGGCGTAGTCAATATAGTTCAGCGCAGGCGCCTCCCACTCCAGCTCCTTGCGGTTCTGGAATGCAAGAAATGCAGTCTTGATATCGGCGAACATGTTTTTCACCGACCAGCCATCTGAAATGATGTGGTGCTGGGTGAGCAACAGCACGTGCTCACGCGCCCCAAGACGCAACAGGTTCACTCGCGTGAGTTGGCCGCAGGTCAAGTCAAAAGGCCGGTTGATCTCCTCGCGCACTCGCCGGGCCACATAGGCCTCACGCGCTTGCGGCTCCAGCTCGGAAATATCTTCAGGATGCAGAGTCAGTGGCTGATGCGCCATCACTTGTTGCTCACCACGACCTTGGGCATTGCGCACAAAGCGCGTACGTAAACTGGCATGACGCTGGATTAGTGCATCAAAGGCAAAGGCCAAGGCAGACACATCCAATTCACCGCTCAGGCGGAAGTACACCGGCATGTTGTACAGGTGCGAGCTTTCTTCGTACTGCTCGATAAACCATAAACCGCTTTGCGAAGATGACAGCGGCCCGCTCTCGGTATTGAGGGCTTTGATCGGTTCGGCAAAAGCCTTTTCGGCGGCCAGGCAACTGACTATTGCATCGCGGTTATCGCGAATCAGCTGGCCCAGCGCGGGCGTAATTGCATCCTTGCCCGACTGGGAAACCAGCTGACCCTGAGCGTTGAGACTCAACTGCACGCCTTGACGTGACAGCTGGTTGAGCAAGCCAATGATGTTCGTACTCATGAGTTCCCTCTTAATCGCTCAGGCTCGCGCCGCCATCGACCACAATGTCTTGCAAGGTAATATGGCTGGGCAGGCACAATGTCTTGCAAGGTAATATGGCTGGCCAGGTTTGAAGCCAGAAACAACACCACATTGGCGATCTCATCTGGGGTGGCGATTTTCTGCAGCGGAATGCCCAATTTGAACTGTTCGGGAAAACCCGCGATGGTCTGTGCCGGTGCGTCGTTGCTGCGCCACATACCACGTTGCATGGGTGTATCCGTCGATCCGGGCGAGACCAGATTGCAACGCACGCCGTAGGTGGCAAGCTCAAGGCCCGCGGTACGAATCAAACTGCCCAAGGCGGCCTTTGATGCGCTGTAGGCAGCCATGTCCATGCGCGGCACATGGGCAGCGTTACTGCTCACAGCCACCACAGTTCCGCGACGCCAGACCTTAAAGCGGGGCATCAGCTCACGCAGCAAGTAGAAAGGCCCGCTGACATTGACCCGCATGCAGGCATCCCAATCCTCCAGTGTCAGTTGCTCAATCGGCGCCAGACGCAACACACCTGCCACGCTGGCCAGCACGTCAATGACACCATGTGCGCCAAGCAGCTCTGTGCAGGCCTGCCGCACAGCTGCCGCATCCCCGACATCCAGTACATAAGGCGTGAAACCGTAGTTGTCTTCGTTGAAACCCAGGTCAAAACCGATCACCTGCGCACCCAAGCGTGCAAAGTTCTCGGCCACGCTGCGCCCAATCCCCTGCCCGGCGCCCGTGACCCAGACGGTTTGACCAGTAAAATCCATTAACCCGCTCATTCCTCTACTCCTTACCAGACCTGCTCAACCTGCGCCTCGCTCTGCAGCATGCGGCTGTCGAGGAAGTGGCAGAAATCCGCTAAACGCGGGTGATCGAAAACATCAGAAACCTTGACCGCCGTAGCGAATTCGCTGGCCAGTCGGTTGACGATCTGAATGGTCTGTAGCGATTGCCCGCCAAGTTCGAAAAAGTTGTCGTCGGTCTGTATGGCGCTGACGCCGAGGATTTGCTGCCAGATATCGCGGACCCGTTGCTGAGTCTTGTCGTCAAGCACCTGTTGCTGTGAACCCAATAAGTACTGGCTGCGCAGATACTTGCGGTCGAGCTTGTTGGTCGCCGTGCGCGGCAAAGCTGAATAATGGCGGTAATCGGTCGGCACCATGGCCGCAGGCAACAACGCACCCAGCGCCTGCCGGATACTGCGGACGTCCTCGCACGGGCCGCTGATAAAGGCCACCAAACGGCGCAGGCCCGCGCCAAGTTCAAGCCCCTGCACACAGGCTTCGTCAATACCTTCGAGACTCAACAAGCGTGACTCAACTTCGCCAGGTTGAATCCGGTAGCCACTGATCTTGAACTCGTTATCCAGCCGCCCGAGATAGACCAGGCGCCCATCAACCACACGCACCCGGTCACCTGTGTGGTATACCGGGGTCGATTCAGAGCCAATCATCAACCTGGCAAACGCCTGCGAATCACTGCCCAGATAGCCATTGGCCAACTGCGCGCCACAGAGCACCAACTCACCCTCCTGCGCCGGGCGTTGACCACGAGACAACACCAATGCGCTAACCGCAGACAGCGGCAAGCCTATGGGCAGGTTCTGCTCAGCTGACGCCAGGTCTTGCAGATCACAGCTGGTAGCGACCACCGTGGCTTCGGTCGGGCCGTAGGTATTGATCAAGCGGATATGCCCTGGCGCAATCGCTTGCCAAACAGCCAGTTGTTCCGGATACACGGCTTCCCCGCCGATGATGACGCACTTGAGGCTGCCCGGCACTTGCACCAGGCCCGCACGCAGTGCAACCACCCACTCATTCCAAAAAGCGGTGGGCAGATCCAGCACGCTGACCGCCTGTTGCTCAAGGCCTTCGACAAATGTGCTGATCGACTGCAACAACGCATCGGTGCGCAAGACCAGGGTTGCGCCTGCACTCAAGCTGACAAAGACTTCCTCGATGCTGGCGTCGAAATTGAACGGCGCAAACTGCAGCATGCGGTCCGATGCATCCACGCCGTAGCGCAAACGCGCAGCCTGAACAAAATGATCGAGCGCACGGTGACTGACCTCAACCCCCTTGGGAATACCGGTCGAGCCCGAAGTGAACATCAAATACGCTGCTGTATCGCCTTGTGTCGGAGCGAACAGGCGCTCGTTGCTGCGCAATTGGCCGGCCAGTTCAATCGGACCTGGATACAGGTCAGCCAAGCGATAGCGAAATGCAGCTTCCGTGACTACCAGCGCCAGCTGTGCGGTTTGGCAAATCAGAGCCTGGCGCTCGCCAGGTTGTTCCGGGTCCAGCGGCACATACACAGCACCTGCTGCCAGCACACCGAGCTGCACTGCAATTGCTTCCGGGCTGCGGCTGAGCATCACCCCGACTCGGTTGCCCGGCTGTACGCCACGCTCACTTAACGCGGCGGCGACTTCCTCGACCCGCGCTTGTAACTGCGCATAAGTGTATGTGACCTGCTCCTGAAGCAGCGCCAGTTGCTGTGGTGTACTTTGCGCATGCCGGCGAATGCTTTGCAGCACGCAAACAACTGCACTCGCTGCATTCAGCTCGGCGGCCGGAGCCGTATATAAATGCTGCGCGCGGTATTCGGCGCTCCAGCTCTGGAGTAACTCGCTACGCGACTGTTGCGGATTATCCAGCCAGCGTTCCAGCAAGCCGAATAACTCGACCTGCAGCGCCTGCACCTGCGCACGGCTGTAGCAATCAGGATTGGCGTCGTAATCAAGCAGCGGTACACCATCTGCGCCCACATGCACCTCAAGGGTTAGATCCTCAACCGGTCCTGCGCTAAGGCTCAAGGTGCGTGCAGGACAACCGCCAAAGCTTTGCGGGCGATCAAAAGGCATGATATTGATCAGCGGGCCAAACAAGCGTTGTTCCCCGCCCACTCGCCCCAGATCACGGCGCAACGACTCATATCGATAATGCTGATGCTTGCGGCTGCTGCGGCGTAATTTGCCAATGCTGTGCGCCGCCTCAACCAGGCTCATCTCATCGCTCAGGTTCAAGCACAGCGGGGCAATATTCATCTGCATGCAAGGCACGTTGAAAGATGCAGACCCCATGCGGTTCATGACCATCAAGCCCAATACCTGCTCGGCACTACCGCTGACTTGACGCAAATGCGCCGAGAGCGCAGCCAGGAACAAGTCTGGCCAGCCCATCTTGTGCGCCTCGGCCAGTTGCCCCATTCCCTGCCAGACCTTGGCCGGAAATACCGCAGAGTGGCGGATGAAAGTGGCCGAAATAGGCGCAACTCGCTCACTGAAACTCACCGCTTCAGGCAACGCCCCAAGTTGTTCACGCCAGTATTCACGAGCAACCTGGGTGCGGCCCTGGGCATCACGCTCAGCATCCTCGACAAGCACCGAACTGTAGTCACCAAACCCACAGGCAGGCGCTGCCTGCCCGGATACAGCAGCGGCGTAGAGCTCGGCAATGCGCTGATAAAGCAAGTTACTGCCGTAGCCATCCAAGGCAATATGATGAATACAGCCGTAGAGGAAATCCTCATTCTCGCCCTGTAACAAGGTGAAGCGACACGCCAACTCTCGCTCCAAATCAAATGGCTGGCGAATCTCTTCCATGGCCCATTGCTGAACCCATTGCTGCGCATCTACCGAACCCGGGATTTGTACCTGAACAAGATTCAGATTCAACTCGGCATGTCGGAAAAATACCTGCTGCGCATCATCGACCCAATAATGCCCGGCCAATACCTCGCTCTCGCTTACGGCCTGACGCACTGCCGCGATCAACAGTTCCGCCTGGATCTTGCCCGCGAAGGCAATGCATTCAGCGGTGTTGAACATCGCCCGATCTTCGTTAAGCACATAGCCGTGCCAGAGCCCTTGCTGGGCAGCTCCCAGGCGCCTCATGCTGCAACTCCATGGGGCTCGATAAGACTCCACCAGCCATTGAGCGTCGGTTTTTTGGCCAGATCGGTGAAGCTCAGCTCCAAGCCTTCGGCACGCCACTCGCTGAGCAAAGCCATGACCTGGATGGAGTCAAGGCCGTAATCGAGCAGGTTTTCATCGGCATCGAATGGTTCATCCAGCTCATCAAGCATACTCAGCAAGCGCGCTTGCAACGCCGCGCGCGTGAGGGGCGCGGTGCGGCTACGCTGCAAGCTGGTCACCTCAGTGCAACTGATGACTTTGCCGCAACGAGTAGCCACATAGTTCAACGCCATTTGATGATCAGCCTGGTTGAAATCAGCCACGCCGTCAGCCAGCAAGAATGGCTGGATATCACGCATAAATGCGTCGCAGGCGCTCATCAGGCAACCAATATGTGCGTAGATACCGCCGATGATCAGTTGGTCGCGACCCTGCTCCTTGAGCATCTGCTCAAGCGGTGATCGCTGGAAAGCACTGTAGCGCCATTTCACCAGCACAGTGTCGTCCGGGTCCGGAGCAAGTCCGGCAATAACCGCTTGACGCTCTGGATGCTGGGTAATGCCCGGCCCCCACATATCTGTCAGCAGGGCACGGTCGGCAGCACTTTGCACCCCGGGCTGGGCGGTATAGACCACAGGAATACCCAGGGCCTTACACTGCGCCCGCACCGCTGCGAGCCGTTCAACTAACACCTGAATAAAGGCGCTATCAGCCTCCCAGAAGTCAGCAAAATAGGCTTGCATATCATGTATCAGCAGCGCTGCACGCGAAGGGTCAAGCACCCAGTCAACTTTGTTTGCAGCCCATTCAGTTGGGACTGTGTAGGGTTTCAGAGCTGGAATTGTCATATCGTTAATATCCTATTCAGTCGCACTCAGGTGCGCCGCGATGCGCTGGCGCAGGCGAGTCTTGTCGACCTTGCCGACGGCGGTTACAGGAAGCATGTCGAGTAGTTCAAATCGGTCGGGTAACTTGAAATCAGCCACCCCCTGGCTACGCAGAAACTTGCGCAACGCTACGCTTTTCAGTGTCGGGTCAGTGCTCACAACAAAGGCGCAGCTCTTCTCACCCAGATGCGTATCTGGCATTGCCACCAAGGCTGCGTGGGTAATCGAAGCATGCGCCATCAACAGATTTTCAATTTCTTCGGCGGCGATTTTTTCACCGCCGCGATTAATCTGATCCTTGATCCGTCCGACCACTTCCAAATAGCCATCTGCCCGCAAGCGCACCAGGTCGCCAGAGCGATAAAACCCCTCTGCGTCAAAAGCCTGCTGGTTGTGCTCGGCACTATTGAAGTAACCTCGAATGGTGTAAGGCCCGCGGGTCAGCAGCGCCCCAACCTCTCCGACCGCAACTGGATTGCCAGCTCGATCAAGCACCCGTACTTCATCATCCGGGCTCATCGGGCAACCTTGGGTGTTGTAGACAAGCTCCGCTCCATCATCCAGCCGGGTGTAATTGACCAGGCCCTCGGCCATGCCAAACACCTGCTGCAGGCGACATCCCAGTTCGCCGGGAATGCGCCGGGCCTGGGCCTCAGGCAAACGCGCTCCACCGACTTGCAACAACTGCAGGCTGGCCAGCTCGTGGGCATTGCCTGCAGCGGCCTGAAGCCACAATGAAAGTGCAGGCGGCACCAATGCCGCGACATTAACCTGGTGGCGCGCAATCAACGGGAAACAACTGACTGGCCCAGGATCGGGCGCCAGCACCACACAGCCACCCGCATGGAAAACGCCCAATGCACCGGGAGAACTCAGTGGAAAGTTGTGGGCCGCAGGTAGCGCGCAGAGGTAGCGTGTCGCGCGGGTGAACCCACAGATTTCAACACTGCGGCGCACGCTGTAGGCGTAATCGTCATGGGTGCGTGGAATCAACTTTGGCCTGCCCGTGCTGCCGCCGGAAAGCTGGAAGAAAGCCACCTGGTCAGCTGTTGTCGGCGCGTAGCTGCGCATCTCCAAGGCGGGCTCAAGCCAGGCGCTCAAGGCCCGTTTCGGATCTTGGTCGCCATCAAGTATCACGGTGCTCAGGGTCTTTGCCTGCTGCTGCAGTTGGGCAAGAAAAACCTCATCCGCAAACAGGTCGTGTTCACGACTGCCAACAAACAACTCAGGCTGGACTTGTTCGGCGTAAGCCAACAATTCCAAACGACTATGGCTGAACAGGGCGTTGACCGGGACAATCCCGACCTTGAGCAAGGCAAAGAAAACGATATAGAACTCAGGCTGATTGGCGAGCTGCACCAGCGCCCGGTTGCCCGTCACAAGCCCCCGATTGGCCAAGCGCCTGGCGAGATGAGTCGCTTGCTCGTCCAATTGGGCGTAAGTCAGGGTGCCCCCCTGATAAATCACTGCTGGGGCATCAGGTTGCAACCTGACTTGCTCATCCAAAAAACAGGTCAACGACTCACCACGCCAATAACCCGCGCGACGATAACGCTCAGCAAACTCAGCAGGCCAAGGTGTAAAGGGTACCCCGCTCATATCGCCTCCCGCTCGAGGCCAAAAGCCGACAGCATGGTGCTGAGCTTGTTACCGGTTTCCTGCCACTCCGATTCTGGGCATGACGCAGTAACCAGGCCTGCGCCGGCAAATAACTTGACCCGCGTCTGCTCAACAATGCCGCAGCGAATCACCACTGCCCATTCGCCGTTGCCTTGGCAGTCGCTCCAACCGACAATGCCGCCAAATACGCCTCGGTCAAAAGGTTCGAGCTCCGCAATCAATTGCTTCGCCGCAGCAGTCGGGAAACCACAGAGCGCCGGGGTTGGATGCAGGCGGCAGGCCAGACTCAAGGCAGATAACGGCCTGACAAGTTGACCTGATATCTGTGTAGACAAGTGCCAAAGTCGCGCGGTTTTCAACAATGAAGGTTCGCCGGCAATATTCAAATGCGTGCACAAGGGGCGCAACTGACGATCCAGTTCATCAATCACAAAGCGGTGCTCGTGCAGGTCTTTGCATGAACGCAACAGGGTTTGCGCCGCGTGTGCATCAAGCGCAGGGTCGGCCATGCGCTTGATCGTGCCGGCCAACGGGTTGGTTGAAAAACTACTGTTGTTCTGACGCAACAACAGTTCAGGACTCGCCCCGATCAGCACTCCGCCGGCGGGCAAATCCATGAAGAAATGAAATGCCTCTGGATTTTGCTGGCGTAGTCCTTGGAAAACCGTTGCTGCACAAGGCGCGCGATCAAAGTCCAATTGCAGCAACCGAGATAACACCACCTTGCTCAACTGACCGCCGCGCAACACATCTACCGCCCGACACACGGCCTGTTTGAAGCCATCACGATCTGGCTGTTCAGTGCAATGCAGGGCCTTCCCACATGGCATGCCGCACACTGAAGTCGGCGGTGCCAGTGGCGCCAAACGCGCTACATGGCGCGGAACAAATAAACTGGAAGGTTGTTGCTTGTCGAAAGGAATGACGCCGACCACCATCGGCCGCTGTAAACCCGCTGCTTTTGCTTCGGCAAATGCGGCCTCAACTGAGCGCTCGACTCCACTTCCATCCTCTCCAGCCGGTGTTTCAATAGCCTTGAAACAACCAGAAGCCTCCACCCCACCCATCGGCGAATAGAACCGGTAGGTGGGCGTATAAACCTCGCTCCATGGGGCACCTCCATGAGCAACCTGCGTCAATGCATTCACCCTAATCTCCACGATAATGCTAATACGAACAATTAGCGTTTGCGATAGAGCGGCAAAACTACCCAGTCAAACAAGTTGCGTCAAATCATTTCGAAGGATTCAAAACAGGGATTTTGCAGATCGAATAGCGGCAAAATGCCACTTTTTGGTGCAAGAACAAGCCGTTTAGCCAGGGTTTACTGGAAGTTATGCGGTGTGCATCAAAACTAGAGATACCGTAAATCTTGTGTGAGTCGTCACAGTCAGACGACTGGGTAATTGCACAGGCTTGCCCACCCACTTGCATTCGACCTGACCAGTCATTTGCATTGAATTTGACCGGTGCTGGCAGAGAACAACCACTGCTGCCAGTCGCGACAGGCAACAACCGGCCACAAGCAGCCAATCAAATGCGTCTAGGAAATCAGGGGCGATTCACCCCAACACCAGTGTGACCTATACGTGGGGCCCAAGGCACCGGCGAGGGTGGAGTCGGACTGGTCCCCTACCCCAGCAAACGGCCAATGCCGACATTCCGCCACTGAGGCCTTGAGCAGCCAAACATTCAAGATGCCGGCCTTTGAACTAGCGACCTACTCCCTTAGGGCATTTTGATCTAGCTGCCGGACACTTCTATCAGGTCGTCTGGCTTCCAGCTGCGATCAAAGTAGCTTGCTTCCGGGCCGTACAGCCGGAACAGGAAAAACCAGCCTTGGTCAGGCACAGTCTTGACCCAGTTCTTCTCCTTACCGGCTGGGCCTCCAGCCGGAACAGGAAAAACCAGCCTTGGTCAGGCACAGTCTTGACCCAGTTCTTCTCCTTACCGGCTGGCGCAGTCGGCCCGAAGTACAGGTCGATACTGCCATCGCTGTTAGGCTCCGGCTGGGTGAACGTGGATACACGAGCAAAGTCAGTTCCGTTCTGGATTTGCGAACGCGTGACCGTGTCATAGGCTGTTACCGACCAGTACAACTTGGCAGGAATATCCTTGGGTAGATGCATCTTGTAGGTTTTACCGCCGTCGAAAGTATTGCCTTTGGCGTCCTTCACCGCCCACGGATATGCCTGTCCTACGCCAGGCGTGGTCGACGCCATCAGCTTGCTGGTGCCACAGGCCAGATAGAAGAACAGGGTGCGCTCATCGAGATTGCTGCGCCCATCGGTTTCGAAGGATGGGCTACCGCCCATAAAGGCTTCGGCATACTGGCGGTCGGGCCAGTGTTCGCGGCCGGGGATCTTACCGTGAAAGGCAATAGAGCGGGCCATGGCCTGACCTGTCTCTGCGGCGCGCGTCAGAATTTTCTGCATGCGCTCATCCGGCTCGAAGGGCTTGCCTGCCTCTATGCCCAGTGTATGCATTGTGCCCATCATGTAGGCGTCGGTCTGGCTCTTCGACTCGTTTGATACGACCTCAGCCAGTCGCTGGAAGTAGGCCAAGCCTTCTGGCGGCACGCGGTTCAGTTGCTTGTCGCTCATATTAAAGAACTGCAAGGCAGGTGCGGTCTTGCGTACGCCCTGGTCGTTGACCGGATAGATCTTTAGTTGTTTCCTCATCGTGGTGACCGCGCCAGTGGTGTCCGGCTTGCCGTCCACCTGCTGCACGGGACCGCGCAGCAGCATCCAGGAGACATAGGTGCGGGGGCGTACCACTACGAAGCCATTTGGCTCCTTGCCATTCCAGCCCGGCGGGACAATCAGATATTTGCCGTTCTTCGATACCTGTGGAATGACGTCGATCACCGGCAGTTCCCACATGTCGTCGATAAAACCGGGCAGAGATGCGGGGACTTCCAAGGCGATTGGGCCGCTTTTGGTGTCGAAGAAGTAGTCGATGTACATCGAGTCAGGGTTGCCTGTGAGGTGCAGCAGATTGCTCTTTAGCTGATCACCCAGATAGCCGACCTTGTAAACGTCTGACCCTCCACCCATCCCCTGTGCATTGGCGATTCGGTACTGCTGCATGCCCACCGCCGGTAAGCCCCAAAGATAGACCTGTACGGCGCGTTGATAGGCCAGTTCATCGAACATGCGCGCGGCCGTTTCCGGAGTAGGTACACCGAGGCGGTACTCAATACCGGACGACGAGCCTGGACCCGACGCATCGGTCTTCTGCGGCGATGTTGTACAGGCCACTAAAGTAAGCCCTGCGCATATAACAGCAAGACGAGAGAGAGTGGACCGCTCTATAACGGCAGACATTCGCATGTATATCGCTCCTTCGAATTTCTCACTGAGTAACTTGGGTTAGGCGCCCGCATGAGGCGACGAAAAGGTTGAGTTAGGTTACGTCATTCTCAACAAGCCCGAGTTGTAGTCCGCGGTTATTCCGCACGCCGTCACTTGGGGTAGAGCAGGACTAAGTTCAATCGAAACGCAAGTCCCTCGGGTCCCGACTCTGTGCTTTCCGCCCAGTAGCGGACTCCGGCGCCGAACTGGACCATCTGATCGCCCAACTTAGTCACCTTATTTAGTTGTAGGTTGACTGGCACGCTGCCCTCGTTGCCATCCCAGTCATAGGTGGACTCAGTATTTAGGCCCAGGGTAATACCACCGGGGAAAGCGCGGACCAAGAACGGCTGAAGGAAGGTGCTGCTCACTCTGGCCGGATCGCGGTCGCCTGAAACATGCTCGATATGGTTGACTAGAGCGCCATAGGTCCAATGACCAGACTGTCGCAATACGACCCCCGTCGGGCCGAGCCCCCACTGGTTGCTGCTAAGCAGATCGTCGGAGCCCGTCGGCAGCAACATAGCCGGACCGACGCCCCAGATCCAGCCCGATTCGGTAGGAGCCTTGGGCGAGAAGAACAGGCTCTGCACCGTATCACCTGTGCCCGTTTGGTTTCCTGTGCCGGGAGCTATATCCGTCTGATCGATCAGCGGCAAGATGGTGCGGGAAATCAGATTCCAATCATCACTGATGCTGACCGGTATGACTGGCTGGATATTGAGCGTATGTCGCGAACCCTTGTCATCGGGTCCAATGTTCTCGTCGTAGTTGTACTGGAAAGGGACGCTGATCAACGCAGCTACAGGATTGGCAAGCTGCTTGGCAAGATCATCGGCGCTGCGTTGCTCCTCTGCGACGGAGGTGAGGGACATGGCCAGCAGACCGAACGCTGGTAGTGATTTGTGCATGGGACGTATCCTTATCGACCAAGTTCGTACACTAGTATTTTCAGGAGATGTTTCAAAAATATCGAATCTGCTAACGAGCCTGGAGAGTGTTTAGAAACCCGACTGTTTGTAGATCTCGAGTGCCTATCTTTCGACCAACGCGGTCGAGTACAACTGTAAAACCTAGAAACCCAGGTATATCCGGGTTTCTGGGTAAGATCAGTCAACTGTGGCCGGTCTGGATGCCTGTTTTACAAAGCCGTAGCCAGGATTGTGCTGATGGCTTGTCTGAGTTTTCCTAAGAACAAGCGCTATCGCCTTTCGACGCCTTCTAAACAACATCCATTTACTTTTTCACGGGTTGAGTGGAAGCAATGTTGAACCTGACGTTCTCAATCTTTCCGGTGAAAGCGAAAGGTGCCTGCTCACGATAGTCACTGCTTACGGGAGAGCCTAGGTCTTTTCCGATGTCCATGGTTTCCGTGGCAGAAAATCGGGCAGGCACTGAGTTATCTACAGCGCCTTTTGCCACTGACTTGCCATTGATAAAAAGCTCTGCGGTGCCTCCGGTAGATTCAACGAATGGCTTGAACGGCAATTGTTCGTAGTTCATCGTCACCTCCACGTTACCTTGTGGCAGCTGCTCCTCGGAGACAAGATGATATGACTCTTTACCAAAGAAGCTGTATGTGTAGTGGAGCTTTCCGTTCCTCACATAGAGTGTGTACCCACCACCGGCCCCGCCACAGGCGACGATGACTCCTTCTGTGTTCGCGTCTGTGATATTCACTTTGGCCGTGATCTTGTGCGAACGCTGATAAGTTGGGGGAGCGCTCCCTTCGGGAATCCGAGATATGCCTGCTGAGTAGGTGAACTCCGTACGACCAGCAACCACGGACGGTCGGGGAATAATGCCTCTTTCAGCAAAGCGGTCATCCAAAGGGTAGACTTGGTATTTTTTTGCTTCTGTATCGAAGAGAGTTACCAACTCTGTTAGCTTTTCCGGATTCTCTGCCGCTATATCCTTGGATTGAGAAAAGTCCTCCTCAACGTTATAGAGCTGCCAGGTGTTGTACTCCGGATCGGTGAAACCGACTGAACCAGTGAGTTTCCACGGTGCCCCATGGAAGTTCGCCGCAACCCAGCCCTCGTGATAAATAGCCCGATGGCCACCCGTCTCGAAGTACTGAGTATTGTGGACTTCTTCTGCCTGTGCTGACGCGAATGTCGGCCCCAGATCCACTCCAGCCATTTGAACCTGCTTGACACCATCGACGTATTCCGGAGCTGGAATTTTGGCAGCATTGAGGAGTGTGGGGACGATATCTACGACATGTGAGAATTGATCGCGCACCCCTCCTTTGTCCTTAATGGCTTTTGGCCACGAAACAACCATGCCATTGCGCGTGCCGCCGAAATGCGAGGGCACGCGTTTCATCCACTGAAAGGGAGAAGAGCCCGCCCAAGCCCAACCAACCGCGTAGTGGTTCTCATGCAGGGGGCTACCGAGTTCGTCGATCTTCGCCAGCTGGGCCTCAACACTGTCAGGGATACCGTTTTGCGTCATGATCTCATTGAGCGTTCCCGTTGGAGTTCCTTCCGGGCTAGCGCCATTGTCGCCTGCAATGTAAATGATGAGTGTATTGTCGGCATCAGGAGACTTGTTAACCGCTTCGATAAATCTACCAACTTCATGGTCTGTATGGGCTAGGAAACCAGCGAAGACTTCCATCTGATGCGTGTAAAGACGTTTCTGTTCAGCAGTCAGAGAATCCCATGCCTCAATTTCCTTGGGGCGCGGAGTGAGTATCGTGTCTTGCGGAACTACGCCCAGTTGTTTCTGCCGGAGCAGGGTTTGTTCACGAAGCTTGTCCCAGCCTTGGTCAAACTGCCCCTTGAATTTATCAATCCATTCCTTGGGTGCATGATGAGGTGCGTGCATGGCGCCAGGAGCCAAGTAGAGAAAGTAAGGTTTCTCCGGGTTCACAGACTCCTGAACTTCAATCCAGTCGATAGCACGATCCACAAGATCTGTCGTTAGGTGATAGCCCTCTTCCGGTCTCGTCTCCGGCTCAACCGCATTGGTATTGTGGTAAAGCTGAGGCTCCCATTGGCTGGTGGCAGCGCCATTAAACCCATAATATGTTTCAAAACCCCAACCGGTTGGCCAATGATCAAATGGCCCTACGGGGTTGGATTCCCAGTCCGGGGTGTTGTGGTTTTTACCAAACATTGCGGTGCTATAACCGTTGTCGCGTAACGTGTGTGCGACGGTCACAGCGTCTTTCGGCAATAGGCTGTTGTATCCCGGGAACCCTGTAGAGAGCTCGACAATTGTTCCAAAACCGACTGAATGATGATTTCGCCCGGTAAGCATTGCGGCGCGAGTTGGCGAGCAAACACCTGTGGTATGGAAGCGATTGTAGAGCAGGCCTCCGCTTGCCAACCGATCAAGTTCTGGTGTTGGTACCGGACCACCGAAGGTTCCCGGCTGACCAAACCCTAGGTCATCAATGAGAACCAATACAATATTGGGTGCCCCTTCCGGCGCTGAAATAGGCTTTTGCCAGCCGGGCTTCGAGCCCTCGTAGGTATGGCTGATCTCACCCTTGAAGGGGGACAGCGGCTGCGGGAGTTTGGATCTATCCGGCCAATCCTGCGCGGTCACAGCTCCGCTCAGTGTGCTCAGTACAAGTATGACGCAGGGTGTCCAGAGTCTTGTGCTGGTCATCTTCATCTCCCTATGTTTCGGTTTTAGCGTGTCGTACGCTTACAGTAAAATTAACAAGTAACCGCCCAAATCTCTGCCGCCTTCTCAAGGCCCTATCCACTTTCAATCTTTATTCAGTACCCCGTTCAGCAACAAGCTTAGCTGCGACGACTTGGATATCAACTTCGCCTTTGGCCACGGCTATTCGCAGTTCAGTTGGCAGTGGCTGCAGGTTGCGTTGGATCATCTACAAGCTGTCCTACCACTGTCGAAAATCTAGCCGCATGACTGGCGAATCAACGATTCCTTTCTAGACTTCAGAACTCAAAGGATCACTCTCAAGGACGTTTAACATGTTCTCACCGTCTCGTTTCGCAGCCGCTGGAGGGCTGGTTTTAGCGTTGGTCACAGCACCAACGGTTTTGGCCGAAGTCAGCCCTGATCAGGCAAGGGCGCTGGCAAAGGATGCCTATATCTTCACCTACCCGCTGGTACTCAACTACCGAACGATGTACGCCCAGGCCATCAATGGCGACGGCGAGTTCGGCAAATGGCTGCACCTGAAAGTATCGAGCCCGGCAGATACCGACATCGTCACCCCCAACGTGGATACGCCATACTCCTACGCATGGGTTGATCTGCGTGCGGAGCCCTGGGTGCTGACACTGCCAGAGATCGATAAGGCGCGTTACTACACTAGCCAATGGGATGACCTCTGGGGCCATGTGCTGGATAATCCCGGCTCTCTCGAGGATGGCAATGGAGGCGGCAGCTACCTGTTGGCCGGGCCCGACTGGAAGGGCCAGGCACCTGCTGGCGTTAGGCGTGTGATACACGGCGAATCGAGCCTGCTCGGCACGTTGACCCGAACCCAACTGATGAGCAGCGAAGGTGATATTGCCAACGTCAGGGCCATTCAGCAGCGCTACAAGCTGCAGCCACTGAGTGCTTTCCTTGGTACAGAAGCACCCGTCGCTGCCCCCAGGATCCAGTGGCCTGACTGGAACGAAGGCGACGAGAATACCGAGAAATTCTGGAGCTATGCGGCGTTCATGCTGCAGTTCGTGAAGCCCAATCCCGTCGACGCCGCCGAGTATCGCAAGCTCAAATCCCTGGGTATCGAGCCCGGAAAACCATGGGAGCCGGCAAACCTTTCGAGCGAGGTTCGTAATGCAATGCTGCAAGGCATGCAGGATGCACATGCCGCCTTCGCCAAGGCCGGTCAGGACCCGCAACTGGACTCCGGCAAGCTGTTTGGCGACCGCGAGCGCATCGGAACCGACTATCTGTCGCGCACGCTGGGAGTAGTGCTGGGCATCTTCGGTAATGTGAGGGAGCAGGCCGTCTACTACCCATTCCCGCTGGACGACAAGGGGCAGCCCCTGGATGGCAGCAAGGCCAACTACAGCATCACCTTCGCCAAAGGTGCCACGCCACCCGTCAAGTTCTTCTGGTCTTACACCATGTACAAACTGCCGCAACGTTGGTTGGTGGAGAACCCGATCGAGCGCTACTCACTGTCCAGCGCAACCCCGGGCTTAAAGGAAAACCCGGATGGATCACTGACCATCCACGTTGCACATGAGTCGCCGGGTAAGGAGATGGAAAGCAACTGGCTACCCTCGCCCAAGGGGCCGTTCTGGTTGGTGCTGCGTAACTACGGCCCGGATCAGTCTGTGATCGATCACAGCTACAAGGCGCCCAGCATTGTTGCCCAGCCACTTCACTGAAGGAAGGAGCCCATGAACGTGAAAATGAAACTCCCTTATCTCGCCATCGTCGCAGCCACGGCCTTCTCTGCAGGCGCCCATGCCGAGGGAGTACCGCTGGAAAAAGCCACCCTGCATGGCGACGAGACGATCCAAACGCCGATTGGCAATATCGAACTGCAAGACAGCTACTTCGACGACGATGCCTCCATACGTCTTTTCGACGAGATGGACTACCAACGGGCAAGCCAGGCTTACATCTGGAGCACGCCATTGGTCAGTATCACCACTTGGCGCGACAACCAGAGCAAGGCCTATGGGGTCAGCAAAGACACCGATTTCGTTGTACTTGAATCACTCAAGGAAAAACGAGGCATCGTCACCGGCAACCTCACTACGCCTTACATTTTCAATTTCATCAGCCTCAAACCAGGCCCTCTGCAGATCGACTATCCCGCCGGAAAAACGGCTGGCGGAGTTCTCGACTTCTGGATGCGCCCGGTCTTCGATCTTGGCCTAACCGGCCCCGACAAGGGTCAAGGTGCAACATATATCGTGGTGGGGCCAGAAACCGACCCGAGCCAATACAAGAAGAGCGGCGTACATGTTTACCAAAGCACCACCAACAACGTGTTAGTTGGAGTCCGTATTCTCGACCCTGATCCTGCGTACTACGACAAATACGTAGACTCGCTTCGCATGGGGCGGGTTGGCCACGCGACCGAGCCGAGCCGCTTCATCAGGGGCAAGGATGTCGAGTGGAGCGCCACAGCCCCGCGCGGCCTCGCCTACTGGGAGAAACTCTCGGCTATTCTCAACGAAGAGCCGGTGCGTACAATCGACAAGGCCTGGACCGCCATGCTCAAGCCGCTGGGCATAGAAAAAGGCAAGGATTTCGCCCCTAGCGAGCGGCAGAAAACCGCCCTCTTGAAAGGCGCCGCCATGGGCGAATTGATGGCGCGCAACCTGCAAGTCACACCGCGCTATACCGAGGTCTACTGGCCGGGAACTTCCTGGTACAAGAGCTTCGATTTTCATGTCGAACAAGAAATTGCCGACCGCGCCGAACTTGACGAGCGCACTACCTGGTTCTACGAAGCGGTGGCCAGCACCAAAGGCATGGTCAACCCACAACCTGGGGCGGGCCAGATCTATATGACGACCAAGCGTGACAGCAAGGGCAGACTGCTGCGCGCCGACAAGAACTACAAATTGCACGTACCGAAGGATGTGCCAGTTGAGCAATTCTGGGCGTTAACTCTGTATAGCGAGAATACTCGCCGCGCTTACAACAATGGTGGCAAGGACCTTCGAAGCGTAAACATCGACAGCCGCTTGAAAGACCTCAAACGCAATGCTGACGGTAGCGTCGACCTGTACATCGGGCCCAAGGCGCCATCGGGTTTGGAGAGCAATCACATGAGAACGGTGGGTGATGATGGCTGGTTCGTCTACTTCCGCCTGTATGCGCCTACACAACCTTTCTTTGATAAAAGCTTCAAACTGTCAGACTTCGAGCGCTTGGACTGATGGATAGTACAGTTGGTCCGTGGAGCGATTAGGCTTTGCGGCCCAGCGATGGGGAGAGCTAATCGTTAGAGTTTTACAATTTGATGAGACTGGTTACTTCTAAATTCCTCTGTTTCAACCGGCCGCTTCTAGTAAGGAGCTATTAGTGTTGACCGACCGCTCCCGGCCAGAAGCGGTCATCCATTCTTGAACCCCAAAAAATCAATACAACTGAATATGAGCGATCTATCGAGGGCTGGTACGGGTCATGATGATCCAACACGGAAGAAGATCCATGCTGCAGTGGCTGCGATAAACTTGGCAAGCGCATCGAACAATACCAAGTGGGATGAGCTGATCAATCATTTTCGCGAGCTTCAGGGCTGGCGCCCTACCGATCCAAGTGCGTCACAGGATATGTCTCAAAATGGGATGTCGAGTGGTTTTATCATTTGCCGTTTCCATTTGCGTCCGTCGAATGGTTCGACATTGGCTTGTCGGAGGCAGCTCCCTCAAAAGAACGGCTGATTGCACCGCCATGTCAGCAACTGCATTACGCAATCCAGAATCAGTTACGAAGCTCACTGGGTAAGTCCTTGATGCTTTCGCGAAAGAAGCGTCTTTCCGTGGGATGCAATTCGTTCATCATGCCTTCTAGACGCTCAACCGCATCATAGGCTCTTTTGCATAAACCATATTCGTGAACCGAGTACCACGCAGTTTCAAGCAACAGATTCGCAAGCTGTAAAGCTGGATACTGAATACGAGAGGAGTCATTCTCCTTTATTGAAAAAACGGCGGCGTTAGACCAGCCAGTAAAGCCTTTTGCTTTCGAGAAAGCAGCATGAAAAGGCCGGACTGCATCCAGCATACTGCCCAGGGGGACCGGCCTCATACCTCGGAAAGAAGTTAAATTTTGTGCTCCAGAGCAAATACAATTACCTCGCGCAATGCGGAGCAAAAAAATCAAATTCCAAGCGGAGCCTCCGCCGACTCCAAAACGGTCACATATCCACTCCGACAAGCCGATCCAACGCGCAGCTTCCAACTGAACTGTGTGCACGTTTTTGGCGTGGCTCTTGTCTACCAGATCACTTTTCCAAAACATCCAGTTTGTGAATCCGATATTTGCTGCAACGTCCTGCGCCGCCTCTATCGAGTCAGCTTCGTAAGCCGCCTTTAGTGCACCAGATAGAGCTGCAATGGTCTCATTAGCTGCGATCAGGCGTTCTTGCGTGGACAGCCCCTTTTCAGCCAGGGCTCGTGCCTTACCCACCAACGCAAACAAATTCAAATACTCGAAACGCACCCTCGGGTTGTATCGCGTAACCAACTGAAGGTTGACGTCAAACCTTAGCCTTTCAAGTTCTGCGTTAGTTGCAGATAAATCTCCACGGCGGTAGAGGTTCCAGCCTCGCGCGATATGAGCCATTGCATTAAGCGTTGGCATCTCACATTCATCATCAGGCTGTTCTAAAAGATTTTCTAAGCACTGGAGTGTAGATTGACTACGGTGCATATCACCCAACCTGCGCCATGCAAGACTCTCCTTGAGAACAGCTAGACCTCTCTGAAAATCGTTCTGCGCTGAATCTCGAGCTAAGCGAAAGTGATCGCTCAATTGGTTATCGAGTTGCCCTCCGAAACCATCAAGCGTCACTCGTAGGGCTTGAGTCAGATGCCCCCAGTAATTCACCTCGCTCACGCTCTGATCCACACTTTTTTTGGCGACTACGTCGATAGCAGGAAGCCCCAAAAATAGTGCTATTTCAGCGATGCTTAGTTCGGTGCCATCACCTCGAATGGATATTCTGGATAGCGTTACGGCATCAATCCAAAAGGGACCGCGACTACGTTGCCGACGATTAAGCAGGCTAAAATTGCTTGATATATCGTCACCCCATCCAACTTTAACATTCCACCTTTCAAAGTCTGCGAACGCTCTAGATATCAGCATTCTCCAGTTTGACTTACCCGGAAAACGTGCCCGCAACATGGATACAGGCAGGACGGCTTTCCCACATTTCTGAGCATGGTAGACAGCGACCAGCAACCAAAGCGACTGATAGCGGGCAGGCATATTGTCAACGCGCAGCATCGGCGCAAGTTCGATATTTATTGAAGAGCTACTCATGAATAACCCTGAAAGCGATTTCTAGGTCCCGGTGTTACGAATGTTACAACAAGGCGTTTTACTGTTTCGCACCGATGCAACTATTTTCGCCATGCCGAGAGCTCTTACGCGCCCATCAATTAAATACATAGGCATGAAAATGAAACTTCTCCACCTTGCAAATACTTTGCTTGCTGGCCTAACGCTCGTGGCGGCATGTGCTGCGCAGGCTCAAACAAAAGAAGTAACCGTGCAAAGCGCAGACCTAGACCAACTGTTTGCAGCAGGCAACGTCAAAGGCACTTTTGTGCTTTTCGACCCTCAGCAGAATAAGTGGCTTTACCACGATGAAAAACGAGCTAATACCCAATACTTACCAGCATCGACGTTCAAGATTCCAAATAGCTTGATCGCATTGGAAACCAAGGTTGCAAGCGGCCCAAATTTCGAACTGGATTGGGATAGCGTAAAAAACCCTCGCCAGTCTTGGTGGCCGGATAGCTGGGCGAAAAAAAACACCCTGCACACAGCGTTGCAAAACTCTGTGGTGTGGTACTACCAAGAGATAGCTCGCCGAATTGGCCAGAAACGCATGCAGTCATATGTGGATCAGTTTTCTTACGGCAATCGTAACATTTCAGGCGGGATCGACCAGTTCTGGCTAACCGGTGGTCTTAGAATTTCGGCCAAAGAACAAGTCGACTTTCTTCAAAGGTTTTATGGTGACAAGTTGGGCGCATCGGAGGCATCGACCCGTACAGTCAAAAAGATGATTGTTCTTGAAGAGACACCCAACTACCGACTTAGTGGTAAATCAGGTTGGGCAGGGCTTGGTGAAAAAGGCGCCCCGCAGACTGGTTGGTTGGTTGGATATTTGGAGCGCGGGAAAAATGTGTATTTTTATGCGATTAATATTGACATTAAGAAGAGTGAAGATGCTGCGAAGCGCATGACCATCACCAAAGAAGTATTCAAAAAAATGGCGTTACTGTAGCCCACAGGGAGCATCTCCTGTAGATGCTCCCTGCTTCAGTACACGGTGAATTGATCCAAGTGAGTCGGCCCTGCATCGGTAGATACACGATGACCGCTCCTGGCCGCTTTTGGCCGGGTTATGCAGGTAGCCACTAGGCGTGCGCTGGTCAAGTCGAATGCAAGCGCGTGGTCAGCTGGAATGCAATTAACTGGTCAGTGGTTGTGCAAATTGGTGGTCAAAACACTGCAATTTTGCAAGGCGACAAAAAAACCGTGGGAACAAGATTCTGGCAAGGCGTTATGGCAAGACAATTCCAAGGAGGCAATCACACAACCATTGCGGTTTATGTTGGCGCAGCAGTGAACAAGTCGCTGACTCCCATGACTACATGCGCCTTTTCGACTCCAGACAGGATGTACGCAAGCCACCCGTTGAAAGGACACTTAAGCCAGATTAGAGCCTGACCGGGCTGATGCCCGGCCTGACCCTACTCGTGGCTATTGCCTTGAATATACTTTGTTCCCCTCAAAGTAGGTCGAAAGGATTCGGGTCTCACTGATGTCATCGACGGGAACCTCGAAAAGGTTCTGGTTGAGCACAATAATGTCAGCTGCCTTGCCTACTTCCAAAGAGCCGGTAAGTTCATCGGCACCCAAGGCCTGGGCGCCGTTTTTAGTAAAGATCTTCAACGCTTCCTCCAGGGTGATAGCCTGCTCGGGCCAGAGCGCACCTGCATGCTGCCCACTTGGATCACGGCGAGTGACAAGCGCCTCGATTGCATTCCACGGGGTCAGGTCGGGCACTACAGAAGGCCAATCTGAGCCGGCAATGATTGTTGCCCCGCTGTCGAGTAAATCCCGTGCTGGCCATGCTTTCTGGGCTCGCGCGCCCACAACCGACTCGATGGCATCGCTAATGAGTGACGGATACCAGATGTAAGGTGAAAAATCAGCGGTGGCGTTCAGTTGCGCAAAGCGCGGCAAGTCAACCGGGTCAATAAATTCAGCATGCGCCAGTTCCGGTTTCAGACCACTGCTGCCATTGACCTTGCGCATCGCTTCGATGGCGTCGAGGGAACTGCGGATGGCTTGGTCCCCTGCGGCATGAATTTTCACAGTAAAGCCTTGTTTATCCAGCTCGACCAAAGCTGATTTGAGCTCATCGGCATTGAGTAACATGTGGCCGTGCTGGTTGCCTTTATGCGAGTTTTCCTCAGCTTTGTACGGCGAAATCATCGCTGCGGTGCGCGCGGCGGTTGGCACACCATCGAGGTAGATCTTGGCGAAGCGAGTATTGACGTGCCTGGAGCGGTATTTGTCTCGAATACGCATGATCTGCGGCATGTCGAAAATATTTTTCCTATGCTCGTCAGATATCCTGATCGCCACACCAACATGGGCATTGAGCCCAGCCTTCTGGTCGAGCCTGTAATATGCCTTAGCTACATTTTCGTTGGCGTCTGCATCCTTGATCCCGGTAATACCAACACTGTTGGCCAAATTGATGGCGTACTCGGCAGCTTGAAGGTACTGGGTGTCGCTCCAGTCGGACAATTGGCTTTTTATGAAGCCATTGGCTTCAAGCAATATGCCTGTGTAGTCGCCGGTAGCAGAGTTCTTTTCAAAGGTACTGCCTTTCGGAGCCTGGGTGTCAGCCTTGATGTTCAACAGCGCCATGGCCTTGCTGTTGGCCCAAAGATTGTGGCCGGTATCATCGGTCAGCAAGATGGCCTTATCGCCAGATATCGCATCCAGCCATTTACGCGGCGAGCCAATCGCGTTTTTCTGGAAGAACTCTGCGGTCCATTGCCCACCGCGAATCCACTGTGCCTGGGGTTGATCTTTGATACAGGCGGAAATCTGCGTCTTGATCTGCTGCGCTGAACTCGATGCCGGGAAGTTGCATTGAAACAGCTGCTTCAAACCACCCCAGGTTGGATGTGCATGGGCATCGTTGATACCAGGCATCGCCATTTTTTTATCCAGGTCTACGACGCTGGTATCAGCATTTCGGTAAGCCATGACATCATCGGCTCCGCCTATCGCGATGATTTTACCCGCCTTGATTGCAATGGCTTCAGCCCAGGGCTGCTGGCTGTTTCCGGTGTAGATCTTGCCATTTTGCAGGATCAGGTCCGCTGGACGATTATCAGGCTCGACTGTTGCAGCATAAGCATGGAAAGAAGCGGCAATAGACAATAACAAGACGGTGGTTTTATTGAAGAACATGGAAACTCCTGCTGTAACGCTACGCAATATCATTGCGCCATTAATTAAATTAAAAGTTGTAGATGTAGTTCATATAAAACCGATTGGCATGATGAGTAATGATCCCAGCTGGTCCATAGGAAGCCGCAAAGCGATTGACTTGATCGGGCGTGCCCTTTGTCGTGAACTCATTATGCAACCAGGCCAGACCAAGCCCGCTCAACATACCGGTGAAGTTATATTGGAGAACGGTTTGAAACTCGCGCCGAGAGAACCCGTTATAACCGGCGGCATGATCGGAAAACGCATAGTGGCTGTCCAAACGTAATTGAGGCACGCCGATAAAATCAAAATTCGTACCGGCAGATACGCGGTACATCTCTTCGTTTTCCGCACCAAAATAATAGAAAAGCTTGGCGCTGCTATTCCAAGTGCCATGATCGGCACTAAAGAACAATCGATCGAAATCATCACCGCTGACTTTGTTGTAGTCGACACCCGCATATGCATGACCGAAGCGATACTTAGCCGACAGTTCGATATAGCGGGCATCGTGCGAGTTCTCGGCCTCGTACAAGCCAGGCACACCTTGGTAATCGAACAGTTTGCCAGCATCCTGCTGCATTCCATGGGTGGCATACAGGTCCAGGAATTGATCAGCCGACAATTGAAAGCTGTGCTTGATCTTGATCGAGGACGCCTTCAGGTAGTCTTCAGATTCAGCATACTCGGCAAGGATTTGCGTGCCATCGTCAAAGGAATAGTTCAGCGCATAGAGCCGCATGGCATCAATTTTTTCACCTGAAAAATTAGTCAGGTCGTCGGCCCAACCGGACTCGTTCCTCGCGCTGAAACCATTGATATAGCTGTACCTTGCCTCAAGGCCACCAAATCGATACTCCATATCGGCACCCAGTGTTGAAGGCGGCAGAATGCGTGAAATGGGATCGTCGAAATACAACCCATAGCGCCGGCTTTTCTTGCCAACACCATAATTGAACTCGCCCGCCTCCCCGACCAGATGCCCACGCAGATAAGCCTCCACCGGTTTGGCGATACCGTGGGGCGACTGCACTGTATCCCCGGCTTCGAGATTGCTGATACTGGTCGCTTTATTTCCAACCTCCAGCGCATCGGCCAGTCCATAGCTATAGTCCAGTCCCACCAGATCTTCGTACCATCCAGACTTGTAACTTAACAATGTCGCCTGAACCCACTCATCTCGCGTGGGCCCAACACCATTGCCATGATCCTCGTTCCAATAATACTGGCTATAACGAATGGACATGCGGCTGTCCGCCACAAAGGAGTTGCGCTCTTGCGCCTGGGCAGATGCAATCATGGCAAGCGACAAGGCATATAAAGTAAATGACTGGCTGTTGTTCACAAGCGACCTTTTTATTATTGGAGGTTGTCATAACATCCGATCCTACCTGCCACGAAACTTTTGCTCTTTTGAATACGTGCCAAAGTTATTTAGATTCCCTGCCAATCTAATAAGCACTCAATGAAGTAGCGAAAAACAAGCGCGATCATTCTTCCAGCATCATATCTTTGACCAAATGCAACCAGCCTTAGGTTTGGAATACAACCGACTAACGTGTTTTAAATTAAAAAAGAGGTCGACGCTGAAATTGGACAGTGAGGGCAGCGCTAATGATCAACTCGCCCAACCATATCCGCGCCTCACCGAAACACTAGAGTTCAGCGCAGCTGTAATATGCATTGATGGGTTCTTTGCAGCATCGGCATTGCTGATGTTGGCAATGGACGCCCGGCCACGGCACAAACTTGAACCTATGGGAGGAAGAAAAATGAGCGACACATGGAAGATCAAGCCGCTACAGGAACGCATCACTGCTGAATTCCCAGAAAAGTCCGCCAAAGCAATCCCCATACTCGTTTCGCTTGGACGCTCCACACAATTGTTCCGATACCACATACGCCTGGCCTATAAGGCCTACGAAGACTTCAGGCCTGAGGATGACCCAAGCGGTCGGCAGTACACACTTCACACGTTGGGAGGCGGGGATCAAGACGCTTGGTTTAACGCAAACCTGCAAAGTGAAGCCAACACAATTGCCTGCATTAGCACAGTGCTCAACACCTTTGAAACATTCGGACAATTGCTTGTTGCGCTGGGAATGGCCCAGTGCAGAGGGCTCTTAGACCCTTACAAAGCTCAAAATGGGCTTTCCGAAGGTGAGCTTAAGGACTTATTGGGTAAAGCTCTAAAATCAACTGAATACAAGTATTTAAAGGCATTTACCAACACCACCAAACACTGGCAATTGATTGTCCATCGACCAACCATTTCGTTCAAAGAGGGTCGGCGTGGGGGGAAAATCAAAAAATTCGAATACAAAGATCAGTCATACCCTGCCTGCTGGGTAGAGGATGCCCTAGCATACGCAATAGAAGTCCAAAAGCACCTAGTTCTCTGCGGTCAGGCCCTTAACAACCTGTATAAAGTTCCAAGTATTTAGGAAATGACAAAGCAAACACAGAACCTTGCGCCCTGAGCAGTACCATTTCCATCTACACCAGAAAACAAAAAGCCCCGCAGATCGTTGATCTGCAGGGCTTTTCTGAAAGTGGCGGTGAAGATGAGATTCGAACTCATGATACGATTTCTCGTATACACACTTTCCAGGCGTGCTCCTTCAACCGCTCGGACACTTCACCGGATCTCGTCAGGCATTGCTGTCTGTCGAGGCGCGCTAATGTATCCGAACAAAGCCTTAAAAGCAAAAGTTTTTTCCGAGTTTTCATGCGCTTACCCTCTGCCCTGCTCCTTATGCGGTAAATCCGGGCAGGGCCTGTTTCTAATTCGACAGGCCAGGATAAGGCATTGCAATGCCGCGGCTGGATCAAGCCCACTCTCTACAAGACGGTTGGTGTTAGCGAGACCCTCAAAGCTCTATGCGTGATAAAGCGCGCCATTGGTGACTCACTGGTCGCTCATTGTGCTTTACCGGAACGTGCCGGATGGGTAACGTCAGCCCATCTTCAGCACAAGGATTCCGACCATGAGCGACTTGATCAGCTACCAACTAGAAGATGGCATTGCCACCCTGACCCTGAACAATGGCAAGGTTAACGCCATCTCGCCTGATGTAATTGCTGCCTTTAACCAGGCGCTGGATAAAGCGGCGCAGGATAAAGCGGTGGTAATCATCACAGGTCAACCGGGCATCCTTTCGGGCGGTTATGACCTTAAAGTCATGACTTCCAGCCCGCAAAATGCAATTGACCTGGTCGCTGCTGGTTCGACCCTGGCTCGACGCATGCTGTCGTTCCCCTACCCGATTGTTGTCGCCTGCCCTGGCCATGCAGTTGCAAAAGGTGCGTTTATTTTGCTCTCTGCCGACTACCGCATCGGCACTGAAGGCAAATTCAGTATTGGTCTCAATGAGGTTCAGATCGGCATGACCATGCACCATGTGGGCATTGAGCTGGCACGTGATCGCCTGCGTAAGTCTGCATTCCATCGTTCGGTAATCTGCGGTGAGATGTTTGATCCGCAAGGTGCTGTAGAAGCAGGCTTCCTTGATAAGGTCGTGCCCGCGGAACAGCTTATGGCGGCAGCACAAGCAGCGGCCCAGCAGTTGAAGAAGATCAATATGACCGCGCACAAGAACACCAAGCTCAAGGTCCGCAAAGCACTGCTGGAAACACTCGACACAGCGATCGAGCTGGATAGGACCATCAGTCTGTAATACTTCGCCAATAATGCTAAGGCCCGGATTTTCCGGGCTTTTTTATGTCCTTCATATCCGCACACAGCTGAGTGATCAGCTGCAATTGCTGAAAACAGTTTACAGCCGTACACTGCGCGGCTTTTAGGTTGATTGGGTGTACCAAATGCTTTTCATTCTGCGCATGGCGTTAATGGGCGTGCATTTTATCGTTGCCGGAGTGTTGGGCTTGGTGGTGGGTATTTGCCGCCCATTCAATCCAGATAACAGCCGCATTTGCGCCCGAATCTACTCATTGCCTGCATTGCGCATTCTCAACCTAAAGCTCAAGACCCAGACTGAAGGGCTGCGTGATCACAGCCAGTCATGCGTGATAATTGCCAACCACCAATCCAATTACGACCTCTACGTACTGGGTCGGGTTGTGCCCTACCGCACCGTGAGCCTCGGCAAGAAAAGCCTCAAGTGGGTCCCTTTCTTCGGTCAACTGTATTGGCTGGCTGGCAATATTTTGCTTGACCGTGGCAACTCGCGCAGCGCCAAACAGGCAATGTTGCAGACCACCGAAACGCTCAAGCACAAGAACACCTCGATTTGGGTGTTCCCGGAAGGGACACGTTATCCAGGCCCGCAAATGCTGCCATTCAAGAAGGGCGCTTTTCTGATGGCAATTGCTGCAGGCGTGCCAATTATCCCGGTCTGTACCAGCACATATGCCAACAAGCTACGCATCAACCGATGGAACAGCGGCACGATAATGATCCGCTCGCTGCCCGCAATTGCGACCACGGGCCTGACCATCGCCGATGTGCCCGCACTGATGGAAAGCTGCCAAGCGCAGATGCAGGCCTGTATCGACAGCATGAATAAAGAGATGGCCGAAGCCTGAGTTGCCCAGCCCGCCTTGGTAGCGGTTTTTTTTGTACCCCAAATGCGCCCGGATGCAGCCATTGATGATCATCTCAGGCTAAGCTGGGCGCCATGTGCAGAAAAACCAGGTCGAAAATGGATAACAGCGTCGTTGCCGCAGCAGTTTACAGCCACGGGAAAAAAGTCACGGACATCAGCCTGGAAGATGGCGTTAGCTGGCTGGGCAAGCCCGGACACTTCGCCTGGATTGGCCTGAAAGACCCTCAGCCCCATGTACTTACCACTCTCCAGGCGCAATACAACCTGCACGAGCTGGCAATTGAGGATGCACTGCTGCGCCATACCCGGCCAAAGCTGGAGACCTTTGGCGACGCGTTATTCATGGTGCTTTACTCACCGATTTTCGAAAACGGTGAGCTTGAGTTTGTCGAGACTCAATTATTTGCTGGCACCGGCTACGTGATCAGTGCCCGCTACGGCCAGTCCGCGCCCTATTCACGCGTGCGCCAGCGCTGTGAAGCCCGCCCCTTGCTGCTCGAACACGGCGAAGACTTCGTGCTCTACGCCCTGCTCAGTTTCGTGACAGAAAACTACCGGCCGATCATGGACAGCTACAACAGCACGCTTGAGGAAACCGAACAAGCGGTGCTCAAGGACGCCCTGACCATGGCCGATGCAGTGAAAATCCAGGGCCTGCGCCGTGACCTGCTGCGCCTGCGCCGTAACATCGGCCCCTTGGTGGAAATCTGCCAAGAACTGCAACGCCTCGACTTTCCCTTTATCGATAAACAAATGCGTCCGTACTTCAGGGATGTGGCGATCCATGTCAACCGCCTGCTTGAAGACCTCACCGCACTGCGCGAAATGGCTGACCATGCGATCGAGATAGGCTTGCTGGTGGAGTCTGCGCGCCAGAGCGTTACCCAACGCAAGTTCGCGGCCTGGGCGGCGATCCTGGCCTTCCCAACGGCCATTGCCGGCATCTATGGCATGAACTTCCACAACATGCCCGAATTGAGTTGGCAATACGGTTACTTTGGTGTACTTGGCTTGATTGGCTCAGGCTGCATCGGCCTGTATGCCAGCTTCAAGTACAACGGCTGGCTGTAGAAGCAGAAGACCCAGCACAGGGCTGGGTCTTCTGCTTGAGACTAGAGCCTGGTGATCAGGCCTGCGCCTGGCGCCCGTTGGCAACAAAGCGCATCATCCATTCGGCAACAGTTGTGCCCTGGTGATCATCCTTGAGGCTGTCGACACCCTTGCGATAGTTGTGCTCGCCAATATGCTGCTGGCGGATATCCAGCAAGGTCTTCGAGTACTCGTGGACGAACTCGGGATGGCCCTGGAAGCACAGGACCTGGTCTTCAATGCAATAAGCCGCAATCGGACAGAACTCGCTGGACGCCAGCAAGGTGGCATTTTCTGGCAGCCTGGTCACCTGGTCCTGGTGGCTGATCAGCAAGGTCAGGTTGTCCAGCGCCGGGGTCATCCACTGGGCTTTGCTGGCCATCTCATAACGATGAATGCCCACGCCCCAACCTTGGGCAGCACGCTTGGCCTCACCGCCCAACAACAGGGCCAGCAATTGGTGACCGAAGCACACGCCAAGCAGTTTGTCGCCACGCTGATAGCGCTCAAGCAAGTAGGTCTTGAGGGTCTGAATCCAGGCGTCTTCGCCAAATGAATCAGCCTTGCTCCCGGTGACCAGGTAAGCATCGTATTGCTCGCTATCGGCCGGATACTCGCCTTGCATAACGTTGTATACGGTGAACTCGGCGGCAATTGGTTGATGCGCGAACAGGCGCTCAAACATCTTGCCATAACCTTGATATTGATCGATCAGCTCGGGACGAAGTACGTCTGTTTCAAGAATACAAATTTGCAGCGCCATGGAATTGTCCCTGATGCACCAGTGGTGGTAATTCGTTTTTCGGTTGGTTTGTAGCAAAAATCTTTCCAGGGACGATAAACGGCGCGATCAGTGCCGCCAATCCCCCACGGTTTTTGCGAGCGCCCGTAGCCTGCCTTGAGAAACCCTGCATGGCAATAGGCTGATGTTAAATCTGACCGACGTCGAGATACAGCCTGTTTATCTATCAGTGATCGTAATAGTCACCATAACGACCATTCACTTCTGTTAATACCCGGCGCGGAGGATTATCGCTCCATCGGGCAGCCGCCCACATTGGATAAAAGGATACTCGCCATGAACAACTTTGCCGCAATCGCCAGCTTGATCGCCGCCTCAGCCTTCGCTGCACCCGCCAACGCGGACAACCAACGCACCCAGAGTGCGCAACAGGCACAGAAGCCGGTTATTTCGTCCAGCAAATAAACCAGACGCGGCCTCACAGCAGCGCAGGAAACGAGCCATGACTGTCGAATTCATCACTCAGCAAAATGTCTACGCAGTAACTTACGCCACACTTGATGAGCGCGGGATTCACTACGAGTCCGAGCTGGCGATCCAGCTAGCTGATGGCAAGTTGACCACGCTACGAATGCCGACCCAACTCAGTGAGCGCAAGGCGATTGAACGAGTGCTTTGCCAGCAGTACAGCTGTTAAGCAAGGTTTCCCGCTGTTCTCAACCAATGCTGTAGCCCGGGGAAAACCGGATAGTCCGGGCTAACGGCCCGTCGCAAAATTCACAGACAACTTCCAGCCCTGACAAGTGGTGACGCTTTAGTGTTGCTCAAAATCAGCACTTACAGGGCTCACCCTTACCAACCAAGGACCCATGACACCTCATTCAAGGCCAGTGCATCATGAAACTGAAAAATCGTAACCTGCTTATCATCGCGGCACTGGCAATAATGACCAATGGCCTGTCTTTACTGGGATTCAACTACGGTTCGGCCGGGGCGCTGGCACGCACCATCGAGTGCAATTCACAAATTGCGCACAACCTGAAGGTCGCCCAAGGCTTGAAACCCATTACCGGCAAACCACCAAGCCGAGTTGCCCTTGCCTTTGCCAACAGGTTCGAGCCGGTGGATTTCGCCTAGGCAAAATGCACAAGAAAGCCGGCCCTGACAGCCGGCTTCCGAATCGAACCAAGCCTTGTTAAAAGGTTTCGCCCTTGGCCGCCTTGTCCAGCAACAAGGCAGGCGGATTGAAGCGCTCGCCGTACTGCTGGGCCAGGTATTCGGCGCGAGCCACGAAATCCTGCACGCCATATTGGTTGATGAATTGCAGCGCACCGCCCGTCCAGGCCGCGAAACCTATGCCAAATATCGAACCGACGTTGGCATCGGCAACCGAGGTCAAGACGCCCTCTTCCAGGCAACGCACTGTTTCGATTGCCTGGATAAACAGGATGCGATCACGCACGTCTTGCTGGGATATTTGTGCAGATGCCTGCTCGAACCGTGCCTTCAACTCAGGCCACAGATGTTTCTTGGCGCCTTGCGGGTATTCATAAAAACCGCCACCGGCTGCCTTGCCTGGGCGCTTGTATTCGTTGAGCATCATATCGATAACCGCAAAAGCCTTGTGCTCAGGCAGTTGCTTGCCCTCTGCGGCGAGGTCCTTGATGCTTTGCTGGCGCACGTGGTTCATCAAGCTCATCGAGACTTCGTCACTGATCGCCAACGGTCCCACTGGCATCCCGGCTTTGCGAGCCTCATTTTCAATCAGCGCGGCACTGACGCCCTCGCCCAGCATGGCAATACCTTCGTTGGTAAAGGTACCGAACACCCGCGAGGTGAAGAAGCCACGGCGGTCATTGACCACGATCGGCGTCTTTTTGATCTGCATGACATAATCGAAGGCACGGGCCAGGGTTTCATCACTGGTGTGCTCGCCACGAATGATTTCCACCAGCGGCATTTTGTCGACCGGGCTGAAAAAGTGCAGGCCAATAAATTTTTCGGCCTTGGCCACAGCTTGGGCCAGGCCTGTAATCGGCAAGGTTGAAGTATTTGAAGCGATCACCGCATCACTGAGCGCATGTTGCTCAGCGGCCGCAGTGACCTTGGCCTTAAGCTCGCGGTCTTCGAAAACAGCTTCGATGATCAGGTCGCACCCTGCGAAATCAGCTTCGTTGTCGCTCGGCTTGATCAAGGCTAAAAATGCATCACGCTTTTCAGCGCTCATGTGGCCCCGTGAAACTTTCTTATCAAGCAGCGTGGCTGAATAGGCCTTGCCCTTTTCGGCGGCCTGCAACGATACATCCTTGAGCACCACTTCAATGCCAGCCGCGGCTGAGACATAGGCAATACCTGCGCCCATCATGCCCGCACCAAGCACACCGACCCTGCGCGTGACACTGGGTGCGAAACCTTTGGGACGCGAACCACCGGCGTTGATTTCATTGAGTTGGAACCAAAAGGTGCCAATCATGTTTTTCGCGACTTGGCCGGTGGTCAACTCGGTGAAGTAACGGGTCTCAATCAGTTGCGCCGTGTCGAAATCAACCTGTGCCCCCTCGACTGCCGCGCACATGATTTTCTCGGGTGCAGGGAAACAGCCTTTGGTCTTGTCGCGTAATACTGAGGGTGCAATCGCCAGCATCTGCGCCACGTTTGGACTAGCCGGAGTTCCGCCCGGAATCTTGTAGCCTGGGGTGTCCCAAGGCTGTTTTGCATCTGGATTAGCGTTAATCCAGGCCCGGGCCTTGGCCATCATGTCGTCTTTGTCGGTCGCCAGCTGATGAATCAAGCCAGCCTTCAAGGCTGCATCCGGCCGCACTTTCTTGCCTTCAGCCAGATACGGCAATGCCTTCTCAAGACCCAGCAGGCGAACCATTCGTACGACACCGCCACCGCCTGGCAATAAGCCAAGGGTGACTTCAGGCAAACCAATTTGCACGCTGCTGTTATCCAAAGCGATGCGCTGATGGCAAGCCAGGCAAATTTCCCAGCCCCCGCCCAATGCAGCACCATTGATAGCAGCCACTACGGGCTTGCCAAGCAGTTCGAGGCGACGTAATTGCGCCTTGATGCCGAGTACCATGTGATAGAAATCACTGGCATCTGCCTTGGTGACCTTGATCAACTCGTTCAAGTCGCCACCGGCGAAAAAGGTTTTCTTGGCTGAAGTGATGATCACTCCAGCGATACTGTCTTTCTCAGCTTCAAGTCGATCAACAGTCGCCGCCATCGCTTCGCGGTAGACCGCATTCATGGTATTGGCGCTTTGCCCCGGCATATCGATGGTCAAGACGACTATATTGTCCTGATCTTTGTGGTAGCGGATTGCATCTGTCATTTTAGTTTGTCCCTACACTTGGCAGAGGTTCAGCGCAGCAGGACACAACCGCTGCCCGTGACGCTGACCGCTCGTTAAATTCGTTCGATGATGGTGGCGATACCCATGCCGCCGCCGACACACAGGGTGGCAAGGCCGTAGCGCAGCTCGCGTTTTTCCAGCTCATCGAGCAAGGTGCCGAGAATGGCACAGCCGGTTGCTCCCAGCGGATGGCCCATGGCGATCGAGCCGCCATTGACATTGACCTTGTCTTCGCTGACGCCCATGTCTTTCATAAACTTCATGACCACAGAGGCGAAAGCTTCATTGACCTCGAACAAGTCAATATCGGCGATATTCAAGCGTGCCTTGGCCAGAGCCTTGCGCGTTGCGGGCGCAGGGCCGGTAAGCATGATGGTTGGATCAGTGCCCGTTACGGCGGTGGCGACTATACGCGCACGAGGTTTGAGCCCAAGCTCGCGCCCCTTGGCCTCGGAGCCAATGAGCATCAATGCGGAGCCATCGACGATGCCTGAGCTATTGCCCGGCGTATGCACGTGGTTGATACGCTCGACGTGGCTGTAGACCCGAAGTGCCGTGCTGTCGAACCCCATCTGCCCCATCATTTCGAAGCTTGGTTTCAGCTTGGCCAAGCCTTCCTGGGTCGAGTCGCCGCGAACGAACTCATCGTGATCAAGCAGCACTATGCCGTTTTGATCAACCACAGGAACCAACGACTTGGCGAACGAACCATCTGCCTTGGCCCGCGCCGCCTTCTGTTGCGAACGCAAGGCGTAGGCATCGACATCCGCACGGCTGAAACCTTCGAGCGTGGCGATCAAGTCTGCGCCAATCCCTTGCGGGGTGAAGTGGGTATGTAGATTGGTTTCGGGGTCCATCACCCATGCGCCACCATCGGACCCCATTGGAATCCGCGACATCGATTCAACGCCACCGACCACCACCAGATCCTCGAAGCCCGAGCGTACCTTCATGGCTCCAATATTGACCGCTTCAAGACCCGAGGCGCAAAAACGATTGAGCTGCACACCCGAGACACTGACATCCCAGTCGGCAACCATGGCTGCTGTCTTGGCAATGTCCGCGCCTTGGTCCCCGACCGGCGTGACGCAACCCAGCACGATGTCATCAACATGACTGGTATCAAGGTTGTTGCGAGCTTGCAGGGCATTGAGCAACCCTGCAATCAGGTTGACCGGCTTGACGCTGTAGAGCGCCCCGTCCTTCTTGCCTTTGCCGCGTGGCGTGCGTACCGCATCAAAAATATAGGCTTCGCTCATAACGTCTTCAAACCTCCTGTGGAAGGTGATCGCAGCGCCAGTCGGCAACGTGCTTGATCTACTAATGAGCACCATACGCCGTGGAACGCCAGCCTCAATGACCAATGTGCTCAGCGCCATTGACCGCTCTGATCAACCGTACAGTCCTGCCAGCGCAACCTCGGTCAACTCTCAGACAAACGGTTCTGTGATGGCATTTTGTTATAAAAAAGCAATGGATGCCTCTGGCACAAGGGTTGCTTGAGAGCCACAAGAAAGAAACATAACAATGAGTTACTAAAGCTTGAGTGCTAACAACCAAGTCTTCTAGATTTTTTATGCTCCGAGCCTAAAGTTAGATTTCCACATTCAAATAACAACTTTGCTTAACCACCCGTAATAGCTGCCGTACCTGTAAAAATTAGGCGCGAAGTTTCTTCAATTGAAGAGTTGACGTGCGTGCCCGGATGTTCGCTTGCTACTCCAACAATAAAAGGCAATTGCCATGCGTAATCAGCCCAAAATCCGCCAAGCCAGCCTGATTGTATTTGTCGTTACAGTCGTGCTGATCATCCCGAACCTGACTCACATCATCAGGTAACCCCCTATAGCTTGCCTATAGCTTGACTATAATTGATGGCGACTTGCTGGCTGTATCGCAGGTTTCGCCAGCCGTTGTATCGCCCAGGAAAACATCGACAACAAAAGCGGGTTTGCTGGTATGTTTAACTCACCAGCAATGATCGAAGGAGAGGATCATGCGCACCTTGATAGCTTTGCTCGTCCTATTTTCAAGCGCCACTATTCACGCCGCCGATGTCGATCAGCTCGCCGCTATAGATGCGATTCAGACAGAGGATGCCCTGTTAATTGATGTGCGCACCGATGAGGAGTTCTCAACCGGTACCTTGAAGGGTGCCCAGCATGTCGAATACCAGGATATTGCTGGCAAGATCAGCCAATTGCAGCCCGACAAAACGGCGCCAATCGTATTGTTTTGCAAGAGCGGCCGTCGTTCGGGCATCGCCCAGGACGAACTGGTCAAATTGGGTTATAGCAATGTCATCAATGCTGGCGGCTATGAGGAACTGCAATCGGTACTTGAGGCGAGCGATTGAAAGGCTATTTTCTCCCCTGTGCGGCGCTGCTCTCATTCTGTTTGAACATTGCAACCACCCAAGCTGCCGAGCTGACCCTAGAGCTAGGCGACCAAGGGCAAACCTGGTCGACCGCCGAACTGCTTGCACTGCCGCAAACACGCGACATCACTATTGCCAGCGACGTAAGCTATAAACGCAAGATGCACTACAAAGCAGTGCCGCTGGCAGTTCTGCTCAAGTCGGTAAAGCCTGGCGAGCATATCCAGGCAATCGCTGCCGATGGGTTTGCCGCCGAATTACCCGCCGCTCCCTTGCTCAGCACGCAAGGGGCTAGAGCCTGGTTGGCGATAGAAGAACCGTCAAGGCCATGGCCGATACTGGGCAACAAAGGCTACAGCGCTGGCCCCTTCTACCTGGTTTGGGAAAATCCTGAGGCGAGCAATATAGGTTCAGAACAATGGCCTTACCAGGTTGCCAAGTTTCGCTTGTTACCTTCGGTTGCCGAGCGGTTCCCTAACCTCTTGCCAGCGAATGATGCCAGTGAAGATGTACGGCTTGGCTTGGCTCAGTACCAGAAAAACTGCATGGCTTGCCACCGCTTGAACAAGGCTGGTGACTCCCAGTTTGGCCCGGACCTGAACCTGCCGCACAACCCGACCGAATACTTCAAGCCAGGGTTTCTTAGCCGCTACATCCGCGACCCGCAAAGTATGCGGCATTGGCCCCAGGGCAAGATGCCAGGCTTCAGTGAAGCCAGCATTAGCAACACCGAGCTCAACCAATTGCTGGCGTATTTAAGCCATATGGCGAGCCGCAAGGTCGAGTAAATCCCGTTAACCCAGGTATTGCCCAGGTGCTGGCGGCAGTTCAAGCAAGGTCCGTTGCAAGGCCTCGCCCCACTGCTGGCGAATCCCTTGGTAATAAGGGTCGTCCTGGGTCACGCGAAAACCATTTGGCACTTGCAGGCTGTTGGCGTTATAGACCAGCACATCCAAGGGCATGCCAACAGAAAGATTGCTGCGAATCGTGGAATCAAATGAAATCAGGGCCGTAAGCAAGGCATGCTGCAGGCTTGAACTGTTATCCAGCGAGCGATCGAGAACCGGTTTGCCATATTTGCTTTCACCAATCTGGAAATAAGGCGTGTCTTCGGTCGCCGCAATGAAGTTGCCTTGCGGATAGATATTAAAAAGCCCCGCTGCCTCACCGTTAACCTGCCCGCCGACAATAAACGAACAGCTCAGATCGACGCCTTGCATCATCACGCCATTGCCATCACGAGCCATCACTTCACGCATGGTTTCACTTACGAGGGTGGTCGCCTGGTACAGGCTTGGCACGTTGTTTAGGTTGGCGCCTTCACCGTTCAGGCGCTGCTGCAACAGACTGATCACCGATTGCGAAGTAGCCAGGTTGCCAGCAGTTTGCAAAACAATAATTCGCTCGCCCGGTACACCAAATACATGCAGCTTACGAAATGTGGCAATGTGATCTACCCCTGCATTGGTGCGCGAGTCAGATACAAACACCAAGCCTTGCTCCAAGCTTATGCCGACACAATAGGTCATAAGAAATCCTTTCGTAAAATGACAGGGCCCAGCATTTGCTGGGCCTTTGAGGTGTATTGCCGTTATGCAAAAAACGGCTATTGGGCCTGCACCATGAACATAGAGGAAACATCGACATGGGCATGCATTTGCTCGCCACCACCGCCACGGCGCATGCCACGTACCGGGCAGGCATCGAGGTAATCCAGGCCAACCGCGAGCTTGAGGTGGCGCTCGGGCAGGGTCAGGTTATTGGTGATATCAAAGCTGTACCAGGCATCGTCCAACCATGCCTCAGCCCATGCGTGACTGGCGAGGTGATCGCTGTCATCGGTGTACAAATAGCCTGAGACATAACGCGAAGGAACACCGAGACTGCGTGCACATGCCAGGAATGCATGGGTGTGATCCTGGCAGACACCACGACCGGCGGCGAACGCATCGGCGGCACTGGTCTCGGTCGAGGTGACGCCTTTCTCATAGCGAATATGGGCGTTCAGGGCCTGCATCAAGTCAATCATTGCCGTGCGGTCGCGCCGAGTCTTGCATTGAATGTTGGCAAACTCGCGCAAGGCTTGGCTGGGCTCGGTCAAGCGTGTCACCCGTAAAAACGGCAGGGCCGACTGCGACTCATGCTCGAACTCGCAGTTTTCATCGATATCAACCTGGCCGTGGGCGCCAATGACGATATTGTCATGGGGGACATCAACCGTCAGCACATGCAGGATATTGCCATAGGGGTCGCGCTGGGCACGTACCGGGCGCGGCAAGTTAAGCTCCCAGTTGATGACTTGCTGCCTCTCGCTCTGCTGCGGGGTTATACGCAGGTACTGGATGCTGGAGCGAACTTGTTCATCGTATTGATAGGTGGTGTCGTGGCTAATGGACAGTCTCATGCGACCTCCAGGTAAGAGCTATGGATGGCTTGGCCCAGTTCACGAATCAGCAGAATCAAATCATTCAGCCAAGTGTGCAGGCCTTCGTCCAACACTTCGTCAATGGTTGTGTAGCGCAAACGCGCTTCAAGCTCTGCAGCCAGACGTTGTGCCGGGCGACCGTTGTCACCTGGCAAGCTAGTCAGCATCGAATACAGCTCTTCTGTGCACGAACGCAGTGAGCGTGGAACCTCGGTACGCAGTAGCAACAGCTCAGATACTTTGCGTGCCCCAGGCGACCCACGATAAATCTCGGCAAATGCCTCGAATGAAGACAGTGCACGCAACAAGGCAGTCCACTGGTAATAGCTGCGTGCCGAACGCCCGTCTATTTCGTCGATGTCTTCACCAAGCAGCTCATAGCGCGCATCCAGCAGGCGCAGGGTGTTATCCGCACGCTCGATAAAGGTTCCCAAACGGATAAACCGGTAGGCTTCGCCGCGCATGATGGTGCCGAACGTGGCGCCACGGAACAGGTGCGAGCGTTCCTTGACCCATTCGCAAAAATGGCTGATTCCGTATCGAGCGATCCCCTGCTGGGCAATATCGCGGACCTCTAGCCAGCTGGCGTTGATGTTTTCCCACATATCAGCGGTGATACGGCCACGCACGGCATGGGCGTTGGTCCGGGCAGCTTGCAGGCAGCAATAGATACTGGCTGGATTATTGGCGTCGAGCCCGAAAAAATTGAGCATGCGCTCGGCATGCATTTCCCCGTGCTGTTCCAGATACTCATCCAGCGTACCCGTGATGATCAGCGGCATGGCCAGCTCATCAAGGCCATTGCCGTGATCGTCCTGCGGCATCAAAGACAGCGAGTAGCTGACTTCGAGCATTCGCGCGAGATTCTCTGCGCGCTCCAGGTAGCGTGACATCCAGTACAGGTTGGAGGCTGTGGTACTGAGCATAATTAGTCCCCCACTATCCATGTGTCTTTGGTTCCGCCACCTTGTGAGGAATTGACCACCAGCGAGCCCTCTCGCAGGGCCACGCGGGTTAATCCTCCGGGTACAAGACGGGTTTCCCGACCTGACAATACAAAGGGTCGCAAATCGATATGCCGCGGCGCGATGCCGTTTTCAACAAAGGTCGGACAGGTCGACAAGGACAAGGTTGGCTGGGCGATGTAGGCCTCAGGCCGGGCAATCAAGCGTGCGCGGAACTCTTCGATCTGGGCCTTGGTTGAGGCAGGCCCGACCAGCATGCCGTAGCCGCCCGAGCCTTGCGTCTCCTTCACGACCAAGTCAGGCAGGTTGGCCAGCACATGTGACAAGTCCTTGGGCTTGCGGCACTGCCAGGTCGGCACATTCTTAAGGATAGGCTCCTCTGCCAGGTAGAAACGGATCATTTCATCAACGTACGGATAGATTGATTTATCGTCCGCGACCCCAGTGCCCACCGCATTGGCCAATACCACATTGCCCGAGCGATAGCTTGCCAGCAGTCCCGGCACGCCCAGCATGGAATCGGGGTTGAAGGCCAGCGGGTCAAGGAAAGCGTCATCAAGGCGGCGATAAATCACGTCAACGGGTTTCGCGCCAGCAGTGGTGCGCATGTAAACCTTGTCGTCGCGCACGAACAAATCGGCCCCCTCGACCAACTCGACCCCCATCTCGCGGGCCAGAAACGCATGTTCGAAGTAGGCACTGTTGAATCGTCCAGGTGTCAGCACAACCACCGTTGGATTTTCCATCGGACTGGATGACTTCAGCGTATCAAGCAGCATGTCCGGGTAATGATTGATGGGTGCGACCCGCTGGGCTGCAAACAACTCAGGAAACAGCCGCATCATCATCTTGCGGTCTTCGAGCATATAGCTCACACCACTTGGCGTACGCAGGTTGTCTTCAAGCACGTAGTAACTGCCATCACCGTCGCGCACAAGGTCGACGCCGGAGATATGCGAGTAGATATTGCGGTGCAGATCGAGTCCTTGCATCGCCAACTGGTAACCTTCGTTGGCAAGTACTTGCTCGGGCGGAATGATGCCTGCCTTGAGAATGCGCTGGTCGTGATAAATATCGGTCAGGAACAGGTTGAGCGCCTGCACCCGCTGGATGCACCCACGCTCGACAATGCGCCATTCGCTGGCTGGGATACTACGGGGAATAATGTCGAATGGAATCAGTCGCTCGGTGCCCTGATCATCACCATAGAGCGTGAAGGTAATACCTGCGCGGTGAAACAGCAGATCTGCTTCGCGCCGTCTCTGCGCCAGCAGATCACTGGGCGTATCTGCCAGCCAACGGGTAAACTCCCGGTAATGAGAACGGCACTCACCATTGGCCAAGTACATCTCATCATAAAAGGTGTGGGTCATGCCTAACTCCTTGTCACCCATATGTTCCATCACGTTGCAAAGCCCGAGCCACATGATATTTTTGTTGTAAATCAGATAGTTATTTAACAACCGAAAATATCAGGCACCGAAACAGTGCAACGCATCAAGTGCCCCGGCATGTCCTGCGCCAAGGCGAAGCATCTTCAATTTATTCTTTATCTCCCCTACTTATTTAAATATAGACAGCTTCAGCTCTTTAACTCAGACCGTTCAGCCGAGCGTAAAGTTCGGGCGCTTGGCTCAACCAGTGGCGATAGAAGCCCTCGGCAACCTGGTTCAATGCCCCAACCTTGTCATCAAGCTTGTCCAGCATGACTTCGCACGACTGCTGGCTGGGCTGGCTGGCATCGAGCAAATGCGACCAGTCATGCAACCATTGGCGGACCAGTTCTGCGGTCATTTCTGGATGCCCCTGCAATGCCAGGATCTTATCGCCCCAAGAAAACGCCTGGTTAGCGCACCAGCGATTAGACAACAGCGGCTGGGCTCCTTCAGGCAGAGCAAAGGTATCGCCGTGCCACTGGAAAATATCAAAGTCGTCAGGAAGGTGTGCCAGCCACGGGCTTTGCTCAGCACCTGCAACGATGTCCATGGCTTGCCAGCCACTTTCGGTATAAGCCATCTTGCTGACTTGCGCACCTAGAGCCTTAGCCAGCAACTGGCCGCCCAGGCAGTGGCCAAGCAGCGGAATATCACGGCTGATAAAGTGCTTCAGCGCGTTGATTTCAACCTGCAGCCAAGGCAATGGGTCATTGACGCTCATTGGCCCACCCATGATGGCCACGGCCTTGGGCCTGTCCAGGTCGTAGCCTTCCAGCTGGTTAAGGTCTGCCCGCAACTCGGTGAACGACAGCTGAGCGTCATCAAGCACCTTTGCCAGATGGCCCGGCGTGCAGTAGTCGATGTGGGTAATAATCAGAATATCAGTCATATGGCCTCCGTTGTGCCAGTCTCGCGCATAAGCGCGTCGGAGGTCGACAGGTATCGCGAAAAGATGCTTGAGGTGCACGCCAGCCGACAGCTGTTGGCCGGCATGCATTGCCTGGGTCAACCGACCGGCAACAGGTCCTTGCGCTCTTGGGTTACGCCCCAACCCTCAAGTTTCCCACCCAAGGGGTGAACCACGGAGCCCAGATCCTGCTCAAAATCACCAATGCCGTAGTAGGTCGCGAACATTACCTTGCTGACCTGTAAATGCCAGGCACCATCTTCACGGGGTGTGACTTGGGCATTGAGCGATTCACCACGAAAATTTGTAGCCGCCATGCGAGCCCGTTCCTCGTCGGGAAAAATGGCGTAGAACTCGATGGGATGAAAGCGCGCGAAATCAAAACCACCTTCTTTCATGCGCTTTAGGACATTGCTGCTGACATCATCTTGCATGACTATGCTCATGATACGAACTCCTCAGGCGATGGTTGGATGCTGCTCTTCCATTGCAACCGCTTGGACTTCAGCGGTGTCGCGACACCTAATAGCGTGTCGCCCGAGTATCAACAAAGTGCAAACTAGGTCCTGACTGATGTGTCATAGGCTTGGCATGAGACCAAAACCTGAAGACGCTGCGTTATTGAGTGCAATGGTCCTCCTTCCGTTACACACCACTGATGATGTTTTATCTGCACGCGTCTGTATGCAGAATAGCGCCGTAAAAAAAATTGTGCATGCTTTGCTTATAGCTTGTGACATTTCCATTGCAGCCCGAGCACGCAGCTTAACGCTCGGGCCTATGATGCAGGCGCCCTATCGACGGCTCAACCAGCGCATACTCAAACGCGTGAGCCATGCCGGCGAAACCTGACCTGCCCAGTACATCAACTTAAATTGCAGGCTGATCGGTTGATGTACAGCATGGCTATCGACTTGCCGCCAAACTGCATCGGCTATTTCGCTGGCCTGCAGGTTAACCCCCATGCGCAACAAGCTTGCCGGCACATGCTGCTGACTGCTGACCATTGGGGTATTCACAAAGGGAGGCATCAGGTCTGCTACCTTGATCCCATGACGAGCCCACTCCAGCTCCAATGCCTCGGTAAAACCACGAATGGCAAACTTCGAGGCCGAATAGGTTGCCATTTCTGGCACACCATAAAGCCCGGATGCCGACCCCATGTTGATCACTTGCCCAGTGCGTGCTGCCTTCAGGTAAGGGAATGCGGCGTGGGTCATGTTACAAACACCCAATACATTTATCTGCATGATGCGGACATGCTCGGCATGTTCGATTTCTTCGAAATAGCCAAATCGCAATATGCCTGCACAGTTGAACAACAATTGGAGCTGGCCATCATTTTTTGCGCAAAACTCAGCCAGTGAGGCCTTGACCTCGGCAATATCGGTAACATCCAGTTGGCGATACCAGCAACCACCGAGTTCGGTAGCCAGATCGGCCAGCGCTTCGGTATTGATATCCAGCAAGCCAACCTGCCATCCGCGCGCATGGAACAACCGCGCAGTAGCCGCGCCAATACCCGAAGCGGCACCTGTGATCAGGATATTATTGTTCATGAAAGCCCCTTTTCGCGTATGAAACTGACAACCTGCGCAAGTGCGTAGTCGGATACCTTGAGTAAGCCAGCATGGGCTTGAAATACATGCCAGACGCCTGGGTAAAACTCTAGCCGTACATCCAAGCCAGCCTGCTTGGCGCGCTGCTCAAAACGCAAGCTGTCATTGAGTAACAGCTCTTGCTCCGCCACCTGAATCAATATCGGTGGCAAGCCAGTTAAATCAGCAAAGACTGGAGAGACAGACGGGTCCTGCGGGTCTATCTGGCTGGGCAGAAAATCACGTCTTGATTGCTCCAGCCATGCATGACTGAGCATCGGGTCGCCCCCTTCTGGCTTATGCAACTGGGCAAGGCTGAAGTCCGTCAGAGGCGACAAGCAAACCAGGGCGCTGGGCAAAGCAATCCCAAGATCGCGCAGACGCAAAGCGGTGACCAGGGCCAGGTTTGCGCCTGCTGAATCGCCCGCAATAACGATTTTACTGGGCGCAAAACCCTGCTCGAGCAACGCTTGGTACGCAGCCACAGCATCATCACGGGCAGCCGGAAACGGATGCTCCGGCGCTAACCGGTAATTCAATGCGCAGAGTTGAACCTGTGCGGTGCTCATCAATGTTTTACAGATAGCCCGGTGCGTATGGGCGCCACCGATGAGGTACGCACCGCCGTGCAAATATAGAATGATGCAGTCACTTTCCTGGCTTGGCTTTTACCACTCACATGAACGCCCAGCGATCTGGCCTTTGGTGCGACTGCCGTCGGTTTCAACCAGGTGCACCATCGTCAGCGCTGTCACCAGCCCGCGTTGCAGTGCAACAGGTACAGGTGGCCTGACGATGCTGCGAAACAACAGCCGCAACACGCCACGCAAGACCGAGCGCAACACAGGCTGGGCATCGCTTGGTGGGGTGAAGCGCTCAGGGGTGACGTGATAATCCTGCAGGTCCGGGGCCCGTGTAATAAATCGATAACTGAAGGTATAGCCCGGCCAGTTATTGGTGTTCTTGCCAGAAGCAGTCTGATACCAGCTGGTGCACCCCTGATCCCACACCGTACGGTGGATAGCGCTTTGCACCTTGCTATTGAATCGACGCTGCACAAGCGGCTTCACATCCAGCGCCGTCAGGTTGAAGCGGTCCAGGGCTGCAATACAGCCGAGCACATAGCGAAACTGGCTCTCGAGCATATAAATGATCGAGTTATGCCCCAGGTTGGTATTGGGTCCGTACAGCAGAAACAGGTTCGGAAAACCACTGACACTGATGCCTTTATAGGCTTCGGCGCCCTCTGCCCACGCCTGATTCAGGTCCAGGCCATCGCGCCCGGTTATTTTCATCGGAGCCAGGAAATCGGTAGCAGTGAAGCCTGTGCCGTAAATCAGCACATCACAGGGGTAAGCCACGCCGTCTTCGCTAATAACCTTATCGCCAGCGATTTCCTTGATCCCCTGGGTGACAACCTCGACATTGGCCTGGGCGAGCGCCGGGTAGTAATCGTTGCTGATCAGAATGCGCTTGCAGCCCATGGGGTAATCAGGCTCCAACTGCTTGCGCAATTGTTGGTTGGTGATGTTACGGGCGAGCGCATGCTCAAAGCGAAACCTCATGGTTTTGAGCAGGGCCGGATATGATACAAATGCCAGCGCACGTGCTTCATGCTGGATATATTTGAGACAACGATCCACTTTCTGCAGCCAGCCAAAACGCCCCATCACCGCCAACTCCCAAGGCCGGTAGGCGCGATCAGGCTTGCTGATCACATAGGCCGCGGAGCGCTGAAACAGTGTCAGGCGAGCCACTTTTGGCTGGATCTGTGGCACAAACTGAATGGCTGAGGCCCCGGTACCTACAACCGCGACGCGCTTGCCTGCCAAATCGATGTCATGGCGCCAGCGAGCCGAGTGAAAAACCTCGCCTGTAAAGCTGTCACGCCCTGGTATCGAAGGGTATGCAGGTTGATTCAACTGGCCGCAGGCACTGACCAGTACTTGTGCAAAAAACTGCTCGCCACTGACCAGGCTAACTCGCCACCCCGAGTTTTGTTCTTCATAAACGGCGCCAGCGACCTCACTGTTGAAACGAATATTGCGCCGCAACTGATACTTGTCTGTGCAATGGCGAATATAGCTGTGGATCTCGGCTTGCGGAGCAAATTTACGGGTCCAGTCCAACTTGGGTTCGAACGAGTACGAGTAGAGGTGCGACGGCACATCACAGGCCGCGCCTGGATAGCTGTTGTCACGCCAGGTACCACCTACGTCATCGGCCTTCTCCAGGATCAAGAACTTGTCGATGCCTGCTTTTTGCAACTGTATGGCAAGCCCAAGACCGGCGAAGCCGCTACCGATTATTAATACGCGTACGTCCGTACATGTTTCGGGTTTTTTATTCATTTTTAGAAGCCCAGAATGCTGACATGTCTCGCGAAATGCGGTTTATCTCCCACCTCGGGACTTATGGCATAACCGGGCTGCGGATTGTGCCCGCAAATAAAATATGTCCTGTCGAATGGCCGATATGCCGCACTGACAGGCAGTAAACCTCTACAACTATTCTTACAGCCGGGTCACTAAAATACCCAAGGCCAGTGGCAGCCAGGCAAAAAAAAGCCGCACATTCAGTGTGCGGCTTTCGGCTCAACCCATGTGGCTTACTTCTGGTTGAGGCTGTCTTTTACCCCGGCACTGTTATCAAGCAAACTCTTGGTTGCGGTTTGGATAAAGGCTTCAAGATCCTTCTGCAGCATTGGGTCTATATCAGTATGCAGGCGGGTCGCACTCGGCTTGGCACCCAACTGGTATTCATAGAGGCGAGGCTCAAAGCCCTTTGGCTGAATCAGTATGCGTTGAGGGGTGACTATTGCGACGGTCTGCTCACCGCCCGAAGGCTTGATCACACCCATGCCCTGGTCCCCTTCTGGCAAATTCAACAGGTCGCGCCCCCAGCATTGATGCCGCACCTTGCCACCGAGACGGCCCATGATAGTGGGCACAACATCAACCTGCGTGCCCACATTGTGATTGACCTTGCCAAATTTCTCCTGGATGCCGGGTGCAATCAGGAGCAAGGGAACATTGAAGCGGAACAGGTCCATTTCGGTCAGTTGCACGTCACTGCCCCAACCATGGTCGCCAACGACTACAAACAGGGTGTCCTTGTAGTACTTGGACTTCTTCGCCTTTTCGAAGAACTGACCCAATGCCCAATCGGAATAGCGCATGGCGGTCAGGTGTTGGTCGGCAGAACCGTGACCGGTGACAGGCTCAACCGGCAAGTCTTCGGGCAAGGCATAAGGCGTGTGGTTGGACAGGCTTTGCAGCAAGGCATAGAACGGCTTGTCCTTACCGGAAAACCTTTGCTCCAGTTCAGCGGCACCACGGTCAAACATGTCCTGGTCCGAAACGCCCCAGGTCGGGTCCATATAGACAGGATCAACAAAGTCTTCACGACCGATAAAATTCTTCATGCCCTGATTGCTGAAGAACCCCGACTGATTGTCCCACTGGAAATTACCGTTGTAGACATAGAGATCGTCATAGCCGCGGGCACTGAGCAACTGTGGCAACCCTGAAAACTGGTGCGCGCCTTCCGGTGTGCGCATCAGGTATTCAAAACTTGGCAGGTTAGGGAAACAGGCCATGGTCGCAAACATGCCCTGATGGGTATGGGTGCCATTGGAGAAGAAGCGATCGAACAGCACGCCCTCCTCTGCCAATTTGTCAAAATAGGGCGTGATGTTGCCTGGTGCACCAAGCGCGCCGACAAAGTGGCCAGCAAAGCTTTCCAAAAGGATGACCACCACGTTTTTGACTGGCAGGGTGTTCTCCACTGGCGGGGTGAAGTCACGGCGGATTGCCGCGGTATCGGCATCGACCAGCTTGTCATGCGGGGTCAGTAGCATTTTGCGCACTGTTGCCAACGCTTCCTCATCCGGCATGGTTGATTTCCATGCGTTGTCGCGATGCGAAGAGAAGCTGGCCATTGCAGCAGACGTCAAGGTCAGCGTGCCATTGAGGCCAAGTTGGTTAGCGAACATCGATTCAGTGGTATAGGCATCGCCCCAACGCAATGGCGGGCCCTGGCGCAGGTGGCCACGAGCGGCAACAACTGCAATCAGCAAGCAGACAACAAATACCGAACCGCGAAGATACCAGGCTGGAGCCGATGCATCGCTGCGGGTCGATGTTTTCGGCCGGCTGAGCAGGTCCAATGCTTTAAACAGCTTGGCCAGCAGCCAGGTCGCAACCGCCCAGGCGATCAAGTAGCGCGCGACTGGAAAGCCGTTCCAGATCATGCTCATGACGGTCTTGGTGTCTTCCTGGAAGTACTGGAAAACCAGGCTGTTCAAGCGCTGGTGAAACTCCCGGTAGAAATCCAGTTCGGTAATCCCCAGGAACAAGGTCACACTGGCGAAGAAGGTCAACCAGACACGATGAAATCCACGGGCAGCCATGGCTTTAACGCTGAGCAGTGACAACAGCAAGGGCGCACAGGCATATACAACCAGGCGAAGATCGAAACGCAAACCATTGTAAAACGCTTCGATGAAACTGGAAACCGGCGCATCGTCAATCAATTCGCGGTTATAGACCAGCAGCGCCACGCGCAATAACGCATAGATAACCAATAGCGCCACGGCACAAAGAGCTGTGAAGCCCAAGTGACTTCTAATCGTCGGCGTGAAGCCCTCCGCAGCAGGTGCCCCGGCTGTCTTGTTAACCTTGGTAGTCATGTAGTTCCAAATCCGTTAAGCAAACATTGATAACTGACGTCAGCACCTTGGTTTCATGCAGGCTGCGCGGTAACAGGTGCGCCAGCCCAAGCGGGGCACAAAACCTGTGAATAGATTCAACCTGGTTAAACACTGACTCTTGCCACAGGCGCTAGAACGTCCTGCGCAGCGCCTCTGGGCGGTGCTGAGAATAAATCAAGCCACTGGCTGCAAGTGTGAAAATTCCGTTTTTTGCCCTGCATTTCTAACCGCAGCGCTGGCACAATTTGTTTCTGCTTGGCATTGACCCACAAAAAAGGGCCTTGGCAGGCCCTTTGTATTGCTTGGAAGTTACTCAATACAGTCATTGCTGGGCTTGTTGATCGCCTGCAACACGTACTGCGGCAAGGCGAAGGCGCCGATGTGAATCGCCGGATTGTAATAGCGAGTCACAATGCCACTACCGGAGAAGCGCGCGCACAAGGTCTCCAGCGAAACCTTTCGGTACGAAGGATCAGTACTGCCCCAGGCAAACGTCATGCTGCCGCCGATATAGGTCGGCACCGCCGCCATGTAGAAATGCCAGTCGCTGAACAAGCCATTCATGCGCCCTGCTGTGGTTTGCACTTCCGACAGTTGCATAAAGGGCGTGCCGTTTTGTGTAACCAGGATGCCGCCATCGTTCAAGCAACGGCGACAGGCCTGGTAGAAGTTTTCAGAAAACAGCACTTCGCCCGGACCTATGGGGTCAGTCGAGTCGGAAATGATCACGTCGAATTTTTCTTCGGTGGTGGCAACAAAGCGCATGCCATCATCAATGACCAGGTTTAACCGTGGGTCGTCATAGGCGCCGCTGGAGTGATTGGGCAGGAACTCCTTGCACATATCGACCACGGTGCCATCGATTTCAACCATGGTGATGTGCTCGACCGTATCGTGCTTGCACACTTCACGCAGCATGCCGCCATCACCGCCACCGATGATCAAGACCCGCTTGGCCAGGCCATGGGCGAGGATAGGAACATGGGTGAGCATTTCGTGGTAGATGAACTCATCAGCTTCAGTGGTCTGAATCACGCCATCAAGTGCCATTACCCGGCCCATGCGGGCATTTTCAAAGATCACCAAATGCTGATGTTCAGTGCGAACCTCGTGCAGCAGTTTATCCATTGCAAAGCGCTGGCCGTAGCCTGGGTAAAGGGTTTCTTGATAATCGGACAAGGGCGTGCTCCTGGCAAACTCAGAACATGACTGACATCCGTAACTGCGGCGGATGTCGAGAAAAATCAACGAAAACCGATATCGCGTTAGTGGCCTCAGCCTGCGCGATTACCGGCCATGGTAGCGGTCAAACAGATCAAGGTCGCTATTCTACGTTGCGCCTTATGACAGGTCGAACCTCGATTGCGTTTAGCCCCTGACAAAACAACCCCACAAAGGTATTGTCAGGTAATGCAAACCATCAACGACTCAGCCGTGTTGCTGACTTACAACCCGCCATGGAACTGGCAACAGTTCCATGCACATTTTGCTCTGCGCAAGCTCACGGGGGTCGAACACCTGAGCGATAACAGCTATACGCGCAGTTTCCAACTCGGCGCTCACTGCGGCTGGTTCAAGATCGAGCCGCTGACGCAGCAAAATGCCCTCAAGCTCAGCGTTAGCCCATCGGCGCTTGGCTGCATCGACGAATTAACCCTGCGCGTTCGACGCATGTTTGACCTGGATGCCGACCCGCTGGCAATCGCCCGACACTTCAGCAGCGACCCGCATGTTGCTCAGTTGGTCGAGCGAATGCCTGGGCTGCGCCTGCCCATTGCCTTCGATCCGTTTGAACAAGCGGTGCGCACAATCGTGGGCCAACAGGTTACGGTAAAGGCCGCCGTCACCGTGACCGGCCGATTGGTCAGCCGCCTGGGCGAACCCCTGAGCGGTAGCAATCCACAAGGTATTGAGCGACTGTTCCCATCGCCCCGCGCCATCGCCGAGGCGAACCTTGAAGGTATCGGCATGCCCGGCAAACGTGTCCAGACGCTGCAATATTTTGCTGGGCAGATAGCAAGCGGAGAATTGAACCTGAGTATGCAGCAGGGTTACCTCGCCTTGGTCGAAAAGCTCTGCGCCCTGCCCGGCATTGGCCCGTGGACCGCGGAATATATTGCCTTGCGTGCGTTCGGCGAACCCGATGCATTTCCTGCCAGCGACCTGGGCCTGCTCAAGGCTCCAATCTGGGGAGAGCAAGGTATCAGCGCCCGGCAGTTGCAGGCCCATGCCCGGGCATGGCGACCCTGGCGAGCCTATGCAGCGGCCTATCTGTGCCAAAACTATTCGGAGTTATGACGGTGGTCTACCGATACCACGACAGCCCAATTGGCCGCTTGTTTCTCAGTGGCGACGACAAAGGCCTTCAACAACTATTGATGGATGTACCGCGGCATCCATGGAACATCGGTGAAGACTGGCAATTTGCAGCCAGGCAGTTCGATGATGTGTGCCTGCAACTGGATGCATACTTTGCCGGACGACGCCGACGCTTCGACCTGCGCCTGGCGCCCCAAGGCACGGTTTTTCAGCAAAGTGTGTGGAAAGCCCTGCAAGCTATTCCCTACGGCCAAACCAGCTTTTACAGCCGGCTCGCCGAACAGATTGGCAAGCCCAAGGCCGTGCGCGCGGTGGGCACGGCGAACGGTGCCAACCCGATTTCGGTGATCATTCCCTGCCACCGCGTCATAGGTCGCGACGGCAGCCTCACCGGCTATGCTGGCGGCCTGCAGCGCAAGGCGCAGTTGCTCGCCCTGGAAGGTGCCTCATTCCCCGAGCAGGCGCTGCTGTCCTTATAGCTTGACGTTGCCTCGCGGCCCCATGATCGCCCAGATAATCAAGCCAACAACTGGCAATAACAGCACCAGGATGACCCACAATATCTTCTTGCCAGTATCGGTATTACTCTTGACGATATTGATGATTGCCCAGATATCCAGGGCCAGAATTATCAGTCCAAAAATTTTAGATCCCATGTGCCGGCTCCCTGATTTAGGCTAATGCTCTGAGCATAGACTGCAATTGGCCTCTAATCGCAAACAACCGCGCCAGAGGCTGCACAACGCTGAAACCAGGACATTCATTGCCATGACCACAGCAAACCAATACGGCAACGCCGATGCCTCTTACCAGGCCGCCGGTGGTATTGAAGGTATACGTAGACTGGTCGATGACTTTTACCTGCTGCTGGACAGCGAGCCACAAGCTGGAGAGGTGCGGGCAATGCATCCTGCCAGCCTGGATATGGCGCGCGACAAGCTCGCATGCTTTCTAAGCGGCTGGTTGGGCGGGCCCAGGCTGTATAGCGAAAAATACGGCTCGATCTCAATCCCGGCATTCCATGCCAAGTGGCCAATCGACCAGGCTCACAGCGAAGCCTGGCTGCACTGCATGAAGCTTGCCATAGAACGACAAGGCTACCCTGCCCCCTTCGCGGAGTATCTCTTGCGACAATTGCGGGTTCCGGCTGAACGGGTGGTCCAAGCCAGCGCCAACCGCCGAGCCGCGCAATCCTAGGCGTCATCCATAAACAGCCGTTCGCTTGCAGGCTTGCCATTTGAGCAAGCCTGCAAGTTGCCCTAGCGTGGACCGCCCTGCTTCTGCAGTTGCTGCAAGCGTGGGTCGTTCGGTGCAACCTGCTGCATGCGCTGGAAGTATTCAGCAGCTTTTTCACGATTGCCCGACGTGGCATTCAAAAACAGCAATGCGTAGAGCACATCCGCATCATTGGGGTTTCGCGCATTGCTCGCCTCCAGTGCTTTGACCGCCTGTTCAGGTTGCTGGAGCTTCATGTAGAGCAACCCCTGGTTGTACAGGACTCGCGGATTATCAGGCAGCTCCTCGGCGGCAGTACTCATCCACTTCAAGCCCTCCTCCGGCTTGCCTGACTCGACCAGCAACAAGGCGAACATATAGGCCAGGTTGCCGTGATCCCCCTTGGGCATATCAGGCAGCGCCAGGCCTTCGCGCAGCGCCTTGATCGCCTCGTCCTGGCGCAGGTTGTTATTCGCCAATGTCACCAGGTTAACCCGCGCTGGCGAGAAGTAAGGATCAAGCTTCAATGCTTCACGGTACTGTTCAAGCGCCTCAAGTACACGTCCCTGGCGCTCCATCAGCACTGCAAGGTTAAGGCGATTGCTTGGCAGATCGGCATTGCCGCGCAAGCGTTTTTCATAATCTTTCAACGCAGCCTGGAAGTCTTCGCGGCGATCCTTGGGCAGTGCGATCAGTGGAATACCGGCCAGGGCGCGCACGGCTTCATCTCTGACGGCCAAGTGCGGGTCATCCATGAGCGGCAACAGATGCTTGACCCGATCGACAGGGGCCAAGCCGACAAAGCCTGAAGCTGCACTGGCGCGCACCCAGGCACTGTCATCCTTGAGAGCAGGCTCCAGTGCCGAGACAGCTGGCGCGCCCAGGTTCGAAAGCTGATCAGCTGCCGTTGCCCGCACGATTTCAGGTTTGCCCATGTCGGCAATCAAGCCAGCCAGTTGGCTAATCGAATCCGGATGGCCCTGGCGCACAGCCTGGAAGGCTTCACCATAATGGGTGGGTAACGCAGGTTTACCAAACCAACCCTTGATCGCATCAGCGGCCCACTTCGGCTTTTGATCGGTATGACATGCCGTGCAAGCATCCGGACTGCCGGTAACCTCATCCAGGTCGGGGCGTGGAATACGGAAGCTGTGGTCACGCCGGGGGTCGACCACCATGTAGGTCTTGCTCGGCATGTGGCAGTTAACACACTGAGCGCCTTCTGAACCAACCGGGTGATGATGGTGCTCAGGGGTATCGTAGTTTTTCGCCCGCAGGCTTGGAAAGCGCTCTGGCGGAGTTTCGGTATGGCACTGCAGGCACAGGCCATTGCCTTCAATCTTGACCTTGTTGCTGTGGGGGTTGTGGCAATCCGTGCATGTCACCCCGGCCGCAAACATTTTGCTTTGGGTGAATGAGCCATAGACATAGACCTCGCCGTCAATCTGGCCATCGGCATGATAAAGATCCGGACGCAAGGTCGACGGCAACATGGCGTTCAACAGCGGCTCCCCAGGAGCCGGCCCCACATCCAATGACTGGCGACGACTGTGGCAGCGTGCACATTGCTCGACCAGGCCGTGGCTGCCCAGTTTTTTGAAGTCGACCGACAATCCGATATCCGCAGCCGAGCTGTAGCTTTGCTCTGTAGGGGACTGCGCTTTGAGCTTGCCTGCCCAATCGACGTGCGCTTGTCCCGGACCATGGCAGCTTTGGCAGCCCACATTCTGCTCATGCCAGGTGGTCGCGAACGAGTCGGTTTTGTCGTCGTAGTTTTTTTGCAGGTTGCTTGAATGGCAATCTGCGCACATCGCATTCCAGTTTTGATAACGGCCCGTCCAATGCAGCCCGTCATCAGGCGTGAACTTCTGCCCTGGATAAAAAAAAAACCACCGCTGGCCACCCGCAGCCTTGGAGCGGGCATCCCAAGCGATAGTCAGGCTTTGCAAGCGGCCGCGATCAAGCTCGACCAGATACTGCTGCAAGGGATCGTGACCAAAGGTGTAGGCAATCTCGAAATCCTTGAGCTTGCCGTCTTCACCTTCGATATTGACGAAGTACTTGTTGTCGCGCTTAAAGAATCGCGCCTTTACGTCGCCATCTTTAAAGGTCGCGTTATTGAAATTACCCAGGACACTCTCTGCCGTGGCCTTGCGCATCGCCCAATCATGGTCGGAGCCTTTCCAGTCGTTGACCTGCTGAGTGTGGCAAGCATCGCATGCACCCTCTGCTGCATAGCCTTCGGAATGTTGAGCCATAGCCGGAGCGGGTGACTCATTTGCCAACAAGGGGGTATTTCCCAGCGCGACCATCAGCAAACCAATCAGCAAAGTGCGAGCGTAAAACAAAACCTAATCCTTATTATGCTGGGGAGCTAACCCATTGAATCATCAGTGCGTCCTGTCGCCGATTGAATAGTCACTTCATTGCGTTTGCAAGCTTTACTCAGCAACATTTTGCGCATGGAGTTCTGCGCCCTGTAAATCAACCTAAAACTTGACATTAAATGACAACAACTAGACTATTAGCGCCACCTCAATTCGCTTGAAAGCAGCTGGCCAAGGCCGTGCGATACCGCAATACGCGGTGTGAACTCGCGGCGTGAACTATAGGCACTTCATTTTGCTCAATGGTTCTGCACCTGGCCAGGAAATTGCCCAAGCAAAGCCAGAGAATAGGGTTTAGCAACTTTTTGCCTGACCACCAGATAAAACAATAAATGGCCAAGGTATGACTGACTTTGCACGCGCCTCTGTGTTATCGGGTTACCACGAGTTCGCCCTCAGCAAGGGGCTGGATCCCGGCGCGCTTCTCGCTGAAGCCAAGCTGCCCGCCGATGTCCTCGAAAGCCAGGAATCGATGATTTCATACCGCAAGTTTGTCAACTTGCTGAACATCAGCGCGCAAAGAAGCAATGACGCCTTGTTCGGCCTGCACTATGGCCTGCACCAGGGTATCAGTGTATTTGGGCCGCTGATTTACTTAATCCGCAATGCACGCAATGTTGGCGATGCACTGCGTGACCTTGGCAATTACTTCCACCTGCACATGGGCGCCGCCGAAGTTCGTATCGAAGTTCAAGGCAACCATGTATTGCTCTGCTATCACACAGAAGAACAGAACTTACTGGGCCTGCCCCAGGCGGCTGAACTTGCCATTTCAGTGGGTGCTCAACTGATGCGTACCCTGCTTGGCACGCGCTGGCGACCACAAGGGGTGCTGTTGCAGCATGCAGCGCTCGCCAACCTGAACAGCTACCGGCGCGCCTGGGATGTGACGCCTCAGTTCAACAGCCCCTACAACGCCTGGTTGTTTGACGCAAAGCTGCTGGAGACGCCCTTGAGCTCTGCCGATGAGGAGTTGCATAAGGTCCTGCAAAAGCACTTGGACAGCCTGGATGAGCTGCAAATCAATGAACTGCCCAGCTACGTGCAGCAACTGCTGCGTAATTTCCTGCCCAATGGCCGTGTCACGATCGAACAGGTTGCTGACTATATGATGCTTAGCAGCAGAACCTTGCAGCGCTATCTGGCCGAAGAACAAACCTCATTCCAGGACTTGCTCGACCAAACGCGACAATCTTTGGCAACGCGCTACCTGCGTGACTCTTCAATCAGCCTGACCCAGCTTGCCGAACTACTGGGCTATTCGGAATTGAGCGCATTTTCACGCGCCTTTCAACGCTGGACGGGCATAAGCCCTCGCCAATGGAAAAAACAAAACACCCACCAACGTTCGATCAAACGCCTTCGAGTAACCTCAAAGCGTCAATAATGCTCGCTCTTCATCAAACGGCTGTGCTTGAAGCACAGCCGATACCAATGCCTGGCCTGGGCGACTGAACTACAAGGCCACCACTACGCGCCCGACCATCTGGCCTTCAAGCAGCTTTGCCAAGGCTTCAGGCACTTGCTCAAGGCTGATCTCTGTCACCAGGTTGTCCAGGGTATCGAGCTTCCACTCATTCGCCAGCTTGTTCCAGACCGCTGTTTTCACCGCCAGCGGCAACTCCACCGAGTCAACGCCAAGCAAATTGACCCCACGTAGAATAAACGGCAGCACGGTGCCATTCATGTCGACACCCGCCGTCAAGCCGCATGCGGCCACACTCGCACCGTAGCGTAGTGACTTGACCAGGTTGCACAGGATCGCACCGCCAACCGTATCGACGGCTCCGCCCCACTGCGCCTTGAGCATCGGTCGCTCTTCGCCTTGCTGAAGCTCGCTGCGCAATACCACCTCGCTGGCCCCGAGAGCTTTGAGAAAATCACTCTGCCAAGCCTTGCCAGTGGAAGCTGTCACGCTATAGCCAAGCTTGGTCAACAGCGACACTGCAACAGTGCCGACGCCACCCGTGGCACCGGTAACCAGGATAGGTCCGGACTCAGGGTTGGTGCCTACCGACTGCAACTTATCAATGCACAGCGCAGCCGTGAGGCCAGCAGTTCCCAGGACCATGGACTCGCGCAGGCTCAGGCCTTGCGGACGCTTGACCGCCCAGGTTGCAGGAATGCGAATGTATTGAGCCAAACCACCCGCAGTGTTCATGCCGAGGTCATAACCGGTGACGATCACTTCATCGCCGGCCTTGAAGTCACTGACGCCGGAGTGCTCCACGACCCCGGCTGCATCGATGCCAGGGGTGTGCGGGAAATGCTTGGTCACCGCCTTGCTTCCGCTGGCGGACAATGCATCCTTGAAGTTGACGGAGGAGTACTTGACGCGAATCAACAGATCACCCGCCGGCAAGTCGGTTATGTCGCGCTGAACAACCACTTGCTCAAATTGACCATCGGACTTCTCCCGCGCAATCAACGCATTGAACTTAGTCATCACAACTCTCCAGAAACTATCCATGGGTTATCAATCAAGCGTCAGCTGTTTTGGCGCAGGTCCAAGGCTTACCAGAAACGCTGCTGAGTGAGACGGCTTAGCCAGTTCAAAACAAACTTGTCGAGGGCGATGCTGGCACCAATCCCGACACGCTCCTGCAGGCTTTTCTTCTGCGAAAAATGCAGATGGAACAACTCGGCTTGCTTGGCCCGGCTGGCAAGGTACTCATCGCTGGTCTTCAACTCATCGACCAGCATTTTTTCCTGGGCGGCCATGCCCAGCCAGACCTCGCCAGTGGCAATGGCATCAATATCAAGCTGCGGCCGATAACGTGAAACAAAGCCTTTGAACAGCTCGTGCGTAGTTTCCAGATCGTCCTGGAACTTCTCCCGCCCCTTATCGGTATTTTCACCAAAGACCGTCAGGGTGCGCTTGTATTCACCGGCGGTGAGTACCTCAAAATCGATTTCATGCTTTTTCAGCAGGCGGTGCACATTGGGTAACTGTGCGACCACGCCAATAGAACCAAGAAGCGCAAATGGGGCAGAAATGATCTTCTCGCCAATGCACGCCATCATATAACCACCACTGGCAGCAACCTTGTCGATGCAGACGGTCAAGGGCACACCCGCATCACGGATGCGCACCAACTGCGAGGAAGCCAGCCCGTAGCTGTGAACCATACCACCGCCACTTTCCAGACGCAGTACAACCTCGTCCTGGGCAGTGGCAATACTCAACAAGGCTGTGATTTCGTGACGCAGGTTCTCGGTTGCGGAGGCCTTGATATCGCCGTCGAAATCCAGCACGAATACCCGAGGCTTGCTGCTTGGCGATTTCTTCTCCAGTTTGGCCGCCTTGCTCTCGGCCTTATGCCGCTGCTTGAGCTGGTCCTTGGTCAACACAGCCTCTTCAAGGCCATGGCGCAGTTGCTTGTAGAAGTCATTGAGCTTTTTGATCTGCAGGTGCCCAGGCGCACGCCGGCCCTTGCTGCGCGCGGCACCGATGGCCACCAGCACCACCAGGATCGCCACCACCAAAGTGACTGTTTTGGCCAAGAAACCTGCGTAATCAGCAAGAAAATCCACGTCATCCCCTCAAGATATGTCCAACACTACAACGCACACCGCGCTTCCGAACACCGTGCCGGAGGCTGCTAGGCGGCAGATCGACCAAGCATACCGATCTCCCCCGGTAACGCCTAGCAAGAGGGCCAAACCTAATAACAGCGACAAATGCCAACTCATACAGCAAGGCTCAGGTACTAGGCCCAATGCAGCGCATCAGCTATTACAAGGCGATAGCTGCTGAATAGCTCGATTATCCAGCAACTTGATCGCGAGGCAGATGGTGCAACACAGAGATTCAAACAAGCGTATGTTTTTTCGTTGACAGTATCCCTGTGAAGCTCATACCCTCATTAAACTTCAACGTACCTGGATACCAGCGCACGTGGGCAAAATTTACCTGATTAGACACGGCCAGGCCTCCTTTGGCATGGATGACTACGATGTACTGTCACCGATTGGAATCCGCCAGGCCGAGATCGTTGGTGCGCACCTGGCAGCGCAAGACATAAGGCTTGATCGCTGCTTCAGCGGCAGCTTGAAACGCCAGCAACACACGGCTACCTCAGCCCTGGCCGCGCTTGGTAGCCTGGGCAATGCAACACCGCAACTGCAGATTGACCCGGCCTTTAATGAGTTTGATGCCGAAGCCGTTATTCGCACCCTACTGCCGGACATGCTGCCGGAGGAACCCCACGCACTGGAGGTATTACGCAACGCGGTACACCACAGGAGTGAGTTCCAACGCTTGTTCGTCCGCCTGATCGGACGCTGGATCAGCGGCGAGTACGACACGCCTGAGCTGCAAAGCTGGGCCAGTTTTGTGAATCAAGTCAGCCAAGGCCTCAACCGCGTGCTCGAAAGCGCCCATGACAAAGAAAACATTGCAGTCTTTACCTCGGGCGGAACCATTACCGCCCTGCTCCACCTGATAACTGGAATTGGCCCGGACAAAGCCTTTGAGCTTAACTGGCAAATCGTTAATACCTCATTGAGTTGCCTGCGCTTTCGCGGCAACCAAGTGAGCCTGGCTTCCTTCAACAGCAATGTGCATTTAACGCTGGAGAAGACCCCAGAACTCATCACCTATCGCTGAGTTCTGAACCCATGCGCCACAGGCGCAATAAAACCTGAAAATAAAGGAACACACCATGAGCGTTGCAGACATCGTCCAATCCATGAATTCCAAGTTCAACGCCGGTGCCGCAGCTGGCCTGGACCTGGTTTTCCAGTTCAACATCGAAGATGGCGAAAACCACTATCTGGTCGTCAAAGACGGTACTTGCGCCGTTCACCAAGGCGAAAGCGATGACGCCAACGTGACCCTGATCATGGACACCGAAACCCTCAAGGGCATCACCAGCGGTGAAACCGACGGCATGCAGGCCTTCATGGCTGGCAAGCTGCGCGCCGAAGGCGACATGATGCTGGCAATGAAACTGGGCGAACTGTTCCCGGTTTAATAACCGCTTGATGACCGGCCGAGCCAGGTGACTTGTTACTCAAGCACCCGACTCACTGCTTTGATCAAGACTGTTATGCAGACATCTGTAGAACCGGAGCCTTGGCTCCGGTTTTTTTTCACCAGAAACAAGCCCGGCCGATAATCAGGAAGACCGCCTATCCTTACCAACCAATGGTCGTGGACGCCTCAAACTCATGGCAAGAATCAGGCACCTTGATTAAGTAGAAACACTCCCATCTATAACGATGTGAATTGCTTGTCGCCGCATACGGCCGATATTAGATTAGTCAATAATCCAAGCCCATAATCATAAGCAAAAGGGATAAAAATGGCGCTTACTGATCAGTCCACCCGCATCCGAGAAGGCGAAGAACTTGATGCGGCGACCATAGACAGCTACCTCAAGGCACATATTCCCGGTCTGACCGGCACGCCGCGCATCAGTCAGTTTCCGGGCGGCGCCTCGAACCTGACCTATTTGCTTGAATACCCGGACAAAGAGTTTGTACTGCGCCGCCCGCCATATGGGCACAAGGCCAAGTCGGCCCACGATATGGGTCGCGAGTTCCGTATTCTCAATCAGCTCAATGACGGTTTTCCCTACTGCCCCAAAGCCTATGTGCACTGCACCGATGAGAGCGTGATTGGCGCCGAGTTCTACGTCATGGAGCGGGTCAACGGCATTATCCTGCGCTCTGACATCCCTGCCGAACTCAATTTTGACGCGCAAAAAACTCGCCAGTTGTGCATGAGCTTCATCGACAAGCTGGTCGAGCTGCACAACGTTGACTACCAGGCCTGCGGCCTGGGTGACCTGGGCAAGCCTGAAGGCTACGTGCAACGTCAGATCAGCGGCTGGTCCGACCGCTATGAAAAGGCCCTGACGCCTGATGCACCGCTGTGGGAACCGGTCAAGGCATGGCTGTGCGACAAAATGCCTGCCGATCATCACAAGCCAGCAATAGTGCACAACGACTACCGCTTCGATAACGTCATCCTCGACCCGAATAACCCGATGCAAATCATCGGCGTGCTCGACTGGGAGCTGACCACCATTGGCGACCCGTTGATGGACCTGGGCAACACCCTGGCCTACTGGATCGAAGCGAACGATTGCGCGCCCATGCAGCTGATGCGACGCCAACCGAGCAATGCGCCGGGCATGCTCACGCGCCAGGAATTCGCCGATTACTACGCCGAGCGTGCTGGCATAAAAATCGCCAGTATCGATTTCTACTACACCTACGCCTTGTTCCGCCTGGCCGGTATCGTCCAGCAGATTTACTACCGTTTCTACCACGGCCAGACCCAGGACAAACGCTTTGCGCAGTTCATCCAGATGAACAAGTTGCTGGAGCAAATGAGCCTGCAGGTCATTAATAAATCACAGCTTTAGGCTAGTCATTCCAGGAGAATTGTATGTCCAAGACGCAACTGTTTGACCTCGACGGCAAGATCGCATTTGTTTCAGGTGCAAGCCGTGGCATTGGCGAAGCCATTGCCAAGCTACTGGCCCAGCAAGGCGCTCATGTAATTGTTTCCAGCCGCAAGATCGAGGGCTGCCAGGCGGTTGCCGACGCGATCATCGCCGAAGGCGGAAAAGCCACAGCCATTGCTTGTCACATTGGCGAAATGGAGCAAATCCAGAACGTTTTCGCGCAGATTCGCGAGCAGTTTGGCCGCCTGGATATCCTGGTCAACAACGCGGCGACCAACCCACAATTCTGTAACGTGCTTGACACCGATCTTTCGGCTTTCCAGAAGACCGTCGACGTCAACATCCGCGGCTACTACTTCATGTCCATCGAAGGCGGCAAGCTGATGAAGCAAAATGGCGGTGGCAGCATTATCAATGTTGCCTCCATCAACGGCGTGTCGCCAGGCGAGTTCCAGGGTATTTACTCGGTCACCAAGGCGGCGGTCATCAGCATGACCAAGGTCTTTGCCAAGGAATGCGCACAGTTCGGCATTCGCTGCAATGCGCTGCTGCCGGGCCTGACGGACACCAAGTTTGCCTCGGCACTGACCAAGAACGACTCCATTCTCAAGGTTGCCCTGCAACGCATCCCGCTCAAGCGAGTAGCTGACCCAAGCGAAATGGCAGGTACCGTGCTCTACCTGGCCAGTGACGCTTCCAGCTACACCACGGGCGTTGCGCTGAATGTCGATGGCGGCTTCCTTTCATAGCAAGCTCGCAACATACCCGCCTATAAGCAAAAGGGACCAACAAGGTCCCTTTTGCTTAGGCAGATCAGTGGATCACTTCCAATCCTTGAGCGCCTGTTTTGCGGCCGAATTCATCGGTTCCGCCAGCAAGCCGGTTGGCGTCAGGCTGACCCTATATTGTGCATTGTCGGCAATTGGCAGGTAGGTCACGCGTAGCGCCTGGGGATCGAACATCATCAGGTCGTGCTTGCCCAGGCGCAGCCAGCGCCACAGGTCAATACCATACGGGCTTTGCGCAAGCTCGGCTTGGGCATGTACCGACATCGACTGCTGTTCAATGGCAAGGAAGCGCCCCGTGAGCTTTTGCAGGCGATAGCCAGGCTTGAGACCAATGAGTTCAGCAATGCCTTTCCAGCGCAGCAAGCGTGCATCCAGTTGCCACAGGTCACCCTGAATAATGACGTTGTGAGTGGCTTCGCCTTCGGTGACCTGCACCTGGTACCTATCGCCATCGGCCTTGAAGCTCAGGGTCGCCAGCGGTCCGCTTTCCGGTAACGGCGAATAGCTGTAGAGGTCGTAGGCAACCAAGCCGACCAGAGCCGCCAAGCCCAGGAAAAACAAGCCACAGGTGCCACGGAGCCAACCAAGCAACCAATTGCCGCCAAACAAAATGCGTGCGGCAACCAGCACCGTTAAAACCGCCAGTAACGCTGTTACCCAGGCCAAGCCATCGTATTGCATCAAGCAGATCCCTTATTGATGAAAATGCTGGCATTATGCGCAGCGACTGCCACACCGCCCAGCGCCAGAGCTGAACAATCGAACACAGGTCTTGTTTTCTTATGCTACTGCCTTTCGAGCTTGCTGTTGACCCAACCACTTTACTAATTCTGGTGGGCGTCGCATTTATTGCCGGTTTTATTGATGCAATTGCCGGCGGCGGTGGTTTGCTGACCATTCCTGCACTGCTCACCGCTGGTTTACCGCCGCACTTGGTGCTGGGTACCAACAAGCTGAGCTCCACATTTGGCGCCGCCATTGCCAGCTACACCTTCTATCGGCGCAAGCTGTTCAACCCGCTCAACTGGCGCAACGCATTGATTGGCACCGCTGTTGGTGCCCTGCTTGGCGCGGCAATCGCCCAATGGCTGCCGGCCGAGTGGCTTAACCAGATGCTCCCGGTCGTAGTCTTTGGCTGTGGCCTGTACCTGTTGTTCGGTAAATCACCGGACGCGCCCCTGAATCCCGATGCACCAATCGCCAAGGGTCGCCAATGGCCACAAAGCATCAGCCTCGGCTTGTATGACGGCGTTGCCGGCCCAGGCACGGGGGCCTTCTGGACTGTCAGCACACTGCTGCTCTACCCGCTTGACCTGGTCCGCGCCAGCGGCGTTGCCCGGACCATGAACTTTGTCAGCAACATTTGCGCGCTGGCGATATTTATCGCCAGCGGCCAGGTCGCCTGGATACTGGGCATCTGCATGGGCTCAGCCCTGATGGTTGGCGCTTATATTGGCGCACGCACCGCCATTAGAGGTGGCTCCAGGTTTATTCGCCCGGTGTTTATATTGGTGGTATTGGCGTTGACGGCGCGTCTAGCTTGGCAGCACTGGTTCGGGCATGCCTAGCCGGCGCGCCACATAGACATCGATCAGGTAACGGGCAATTGAACGGCTGGCGGGCAATGGCGGCAGCTCATGCACACTGAACCACTGCGCATCTTCGATTTCTTCTGGCTGCATGACGATATCACCAGCGGCATATTCAGCATGGAAGCCAAGCATCAATGAATGCGGAAACGGCCAGCCCTGGCTGCCCAGATACTGCACGTTCTTGACCTGGATGCCGACCTCTTCGAATACCTCGCGTTCAACGCACTGCTCCACCGACTCACCCGCTTCGACAAAACCAGCCAAGGTGCTGTAGATGCCGCTGACAAAGCGTGGGGAACGCGCCAGGAGGATTTCATCGCCACGTGTGACCAAGACAATCATGCTCGGTGACAAACGCGGGTAATGGCGCAACTCGCAACGCGGGCATTGCATGGCTCGCTCACCCGGCACTTGCTGCATCGCCGTTGCACAACTACCGCAATAACGATGCTCGCGCGACCAGGTGCCTATCTGAGCGGCATAACTGAGCAGGCGGAACATATCCGCATCGCCTTCAAGCATCACCTGGCGCAGGCTGTGCCAACTGAAGGCTGGCAGCTCGAGCGCGGATTCAAGCTCAAGCAAGAAAATACTGTCGCCGTCAAAGTGGCCGATTCCGTGCTCGGCTATCACTTCAATGTCTTTTTTTTTCAGCCACTCTCGTGGGAACAGGACACCGTTACTGTCGGCCAGGAAGTGTTGCCTGCAATGGGCAATCGCCCAGCCGCCGGGCTGGCGATGATCAATAATAGCGGGCTGCCAGCGGTTGTTCATCAGGCGGCAACCGTAAGGCCCAGCGTACGCACGCTATCAGCCGCAAGATCCAGCACGCTGGGACGCGTCTCTTCTCGCATCACAGCCCCGGCTTCCAGGTAATACTCGAGGCTGCTGAGGGCGTCGGCCAGGGTTTCAAGCATGTGTTCGCTCGGCATTTGGGTGGTATCGACCATCTGCGTCTGGATGTATGAAGCGCACGCGCCGATCAACTCGGCAGCACGCTCCTGCCCGAGAAACCACAGGCCGCCACGCACAGCCTGGAGACTAAATGGCACATTGGACAGGTGCATGCGATCACCGTTGGACTCAAGGTAGGCGGTAATTGCCCGCTTACTCAAGGCCAGGCCCGCTTGCGCCTCATCGATCACAACTATTCGTGCTTCGAGTAATTGATGATAGGCAAAGAGTTCGGCCTCGCTACGTTGCGGCTCGACCGCTGGGCGCATGCGCGGCTGGTCCGTATCCAGGCTGGAAACCATGCCTTCGACATAGAGAATGGTATCTGCCAGCTTATGCAACTCGGCAACAGGCGGCACACTGCCCTCGCTCCACGTCGCGACAACCAGGACTTGCTCGCTGAGCGAGTTACCCGCCGAGCTTAATCCGACCATGCCCAGGGTTTTGCTCATTTTGCCGAGCAAGGCATGCAGGCTGGTCAGGACATCCGCTTGCACGGTGCCGCGCTCAATCAGGTCGAGCATGTCCTTGACGCTGGAAAGCTCTTCGCGGATGGCAGCGCTGAGCGAACGCATCACCGATTTACCAGGCCCAGCCAGGCGCTGTGATTCTTCTTCGATCAGATGATCGGTAAACGGCAGTGGTGTCAGGCCGAATACAGCCCGCAAGGCAGAGACTTGCGGGCCATTGCTGTCGGACAAGGCAACCAGATAAAGCAGTTCCTTGAGCAAATTGCGCGGCGGCTCATAACTGCTGTTGAGAAACATCTTCTTCAGTTCGCGATCAACCCGTCCGAACAATTGCTTGCGCGGCTGACGAGCAAGCAGCAGACCCTCATTTTGCGCTTCCAGGGCGGCTGCACAAATCCAGCAGAGTCGGCCACGCGGCTCGTTGGCAAACAGTCCATCAAGGCGCTGCATGGCCCGGGTCATCAGCTTGAGACTGCTTTTCGGATTCGGCTCGCGAATAAAGCCCAGCAGCCCGACCTGATACATCTGACGCAAGCGCCGCCCTTCTACTTCCTTGGCGGCTGCATCCAGCGCCGCCGACGCTATGCGCGGACGCGGCTGATCAAGGCGCACGCTAAAAAAGAAGCTCTCGGGCAAAGGCTGCTGGCCACCGGCCTGGCGCAGATCGTTTATGGCAGGCAGCAACAGCTCAGGCATTTCCTGGCGATGCACATCAACATTTTCAAGATAACGACGCAGTACATGCAGGGCATTGCTCAGCGCGGCAATCTGCACATCACGCTCTTCACCGGCACCGGCTGGAATATCAGTGGCCTGGTCGAGTACTTCCTGGGCCAGAAGCTCAGCACCGGCCAATTCGATCAAATTGAGTGTGCCGCGCACCTGCTGCAGGCTTTCCACCGCTTGTTGCAGCAGGCTGCCGTTGTTGCGCTCAAGAATAAATTGCTCAAGGCTCGATTCAGCCTCGAACATCGTCGTAAACAGTTCATCACGTACCAGGTTAAGCGAAGTAGCACCGGAAACCATGAGCTATTGCGCCTCCCGCGCTTTGGATATTGATAATTGCGGGCACTGCATCAGTCGGCGAACTCCGGCTTTTGCTTGCTCATATGAGCAGCCATGGCGACACGCAGGTCTGCCGACTGCAACATGGCGGCGTTCCAGGTAGCGATGTACTCAAGGCCATCATCAACACGATGGTCGCGCATATAGCGAATCATCTCTTTAGTACCGCGGATGGCAACGGGTGACTTCTCGGCGATCTGCCCAGCAAGCTGCATGACGCCGTCGAGCAATGCCGATTGATCGGCGTAGGTGCGGTTGACCAAACCGATTTCACGGGCTTCATGACCGTCGATTGTACGTCCGGTAAAGGCCAGCTCACGCATCATGCCGTCGCCGATAATGCGGGGCAGCCGCTGCAAGGTTCCAACATCGGCAGCCATGCCCATATCGATTTCCTTGATTGAGAACTGCGCATCTTCGGTGCAATAACGCATGTCGCACGCCGACACCAGGTCAATCGCCCCACCCAGGCAATAGCCCTGGATCGCCGCCAGCACAGGTTTGCGACACTGGTCCACGGCATTGAAGGATGCTTGGAGCTGAAGAATTTTGCGCCGCAGAACGTCGGCATTACGGCCAACATCCTTACCAAGGTCATTAGCGACTTGGGCCAGCATCATCAGGTCGATGCCCGAAGAAAAATGCTTGCCTGCACCTGAAAGCACGACAACCCGAACCTCGTCCGTCTCATCGATCCAGCGGAAGATCTCGATGATTTCCGACCAGAAATCCACGTTCATCGCGTTGATTTTTTCCGGGCGATTGATTTGCACATGGGCAATTTTATCTGCCAATTCAACCTGAAAGGCTTTGTATTCGGCCATGGCTTGGTTCCTCAGCGGCAGGGGTGGCGCGCAAAATTTTCTTCTAGTTACAGCCGCCCAACTATAACAAGCACGGCATAAATGTCGATCCTATCCATTGTGACGCAGGCCACCTTCTCAGGCTAAAGCATCACTTTGACTGCTACAGCTAACATATTGATCTATCGAAAATAGCCATCAGCCGAGTCTGATCGACTGATGGCGACTCCACAGGGCAGGCATGCCTGATCAAGGCCTGTAGCCGAGCGTTTACTGGCTGATGCAGTCGACGGTATACACCACTCCGTCAGCATCCTCGCGACGCTGCAGCCCGTGCACATCGGCATCAAAGCCCGGGAAGCTGTTATCGAAACGACGAGCGAATTCCAAATAATCAATGATTGAGCGCGTGGCGGCGGTAAACCGCTCGCCCGGCATGATCAGCGGGATACCTGGCGGATATGGAACCAACATCACCGCGGCGATGCGACCCTGCAACTGACTCACAGGCACCGCTTCAACCTCGCCGCGCACCATCTGGTTATAGGCATCCGCCGGCTTGATGGCGACCTCGGGCAAGACCGTGTACATATGCTTGAGGGCCTTGGCCGTAGCGTTCTCCCGGTAACAGTCGTGCAGTGCATCGCACAAATCACGCAACCCCAGCCCCTGGTACTGCGCACCACCAGCCCTGGCAATGGATGGCAATACGCTGGTCAACGGCAAGTTGGCATCGTAGCTGCGCTTGAACTCCAGTAGCTCAGTGAGCAATGTGCTCCATTTGCCCTTGGTAATACCCATCGAGAACAACACCAGGAAGGAGTACAGGCCGGTTTTCTCTACAACCAGGCCGCGCTCCCAGAGGAACTTGCTGACCACGGCTGCTGGAATACCGCGTTCATCAAGCTTGCCGCCCGCTGTGAGCCCAGGCATGACCAAGGTAACCTTGATCGGGTCAAGCAGCACATAATCTTCGGCAATGTCACCAAAGCCATGCCAGTCGGCCTGCGGCTGCAACACCCAGTCGGCGGTTGCAACTTCATCGGTGCCCGAGGCTTGCGGCGGCTGCCAGATGGTGAACCACCAGTCATCGGCGCTGAGATTTTGCCCCAGGTTGGCCAATGCGCGTCGGAAGCTGAGGGCTTCGTCAAAGGTTTCCTGGATCAATGAGCGCCCCGCCGGGCCTTCCATCATCGCAGAGGCCACGTCGAGCGAGGCGATAATGCCGTACTGGGGCGAGGTTGAAATGTGCATCATGAAGGCTTCATTGAAGCGATCGGTGTCGAGCTGGCGCACGCCGCCATCTTGCACATGAATCATCGATGCCTGGCTGAATGCTGCGAGCAATTTGTGCGTCGAATGGGTGGTAAACACCAGCGGCGTGTTTTCAGTACAGCTGGTGCCCATGCCGTAGCGTCCGCTATAGAACTCATGGAAGGCCGCATAGGCAAACCAGGCTTCGTCAAAATGCAGCACTTCAACGCTGTCGCCCAGGGTTTGCTTGACCAGCTCGGCGTTGTAGCAGAGCCCGTCATAGGTCGAGTTGGTGACCACGGCCAGCTTGACCTTGGCTTCTCGACCCCGGGCAAGCGGACTGGCATCGATCTTTGCCTGAATCGACTCGCGACTGAACTCGCTCAAGGGAATCGGCCCGATAATCCCCAGCTCATTGCGCTCCGGGCACAGATACAGCGGAATGGCACCGGTCATGATGATCGAATGCAAAATCGATTTGTGACAATTGCGATCCACCAGCACCAGGTCATCGCGGCCAACCATGCTGTGCCAGACGATCTTGTTGGCGGTCGAGGTGCCATTTATCACGAAATAGGTGTGATCCGCGCCGAAATTACGCGCCGCACGGGCCTCGGCCTCGGCCAGCGGGCCGGTGTGATCGAGCAATGATCCCAGCTCCGGCACTGAAACCGAGAGGTCCGAACGCAAGGTATTTTCACCGAAAAACTGGTGAAACGCCTGCCCCACCGGGCTTTTGCGGTAAGCCACGCCACCGCCGTGTCCCGGCGTGTGCCAGGAATAGTTGGACTGCGAAGTGTGTTGCACCAAAGCCTTGAAAAACGGCGGCAACAGACCGTCCAGGTAGTTGCGTGCCGCCCTGGCAACCTGGCGTGCGAGAAAGGGAACAGTGTCTTCAAACAGATAGAGAATGCCGCGCAACTGGTTCAAGTCAGCCATGGCCTCGGCGGGGGCATTTTCGATAGTGACTTGCTCGCCAAGGGCGAAAATAGGCAGTTGCGGGGCACGGGCGCGGGCAATGCGGATCAGCTCGACCATATCCTGCAGCAGGTGCTTGTTTTCCCCCGCACCTTCGGCGGTCACCAGGATGCAGGCCAGACCGTGATGGGTCGAGGCTACGATACGCCCTTCAGCCGAGCTGGCCGTTGACAGAATGCTGAAACCATCCTGTTCAAGCTCTTGCGCAATCGCCCGCACCCGATCGCCGGCGACTGTGTCGGCCTTGATGTCGCGATGCACAATCAGTACAGGAAACTTTAGATCTTTATGCATTGTGTTGTCCCTGAAAGTGACAGGTCTCGGCCTGCCTATCACCTCAGGTTAGAGCCTGCGCAACGCTGGCGGAACCCCCACTGCTTCACAGTGTACGAAAAGGTCGCGCGCGAATAATTCTCAGGACTCGGCTTCGACCTTGGGCTGATCCATCTGCAGCCACAATGGCAATGCTCCGGACGACTTTTCAATCGCTGCCAGACGCGCCGCATGCTCGCTCAGCTCCGCTTCGTTGGCGGCAATGATTCTGGTCATGGGACGATCAGCAGCCAAGCGCTTGATTGGCGTAGGTTGCTGACGCCCACCCGTACCATCGCCTTCGGAGCCATCACCGGCCAATGAAAGGTTGGTCTGCCCCCCGGTCATCGCCAGATAGACATCGGCCAGAATCTCGGCATCGAGCAAGGCGCCGTGCAGATCACGGCCAGAGTTGTCGACATCGTATCGCTTGCACAATGCATCCAGGCTGTTGCGCTGGCCCGGATGGCGCTCACGGGCCATCACCAGAGTATCGAGCACCGAGCAATGATCGGTCAGGTCGGAACGATCCTGGCGCCCTTGCAGCACAAACTCATTATTGATGAAGCCAATGTCGAACGGCGCGTTGTGGATGATCAACTGGGCGCCGTTGATAAAGTCAAAGAACTCATCGGCGATGTCTTTGAAGTGCGGCTTGTCGGTGAGGAACTCGTTGGTAATACCGTGGACGGCGATGGCGCCTTCATCGATCTCGCGATCAGGCTGCAGGTACACATGAAAATGACGACCCGTTAGGCGCCGGCCGATCATCTCAACACAACCGATCTCGATAATCCGATGGCCATCGGTGACCGGCAAACCGGTCGTTTCCGTATCGAGAACTACTTTTCTATCAGCCGTTTGATTGTTAACCGTCATTGCATACCCGCCTCTAAACACAAGCTGAATCTTAACATGGGTGAACCAATCCTAGCGCCTGTTAGTGGTCTCAATCAGTTTCTCGATCAGCGCCTTTGCCGCAGCCGAGAGAGTGCTCCCGACCAGATGAACCAAACCAACCCGCTGCTCCACCCGTGGTTGGCTCAAGGCCACGCAGCATGCTCCAAGCGCCAGCATTTGCTCCCGGCACAACCCTGGTACCACGCTGACCCCCAGGCCTTGGGAAACCATGCGTCCAACGGTCACAAGCTGGTGACTTTCGAATGCCACAGGCAGGCGACCATGGCATTCGCTTACGCTCTTCTCCAACAGGCTTCGCACTGCAGAAGGTCGTTGCAGGGCGATAAAGGGCTCGCCAAGCAAATCACTCCATTGCAGCTCTGGATAGCTGGCCAGCGGACTGGTGCCAGGCACCACAGCAATGAAGCGATCCAGATACAGCGGGATAAAGGCCAAGCCCTCGAGAGATTCCGGCTCCAACACCACACCCAACTCAACACGGTGGTTGCGCACCATTTCAACCACCTGCTCATTGATCACATCGTGCACTGTGACATTGATATTCGGATGCTCATCGCGAAAGGCCCTGAGCGCAACGGGCAGCAGGCTTGCGGCAAATGACGGCAGCGCGGCAATCGCCACCCGGCCAAGCTGAAGGGTGAAATGTTGGCGCAGGTGCTCCTCGGCATTATCCCAATCGGCGACCAGCCTGCGCGCCATTGGCAACAGCACCTCACCTTCACGGGTGAGCGCCACGCTGCGGGTCGTGCGCACCAGCAACGGACCACCAAGCGACTCCTCAAGGGTCTTGATCGCCAGGCTCAAGGCCGGCTGGGAAAGGTGCAAATGCTGGCAGGCCTGGGCAAAGGACAAGGTCTGGGCAACAGCCAGAAAGGCGCGAAGCTGCTTGATGGTCATTATTCAGAAAAACCTATCAATACCAATAAAAAACAAACTTAACAAATAATACCCAGCAAACGACACTGAAGCCATCTCCGGTCCAGGACCGATGCCACATCCATAGGAGCAAGCAGATGGCAGGGCTCGATAAACGCGTGAACAGCTACGAGGAGGCACTCGCCGGCCTCACTGATGGCATGACTGTATTGGCCGGGGGCTTCGGTCTTTGCGGCATCCCGGAAAACCTGATTGGCCAGATCCGCCGGCTCGGGGTCAAGGGCCTGACCGTGGTTTCCAATAATTGCGGCGTCGATGGATTTGGCTTGGGTGTATTGCTCGAAGACCGGCAGATTCGCAAGATGATTGCCTCTTACGTCGGCGAAAACGCGCTCTTTGAACAACAGCTGCTCAACGGCGAGCTGGAAGTCGAACTGACGCCACAAGGCACTCTCGCGGAAAAGCTGCGCGCAGGTGGGGCCGGGATTCCAGCGTTCTTCACCGCCACCGGGTACGGCACGCCCGTGGCTGAAGGCAAGGAAGTCCGTCAATACGGCGACCGTCACTACATCCTGGAGCCTTCGATTACCGGTGACTTCGCCATAGTCAAAGGCTGGAAAGCCGATCATTTCGGCAATGTCATCTATCGCCACACGGCACAGAACTTCAACCCGCTGGCCGCGACTGCAGGACGCATCACAGTGGTCGAGGTTGAAGAAATCGTCGAACCCGGCGAGCTCGATCCGGCGCAGATCCATACCCCCGGCATTTACGTCGACCGCATCATCCAGGGGCACTTCGAAAAGCGCATTGAAAAACGCACCGTACTGGCGTGAGCCACCCATATTAAGGAGAGGCCGCTCATGGCACTTACCCGCGAACAAATGGCTCAGCGCGTTGCCCGCGAGCTCAAGGACGGTTACTACGTCAACCTGGGCATTGGCATTCCAACGCTGGTGGCCAACTATGTACCGGATGATATCCAGGTGATGCTGCAATCGGAGAATGGCCTGCTCGGCATGGGTGCATTCCCCAAAGATGAGCATGTTGATGCCGATATGATCAACGCCGGCAAACAGACTGTTACCGCAGTAAAGGGCGCATCGATTTTTTCATCGGCCGAATCCTTCGCCATGATCCGTGGCGGCCATGTCGACCTGACCGTGCTCGGTGCTTTCGAGGTGGACGTCGAAGGCAACATTGCCTCCTGGATGATTCCCGGCAAGCTTATCAAAGGCATGGGCGGCGCCATGGACCTGGTTGCAGGGGCCGATAATATTATCGTGACCATGACCCACGCCTCCAAAGACGGCGAATCCAAGCTGCTCAGTCGTTGCACCCTGCCCCTCACAGGCGCGGGTTGCATCAAGAAAGTGCTGACCGACCTGGCCTACCTTGAGATCGAAAACGGTGCATTTATCCTGCGCGAACGAGCGCCCGGAATCAGCGTCGAGGAAATTGCCGAAAAAACAGCTGGCCGCCTGATCATCCCCGACCATGTCCCGGAAATGACCTTCTAATTCCCCTTCCCTCGCCTTGCCATCTCCACCGTCGGTGGCAAGGCTTTTTTATTCATTGCTACTCGCCGCAGCCTTGCCAGGCACGGACCCTTTACGAGGTAACCTCAAATGAATGATGTCGTCATCGTAGCCGCAACGCGCACAGCCATTGGCAGTTTTCAGGGTGCATTGGCAACTGTACCAGCGCCGGAGCTGGGCGCAGCCGTGATTCGCCGCCTGTTGGAACAGACCCGGATTGACGGCGCGCTGGTTGATGAGGTGATCCTCGGCCAGGTACTGACTGCTGGCAGTGGCCAGAACCCGGCCCGCCAGGCATCGATCATTGCCGGCTTACCCCACGCCGTCCCGGCCATGACCCTGAACAAGGTATGTGGCTCGGGTCTCAAGGCTCTGCATCTTGCTGCCCAAGCCATTCGCTGCGGGGATGCAGAGGTGGTTATCGCCGGCGGCATGGAGAACATGAGCCTGGCGCCTTATGTCATGCAAGGCGCACGAACCGGCCTGCGCATGGGGCATTCGAAACTGGTGGACACTGTGATTCAAGATGGCCTGTGGGACGCGTTCAACGACTACCACATGGGTATCACTGCCGAAAACCTGGTCGACAAATATGCAATCTCCCGCGAAGAACAAGATGCTTTCGCGGCCAGCTCCCAGCAAAAAGCCGTTGCCGCCATTGAGGCCGGCCGTTTTTTCGAGGAAATCACTCCAATCCTGATCCCCTCGCGCAAGGGCGATCCCGTGACCTTCGCCACTGACGAGCAGCCTCGCCCTGGCACGACCGCTGAAAGCCTCGGCAAGCTCAAGCCCGCCTTTAAAAAGGACGGCACTGTCACCGCCGGCAATGCTTCGAGCTTGAATGATGGCGCCGCCGCCGTGCTGCTGATGAGCGCCACCAAAGCCCAGGCGCTCGGACTGCCAGTCTTGGCAAGGATCGCCAGCTATGCCAATGCTGGTGTCGACCCGGCGATAATGGGCATCGCCCCGGTGAGCGCGACAAAACGCTGCCTGTCAAAAGCAGGCTGGACACTGGAGGACCTGGATCTGATTGAAGCCAATGAAGCCTTCGCCGCTCAAGCGCTGGCAGTAGGCAAGGAACTGGGCTGGGACAGCCAGAAGGTCAATGTCAACGGTGGCGCCATCGCCCTGGGCCACCCGATTGGAGCCTCGGGTTGCCGTGTCCTGGTAACCCTGCTGCATGAGATGATCAAGCGCGATGCCAAGAAAGGCTTGGCGACACTGTGCATCGGCGGTGGCCAGGGCGTGGCGCTGGCCATTGAGCGGCCAGACCAGGGCCGCGACGAATAGAGGAAGACTGCAGGTTAGCCGAACTGGGTGCTTCTGACTTCATCGACACCGCGATTAGCCAGTTGATCGGCCCGCTCGTTGCCTGGATGGCCGGTGTGGCCGCGCACCCACTGCCAGGTCACTTGATGGCGATTTACTTGCTCATCTAACTGCTGCCACAGGTCGGCATTCTTCACCGGCTGCTTGGCGGCGGTTTTCCAGCCACGCTTCTTCCAGTTTGGCATCCAGTCCTGGATACCCTGCATGACATATTGAGAGTCGGTTACCAGACGCACATTGCACTCGCGCTTTAGCTCAGCCAGGGCGCGGATTGCCGCTGTCAGCTCCATGCGATTGTTGGTGGTCTCGGCTTCGCCGCCCCACAACTCCTTCTCGACACCTTTAAACACCAGCAAGGCACCCCAGCCACCTACACCAGGATTTCCCTTGCACGCGCCATCGGTATAGATCTCAACTTGTTCTGACATGCAGCGCTTTTCTCTCGATAAGGTAAATCAAACCGCCCGGTATCAGGCATATTGGCTAGGGCTTGCCAGCAGCCCGGCGACTAACCTTGGCCACCGGCATCGGCACCAGCGCCCCCATGGGCTCACGCTGGGATTGGCGCAATGGCCGCAAGCCCACGACCAGCTTGCGCGCCACCAATAGATAGAAACCACCACAAGGCGCTTGCCAAGACCGCCCCCAGGACTCCAACGGCGCCAGCCGGCCCTGCCAGGCGCGGGAAGCAAGCGGCGGACGATAACACCCGAAGCGACGTTTCTCCAGCGCAAAGCCCAGCAGGTGCAGCCAATCACAAACCCGATTGGGGGAGATGCAGCGCGCCTGGTGCAGTACGTCGCGAACCAACAGATGACGCAAGCCCCAACTGCTGGCCGGGTTGATGCCAACGATCAACAAATGCCCGCCCGGCCTGACGCTGTGCGCAGCCTCACGTAGCAATCCGTGTGGAGACAGGCTGAAATCCAGGCCATGCTGTAACATCACTACATCGGCAGCGTGTTCGGTCATGGGCCAGGCCTGTTCTTCGCAAGCGATATCCACCCCTGCAAATGGTGGCCCGACACGCACGCTATGTTGAATTTGAGCGGCCTCGGGCAGCTCGCCTGCAGTTGGTCCATAGTGCAGCATGTAACTGCCGAAGAAGCGTGCAAGTTCCTCTTCGAGCACAGGCTGCTCACTTTCAAGCAGTAGCTGCCCATAAGGCCCCTCAAACCAATGTCGGGCACTGGCGATCAAGCTCAGCCACTGTGCATCGGCGTCGGCAAACGGCTTTTCTGAGCGTTGCTGATCTGACATTAATCAATTCCTGCGTAGCCCTTAGGGCGAGTCAAGCCTAAGATGCGCTTTTGTTTAAACCTTGGCGACTGACGACCATGATAAACATCGAAGCCCTACCTGCATTCTCTGACAACTATATCTGGTTGTTACAAGACCCCGAGCTAGGCCACTGTGCCGTGGTTGATCCAGGCGACGCCGCCCCCGTCGAGAACTGGCTGGCCAGCAACCCTGGCTGGAAACTTACGGATATCCTGATAACCCACCATCACTTTGACCACGTGGGCGGTGTCGAGCAGTTGAAAGCAACCACTGGCGCCCGCGTGACCGGCCCCGCCAATGAAAAGATCCCGGCCCGTGACCTGGCATTGGGCGAAGGTGATGAAGTCCAAGTATTGGGGCAAACCTTCAAAATCATTGAGGTTCCAGGCCACACGCTGGGGCACATTGCCTATTACCAAAGCGAGCTCGACCTGCTGTTTTGCGGCGACACCCTGTTTGCAGCAGGTTGTGGCCGTTTATTCGAAGGCACGCCCGAACAGATGCATGATTCGCTCAGCCGCCTGGCCGCGCTGCCTGCCAATACGGCAGTGTACTGCACCCACGAATACACCTTGAGCAACTTGCGTTTTGCCCAAGCAGCCGAACCTGATAACCAGGATATCGCCCAGCGCATCAGCGATGTCACGCAATGGCGCGAAAATGACCAGATCAGCCTGCCTACCAACTTAAGTTTGGAGTTGGCAACCAACCCTTTTCTGCGCTCCCAGTCACGGTCTATTCTGCAAAAACTAGACGAGCGGAACGGTCCCCGTGAACGCTCGGCCGTGCAGGCATTTGCTGAACTTCGCGCCTGGAAAGACAACTTCTAAAAAGTCGACACAACCACAAAACGCTGGTCAAAACTTGACCAGCGTAAAAACGGTTTCTAGAATCGCCCGACCTTTGCATCTGGAAGACCATCACCGCTAATGCTTTTATCACCACGCAAACCCTTGAATTCAAAGGCATTAGCACAAAGCGCTCAAGCGCTCGTGGTGGTGTTCTGCGCGACCCTGGCCGGCTGTCAAAGTACGCCACAAACCAGTAACGAAATGGCGGCAGTCCAACGCCATAAACCAGAACCTGTATGGCTCAACACCCAGCCCAAAAAGCATGTCGCTACTGATATTTGGGAACGGGTGCGCGATGGTTACCAGCTGCAAGACATCATAGGTATCAACCCGCGCATCGAGCAACAGCGCCTTTGGTTTGTCAGCAACCCCTCGTTCATCGAGAATGCCAGCGAGCGCAGCAACCCTTACATCCATTACATCGTCGAGCAGCTCGAAGAGCGCGATATGCCCACTGAACTGGCATTGCTACCGATGATTGAAAGCGCCTACAACCCGCTCGCCCTTTCTCATGCAAATGCTGTTGGCCTGTGGCAATTCATGCCAGCCACCGGCAGGCATTTCAACCTTCGCCAGACCAGCTGGTACGACGGGCGCCGTGATGTCATGGCATCGACCAATGCAGCGATGAACTACCTGACGCGCCTGCACGATATGTTCAACGGCGACTGGCTGCTCGCACTGGCCGCCTACAACGCGGGCGAAGGCAGGGTCAGCAGAGCCATAGAGCGCAACCAGAAACTTGGCCTGCCAACCGACTACTGGAACCTCTCGCTGCCGACTGAAACGCAGAACTATGTGCCCAAGCTACTGGCCCTGTCGCAAGTGATCATGACACCCAAGGCCTATGGCATCAGTCTCAGCCCGGTTGCCAACCAGCCCTACTTCGAACAGGTTGCCCTGAAACAGAACATGGATCTGTCGAAGATTGCGCAAATGATGGATCTTGATGAAGATGAGCTGTACCAACTCAACCCGGCCTTCAAGCGTCGCATCACCATGGACGGCCCGCCCAGACTGCTGGTGCCTGTCGAAAAAGCCGAACAACTGACCGCGACCTTATCGACCATGAAGCCGCAGGCCATGGTCAGCTGGCAAGAATACAAAGTCCGCCGGGGCGACACCCTGAGCAGCATCGCCAACCGCTACCACACCAGCGTCAGTGGCATCCGCGAGCTGAACAAGCTCACCAGCAACAGGTTACGTGTTGGCCAAAACCTGAGCCTGCCAATGCGCGCAGGTGAAGCTAACCAGCAACTTGCCAGCACCCGCCCGACACCACGCAGTTACCGGGTAAAACCAGGCGACAACCTGTGGTCCATCGCCAAGGCCAACAAAGTGTCGGTCTCTGAAGTCAAGCGCTGGAACAAGCTGAGCGGGAACAAGCTGAAAATCGGCCAGACCCTGGCCATGGCAAGCCCCTCGAGCACTAAATCAGCAGCGAGCCGCAAGCAAGATACTGTCACCTACTACAAAGTGCGCAAAGGCGACTCCTTGTCGGTAATCGCCCAGCGTTTCAAAGTCCCGGTAAAGCACCTGAGGACCTGGAACCCGCGCACAGGCAGCGCATTACGCCCCGGGCAAACCCTGACCCTGCGCCTGCCGCGCTAGGACTCAGCACACAAGCCAAGCGCTGATGCTGCTTGGCTTCAACAAAATAATAAGCCACTGGGTGTGACGATCAAACCGGCCGTCGCCTCTAACGCAATGGACAAGATACAACAGGCCGGATTTCGCCTGGGCAAAACCTGCTGTCATGACTGCAGCGCCACTGCGGGCCTGGCTGACAAGCCTTCAAGGGCTGGATTGTTTTGTATCCAGCGCATGCGGCCAAGTCACTCGAGCGCCTAGTCTTTTTCCTGTCGATACAAGCTGTTACTGTACCGGGCAAGATGCCCATAGCCGCCACGGATCGGATATATCACTTGATACGTCGCCTCATCCCATTACTGCTCAGCCTTTTAGTGTGTTTCCCTGCCGGGGCAACCATTATCAAGAGCCATGGCTATGCTCAATTCGGTGCGCTCAAGTACTCAGCCAGCTTTACCCATTTCGATTGGGTAAACCCTGATGCGCCCAAGCGTGGCACCCTGCACATGATGGCCTCAGGCACCTTCGATACCCTCAACCCCTATACTTTCAAAGGCTCGAGCCCGATCTCGACTGCAAACTTCCTGCAGTACGGCGTGACGGAGATGAATGAGCCGCTGATGGTCGGTACTGGCGCCTATGACCCATCCGGGGATGAGCCAGCATCAAGCTATGGCTTGATCGCCGAAACAGTCGAATACAGTGAAGATCGCAGCTGGGTGGTGTTCAACCTGCGCAAAAACGCCAGGTTTCACGATGGCAAGCCGATTACCGCCTATGACGTTGCCTTCTCGTACCGCACCCTGCTCAAGGAAGGCCATCCGCAATACCGCACCAACCTGCAGGAAGTGAAGCGCGTTGATATCCTCAACCGGCATCGCATCCGCTTTGTGTTCAAGCGTGCGGGTAATCCCCTGTTGATATTGCGTCTTGGCGAGCTACCGGTGCTGCCCCAGCACTACTGGAAGGATCGCGACTTCACCGCCACCACCTATGAACCGCCATTGGGCAGTGGCCCCTACAAAATCACCCAGGTCAGCCCCGGCCGGAGCCTGACATTTGAGCGCGTGAAAAACTGGTGGGGCAAAGACCTGGCCGTAAACCGCGGCAAATACAACTTCGACAAGGTGCGTGTCGATTTTTATCGCGACAGCAATGTGGCATTCGAGGCCTTCAAAGCCGGTGAGTTTGATTTCTACATCGAGCAACAAGCCAAGAACTGGGCCAATGGCTATAACTTCCCGGCCGTGCAACGTGGTGATGTTATCCGCGCAGAAATCCCCCACAAGATTCCAACCCAGACCCAGGCGCTGTTCATGAACACCCGGCGCCCCCTATTTGCCGATGTCAGGGTTCGTGAGGCACTGGGCTTGATGTTTGATTTCGAGTGGACCAATCGCACGCTGTTCAACAACTCCTACACCCGTGCGCACAGCTATTATCCAAACAGCGAGTTCTCTGCCACCGGCAAGTTGGGCGGCGCCGAGTGGCTGTTGCTTTCACCCTACCGCAGTGAGCTGCCGGAAAAACTCTTTACCGACCCCTTTGTCATGCCCAAAACCAATGGTCATGGCATTCCAAGGGAAACCTTGCGCCGCGCCTTGGGTCTATTGGCCGATGCGGGCTGGAAGCCTTCGGTGAATGGCCTGGTCAATGGCAAGGGTGAGCACTTCGAATTTGAATTGTTGCTGGTTAACCCAAGCCTTGAGCGCATCTACCAGCCCTTTGCCAAGAACCTGGCGATCCTCGGCATCCAGGCAAACCTGCGCAGCGTCGACCGCGCCCAGTACAAGCAGCGCCTTGATCAATTCGACTTTGACATGATTTCCCTGACACTTCCGCAAACACTAAGCCCGGGGCTTGAGCAATCGCTGTATTTCCACTCCAGCCAGGGCAAGGTCAAAGGTGGCAAGAATTATGCTGGTATTGACAGTCCGGTAGTGGATGCCATGGTTGAAAAGCTGCTCTCGGCGCAAACCCGTAATGAGCAGGTTGCAGCAACCCGTGCTCTGGATCGCGTGTTGCTCTGGGGTTATTACAGCATCCCCAACTGGTACATCAATTATCATCGACTGGCTTATCGCAATCGCTTTGCTCATGTCCCCACACCGCCCTACACATTGGGGCTGCGTACCTGGTGGCTGAAACCCACGGAGAAAAAACAATGACGCATTCGCTGCGCTCATTTGCAGTTCAAACCAGCGCCATATTTTTACTCGGCCTGTCCTGCTTGACCCAGGCCGCCCCACAACATGCCGTAACCTTGTATGACGAAGCGCCGAAATACCCGGCCGACTTCACTCATTTTGACTATGCCAACCCTGACGCCCCCAAAGGTGGCACGCTGCGCCAAGCCGGTTTCGGCGGCTTTGACAGCCTCAATCCCTATATCAACAAAGGGGTTTCAGCCGATGACTTGGGCCTGATCTATGACACCCTTACCGTCCATGCCCTGGATGAACCCTTCACCGAATATGGCTTGCTGGCCGGGAAGATCGAAAAAGCCCCGGACAGCAGCTGGGTGCGCTTCTACCTGCGCCCCGAAGCCCGCTTCAATGACGGCACGCCGGTCACTGCAGAAGACGTCAAGTTCACCTTCGACACGCTGATAAGCAAAGGCTCGCCGATGTACCGTGGCTATTACGCCGACGTTGAAAGCGTCGAGGTGGAAGGCCCGCTGATAGTGCGTTTCAAGTTCAAGCATGCAGGTAACCGGGAACTGCCGCTGATCGTCGGCCAGTTGCCAGTACTGCCAAAACACTGGTGGGCAGAACGCGACTTCAGCAAAAGCAACCTGGAAATCCCGCTGGGCAGCGGCCCCTATCGGATCAGCGAGGTCAAACCCGGTCGCAGCATTCGCTATGAGCGAGTCAAGGATTACTGGGGCAAGGACCTCGCAGTCAATCGTGGTTTCTACAATTTCGACACCATGCGTATCGACTACTACCGCGACAACGACGTTGCCTTGCAGGCCCTCAAAGCCGGTCAGTTCGACTTCTGGCTGGAGACCAGCGCCAAGAACTGGGCGACGGCCTATGACGTATCGGCCGTTGCAAACGGCCAGTTGATCAAGGAAGAACTGAAAAACTCCAACCCCACCGGCATGCAGGGCTTTATCTTCAATATTCGCCGCGACCTGTTCAAAGACCCGCGCGTGCGTGAAGCATTTGGCCTGCTATTTGACTTTGAGTGGGCCAACAAACAGCTGTTCAATGGCGCCTACACCCGCACCCGGAGTTATTTTGACAATTCCGAACTGGCCTCCCGTGGCCTGCCGGATGAAGCCGAACTGAAGATACTTGAGCCACTGCGCGATAAGATCCCGGCCAAGGTATTTACCGACGAATTCACCCTGCCAGTGACCAAGGCCACAGGCATGATTCGTGAACAGCAGCGACGCGCCTACCAGTTGCTGCAAGAGGCAGGCTGGCGTGTCGAAGGCGACCAGATGCTCGACGCCACCGGCAAGCCCGTCAGCTTCGAATTCTTGCTCGCCCAGGCCGAATTTGAACGCATACTGCTGCCTTACAAGCGCAACCTGGCCGACCTGGGCATCGAAATGGTGATTCGTCGTGTCGACGTCTCGCAATACATCAATCGCTTGCGCTCGCGTGATTACGACATGATTGTTGGTGGTTTTCCGCAGTCCAACTCGCCGGGTAACGAACAGCGTGAATACTGGCATTCGAGCAGTGCAGACCGTCCAGGAAGCCGCAACTTCATCGGTCTCAAGGACCCGGCCATCGATCAACTGGTGGTAGGCCTGATTGGTGCCGACTCACGACAAGACCTGATCAATCACACCCGCGCCCTCGACCGCGTATTGCTCTGGGGCTATTACGTGGTGCCCAACTGGCACATCAAGACCTGGCGCGTGGCTTATTGGAACAGCCTGCAACACCCTGACGTGACGCCGATGTACGACATTGGCCTCAACACCTGGTGGGCGCGCCCGACATCGCCGGAGGCGCAAGCTGCCAAACAGGCCCAAGCACAGCAATTGGATGAGCCTGGCGAATCCTCAGCCCCGGCGCCTGACACCGAACCTGCCGCGCAGCCGGCCACACCTGAAGCTGAAGGCACGGAGCAATAACATGCTGGCGTATATCATTCGTCGCCTCTTGCTCATCATCCCCACCCTGTTTGGCATTTTGCTGATCAACTTCATCATCATCCAGGCCGCTCCCGGTGGCCCGGTCGAACAGATGATTGCCAAGCTTGAAGGCTTTGAAGGTGCAACCAGCCGGATTGCCGGTGGAGGGTCGGAGGTCTCGGTCGCAGGCTCCAACTACCGGGGCGCGCAAGGCCTTGATCCAGAACTGATTGCTGAAATCGAACACATGTACGGCTTCGATAAATCGGCACCAGAACGTTTCTGGATCATGCTCAAGAACTATGCCCACTTCGACTTCGGTGAAAGCTTTTTCCGCGACGCCAAGGTCCTCGACCTGATCATCGAAAAGATGCCCGTCTCCATCTCGCTTGGACTCTGGAGTACCTTGATCATGTATTTGATCTCGATCCCCATGGGCATTGCCAAAGCCACCCGCCACGGCAGCGCATTTGACGTCTGGACCAGCTCGGCAATCATCATCGGCTACGCAATCCCGGCGTTTCTCTTTGCGATTCTGTTGATCGTAGTGTTTGCCGGCGGCAGCTATCTCAACTGGTTTCCCCTGCGCGGGCTGACCTCGAACAATTTCGATGACCTGAGCACCACCGGCAAGATCCTTGATTACTTCTGGCACCTGATACTGCCCGTCACAGCCTTGGTTATCGGCAACTTCGCAACCCTGACGCTGCTGACCAAGAACAGCTTTCTCGACGAAATCAACAAGCAATACGTGGTCACCGCCCGCGCCAAGGGCCTGACCAATACACGTGTGCTCTACGGCCATGTGTTTCGCAATGCAATGCTCTTGATCATCGCCGGATTCCCGGCGGCCTTCATCGGCATCTTCTTTACCGGCTCACTGTTGATCGAAGTGATTTTCTCGCTCGACGGCTTGGGCCTGATGAGCTTCGAGGCCGCGATCAACCGTGACTACCCGGTGGTATTCGGCACCCTGTTTATCTTCACGTTACTGGGACTGGTGGTGAAATTGATCGGTGATATCACCTATACCCTGGTCGATCCGCGAATCGACTTTGAAAGCAGGGAGAATTGATATGGCCCTCTCCCCAATCAACAAGCGCCGCTTCGAACGATTCAAGGCCCACAAACGCGGCTGGTGGTCGCTGTGGATCTTCCTCGCGCTATTTACCCTGACCCTTGGCGCCGAGCTGATCGCCAACGACAAGCCGCTGGCCGTTCGCTACGACGGCCAGTGGTACTTTCCAGTCTTCAAGCGCTATCCGGAAACCGTCTTTGGCGGCGAGTTCCCGCTAAAGGCCAACTACAAGAGCCCCTACATCAAGGAGCTGATCGCGGCCAAAGACGGCACCATGATCTGGCCGATCATCCCGTTCAGTTATTCGAGCATCAACTACGACCTGCAGGTTCCTGCCCCGGCACCACCGTCCTCGGTCAACTGGCTGGGCACCGATGACCAGGGCCGCGATGTGCTGTCGCGGGTGATCTATGGCTTCAGGATCTCGGTAATGTTCGCCTTGATCCTGACCATTCTCAGTTCGATCATCGGTGTGTTCGCTGGTGCCTTGCAGGGCTTCTATGGCGGCTGGGTCGACCTGCTCGGCCAACGCTTTCTCGAGGTCTGGTCGGGCCTGCCGGTGTTGTATTTGTTGATCATCCTGGCCAGCTTCGTACAACCCAACTTCTGGTGGCTGCTGGGCATCATGCTGCTGTTTTCCTGGATGAGCCTGGTCGACGTGGTGCGTGCCGAATTCCTGCGCGGGCGCAACCTTGAATACGTGCGTGCGGCGCGGGCACTGGGCATGCAGAACGGCGCAATCATGTTCCGCCACATCCTGCCCAATGCCATGGTGTCGACCATGACCTTCATGCCGTTTATCCTCACCGGCGCAATCGGCACCTTGACCGCACTGGACTTCCTTGGCTTCGGCCTGCCACCTGGCGCACCCTCGCTTGGCGAGCTGGTCGCACAGGGCAAGTCCAACCTGCAAGCGCCTTGGCTGGGTATCAGCGCATTCGCGGTGCTGGCAATCATGCTCAGCCTGCTGGTGTTTATTGGCGAGGCTGCTCGCGATGCCTTCGACCCGAGGAAGTAAGATGAACGACACTGACAACCTCATCGAAGTACGCGACCTGGCCGTTGAATTCGTCACCGGTGAAAACCGCCAGCGCGTGGTGGAAAACATCAACTTTGACATCCGTCGTGGCGAAACCCTGGCGCTGGTGGGTGAAAGCGGCTCTGGCAAATCGGTCACCGCGCACTCCATCCTGCGCTTGCTGCCCTACCCGATTGCCCAGCACCCAAGCGGCACCATTTGCTACAAGGGTGAAGACCTGCTGAGCATGAACGAGAAAAAGCTCCGCGGTATCCGTGGCAACCGCATCGCCATGGTGTTTCAAGAGCCCATGACCTCGCTCAACCCGCTGCACAGTATCGAAAAACAGATCAACGAAGTGCTCGCCTTGCACAAAGGGCTCAGCGGCAAGGCGGCGACCGCGCGCACCTTGGAACTGCTCGACCTGGTGGGCATCCCTGAGCCACGCAAGCGGCTCAAGGCCTACCCCCATGAATTGTCGGGCGGTCAGCGCCAACGCGTGATGATCGCCATGGCACTGGCCAACGAGCCAGAACTGTTGATTGCCGATGAGCCCACCACTGCGCTCGACGTCACGGTGCAGCTGAAGATCCTTGAATTGCTCAAGGATTTGCAAGCGCGCCTGGGCATGTCGCTACTGCTGATCAGCCACGACCTGAACCTGGTTAGAAGAATTGCCAACCGGGTATGTGTCATGCAGCGCGGAATGATCGTCGAACAGGCGTCATGTGAAGATTTGTTCACTGCGCCACAGCATTCCTATACTCAGGAGCTGCTTGGTGCGGAGCCCAGCGGTGACCCGGTCGATAACCCGCCAGGCGAACCAATACTGGAAGTTGACGACCTGCGCGTGTGGTTCCCGATTAAAAAAGGACTCATGCGCCGCACAGTTGATTATGTAAAAGCGGTGGACGGCATCAACTTCAGCCTGCCCCAGGGTCAGACCCTGGGCATCGTTGGCGAAAGTGGTTCCGGTAAATCCACGCTCGGCCTGGCGATCCTGCGCTTGCTTGGGAGCCAGGGCGCGATACGCTTCCAGGGCCAGGCGGTAGATGGTCTTTCGCAAAAGGAAGTGCGGCCGCTACGGCGACAGATGCAGGTGGTGTTCCAGGACCCCTTCGGTAGCCTGAGCCCGCGTATGTCGGTTGGCCAAATCATCGGTGAAGGGCTGGACATTCACAACATGGGTAGCGCAGCCGAGCAGGAACAGGCTGTGATTGATGCGCTCAAAGAGGTAGACCTCGATCCGGAATCCCGGCATCGCTACCCTCATGAGTTTTCAGGCGGACAGCGGCAACGTATTGCCATTGCCCGGGCACTGGTACTTAAACCGGCGCTGATACTGCTGGATGAGCCCACTTCGGCGCTCGACCGCACCGTTCAGCGTCAAGTTATCGAGTTGTTGCGGTCGTTGCAGGCCAAGTACAACCTGACCTACCTGTTCATCAGCCACGACCTGGCCGTTGTTCGGGCAATAAGCCACCATTTAATGGTGGTCAAGCAAGGTCAAGTGGTTGAACAGGGTCCGGCAGAGGCGATATTTGCCGCACCGCAGCATATTTATACTCAGCAACTGCTGGAGGCAGCCTTCTTGGCGCCAGCAAAAGCTGACTAATCCTTGTAGATAGGAAGAGGAACAACACATGGGTTTTCTAACCGGTAAGCGCGTACTGATCGTTGGCGTTGCCAGCAAACTCTCCATTGCCTCAGGCATTGCTGCAGCCATGCACCGTGAAGGTGCCGAACTGGCGTTCACCTATCAGAACGAAAAACTCAAGGGCCGGGTTGAAGGCTTTGCCGCTGAGTGGGGTTCAAGCGCTGACCTGTGCTTCCCGTGCGACGTGGCCAATGATGATGAAATCGTTTCTGTATTTGAAGCCTTAGGCAAAAAGTGGGACGGTCTTGACTGCATTGTTCACTCGGTCGGCTTCGCTCCGGGCGACCAGCTCGATGGCGACTTCACGGATGTCACCACCCGCGAAGGCTTCCGCATTGCCCACGACATCAGCGCCTACAGCTTCGTAGCCTTGGCCAAGGCTGGGCGCGAGCTGATGAAAGGCCGCAATGGCAGCCTGCTGACCCTGTCGTACCTGGGCGCCGAGCGCACCATGCCTAACTACAACGTAATGGGTATGGCCAAGGCCAGCCTCGAAGCCGGTGTTCGTTACCTGGCTGGTAGCCTGGGCCCTGAAGGCACCCGCGTAAATGCCATCTCGGCCGGTCCAATCCGTACGCTGGCAGCCTCGGGAATCAAGAGCTTCCGCAAGATGCTGGCCGCCAACGAAAAGCAAACACCATTGCGCCGCAATGTCACCATCGAAGAGGTTGGTAACGCTGGCGCGTTCCTCTGCTCTGACCTGGCCTCAGGCGTAAGCGGTGAAATCATGTATGTCGACGGTGGCTTCAACACCACTGCCATGGGTGCGATGGACGAATAACTTTTCGCACACAAATAGGCAGTTTCCCCAAGAACCCGGCGTATGGATTACGCCGGGTTTTTTGATTGAAATAACCAGTTGCTGGATTGTTTCTATCAGCCTTATACCGCTTTAGCTCGGGGCTAAATTTGTTTTTTCGCACCACGAGGACGAAAGAACCAGCTACGCTTTATTAACGGTCTATTCATGCGCATGGAGCCATAGCAATGTCGAAAGCCTATACCGGTCGCAACGGTAATCCCTTTAAGCCCAGCAACCGTACGCTGGCATTGGAGCCGAGGATTCTGTTCGACGGTGCAGCAGCAGTTGCCACAGAGCAACACACTACTGACACCTCGGCAAATTCTGCCCCCGATGGCCAAGACAACAGCCACATTCCTGCAACCCCCGTCGAGGCAGCCCGCTCTGCCCCGCCACCTACCTCGGCAGCACGCGCATTGCTGGTGATCGACAGTCGCCTTGAGAATAGCCAGCAGCTCTCCCAGCAGCTGCCACAAGGTGTCAAGGCCATTATTGTCGACACTCAGCAAGACGGCATTGCCGCCATTGAAAAAGCCCTGGAAACCATGGGCCAGGTGGACTCTGTACAAATCCTCTCCCACGGCGCCGCTGGCCAATTCACCTTGGGCAGCACGACCGTGTCGAGTGACAATATCGATCAACTTGGCAGTCGCTTCGCGCAATGGAGCAATAACCTCAGCGCCGGTGCGGACATTCAACTCTACGGCTGCCGGATTGGCGCTGGCGAGGTTGGCAAAACCCTGGTCGCTGAACTGGCCCGCTGGACGGGCGCTGATGTCGGGGCATCCAACGACGACACCGGCAATAAGGCCGCAGGTGGCGACTGGGAACTGGAAGTGCGCGATGGCGATATTGATAAATCAATTGCCCTTGGCGCTGCAACCATCGACGGCTTTTCTGGCTTGCTGGCCGACGCAGCGCCTACGCTATCTGCGGCAGGCACAGGGGCCGATGTGCAACTGGGCAGCAACTTCACCTTTACCCTGAACTTCTCCAACACCTCATCCCAGTCCGGCTACGCCCCCTTTGTCGATGTGTTCCTGCCTACAACAGGTATCGATGGCGCCGGCGCGGAGATTGATGACGGTATCAGCTTCGTTTCAGCCAGCTACCAAGGCCAGGCACTGGTCGCTCACGTCATTACCTTTGATGCCAATGGCCAGGCAGTCCACCCCTTGGCCGTCGGCGCTGATGGCCAGCCACTGGTCGTGAACGCCGCCGCCTACGGGATGCGCGCCGGTGACCAGATGGTGGTGCTGGAATTACCCTTTGCCAGCGTCAGCCAGGGCCAGCCCAATATTGGCATCCAGGTTACAGCGACCCTGAGTGATCTAGCAGACACCGATTTCTCGTCTTCGGCAGCAAGCCCTGATTTGACTATTCGCGCGCGCAGCGGTTTCCAATACGGCAACGATGCACTGAACAACCCAAGCGTTGACCCAAGCCTGGTTCAGTCCGGCTCCACCAGCTATGTGATACACCCAACGGTCATCACATTCGATCAACAGATCATAGCGCCCGAGGGTGAAACCGCGACCGGCCCCAACTATGGCCGCGAACTGCAAATTACGGTGAGCCCGGCAACCTCGCAGACCATCACCGACCTGGAGATCACCCAACCGGTTCCCGACGATGTGATCATCACCCAGATAACACCGGGGGCCAACGGCACCCTCACCTCGATCACCCTGTACAACGGCGACACCATCAGCAACCCGACATTGATCAATGCGGTATTTGCCCGCAATAACGATGCCGACCAGACCAACGACGTCTATATCCAGTCGTTTACGGTCGCCTACAGCGACTTCTCGGCGCCTGTAACGACCAATGTCGATTTCTTCGTGCCTGACGCCGATGTCGACGGCAATCCGGTGATCAACCCGATCACCGGCGATGACACCACTATTACCTTCGGCCCGCCCACGGCTACTGGCCAATGGCAACCGCTTGACCCGCGCGACGTTGCCAATCCGGGCGATACCATTGCCTTCAGCGGCGATGGGTTTGCGACCAGCATAGTCGCCAAGTCGATCACCCTGGAAAAACAAGTCAGCCTGCAGACCGATATCGGCAGCGCCGGACTGAGCCCGGGCGACACCCTCAACTACGTCATCAACATCAATGTCTCTGACTATTTCGCCTTTGGTAAAACCCTGCTCAACCAGGGCAGCTTTGTCATTACCGACACCCTGAGCGACGGCCAGACACTGGTCGATGGCACATTGACGATCTCCGCCAATATCGATGGTGTCGACTATCAAATCCCGGTCGTCTTCACCCAGGTTGTAAACCCGGACGGCACCACCTCGCTGGTGTTCGATATCGCCGCCTCGATTGAGAACTACTATCCCAATCACCAGTGGATCAACGGTGACCTGGCCTTTGATGACATCCTGCAGGGCGCCAGCACAGCGGTGCTCAGCTACCAGGCGGTGATTGGCCAAAGCTATACGCCCCCCGCAGGCGCCCCCCACAGTGAGATCAACGAGGGCGACTCATTCGGCAACAATGCGACCGTTACCGCGACCATAATGGAAGACGAAGTCAACCTCACGGGTGAAGACCAGTCGGACTCATCAAGTACCACCAGCACCATTCCAACCAGTACCATTGATATCGAACTTGCCGACCTGAATGGCAATGGCGCCCCGCCGCCAGGCACCGAATTGCGCCCAGGCGATGAAGTCACGTTCAGCCTGACCTATGATCTGGTAACCGGGGACTACGAAAACTTCACCCTTACCGCCTACCTGCCATTGCCGCTGTTCGACCTGACCGGTCTCGATGCCAGCACCATCTGGCAGCTCGGCACTGACAATACCAACCCCAACAGCCCAAGCTCGGTCACTATCGGCCCGGGCAACTCGTTGATCTTTACCTTCGACGACTACGTCAACAGCGGCACTGACGGCAGCACCATCCAAATTGATTTCACCCTCACGGTCAGCGATCAACCCTTTGCTGACCAGCGCTCATTCAACGTGTTGGCCGAATCTAGCCAAACCACAACCCTCGACAAGACCGAAATCCTGTCTTCGGATGATGTCACCCTTATTGCCTCGGTCGCCGAACCAGACCTGAGCATCACCCACGGCGTGGTTTCCTCGAGCAACGGTACAGTCACCGGCACCACCGGCGGCTGGAACGCCCCCGGCACCGGCGGTGCCCCGTTCACCGGCAGCGTTACCGATATCAATGCGATTGAAGGCAACGTCACCGATATTGACGCCAGCGACACCATTCGCCTGGCCACTGCAATCGAGAATACCGGTGGCGGCAATGCCTTTGATGTCAGCACCCAGATCACCCTGCCACCTGGCCTGTCTTTCGTCGGCGGAAGCTTGTCCAGCGCCAACCTGCTGATTTTCCGCGGTGATGGCTCACAACTGATCGCCGGGGTCGACTTCACCGTCGACAACGCCACCAATACCATTACCTTTGTTGACAATGCCGGGGTTGGCGCTCTCCTCGCGGGTCGTCCGGGGACAGCCGCCGATAACAGTGGCGCCAACCTGATTGTCATCACCTACGACACTGTGGTTGCGGGCAACATCAACGCCAGCGCAACACTTGAAAGCACCGGCACATTGCTCAACTACGCCAGCATTGAAGGCGGCGCGAATTTCCTCGACAGCGGCGTGCTCAGTGATACCGCAGCGCAACAAGTGGCAGCCCCCGAGATCAGCAAGGGCTTTGCCGGTGGCGGCCTTGATAACTCAGATTCGAGCGCCAGCCACACCACAGGCGCTGACCTGGTCGTGGGCGAAAGCATGCTCTACGACATCATTGTCACCCTGCCTGAGGGTGTCACCCAGTCACTCAACATCAACGACCTGATTCCACCCGGCATGCGCCTGGACACCAGTTACAGCGGCAGTGGCTATCAATTGATCACCACCGCCGGAGGCTATCTCACCCTGGACTTCGGCGGCACGGTAAACATCAGCCAGCTCAATACAACAGGCACCGATGGCGGTGATTCAAACTTCGTGTTCAGCATCTCCTCGGTCAATGGCGACAACAACAGTTCAGCATCTCCTCGGTCAATGGCGACAAAAACCCCGACAACAACAAGTTTGTGATTCGCGTGCGCTTGATCGCCACCGATGTCAGCAGCAACCAGGCCAATAAGGTTCTGCAAAATGACGCGACGCTCACCTACAACGACACCGACGGCGACACCCCAAACAGCACTGATCCGGCCGATGGCATCAACCGCATTGTCACGCTCACCGGTGATAAACCGACAATCACAGTGCGTGAACCGACGCTGCAAATCAGCCAAACCATCAACACCCCGACTGACTTCGGCTTTGACCAGGATGACCCCGTCGACTTCACCATCACCATCAGCAATGGCAACAGCGCTACGGACTTTGATGCCTTCGATATCGATTTCAGCGACACCCTTCCCACTGAACTTGATAACCTGACACTGACCAGCGTGATCTATACGGTCAATGGTGTAAGCACCGACATCACCAGCAGTTTCAGCCTGGACCCAGTGACCCGCACGCTGGTCAACACCGGCAATATCGATATCGCCAAGGGTGGCAGTATTGCGATCAATGTCAGCGGCGTAGTCAATGCCAGTGGCGCCTCGGTTCCGGACTTTGACAACCAGGCCCAAGTGCAATGGACCAGTATCGATGGGGTCAACAGCGACGAACGTACAGGCGTGGACGGCCTGCTCAATAGCGGCGCCCTCAACGATTACCGCCTCGAAAGTACCTTGGTGATTCCGGTTGCTCAGGGCATCAGGATTTCCCGTGTAGGCGGTCTGGATGACACCACTGCGCCGAACCCGACCAATGCCGAAGTCGAAAATGTCGCGGTCGGCGAGTTGGTTCGCTACCGCGCTGCCGCACTGATTCCAGAAGGTGAAAACCCCAACTACTCGATCAGCATCACCCTGGATGCCGGGCTGACGCTGGCCGACCTCGCCAGCATGCGCGTGGCCTTCGTCTCCAATGGTGGCCTGGTAACCGACCTGAGCGACTTGATCACTAGCGGTGTGCTGGCCATTGATGGCGACGAGAACTCCCCCGAAGCCCTGTTTATCACCCCGGACTTGTCTGGCGCGGGGCCGACCGGGGTGCTCAATCCCGATTATGTAACAGTCACTACCGATGCCAATGGGCGCCAGGTCATTACCATCAACTTTGGCAACGTCACTAACGGTGCAGGCGCCGCAGGTGATGACAGCAACGATGACAACCTCGAAGGGATCATTGTTGAGTTCAGCGCCCGGGTAAATAACCAGGTCAGCAACCAGGCCGGGGATCAGCTAGGCGTATTTGTTCAGGACCGTGTAGACGGCGCATTGCGTGCCACCAGCGATACTCTGTTTGAGCGTATTGTCGAAGGCGGCTTTAGTGGCCTGGACAAAACAGTCACCAACTTTGACCCCAATGTCGGCGATAGCAGCGGCACCGCAACAGTGACCATCGGCTTTAACCAGAGCGGCGAACTGCCCGCCTATGACGTCAACTTGAGCGACAGTTTTCCAACGGGCAGCAACTATCAACTGGTCAGCATCACTGTTGGCGGCACCACTTACGCGGCCGCTGATCTGCCTGCGGATGGCATCAGCTTCAGCACCGCCGGGGGGCTCAGTGTGGACTTCAGCCAGGTTGATGTGGGCAGCCAGATCAGCGTGGTCTACACCGTCGATGTGCCCAACGACGCCATTGTTGCCAACACCAACGCCAGCCTCACCTGGAGCAGTCTGCCGGAAACCTTCACCACCTGGGGCGGCAGCACCGTCGGCGCCGATGGCAGCGCCGATGGCGAGCGCACCAGCGCTGACGGCGTTGGCCCGGATAACGACGCGGTGCTCAACAACTACCAGCTGGTGGAGGCCGCGGGCCTGGGCATCATCAGCGGAACCCTGTGGAACGATACCGGCTCGGCCGACGGCTCCATTACACCCGATGGCCCGGGCATTGCTGGCCAGGATGTAACCCTGACCTGGGCTGGCAATGATGGCATTTTCGGCAACACCGACGATGCGACCTTTACCGCAACCACCGATGCCAATGGCCAATTCATCTTCGGCGTATTGCCTTCGGGCTTGTATCGCATCGACGCGCCTACCGAGGTCAACGGTATCGTCGCCTTTGGCGACATGCGCATTCGCATCGACACCGATGGCAGCACCCTTGGCCAGGTTAATATCACTCTCGGCGAAGCTGACAGCCAGAACGCCGACTCGGGCTATGTCGAAATCAACGACGCACCGGTCAACAGCCTTCCCGGCACCCAAAATGCCCAGGAAGATATCGCCCTGGCCATTTCAGGCATATCTGTCAGTGACGTCGATGCCGAGCGCGACCCGGATATCACCGACCGGGCAATCCAGGTGACCTTGAGCGTCACCCAAGGCACCCTGTTTTTCACCGGCGCCACCACGGGTGTGACTGTCACTGGCAGCAACAGCATCTCAGTGGTGCTGGTCGGTCGTATCGCCGATATCAATGCGGCGCTGGCCAGCCTCAACTACCTGGGCAACGCCAACTTCAATGGTAACGACACCCTGACCGTACTGACCGATGACCTGGGCAACTTCGGTGATTTCGACGGCAATGGCATCCCCGGCGAATCAACTGACGCTCGCACCGATCAGGACTCACTGCTGATCGTGGTGGCTCCGGTCAATGACCCACCGACGGCTGTAAACGATGAAGCAACCGCCGTCGAAGCAGGTGGCCGGGACAACCAGACCCCGGGCGTAAACCCCACCGGCAACCTGACCGACAACGACACCGACGTCGACCTGATTACCAATCCGGATACCGAAAATCTCATCCTGGTTTCGGTCACTTTCAATGGTACGACCGTCCCCGTCCCTGCGACTGGCACCGTTGAAATCGAAGGCAATTACGGTAGCCTGTTTGTCGATAGCAGCGGCGCCTATGAATATGTTGTCGACAATGACAACCCTGAAGTCCAGGCCCTGCGCCTGAGCGGCCAAACCCTGAGTGAAACCTTCAGCTATGAGATCAGCGACAGCGGTGTACCGCTGGCGACTGCCAACTCCTCCGCGCTGCTGACCCTGACCATAGAGGGCGCCAACGACACACCAGTAGGCGTAGACGATAACGGCCTGGCCATCGAACAAGGTGGCGTCAACAATACCGATGTCGGCAATCCTGGCGACACTCCACCGAGCGGTTTCCCAGTTCCAGGCCAGGACGCAACCGGTAACGTGCTCGACAACGACACCGATGTCGATGGCGGCGCTGGCGACCCGGTAGACTATGGCGAAAGCAAAAGCGTAACCGCTATCCGCAATGTGCCTAAAGATGAAATCGGCACACCGCTGATCGTGCCTCCAGGCGGGTCCATCAGCATTGATGGCACCTACGGCACCTTGACGATCTTTTCCGATGGCGAGTACAGCTATGTAATTGATAACGACAACATCGCCGTACAGCGCCTCGGCCCGAATGACACCCTGAGCGATGAGTTCAGCTATCAGGTGACCGATGCACTGGGTTTGAATGATCTGGCCAACCTGACCATCGTCATCCAAGGCAACTACGACAACCCGGTTGCCAGCGATGACCATGCCCAGGCGCAAGCCAGTGAGGTTGATGACGACGGTAATGAAGTCAACCCAACCGGCAATGTCATTACCTTCCCTAGCCGTCCTGACAACACAGGCCTGCCCGGTGGCAACGGTATCGACCAGGATGTCGACAGTGCTGACCGCCCCAACACCAACCTGACCGTTACCGGCATCCGCAATGGCACCGAGGTTGCTGGCGGCGCATTGGGTGCAGTGACGACTGGCACCACGCTCGACACCCTGTACGCCCAAGACTCAACAGGCACGCCACTGACCAATGCCAGCAATGAGTCCTACGGTGAACTGACAATCAACCCCGACGGCTCATTCAGTTTCGACGTCAACAGCGACCATCCAGAGATAGTCGCCCTGGCGCTTGGCCAGACCCTTGATGTGGTCGTGACCTATCAAATCACTGATACGGCAGGATTGACCGATACCGCGCAGCTTGTGATCACTGTCACCGGCGCCAATAACGTGCCCCTGGCAAACAATGGTGTGGCATTGGCAACCGAAGCTGGTGGTGTCAACAATACAACTCCCGGGGTCAACCCCGCAGACAATATCTCGGCCGAAGACCCGGATGGTGACCCTCTTACCGTTACTGCAATTCGGACCGGCGCGGAAACCGCAGGCGGTACCTCTGGCATCGTCGGCCAGGCACTGCAGGGCCTATACGGTCAGTTGACCATGAACGAAGATGGCAGCTACAGCTATGTGGTCGACAATAGCCTGGCAGCGGTACAGGCTTTGCGCCAACCGAGCGACACCCTGATAGAGCGCTTCACCTATACAGTGACAGACCCCGGTGGACTCAGCGATAGCGCTGAAATCATCGTGGTGATTCGTGGCCAGAACGATAACCCGGTTGCCGACAACGACACCGCAACTGCGATTGAAGCTGGCGGCGTCAACAATGCAACCGGCGGTGTTAACCCCGTGGGCAACGTGCTGGACAATGACGCCGATGTCGACAGCGTCGCCAATGGCGAGACCAAGGCTGTTGATTCAGTGCGTACCGGCGCAACCGAAGGCGCGGGCACTGCCGGCACCCTGGACGTAGAACTGCGCGGCACCTATGGCTGGTTGACCATCGGCGAGGATGGCGAGTATCGCTACCGGCTGGACAACTCCATGGCGGCGGTCCAGGCCCTGCGTGCAGGCAACAGCCTGACCGACAGCTTCAACTACACCGTCATTGATGCAGCTGACGCAACCGATACAGCAGTATTAACCATTACCATTCAAGGCAGTAACGATACCCCGGTTGCCAACGATGACAGCGCCGCAGCGGTTGAAGCAGGCGGGCTGAACAACACAACGCCGGGGGTCAATCCAAGCGGTAATGTGCTGGACAATGACACAGACGTCGACCGCTACGGCGAAACGCTCACTGTTTCAGCCGTTGCTGGCGGCAGTATTGGCAGTGCGTTCTCTGGCAGCTACGGCAGCCTGACGCTCAACAGCGACGGCAGCTTCACCTACACCGTCGATAACAACAACCCACTGGTCCAGGCGCTGCGCACCAATGCCAACAAACTGAGCGAAAGCTTTACCTACACCATCCGCGATTTGGCCGGCGCAACCAGCAGCGCAGTACTGACAATCACCATTTCAGGTCGCAACGACAACCCTGTAGCAGTCAACGATACCAATACAGCGACTGAAGCCGGTGGCGTCAACAATGGTACGCCGGGCACCAATCCAACCGGTAACCTGCTGGCCAATGACACTGATGTCGACAGCGGTGATAGCAAAACCCTCGATGGGATTCGCACCGGTCTGGAGGTCGCCGGAGGTAGCTTTACCAGCGTCGGTGCCATCCGATCGATCGTCGGCCAATATGGCACCCTGACAGTCCGTGCCAATGGTGACTACAGCTACGTGGTCAATAATAGCCTGGCCGCAGTGCAAGCCCTCAAGCCTGGCGACACCCTGCGCGAAGCCTTTAGCTACCGCATGCACGATACGGCTGGCGCACAAGATATCGCCCAGCTACTGATCACCATTGAAGGCGCCTGGGACACCCCGGTGGCGGCCAATGACCTGGGTATCGCGGTAGCCGACAATGGCGACGGCCGGTTTATCGACCCAAGCGGCAACGTGCTGACCAATGACACCGATGTCGATGCTGGCGACAACCTGACCGTTACCGCGATCCGCACCGGCCAGGAAGCAGGCAGCGGTACTGCTGGCACGGTCGGCAGCGTTCTGGTGGGGCAATATGGCAGCCTGGTACTCAATGCCGACGGCAGCTACCAGTATGTGCTGGACAAGACCAACCCGGATGTACTGGCACTCAACCTGCTCGATACGCTCTACGACTACTTCACCTACACCGCGACCGACGATGGCGGGTTGAGCGACCCTGCGCAATTGTCGATTCTGATTATCGGTCGCAACGATCCACCAGTGGGTGTTGATGACAGCGCCACGGCCATTGAGGCAGGCGGCGTCAACAACGGCACAGCCGGGGTCAACCCGAGCGGCAATGTGCTAAGCAACGACACCGACTTGGAAAACGGCGTGCTAACCGTAACCGGCGTCCGTACCGGAACAGAGTCAGGCACAGGTACCAGCGGCGCAGTGGGCACCAGCTTGCGCGGCCTCTACGGTAACCTGACCCTTAACAGCAATGGCAACTGGACCTATGTGCTCGATAACAGCCTTGCGGCCGTCCAAGCACTGCGTATCAGCGGCCAGACCCTGACTGAAACCTTCACCTACACAGTCGAAGACCCCTATCTTGCCGATGACACCGCGCAGTTGGTGATCACCATTGACGGGCGTAACGACACGCCTGTAGCCGTAGACGATAACGCCACGGCGGTGGAAGCCGGTGGCATTTTCAACGGCACGCCAGGGGTCAATCCGCAAGGCAATGTGCTGGATAACGACACCGACGTCGACAGTGTAGCCAATGGCGAAACCAAGCAGGTGGTCAGCGCCAGCAGCGAAACCGGCAACACTTCAAGCGCAGGCCAGGTGCTGGTGGGCCGCTACGGCAGCCTCACGCTTAACGCCGACGGCACATACCAGTACGTGCTGGACAACAACAATCCAACAGTTCAGGCCTTGCGCACGGCAAGTGAAACCCTGCGTGAAACCTTCACCTACCGCATGCGTGATACCGCCGGTGCAGAATCCACTGCACGCCTGAACCTGTTGATTCAAGGCGCCAACGACAACCCGCTGGCCGTCAACGACAGCAATGTGGCCAGTGACCAGGTCCCTGCCCCGCAGACCAGCGGCAACGTGCTGCCCAATGACAGCGATGTCGACGGTGGCGACAGCCTGCAGGTCGTGGCGATCCGCACTGGTGCGGAAAACGCCAGCGGCACGGCCGGGACGCTGGGCCAACCACTGGTCGGACGCTACGGCACCTTGGTACTCAATGCCGACGGCAGCTACACCTACAGCATCGACCTGACCAACAACGAAGTCCTGGCTGCCGCAGGATTGGGCCAGGTGCTCAGCGATGTCTTTACCTACACCTTGAGTGACCTGGCCGGAGCCACGGACCCTGCCGAACTGGTGATTACCCTGGATATCACGGCGCCCTTTATTCCAGCGCCCAAAGATGGTCCATTCCACCACGAAGACGACCGGGATCCGGCGGGTCAATATCAGCCACTGCTCAAGGATATCGAGCCGGTGGTGTTCATCAGCCCCGTGGTGCAACGCGATAGCAGGCTCAACGCCTTCATCGCCCGTGAGTCGGACGGCAGCAAGGTACTGCTACCGGCGTCGGCAGGCTTGCTCAGCGACATCGACGAGGCTTATCAGGTGCCTGGCCAGTTTGTTCACCAACAGCTGCTCGACAGCCAGTTCGACAGTGAATTGGACATGACCTGGATTCTGGGTCGGCAACAGCGGGTCGACTTGACCGCCGACGGTCTACTCAGCGACCCATCGTTGTTTGGCACCAGTGTCGATGGCTTGACCCAGCCATGGCAGGCGCCCGAGCGCCAAGAGCAGCCACAACAGCCGCAAGAACAGGCCGCCCCTGCGCAAACTGCCAGCAGTTTCCACAGTCAACTGAAGAATGCCGCGCTGCAGCGCAGCCTGATCAGGCCACAAAGCTAGTACCAGGAGGTTGCCATCACCCTGAACGTGCAGGGTGATGGTGGCTTCATTGGTGCTTCACTCAGCCTTGGCCACCTTGCCGATACTGTGCTCGCGCAGCTTGTTGGCAATGGTGGTGTGCGATACACCAAGCCGCTTACCGAGTTGGCGACTGCTTGGATACTCACTGAACAGGCGCTCAAGCACGGCTTTTTCGAAACGCCCGACAATCGCATCCAAGCCCCCTTCCAGCGAGAAATCACCAATCGGCTGAGGGGCACCATAATCTGGCAAGCGAATGTACTCGGGCTTGATCATCCCCCCATCACACAAGGAAACAGCCTGGAAAAGCACGTTTTCAAGCTGGCGCACATTGCCTGGCCAGTGATAGTGAGCGAGCCGCTCCAGCACCTGAGGCGCAACCTTGGGCAATGCACAGCCAATCTGCCGACTGGCCTGGTCGAGAAAGTGATCAACCAACGGAGCCAGCCCATCCAGGCACTCGCGCAAGGGTGGGATATGCAGGCTCAGTACATTGAGCCTGTGATACAGGTCTTGACGAAACTCACCGCGCGCGCAGAGTTCCGATAGATCCACCTGTGTCGCACAGACCACGCGCACATCGAGGTACACCTCTTCATCGCTGCCAACCCGGCGGAAACAGCCATCTTGTAAAAAGCGCAGCAACTTGGCCTGCAAGCGCGGGCTCATCTCTCCCACGCCATCAAGAAACAGCGTACCGCCAGCCGTCAATTCGAGCAGGCCCAGCTTACCTTCGGGCCTGGCGCCTTCGAATGCGCCCGGCCCATAGCCAAACAGCTCGGTCTCGGCCATCGACTCGGGCAAACCGGCGCAGTTAAGCGCCATGAAGGGTGACTGGCCTCGTGGGCTGGCCAAGTGGCAAGCACGGGCCAGCAGTTCCTTTCCCGTGCCGGTTTCCCCTTCGATCAACAGTGGCGCATCCAGTGGCGCCATGCGCCGTGCCTCGCGCACTACCGCAGCCATGACCTTGGAACTTTGGAAGATACTGTCGAAACCACGCAGTTCCTGCTTGCGCACATTGTAGATACGCTCGCCGACACGGTCCGCGCGATGCAGGGTCAGCACCGCGCCAGCCAGGGCTTCGCTTTCATCATGTTCCGATTGCAGCGGCGCGATATCGGCCAGAAACACATCGCCCTTGACCTTGACCCTCAAGCCATTGATCCGCGATTTGTTCGCGCGCACCAACTCCGGCAAGTCGAAATCCTCGGCATAACGCGACAAGGGAATGCCCGGCACCTCGTCGACCCGCACGCCAAGCAGTTGCGCCGCGGACCGGTTGGCAGCAACGATAGAACCGCCCATATCGATGGACAACACTGGAAAATCCAGGGCTCCGAGCAACGCATTGAGCTCCAGGTGCCGCCGTTCACTGGGCATCAGCCCTACGCGCTTGACGCCAAACACACCGGTAATGGCTTCAAACTTGGCGCGCAGTGACTGGAACTGCAGGTTGATCAGGTTCGGACAGTGCAGGTAGATGGCATTGCCATGCTCACCGCCGACCTCGCCACGGGCCACGTTGATGCCGTACTCGACCAGCAGATTAAGGATGTCGCGCAAGATGCCAATGCGGTTTTGGCAGTGAACTTTGATACGCATGACTGGGCCCGGATCGTATTTTTATGGGCCGCGATGCCGAAAAATCAGTATCACAGCGGATTATTCGTCAAGAATATGTGACAGCTTAGACCTTCGGCAAGATGATACTTAGCCAACGCCAGCAACTTGTAATTTTTTCTTTACGATTTTAGCCACCCAAACAGCACCCGGACCACAAAACCAGGGCTGTAAAGACGCTGCTTCCGAGTTATTCATAGCTGATCAAAACAACAAAAGCTCCATCAGGAGGCGATTAGATGAAGAGCACGCAATATGTGGCTCGGCAACCGGATGACACCGGTTTTATTGATTACCCCGAAGCCGAGCATCAGCTTTGGAACACCCTGATCACGCGTCAGCTGCAAGTGATTGAGGGCCGTGCGTGCCAAGAATACCTCGACGGCATTGAGCAACTTAAGCTGTCCCATGAACGCATTCCGCAGCTCAATGACGTCAACCGGGTGCTGCACTCGACCACCGGCTGGCAAGTTGCCCGGGTTCCGGCACTGATCCCCTTCCAGACATTCTTCGAATTACTGGCCAGCAAGCAATTCCCAGTCGCGACCTTCATTCGCAGCCCGGAAGAACTCGACTACCTGCAAGAGCCCGATATCTTCCACGAGATCTTCGGTCACTGCCCCCTGCTGACCAATCCCTGGTTCGCCGAGTTTACCCATGCCTACGGCAAGCTGGGCCTAAAGGCCAGCAAGGAGCAACGTGTGTTCCTGGCTCGCCTGTACTGGATGACCATCGAGTTTGGCCTGGTCGATACCAGCCAGGGCCGCAAGATTTATGGTGGCGGTATCCTTTCCTCCCCCAGGGAAACGCTGTATTGCCTATCCGACCAGCCGCAACACCTGGCCTTTGATCCTGTTGAAGCCATGCGCACACCCTACCGCATAGACATTCTGCAACCGGTCTACTTTGCCTTGCCCAACCTAAAGCGCTTGTTCGACCTTGCCCACGAAGACATCATGGCAATGGTCACTCAAGCCCGCGAGCTAGGCCTGCACGCGCCCCTGTTTCCACCTAAACACGCCGCCTGAACGCCTGCCATTTTTCGGCGTCACAGCTGTGTGACTAACATTCAATGAATTTCAAGGAGTCATCATGACTGCTCTTAGCCAAGCCCATTGTGAAGCCTGTCAAGCTGGCGCCCCCCAGGTATCGGATCAGGAGTTGCCGGAGCTGCTCAAGCAAATCCCGGATTGGAACATCGAAGTCCGTGACTCGATCATGCAGCTGGAAAAAGTCTATCTGTTCAAGAACTTCAAGCATGCACTGGCCTTCACCAATGCCGTTGGCGAAATTTCTGAAGCCGAAGGTCATCATCCTGGCTTGCTCACCGAATGGGGCAAAGTGACAGTGACCTGGTGGAGCCACTCGATCAAGGGCCTGCACCGTAACGATTTCATCATGGCTGCCCGTACCGACGAGGTCGCCACACACGCCGAGGGCCGCAAGTGAATCACTTTGCGTCCATCGCCCGCGTACCCGGAGACCCTATCCTGAGCCTGATGGAGGCCTACCGCGCCGACAACCGCCCGGAAAAACTCGACCTTGGCGTTGGTGTCTATAAGGACGGCCAAGGCCTGACGCCTATTCCCAAGGCGGTCAAGCTCGCGGAGCAGCGCTTGATTGATAGCGAAACAACCAAGAGCTATGTCGGCGGTCACGGTGATCCAGTGTTTTGCCAACTGCTGGCAGAATTAGTCCTCGGCACTGACAGCCAGGCGCTGGCCGAACAGCGCGTCGGCGCCACCCAAACTCCTGGCGGCACCGGTGCATTGCGCCTGGCCGCAGACTTCATCAGCCATCACCTGGCCGGGCGGGGCATCTGGTTGAGCGACCCGACCTGGCCGATCCACGAAAGCATCTTTGCCGAAGCAGGCCTTGAAGTCAGCCATTACCCCTATGTCGGCGCGGATAACCGCCTGAATGTCGAGGCGATGCTCACGGCCCTGGGCCAAATCCCGCAAGGCGACGTGGTGCTCCTGCATGCCTGCTGCCACAACCCCACCGGCTTCGACCTGAGCCATGAAGACTGGCAACGCGTACTCGAAGTGGTCAAGGCCCGGGGGCTGCTGCCACTGATCGATTTTGCCTACCAGGGCTTTGGCGAAGGCCTCGAGCAGGATGCCTGGGCAGTTCGACTGTTCGCTCAAGCGCTACCGGAACTGCTGATTACCAGTTCTTGCTCGAAAAACTTTGGCCTGTATCGCGAGCGCACGGGCGCGTTGCTGGTTTGTGCGGCGGACACTGAGAAGCTCGTCGATATTCGCAGTCAACTGGCGTTTCTGGCGCGCAACCTATGGTCGACACCACCGGCCCATGGTGCAGCCGTGGTCGCTATCATCCTGGCCGATCCGGAACTGAAAGCAATCTGGAGCCATGAGTTGAACAGCATGCGTGAACGAATTGCCAGCTTGCGCGAGGGCTTGGTCAACGCACTGGAACCCCACGGATTGGCGCAGCGCTTTGCGCATATCAATCAGCAACGCGGCATGTTCTCCTACACCGGCTTGACGCCATCGCAGGTCACGCGGCTTCGCGAAGCGTTCAGCATTTATATGGTCGGTTCAGGTCGAGCCAATGTCGCCGGAATCGATGCCGAGCGTTTCCCGCAGCTGGCGCGGGCCATTGCCCAGGTCTGCACCGAATGACCGCCCTGGCCGCTTGGCAGCGCTGCCAAGCGGCCAGCCAACAAGGGTCCGGCACAACGAAACGGCTCGTGAAGCTGCATTTATTGTTTTATGGCCCAAGCCTACTTTAGCTATAGTTCGGTGACTGTCTGATAAGGAACGCCAGTGATCAGTCCATCGAACATCCTCTTTCGCGTCTACCAGCGAACCATTCATAGCCTGGCCTTCTATCCCACGCTGATTGCCTTGGGCTTTGTCCTGGCCTGCCTGCTGAATATCTCGATCGAATACCAACCCTGGCTGATGGAGCTCAAAGCTAAATTTGACATCGGCCTGGTGCGCAATGCCGATAACGCCCGGCTGATTCTCGGCACCCTGGTCGGCGGCCTGGTATCGCTGATGGTATTTAGTTTCTCAATGGTGATGGTGGTTCTCAACAATGCAGCCTCGGTGCTCTCTCCCCGCGTCCTTCCAGGGCTGGTAAGCAGCAAGAGCCACCAGAAAACCCTTGGTTTCTACCTGGGCACCATCATCTATGCACTGCTGCTGATAACCACCATTGAGCAAAATGGCAGCGACAAAGTCCCCAGCCTTGGCGTCCTTATTACCCTGGCGCTGGGAATTGCCTGCCTGGGATTGTTCGTTTACTTCATTCGCTCAATTTCACAGTCGATCCAGGTCGAGCACATCCTCAGCAACCTTTATCAAGTGACGCGCAAAAAACTGGAGTCGCGCATCTGCAAGATGGCGGCACAGAGCCCGGCGCCAAAGTGGCCCAATGACCAGAAGTGGCAGCAGATTCGCTCTGAACGCAGTGGTTACTTCAAGGAAATCAACGCAACAATGGTCAATGAACTGCTCTGCGAGCATGACCTGAAAATGACCATTCAGGTGCATCGCGGTTTTTTCGTCATGGAAGGACACCCACTGTTCAAGCTCGACCGCAAGGTCGACGAAGCGCTGATAAACCAGTTACTCGATTGCTTCGACTTTTTTATCGAGGAGTACCCCAGCACCCATTACTTGTTTGGCTGCAAGCAGATATCCGAAATTGCAGTAAAGGCACTTAGCCCCGGGATCAACGACCCAGGCACTGCGATCAAGTCCATCGACATGCTCAGCGTGCTTTTAAGCCAGCGCCTGAACCTGCCAGCCTTTGACTTCAGCGAGCTCGAAGACGAGCCGCCGCGCCTGTTCCTCAATGAGCTATCACTGGACCAGTTGCTGCAACAGGTCCTCGGCCCCATTCGCACCTATGGCGCTGCTGATCCCAGCGTATTGGTCAGCTTGCTCCAGGCCTTCAAGAACCTGCTTCACCAAAACCCCAAGGCTGAGTACAAAGTGCAGCTTCTGCGCCACGCCCGTAGCGTTATTGAAAGCGCTGACGAACATTTGACGACGCCGCGAGACCGTGAAGAAATCAATGATTTTATCGAGCGAATCAACAGTGCAGCCAAGGAGAGCCTGCCTGCACTGTCGCGGATAAAAACGCCTTAGCTCGCATAAAACCGCACCAACCCGGTGCAAGCCTGCTTCATGAAAAATTAAATAAAATTTTTTAACCACAACTAATCCATATAAATCATACACTTAACAAAACAAATCAAAAGTTAGTGGCGCGCTTTGTGCTTGCTATCTTAGGACTAGTTCCATAGGGTAGATCGCCATGTGGTCCCTTATTGCCCCTATCAGCTCACTGCTGAGCGGGGTCGCGTTACTCCTGCTCGGCAATGGCCTGCTCAACACTCTTCTGACCCTGCGCGGCGTAGCCCAAGGCTATTCCACCGGGATGCTCGGGCTGATTATGTCCGGGTACTTTGTCGGCTTTCTCCTCGGCACCTGGCTGGCGATCCCGCTGGTACGGCGCATTGGACATATCCGTGCGTTCGCGTTTTGTGCTGCATTGGCGGCCATCACCGCCCTGCTCCATGTGCTGATTGTCAACCCCTGGGTCTGGCTCGGCCTGCGAGTCATCTATGGCCTGGCGCTCGTCAGCCTGTACATGGTTATCGAAAGCTGGCTTAACGCGCAGGTGCCCAATGACAAGCGCGGCACCGTATTCGCGATCTACATGGCGGTCAATTTGGGCGCATTGGCAGCGGCGCAACAGTTGCTGAACCTGGCCGAACCAACCGAGTTTCTGCTGTTCGCCCTGGCAGCAATTCTGATCAGTGCAGCATTGATGCCGATCACCCTGACCCGGCAAATTCAGCCAACGGTGCCTGAAACCCTGCACACAGATGTTCGCCAGATCGCAAGAATCGCGCCTTTGTCTATCGCCGCCGCGGGCTTGTCTGGCTTGGCCCTGGGGGCCTTTTGGGGCATGGCGCCGGTGTACGCCAACCTCAGCGGCTTCGACGCCAGGGGCGTCGGCCTGTTGATGAGCAGCGCCATTCTTGGCGGCGCATTATTGCAACTGCCCATTGGCCGTTATTCGGACAAGCACGACCGTCGCCTGATCATGTTCTGGGTCGTGACGCTGGCCGTGGCAGTCGCCCTGCTGATGAGCTTCATGCCTGCTGGCCCATTGCTGTTGGGCTTGATGTTTATTTGGGGTGGCCTGGCGTTTGCCATCTATCCCATTGCAGTTGCACAGCTGATCGACCAGTTGCACAGCGACGAAATCCTTGCAGGCTCAAGCAGCTTGTTGATGGTCAACGGTATCGGCTCGGTTTGTGGCCCGCTCCTTGCTGGTGTTCTGATGCAGCACCTGGGCGCCCACGCCTTGCCACTGTACTTTGCGGTAGTACTGGGATTACTGGCCGCCTACGCACTTTACCGCCTGCGCCATGTCACTGACCTGGTCAGCGGTGATCAGGCGCACTTCGTGCCCATGCTGCGCACCAGCCACACTGTATTGGAGCTCATGCCTGATACACCGCCGGCCGACCTGGACTCAGGGACCAACAACGCAGGCCCGGAACCCGAATCACCGTAGCAGCAGGCACGTCCTGTTGCTGCATAACAACAAAGGCAGTCACCCACGATGTGGATGCAACTGCCCGAAACGCAGAGCCTGCTGCCCCAACAACAGGCTCAAGCTCGTCGGCTGATGTCGGCGCGTCAACTGCACCCACTATATGGACAGGGAGACAGCGCATGCTACTTGCAACCGATCTTGACGGTACTTTTCTTGCTGGCGATCCAGAGGATCGTTTAAGCCTTTACCAAACCATTGCCGCCCACCCAGAAATCAAGCTGGCCTATGTCACCGGGCGCAGCCTGGAAGCGGTATTGCCCTTGCTGGCGGACCCGACACTGCCACATCCCGACTACATCATTGCCGATGTTGGCGCGACCATGGTCCATGGCGACAGCTTGCAACCCATTCAACCCTTGCAAAATGCCGTCGATGCCCTCTGGCCAGGTGAAAGCCAGGTCGCAAGCGCCATCGAGGGCTTCAACCTCGAGCGCCAGGACGTGCCGCAAGTCCGTCGCTGCTCCTACTTCTGCACCCCCGAGCAAGCCGCAGCGCCAGAGCTGCAAGCCGTCGCCGACTCGCTGGGATGCGACCTGCTCTACTCCGCAGCCCGCTACCTCGACTTTTTACCCAAAGGCGTGAACAAGGGCAGCAGCCTCGAAGCATTGGCAACCTGGCTTGAACTGGATGACGACCAGGTCCTGGCTGCTGGCGATACACTCAATGACCTTGGCATGCTCGACACCAAGTTTCACGGTGTCTGCGTGGGCAAGTCCGAACAGGCCTTGCTCGACGCCACCTTGCACCACTCACGCACCCTGCATGCGCAACGCACCGGTTGCGGCGGGATTCTCGAAGCATTTGCCCACTTTGGCTTTCTTGGCGAGCACGGTATAGCCGCGGAAAAGCGCCAAGCCGCACAACCGGGCAAATCCGAGATGGTCATGGTTTATCACCGCCTGCCCTATGAAGAATATCGCGGCGCCGACGGCAAGCTGCAGCGCCGCCGGCCAACGTCTCCCAATGGGATCATTCCCACTCTGTTGAGCTTCTTTGGTGATGGCCGTCCCGGCTCCTGGGTCGCCTGGGCCATCCATGAAGGCGATGAGCAAGAACCCTTTGAAACCCACACCACGGTTGATGCCGAGCGCTATCCGAAGCTCAAGGCTGCGCGGGTCGCACTGACCAAGGAAGAAGTCGATATCTTCTACAAGCGCTTCTCCAAGGAAGCCTTCTGGCCAACGCTGCATACCTTTTGGGAGCGTGCAACCTTCCGCGAAGATGACTGGCAAGTGTTCCTCAAGGTCAACCGGGCCTTTGCCGAGCGCACCGCCCTTGAAGCGGCCGAAGGCGCAACGGTGTGGCTGCACGACTACAACCTGTGGATGGTGCCGGGCTACCTGCGTGAACTGCGCCCAGACCTGAAGATTGCCTTTTTCCACCATACCTACTTCCCTTCGGCTGACGTGTTCAATGTGCTGCCATGGCGTCGCCAGATCATCGGCAGCCTGTTGCAGTGCGACTACATCGGTTTCCATATCCCACGCCAGGTTGAGAACTTCGTCGATGTTGCGCGTGGCGTAACGCCACTGCAGACGGTCAGCCGCCAGAACTGCGCACCACGCTTTATCACCTACGGCTGCGCGGTTGGCCTTGAGCGCATGACCACTGCCGTCGACACCGGCAGTCGCACGGTCAAGCTCGGCGCGCATCCAGTTGGCCTGGACATCGACCGGGTACGCAGCGCGCTGGACAATCCGAAAATTCGCGAAATGATGGCGCGCCTGCGTGAAGAACTCACCGGCATCAAGCTGATCCTCTCGGTCGAACGCCTCGACTACACCAAGGGCATCCTGGAAAAGCTCAACGCCTACGAGCGCCTGCTCGAGGAAAATCCGGAACTGCTCGGCAAGGTCACGCTGGTCACCGTTTGTGTACCTGCCGCCAAGGAGATGACCATCTACGACGAACTGCAATCGCAGATCGAACAGGCAGTTGGCCGCATCAATGGTCGCTTCGCCCGCATAGGCTGGACGCCGTTGCAGTTCTTCTTCCGCAGCTTGCCATTTGAAGAAGTCAGCGCCTGGTATGCCATGGCCGACGTGATGTGGATCACTCCGCTGCGCGATGGTCTCAACCTGGTTGCCAAGGAGTTTGTTGCAGCCCAGGGCCTGCTTGGTGGCAGTGGCGTGCTGGTGCTTTCCGAATTTGCTGGCGCTGCCGCCGAACTCAAGGGGGCGCTGCTGACCAACCCCCATGATCCGGCCGACCTGACCAGCACCTGCTATTGGGCACTCAACTTGCCAAAAGTCGAGGCGCAAGCGCGATTGCGCGAGTTGTTCGATATTGTCAGCTACAACGACATTCGCCGCTGGGGCGACGAGTTCCTTGGCGCAGTGGCCGAGGCACCGCTTGAGGTGGAAAAGCCTGATAATGTCAGCTCGATTGGCCTGGCCTCTTAATTTGCCTGAAGCCTGAAAATGCCCGCTACAACCCTGCAGTTGTAGCGGGCATTTGCTTTACTCGCTGACCTCGCAGTTAATCAGCCAGGGCACCCCAAAGCGATCCTTGACCGAACCAAAGCGAGTCGCCCAGAAGGTTTGCTGGAAGGGCATTTCGATGGTCCCGCCCTGGGCCAGGGCATTGAAGATCCGCTCGCCCTTTTCGATGCAGTCCAGATTAATGGCCACCGAATTGCCTCGGATGCCTTCGTAAGGACTCATGGGACATGCATCTGAAGCCATCAGGACCTGATCACCCACGACTAGGCGCGCATGCAAAATACGCTCAGCGAGTTCGGGCGGAACATCCCCCGCCGCAGCAGGCATCTCGGAAAAACGCATGAGAGCCTCAACCTTGCCGCCCAGGCAGTCGGCATAAAAGTTGAAAGCCTCTTCGCAGTTACCATCAAATGTCAGGTAGCTATTAATTTTCATCGTTCACTCCCAATCAATTCACTTGGCTTTTTGCTCGATCTGCTCGCGCAGACGTCGCTCTTGCTCTTGCAGTTCCGGGGTAAATTCCTCGCCAAAATCCTCGGCCTCGAATATCGGGCGGATTTCGATCTCAGAATCACTGGCCATAGGGTTCGGGCAACGCTTGACCCAGTCGATGGCCTCTTGCATGGAAGCCACATTGAATATCCAGAACCCGGCGATCAGTTCCTTGGTTTCCATAAATGGACCATCGACCACAGTACGCCGATCACCTGAGAACTGAACGCGCACGCCTTTGCCGCTCGGATGCAAACCTTCACCTGCGAGCATCACACCCGCCTTGACCAACTCTTCGTTGAAATTACCCATCTGCTCAAGCAAGGCTTCAGAGGGCATCTCACCTGCCTCCGACTCGGGACTGGCTTTGACTATCACCATGCAACGCATAACAAACTCCTTATTATTTTCGGCTTCACTGTGCAGTAGTCGAACCGGCGCACGGCAAATCGACAGGTCCCGAAAATTAATTTCATGCAATGCTGGCTGGACGCTCAAACGCAGCGAGCATCACGACAAAGAGGGTTGTTTAAGCGATGCGCTGGAACGGTCGAATGACCATAGAAGAGAGATGCAACCGTCGCCAGAGAAGTCGACTGGCGGTGAAGCTGAAAAACAGCGGGTCGACTGGTTGCCAGGCGACCCGCAGACCACGACCTAGCTTGCCAATAGCGCCAAAGCCTCTGCGCTGGCTTGCTCAACCCGCGCCCAGTCTCCGGCCTTGATCCAGGCACTGTCGAGCATCCAGGTGCCGCCCACGCACATCACGTTAGGCTGGGCCATGTAGCTTTGCACATTCGCCAGGCTGACACCGCCCGTCGGGCAGAAGCGCACGGCCGGAAACGGCCCGCCAAGGGCCTTGAGTGCCGCAGTACCGCCGCTGACTTCAGCCGGGAACAGCTTGAAGCGACGATAACCCAGGGCATAGCCCATCATGATCTCCGAGGCACTGGCGATCCCCGGCAACAGTGGAACATCGCTGGCAAGGCTTGCCTCGAGCAACTCGGGGGTACAGCCGGGCGTCACAATAAATTGCGCGCCAGCCGCTTCAGCCGCTGCAAGCATGTCGACATCGAGCACCGTGCCGGCACCCACCACCAAGTCCGGACGCGCTTCACGCAAGCGGCGAATGGCGGTCAGGCCATGCTCCGAGCGCAGCGTAACTTCAAGCACGCTAAGCCCGCCTGCGGCCAATGCATCAGCCATCGGCAAGATATCTTCCTCGCGGGAGATGGTGATGACCGGCATTATCTTCGCTTGCGCGCAGATGGCATCGATCTGCGCGATCTTGGTCACCATTCGCTGCTGATGGGTTTCGTGAGTTGTCATAACCAAAGGTCCTTAAAAACTAGAGCTACCGGGCTATGGGCACCAGTAAATTTCAAGAGGAGATTGCAAAAAAGCACGCACCGGCATAAGCGCCACCGCATCAGGCTGCAACGCTTGCTTCAGCGTCGCCAGCTTGTTCTTGCCCTGCATGGCCAACACCTTGTGCCTGGCTGAAGCGAGTAACGCCAAGCTCATGGTCAAGCGCTGATGCGGCACAGTCGGAGCGAGCATTGGCAAGCAACGTCGCTCGGTATCTGGCGCCAGCGCCTCAGGCAGGTTGGGACTTTGAGGAAACAGGGACGCGGTATGGCCGTCATCCCCCATGCCCAGCACCAACACGTCTATCGACGGTAGTTCCTTCAGCGCCTGGTCGGCGGTAACCGCCGCCTCTTCAACCGAAGCGGCGCTGGAGTAAAGGCCGAACATCCGGGCGCCAGCCGCTTGTCCTTGCAGCAGATGGCGACGCACCAGGCCTTCATTGCTGTCGGCGTGGCTAGTCGGCAGCCAGCGTTCATCAGCCAGGCTGACCACCACGCTGGACCACTGCAACGGCTGCTTGGCCAAGGCCTCGAAAAAGGCAACCGGACTGCGACCGCCCGACACCACCAATGTCGCCCTGCCCTGTTCAGCAATGGCTGAACGCAAGGCATCGGCAACGTCGGCGGCCAGCTTATTGGCCAGTTGCGTGGAATTGTTAAGACTGTGCGCCACAACGCCAGCCGGTAACTGCAGGTCAGAGATCGCCATACCAAGCCTTTCCATCACGAGTAATTAGGGCGATTGAAGCCATTGGCCCCCAAGAGCCTGCGGCATAGGGCTTGGGCTTATCGCCAAGACGCTTCCAGCCATCAATCAACTGGTCGCACCAGAGCCATGCGTGTTCGATTTCATCTTTGCGCACAAACAGGTTCTGATTGCCGCGCATCACCTCAAGCAACAAACGCTCATAGGCATCGGGGATGCGCGCACTTTGATAGGTGTCCGAAAAACTCAGCTGCAAGGGCCCGCTGCGCAACTGCATGCCTTTATCGAGGCCTTGATCCTTGGTCATGACCTGCAGGGAAATCCCCTCGTCAGGCTGCAGACGGATAATCAGTCGATTGCTGATCAGCGGCCGTTGTTCGGCGGCAAAGATGTAATGCGGCGGCTCTTTGAAATGAATCACGATCTGTGACATTTTTTCCGCCATGCGCTTGCCGGTGCGCAGGTAGAACGGCACGCCCGACCAGCGCCAGTTGCGGATATCGGCACGCAATGCAACGAAGGTTTCGGTATTGCTCTCGGTGTTGGAGTTTTCTTCTTCAAGGTAACCAGGCACAGCCTTGCCAGCACTGTTGCCGGCCACATACTGACCGCGCACAACACGTTGGCTGAGCTGCTCGGCGGTAATAGGCTCGAGAGCCTTGAGCACCTTGACCTTCTCGTCACGAATGCTGTCGGCAGACAAGTCGCTGGGCGGGTCCATGGCGATCAGGCAAAGCAGCTGCAACAGGTGATTCTGGATCATGTCACGCAGCTGGCCAGCCTGGTCGAAATAGCCCCAGCGGCCTTCAATGCCGACTTTCTCGGCCACGGTGATTTCAACGTGGGAAATGTGATTCTGATTCCACTGGGTCTCGAACAGACTGTTGGCGAAACGCAGTGCGATCAGGTTCTGCACGGTTTCCTTGCCCAGGTAATGGTCAATACGGTAGATGCGAGTTTCCGGGAAGTACTGCGCCACCGCATTGTTGACCTCACGCGAGGAAGCCAGGTCATGGCCAATGGGCTTTTCCAGAACCACCCGCGTGCGGTCCACCAACCCCACTCGCGCAAGATTTGCACAAATGCTGCCATACACCGATGCAGGCGTCGCAAAGTAGGCAATCAGGCATTTGTCGCCGGCCACCTGCCCAGCCAATGGCTGGTAATCATCGGCCTGCAGGAAATCCATTCGCACATAGCTTAAGCGTGCAAGGAAGCGCTGCATGACGCCTTCATCAAGGTTCTTTGCGTCTATATAGCCGCGCAGGGCATTTTCAATCGTGGCGATATACTGCTGGGGCTCGCCGGCGTCGCGCGCCAGGGCCAGGATTTGCGTGTCGGCGTGCAGCAAATCAGCCTGATCCAGTTGAAAAAGGGCTGGAAACAGCTTGCGCAAGGCCAGATCACCCAGCGCACCGAACAAAGCAAAGGTACAAGGTTCAACAGTTATGCTTGGCATGATATATGTTCTTCTATCAACTTCAGCGAGAAACACCCTGATGGGCATACTACACCGCAATATGTCGTAATAAAAACAACATTTAGCGGAAATTAACAGAACAAGTGGTGACAATCAGGGCCGATCAGTACGATAGGCCTGCATTTTCGTCGGTTGCCTGTCTGCATAAGGAACAAAAATGGATCGCGTGCGAAACCTACTGGAGCAAATCCAAACCCGCCTCGACAGCCTCAACAAGGCAGAGCGCAAGGTTGCCGAAGTGATTTTGCATAACCCGCAGCAGGCGACACGCTTGAGCATAGCCGCGCTCGCCCAGGCAGCCTCGGTCAGCGAGCCAACGGTCAATCGCTTCTGTCGCTCATTTGGCGTCAACGGTTATCCTGAGCTGAAAATGCAGCTCGCCCAGAGCCTTGCCAGTGGCGCCGCCTACGTCAGCCGGGCGGTTGAAGCCGATGACGGCCCCGAAGCCTATACCCGCAAAATTTTTGGCAGCGCCATTACCTCGCTCGACAGCGCCTGCCAGTCACTCGACCCACAACTGATCAGCCGCGCCGTTGACCTGCTGATCCAGGCCCGGCAGATCCATTTCTTTGGACTTGGCGCCTCCGCACCTGTCGCACTGGATGCCCAACATAAGTTCTTCCGCTTTAACCTCGCGGTAACCGCCCATGCCGATGTCTTGATGCAGCGCATGCTGGCCTCGGTGGCGCATACCGGTGACCTGTTCGTCATCATTTCCTACACCGGGCGCACCCGCGAACTGGTTGAAGTCGCCCGCATTGCCCGGGACAAAGGCGCCTCGGTATTGGGCCTGACCGCGGCCAACTCACCATTGGCCAAGGCCAGCACCCTGAGCCTGGACATCCCCCTGCCCGAAGACACCGACATCTACATGCCGATGACCTCACGCATCATCCAATTGACCGTCCTTGATGTGCTCGCAACCGGCGTGACCCTGCGCCGTGGCGTCGATTTCCAACCCCACCTGCGCAAAATCAAGGAAAGCCTCAACGCCAGTCGCTACCCAGCGGATGAAGATTAAGCGCAGTGGCGGCCCAGGCAGCCTGAACCGCCGCCGGGCCTACTTCCACCAATATTCGACCTGAACCCCAAAGTTCGAGCCATGCCGGGCGTTATCAAACACGCCCGAGTCAGATAACGCCGAGCCGGCAGCCATCTGGCTTGCCGCACGTTGAGCCGCTTCGTTCCAACTGGCATAGGTGTAATACAGGCGAAACTCCGGGCGCGCCCAAAACCCCGGGCCAGCCGGTGACCAGGTTGGTGCAACGGTAAACTTGGTCAGCTTGCGCGTACCATCCGCTGCATCAACCTGATCGCGCCCCAGCTCACCGACCAGCTTGAATTGATCGGTGAGCGCATAAGTGGTGCGACCACCGACCGACAACCAGTCCTGATCATCACTGTCGGGGCGAATATCCTTCTGGTACACCACTTCGACCTGGCCACCCAGACGTGGCGTTATCTGCCAGTCAAAGAACTCGACCAAACGGTAGCTCTTGCTGTCGCGATCAAGCCCGACATCACCAGTGGTCCCCAGCCCGGTGCCTGGCCCCTCGCCGTATTGCAGGGCAAACTTGTTGGTGCCACCCAGAAACAGCTTTTGTACATGCTGCCCGGTAATGGCCCAGCCACTGCTGCTGTCACCGCGATCCGGGTTGTCGATATAGCTGTAGCCCACTTCGACCTCTCCGCCCGGATTGGTCTTGAAACCGCCCACGTTGAAGTCATGGCGGGTGGTGTAGTCATCCTGAAAGTAGCTGTCCTTGCGGGAGAAGACGTAGCTGTACTTGAGATCGCCAATGACCATTTCATCGACGCCGAAGCCGGTCGCGCTCTGGTTCCAGTAATAGAAGTCAGAGATATGAATGTCATTACGCTTGTAGAAACGGCGCCCCGCCCAGAGCGAGCCGCCATTGAGCGCGGGCATATTGCTCCACTCTGCGTACATCTGGTTCATCCGGGCAAAACCATAGTCACCGGTGAATTTGGGCGTGTGGCCATATTCGTTGTACAACTGAGCCATGCCTTCGACACTCAAGGTGGAACCGTCGTCAAGACTCAGCAAGTCCTGGCGCAAGTCCAGCTCCGAATAGGTTTCGCACTCGTTACCCAGGCGATACTTGGACTGCGCGCCCGGCAACTGGAAACACGACTGGCTTCCTCCGTTTTCCGAGCTTCCCGCGCCGCTGCGCACATAACCGCTGAACTCCAGCGCGTCGGCCGTCATTGGCATAGCCAAATAACTCACCGCTAGCGCAAGGCTGATACGTGTTGCTGCTCTCATTTCAACTCCAATTATTTTTATTGTTAAGTCCGAAAAGGCTCAGCTCAGGTGACGAAACAAGGCAGCCGCCACTTAAACTGCTAAGGGTGATATCCCTATGCACGCACAGCTCCAGCAACCGGGCTCAAGAACCCGGTTGAACATCATCAAAATGCAATGAACCTGGCCAACGGCCAGAGGCTGTTAAATCGCCACGGCTAAAGGCTTCTCAGGCGCGTGACATTGCTGGCTGACTGAGCCGTTGTGGCTGACAAAGGACGAAGACGCTCGCCGCTGTTGGCGTCAAACAGCATGATTTTTTCCGGATCGAGTTGCAGTTCGATAACCTGGCCGACACGGGGCGCGTCATCAGGCGACATGCGACAACACACCTTGGTTTGATTGAGCGTGACAAAGACCAGGGTGTCCGGACCGGTCGGCTCGATAATCTCGACTTCGGCGGCAATTGGCACCAGTCCCGGCGTCCCGGCAGTGGTCTGGATTTGCTCGGGCCTGACACCCAGAATCACTTCGCGCCCCTCGACGCCTTCGGCCATCGCCGCCAACGGCAATGCACAGCTGAGCTCAGCCTTTTCACCGCTGCGCAATTGCGCAAACAGTTGGTTGCCAGCAGGCTCGAGCTTTACCGGAATAAAATTCATCGGGGGGGAGCCAATGAAACTGGCTACAAACAGGTTGGCAGGATCGTTGTAAATCTGCTGCGGTGTGCCGAACTGCTGAATGATGCCCTCCTTCATCACCGCCACCTTGTCACCCAAAGTCATGGCCTCGATCTGATCATGGGTGACATACACCGTGGTGGTCTTGAGACGCTGGTGCATCAGCTTGATTTCGGTACGCATCTCGACGCGCAGCTTGGCGTCCAGGTTGGATAAAGGCTCATCGAACAGGTAGATTTTCGGGCGTCGCGCCAAGGCACGCCCCATGGCTACGCGCTGTTGCTGGCCGCCTGACAGTTGCCCAGGCTTGCGCTTGAGCAAATGCTCGATTTGCAGCAGCCTGGCGACCCGGGCGACTTCCTCATCAATCGCCTCAGGCGCCATCTTGCGCATCTTCAAGCCGAAGGCAATGTTGTCGCGAACGCTCATGGTCGGGTACAGCGCATAGGATTGAAACACCATGGCGATGTCGCGATCCTTCGGGCTCATGCCGCTTATATCAGCGCCTTCGACCAGGATTTCACCGCCGCTGATGCTTTCCAGACCCGCAATGCAGTTCATCAACGTGGACTTGCCGCAACCAGAGGGCCCGACCAGGATCAGGAACTCACCCGAATCGATTTTCAGTTCGATATTCTTCAGCGTATCGGCCAGACCACTGCCGTAGCTCTTGTGTACCTTGCGTAGTTCAAGCGTTGCCATCTTTGTCTCTCCGGTCGAAAGCGACCTGTTAGCCTTTCACCGCGCCGGCTGTTAGCCCGCGCAAGAAGTACTTGCCAGCCAGCACATAGACCACCAGCGTGGGTAGTCCGGCGATCATCGCGGCCGCCATGTCGACGTTGTATTCCTTGGTACCCGTGCTGGTATTGACCAGGTTATTGAGCGCCACCGTAATCGGTTGGGTATCACCACTGGCGAACACCACGCCAAACAGGAAATCGTTCCAGATCTGGGTGAACTGCCAGATCAGGCAAACCATGATGATCGGCACTGACATCGGCAGCAGAATGCGTCCGAAAATGGTGAAGAATCCGGCGCCATCCAGACGCGCAGCGCGCACCAGGGCATCCGGCACGCTGACGTAGTAGTTGCGGAAGAACAAAGTGGTAAAGGCAATCCCATAGACCAGGTGCACCAGCACCAAGCCGCTTTTGGTGTTGGCCAGACCCAGCTTGCCAAGGGTGAATGAGGCTGGCAGCAACACCACCTGGAACGGCAGGAAGCAACCAAACAGCAACAGGCCAAAGAACAGTTGCGAGCCTTTGAAACGCCACATCGCCAGCACATAACCATTGAGCGCGCCAAGCAAGGTGGAGATCAGCACCGCTGGAACCGTGATCTTTACCGAGTTCCAGAAAAAACCGCCAAGACTGTCCCAGGCCTTGACCCAGCCAATTGCGGTAATCACATCCGGCCAGGACAGCAGGTTGCCACTGCGTATATCTTCAGGCGTCTTGAAACTGGTGAGCAGCATGACGATCAGCGGCACCAGATAAACCGCGCAGGCCGCGAGCAATGTTGCGTAGATCGCCAAGCGACTGAAACTGAGCTTGTTTTGCTTAATCATGGCGCTTGCCCCGCAACTCGGAGTACAGATAAGGCACCAGGATCGCCAGCACCGCGCCCAGCATCAGAATCGCACTGGCCGCGCCAAGGCCCATCTGGCCGCGAGTGAAGGTATGGGCATACATGAACATTGCCGGCAGGTCGGACGAATAACCGGGGCCCCCAGCCGTCATTGATGCGACCAGATCGAAGCTCTTGATCGCGATGTGCGAGAGGATCATGACCGCACTGAAAAACACCGGGCCAAGGCTCGGCAGCACTATGCGCAGGTAGATATTCGGCAAGCTGGCGCCATCGACTTGCGCGGCGCGAATGATCGATTGATCAACCCCGCGCAGCCCGGCCAGAAACAACGCCATCACAAAACCCGAGGCCTGCCAGACAGCGGCAATCACCAGGCAATAGACCACCCGATCGGTATCCACCAGCCAGTCGAAGCGGACCCCTTCCCAGCCCCAGTCGCGCAGCAGCTTGTCCAGCCCCAACCCCGGGTTGAGCAACCACTTCCAGGCCGTGCCTGTGACAATCATCGAGATCGCCATCGGATACAGGAAAATAGTGCGGATAAAGCCTTCACGGCGGATACGCTGGTCAAGCAAGACCGCAAGCAAAACACCAAGGATCAGGCTGATGCTGATGAACAAGCCTCCAAACAGCATCAGGTTCTTGCTCGCCACCCACCAGCGATCGTTATCCATCAACCGCTGGTATTGCTGCAAACCCACCCATTTGTAGCTGGGCATAAAGCGCGAACTGGTGAAGGACAACAAAAAGGTCCAGAGGATGTAACCGTAGAAGCCAACCAGCACAATCAACATGGTCGGTGCCAGCACCAGCTTGGGCAGCCAGCGCTGTAGCGCATCCAGTGGTGAAACTTTGCTCGTAATTGCTACTGAGCTCATACAGGCCTCTCAAGCTAAGACAAAACCGGGGCAAAGCACTGCCGCAATGCCCGTGAAGGCACTGGAAAGCGCTTTACATGAGATCCCTGAAGCTGCCGGCGTACCGGCAGCCGGGTTATTTACTGAACCGCCTGGATGGCTGCAGCCAGTTGTTGCGCAGCCTTCTTCGGGTCCGCGTTGGCGTCGTTGAAGAAGTTGGTCACCACATCAAAAACCGCGCCCTGCACATAGCTTGAAGCCGCCATGCCATGGGCCAGGCTTGGCTGAAGACCACCATTGCCGGCCGCTTCCTTGAAGTCCTTCATTGACGCCTGGGCGCAGCTGTCGAAGCTGCTCATGTCCATGTCCTGACGCACCGGGATCGAGCCTTTGTTCTTGTTGAAGATGGCCTGGAATTCCTTGCCCATGACGATCTCTGCCAGGTCTTCCTGGGCCTTGCGGTTGTCCGCATCGGCCAGCTTGAACATGGCCAGCGAATCGATGTTGTAGGCAAAGCTGCCCTGGGTGCCGGGAAATGGGATGCAGCTGTAATCCTCACCGGCAATCTTGCCAGCAGCGGTCCATTCGCTCTTGGCCCAGTCGCCCATGATCTGCATACCGGCCTTGCCGTTGATGACCAGACCCGCCGCAGCGTTCCAATCACGCCCTGCGGCGTTGGCATCAATGTAGCCGTGCAGTTTTTTCAAGGTGGCGAAGACTTCAACCATCTTGTCACCGGTCAGGACCGCTTCATCTTGATCGACAAAGGCCTTGCGAAAATCAGCGGGGCCGAGAATGGCGAACGCCAAATCCTCGAAGACGGTGCCGTCTTTCCACGGCTGACCGCCGTGGGCGATGGCGATAAAACCTGCAGCCTTGAGCTTGTCCGCAGCAGTGAAGAGTTCATCAAGAGTGGTTGGCGGCTTCGCACCGGCCTTGGCAAATACCTCGGGATTGATCCAGAGCCAGTTAACCCGATGCACATTGACCGGCACGGCAACGTAATCACCATCGTATTTCATGATGTCAGCCACTTGCGAAGGCAACAGCTCGTCCCACTTCTGACGCTTGGCGACCTCATTCAAATCAGTCAGCAAGCCCAGCTCGCCCCACTCTTGAATGTCCGGCCCCTTGATCTGCGCAGCAGCAGGTGGATTGCCAGAAACGGCGCGGGTCTTGAGTACGGTCATGGCTGCCTCACCACCGCCACCGGCGACCGCGAAGTCTTTCCAGGTGTGGCCTTTGGCTTCAACCATTTGCTTGAGGGTATCGGCGGCACGCTTTTCACCACCCGAGGTCCACCAGTGCAGCACTTCTACTTCACCGGCGTGGGCAGCAAACGGAATCAGTGAGGCAAGGTAAACAGCAGTTGCCAGGCGAGAGATAACTTTCATCAACAGTACCTTTCTTGTTGTTATTCGCGGACAAGTCTGACGCTTGTGCTGCCATGGATACTAACCAAGGCATCAGCGAAAACGGGTAACGAAGGGATATAGAAACGTCACAGGATGGTTACAAAACCTAATCGGCAAAGCGCGCCAGATACAGCGACACACGAAAGCCGCCATCGCGCAGGTTTTTCAGTGTCACCTCGCCACCATGGCTGTGGGCGATGTTTCGCGCGATACCCAAGCCAAGACCATAACCCTGCTGCTGCGCGGACAGGCGAAAATGCGGCTCGAACACATACTCCAGTTGCTGCTCTGGCACGCCGGGGCCCTCGTCATCCACATGCAGGGCAAAGGCGGTCTGGTCATCTTCGATATGCAAGTGCGCCCGCTGGCCATACTTCAAGGCGTTATCGACCAAATTGCCAATGCAGCGCTTCAAGGCCAGGGGCTTTCCCGGATAGCTAGACACTGTTTGCCCGGTCAGCGTCACCAGGCCATTGCCAGCTGGCGCCAGGTATGGCTCAACCACACAATTGATCAGGTAATCGAGATCTATCGGCTCGATGTTCTCGTGAATATCAGTGTCCTTGACGCACTGCAAGGCACCCTTGACCAACAGTTCAAGCTCATCAAGATCGCGGCGGAATTTTGCCTGCACCTTCTCGTCATCGAGCAATTCCACACGCAAGCGCAAACGGGTAATGGGCGTGCGCAGGTCATGGGAAATCGCACTGAACAGCTGGCTACGCTCTCGCAGGTAACGACCAATACGCTCACGCATTGTATTGAACGCACGACTAACCTCGACCACCTCGCTACCGCCCGCCTCCTTGAGGGGCTCGACCTCGGTACCCAGGGACATTTCACGCGCAGCCACAGCCAGGTGTTTCAGCGGACGGCTTTGCCAATGCACCATCAGGCCGATGAGCAGCAGCAAGAACACACTGGTCAGAATGATGAACCAGAGCTGCTGTGCAGGCAGCCCAGGCTGCTCAAGGCTGACATAGGGCTCGGGCATCAGTGATGCCAGGTACAGCCACTCCTGCGGGCCGATCCGGATCTGGGTGACCAGCACCGGCGGATTCATGGGTTCCAGGCTCAAGGCATAGTGAGCCCAGGAGCGCGGCAGCTCATCAAGCTTTACCGCATTATTGAAAATACGCAGGTCATTGGGACTGACAAACTGTACCGACACATCGAGGTCGTGCCCCAGGCGCTCACGCAAGGTTGCATCCACGGCATCGAGCACCGCACGCTTGCGCGGCGTGACGGGCAACACATCCATGCTCAGCGGCTTGTCGTTGAGCGAGACGAAAAAGCGGGTCCCGCCCATGTTGCGCAACTGATCAAGCACCATCGGCCGATAGCCCAGCGGCAAGGAGCGAAAATAACTGACACTGGCGGCCATTGACTGCGCCAGGCTGCGCGAGCTGGCAACCAGGCCTTCAACCTGGCTGGCACGCAATTGTGAAACCCAGATAAAACTCGACAGCGCCTGGGCGATCAAGACCACCAGCAGGGTCAGCACCAGCATCCTGGCCAGCAGCGAGCGCGGCACCAGCCTGGCGAACAGGCGCTTAATGACCATGGCCCTGATGCGGCTCGACATTGGCAGCCAGCAGGTAACCGCTACCGCGCACCGTGCGAATCAGTCGTGGGGGCTTTTCAACATCGCGCAGGCGCTGGCGCAAGCGACTGACAGCCATGTCCACAATGCGCTCCAGCGGCATGACTTCACGGCCCCGGGTGGCATTGCCAATGGTGTCGCGATCAAGGATCTGTTGCGGGTTATCGAGGAACAGTTTGAGCAGGATAAAATCTGCCCCTGAAAGAATCACCTCTTCCCCATCGGCATGAAACAAGCGATGACTGACCATATCCAGTCGCCAGTCATCGAACGCCAGCACCTCGGCACCGCGCTCCTGGCTGAAGTTGACCCGGCGCAACAAGGCCTTGATCCGTGCCAGCAGCTCGCGCGGACTAAAGGGCTTGCCCAGGTAATCATCGGCGCCCAGTTCAAGGCCAATCACCCGGTCAGCCTCGTCCGAACTGGCGGTCAGCATGATCACCGGAACATGGGCAAAACGCTGGTGCTCTCGGACCCAACGACACAGGCTGAAGCCATCCTCATCGGGCAACATTACATCCAGAATCACCAGATCGGCCGAATCGGCTGCAAGCCGCTGACGAAAGCCCGCACCGTCGGCGACCGCACACACCTGGAATCCGGCGCGGCTCAAATAGGTTTGCAGCAGTTCGCGAATTTCCTGATCGTCGTCAACCAACAAGATCGACTTTCCACTCTGACTCAAGACATGGCCCTTTTATTCTTATCAATCACCGCCTGCAGCGGCCAATCAGCCCTGGTTCTGTTGCTGCAGCGCAACACCTGCGCCCATCAACCCCGGGTACTGCGCTGTGACCAGCCAAACCGGAATCCCGGTAAAGTAATCGCTCATGCAGCCCTTGTCGCTGAAACAGCGCGCAAAACCACTGTGGCAAAAGAACTCGGCAAACCTGGGCACAATCCCACCGGCAATATAGACACCACCACGTGCCCCCAGACTCAGCACATTGTTGCCTGCAGCGCGACCCAGCCAGCAACAGAACTGCTCGAGCACCGCGCTTGCCGTGGCGTCGCCAGCCAATGCCGCAGTGGTAATCTCGGCCGGACCGAGTAATTCCGGCGCGACGCCATCGAGCTCGCACATGGCGCGATAAAGCACCAGCAAACCATTGCCGCTAAGCACATCCTCCGCCCGCACGTGACCCAGTTGCCTGTATAACACTTGCCACAGCTGCGCCTCACGCGCACTGCCAATGGGCAGGTCTACATGCCCGCCTTCGCCGGCAAGTGCTGTCCAGCTTCCATCGGCTTGTGCCAGCAATGTGCCAACCCCCAGGCCGGTGCCTGCACCTATCACCACAAATGGGCGGCTGGCATCCGACTCCCCGGGACATACCTGCAGGCATTCGCCTTCAGCCAAACGGGTCATGCCCAGCGCCATGGCGGAGAAATCATTGATCAACAACAACTGGTCGATCTGCAAGCGCTGGCAAAACCCATCGCGGTTGATCCGCCAATGATTATTGGTAAAGCGAAACTGCGCATCGCTGACCGGCCCGGCGCAGGCCAGGCAGACCGCACCAAGCGAGCCTGGAGCCACGCCTTGTTCGTCAAGATACTGCTCGATCGCCGCCTCAGGTGTGTCGAAGTCGGCCGTGGCCAGCACGGATACCGACTCCAATTGCTCATCGCGCCACAAGGCAAAGCGCGCATTGGTGCCGCCAATATCACCGACCAGCGCCAACTTCACTTAAGCGACTCCAGGCTTTCAGTGAAGGCACTGGCGCCCTGCTCCGCCGTACTGAATGAGTGGCGCATAAAGGTGAACAGCTCACGGCCACATCCTTCGCCACTTGCAATCGAAGGGCTCGCCAATTCACGGGTAGCCAGCGCTTTATCCTCGACCAACACTTGCAGTTCGCCGGTATGACCGTTGACCCGGATAATATCGCCATCGCGCACACGCGCCAGCGGGCCGCCATCATAGGCCTCGGGGCAGACATGAATCGCCGCCGGGATTTTGCCCGAGGCCCCCGACATGCGACCGTCAGTCACCAGCGCAACTTTAAAGCCGCGATCCTGCAACACGCCAAGGAACGGCGTCATCTTGTGCAATTCAGGCATGCCATTGGAACGCGGCCCCTGAAACCGCATCACCGCCACCATGTCATGTTCAAGCTCGCCAGCCTTGAAGGCATCCGCCAGCTCCTGCTGGTCCTCGAATACCCGCGCTGGCGCTTCCACCACCTGATGCTCAAGGGCGACTGCCGACACCTTCATCACGCCACGTCCCAGATTGCCCTCCATCACCCGCAAGCCACCTTCGGCCGAGAACGGATTGGCCACTGGACGCAATACCGTTTCGTCATGGCTCTTGCTCGGGCCATCGCGCCACACCAGCTTGCCATCCTCAAGGAAAGGCTCCTGGGTGTAACGGCTCAGGCCATGACCGGCAACAGTGTTGACGTCTTCATGCAGCAATCCGGCCTCAAGCAACTCACGGATCAGGAACGACATGCCGCCAGCCGCCTGGAAGTGATTGATATCGGACTTACCATTCGGATACACATGGGCCAGGGTCGGCACCACGGCTGACAGGTCCGCCATGTCCTGCCAGGTCAGCATGATCCCGGCCGCACGGGCAATCGCGGGCATATGCAGGGTGTGATTGGTCGAGCCCCCGGTGGCACTCAAGGCCACAATAGAGTTGACCAGGCAACGCTCATCAACAATTTCGGCCAGCGGCATGAACTGCCCGCTTTGCTTGGTCAACCGGGTGATTTGCCGAGCCGCCTCGACGGTCAGCGCATCACGCAGGGGGGTATTGGGATTCACGAAGGAAGCGCCCGGCAAGTGCAAACCCATCACTTCCATCAATAACTGGTTGGTGTTGGCGGTGCCGTAAAAGGTGCAGGTACCGGGGCTGTGATAGGCGCTCATCTCGGCCTCAAGCAACTCATCGCGAGTGGCCTTGCCTTCTGCATAGCGCTGGCGCACGTCTGCCTTTTCCTTGTTCGACAAGCCAGAAGGCATGGGGCCCGCCGGGACAAACAGGGTCGGCAGGTGGCCAAAGCGCAATGCGCCCATCACCAGGCCTGGCACAATCTTGTCGCAAATCCCCAGGCACAGCGCGGCATCGAACATATTGTGCGACAGCGCCACGGCCGTCGACATGGCGATGACTTCGCGACTGGCGATGCCCAGCTCCATGCCAGGCTCGCCCTGGGTAACGCCATCGCACATGGCAGGCACGCCACCGGCGAACTGGCCAACGGAGCCGACATCGCGCAGGGCCTGCTTGATTTGTTCCGGATAGCGCTCATAAGGCTGGTGCGCCGAGAGCATGTCGTTGTAGGCGGAAATGATTGCCACGTTGGCAGCATTCATCAAACGCAGGGCTTGTTTGTCATCGCTGCCGCAACCGGCAACGCCGTGAGCAAAGTTGGCGCATTGCAATTTGCCACGCTGCGGACCATCGCTTGCAGCAGCTCGGATCATCGCCAAATAACGTTCGCGAGTAGCTCGGCTGCGGGCAATAAGGCGATCAGTTACCTCTTGGACACGGGGATGCATGTGATTGACTCCAGGCTAGCGGGCAAATTTATTTGTACCTTTAACAAAATATTGCCACTTAAAAGGCTTGATTTCTACATTCACGGGAATAATCTTGTAATTCCAACAACAAAATTATTAACGGACAGCATTATGACTCTGCGTATCGCTATCAATGGCTTTGGCCGCATTGGCCGCAACGTGCTCCGCGCGCTGTACACCCAGGCCTATCGCCAGAATATCCAAATCGTAGCTATCAACGACCTTGGTGATAGCGCTATCAATGCTCATTTGCTCAAATACGACAGCGTGCATGGCATCTTTGCCGGTGATGTTGAGTTCGATCAGGAAAGCCTGACTGTAAACGGTGACCGTATCGCTGTCAGCGCAATTCGCAACCCCGGCGAACTGTCATGGAAAAAACTGGCAATTGATGTGGTGTTTGAATGCACGGGCCTATTTACGACACGGGATAAAGCCGCCGCACACCTCAGTGCCGGCGCGCGCAAAGTGATTATCTCCGCACCCGCAAAAGGCGCTGATGCAACCATAGTCTACGGGGTCAACCAGGGTATTTTGCGCCAGTCCCACCAGATTATCTCCAATGCCTCCTGCACCACTAACTGCCTGGCACCTGTTGCTCACGTACTTCACCGCGAACTGGGTATCGAACAGGGGCTGATGACCACCATCCATGCCTACACCAATGACCAGAACCTGTCGGATGTCTATCACAGCGACCCGTACCGCGCCCGCTCGGCCACCCAATCGATGATCCCAAGCAAGACCGGCGCAGCCGAAGCGGTGGGCCTGGTACTGCCTGAGCTGGCAGGCAAGCTGACAGGCATGGCCGTGCGGGTTCCCGTGATCAATGTATCGCTGGTCGACCTGACACTCACCCTTAGCCGCGAAACCAGTGCAGAAACGGTTAATGCCTTGATGAAAAATGCCAGCGAAAACTCAACTGTACTCGGCTACAACAGCCTGCCATTGGTGTCGTGCGACTTCAATCATAATCCGCTTTCGTCGATTTTCGATGCCAATCACACCAAGGTCAGCGGAAAAATGCTCAAGGTCATGGCCTGGTACGACAACGAATGGGGCTTCTCGAATCGCATGCTCGATACCTGCATGGCCCTGTGCAATGCACCGCACTGAGTGGAGCCAACCATGAACCGCATCAGCTTTGTCACCGCCACCCTCGCTGCCCGCAAGCGCATCGCCCTTGTCGCCCATGATCACTGCAAGGCATTTCTCCTGGACTGGTGCCAGCGTCACCGTGAAAAACTGGCCAATCACGAACTACTGGCCACCGGTACTACCGGCGCACTGTTGAGCGAACGCTTGAAACTGCCCGTCGAAAGCATGATCAGCGGCCCACTGGGCGGTGACCAGCAAATAGGTGCGCGAATCGCTGAACGACGCATCGATATGCTGGTGTTCTTTTGGGACCCGTTCGAACCACAACCCCACGACCCCGACATCAAGGCTCTGCTGCGGGTGGCAGCGGTATGGAATATTCCCGTGGCCTGCAACGAAAGCAGCGCCGACTACATGCTCAGCAGTCATTTGTTAGAACAACAACATTCCTATCGTATTCCCGACTACAGCAGCTATCTGGCTGAACGCTGTTAAGCAACCGCCCCAACCGCTACAGATTGGTGAGCAGGCTTGGCCTTGCAGCAACCTAGGAAGCACCCTGCTCGTGAAGTGGCGCGCAACACTGGCGATTGTCGAGCGCCTCCAGCAACCTGCAGTGCCCGGCCTCGGAGCTCGTGCACTTGGCCATGCGAGATAACTCGGCCTGCATTTTTTGCAGGTCACGAATACGCGCCTCAATGGTCACGAGATGGCTTTGAACCAGTTGATCCGCTTCTGCACAGGGGCTCTGTGGCCGGTTAGCCAGGTCCAGCAGGTTGCGTATTTCATCCAGGCTAAAGCCCAGCTCACGCCCCCGGCGAATAAACAGTACGCGGCGCACGTCCGCATCCTGGTAGTGGCGATAGCCAGAAGCAGTGCGCTGGGGTTCTGGCAGCAGGCCACTGCGCTCATAAAACCGAATCGTCTCAAGGTTGACGCCGCTCTGCCTACTAAGTGCGCTGATGGTAAATGGCTTACTCATGCTTGACTCCGTAGTGACTACAGGGTTTAGCGTAGCGCTTATCGCATTCAAGGAGAAGTCTCATGGGCGCCAATTGCTGCAATCACACCCCGGATCCATCCACCCAGCAACAACCAGAACGCTATCGCACAATTCTGTGGATCGCGCTGGCGGTCAACCTGGGCATGTTCTTTATCGAGATTGCCAGCGGCGTCAAGGCTGGCTCGGTATCGCTGCTTGCCGACTCCCTGGACTTTCTAGGTGACGCCGCCAATTACGGGATCAGCCTCTGGGTGCTTGGCATGAGCATCGCCCTACGCGCCAGGGCCTCGTTGATCAAGGCGGTATCCATGCTGATATTTGGCGTTGGCGTCTTAACCGTGGCGGTCTGGCATGCCATAAGCGGACAGGTCCCCGAACCGCAAACCATGGGCCTTATCGGCACCCTGGCACTGCTCGCCAACCTCGGCGTAGCCGCACTGCTCTACGCCTACCGTGAAGGTGACAGCAATATGCGCAGCGTATGGCTGTGCACACGTAACGATGCGCTGGGCAACATTGCCGTATTGCTCGCGGCAGTCGGCGTCTTTGGCACAGGCACCGCCTGGCCAGACTTGCTGGTTGCCACTGTCATGGCGTTGCTGGCGATCACCTCAGCCTACCAAGTCGCCCGCCAGGCCCAGCAGGAACTGAAAAGCGAGCACGTCCATACCTGACAGCAACCTGACCCAGGCTCAGGCCGTCGCATCATCCAGATGGGGCGGCCTTGACCTTTTGTCGATTTTAAAGCAACGGATCGTACACAATAAATAAAACCACATACGTCAGTAATAAAAGATAAAAGCCCCGTTCTAGAGCAGCAAAAGCATCACCAGCCAGACATTTTGTGACTGACCGTTCGGACAGGTTATGATCATTTTTCTAATAAATTGTATACAAGCACTAGCCAAAGCCCCCCTTTGTTCCCTACATTACGAGCACAAGAAAAAAACGGGAACACCTCACTATGCAATCGCCATCAGTTGAAAGTGCTTCATCGCAACGTCCTGAAGATGAGAACCTCGGTGTCGGAGCCAACATGGCTTACGGCTTGCAGCATGTACTGACCATGTACGGCGGCATTGTTGCCGTACCGCTGATTGTCGGCCAGGCCGCAGGACTATCACCCAGCGATATCGGCTTGCTCATCACCGCATCACTATTTGCCGGGGGGTTGGCCACGCTCCTGCAAACCCTGGGCCTGCCATTTTTTGGCTGCCAACTCCCCCTGGTCCAAGGCGTTTCATTCGCGGGTGTGGCGACAATGGTCGCAATTGTCACCAGCGACGGCGCGGGTGGCATCCCCGCAGTGCTAGGCGCCGTGGTGGTGGCCTCACTTATAGGGTTGTTGATTACCCCCATATTTTCGAAAATCACAAAGTTCTTTCCGCCATTGGTGACGGGCATTGTCATCACCACCATCGGCTTGACCTTGATGCCCGTAGCGGCTCGCTGGGCCATGGGCGGCAACAGTAACGCACCCGACTTCGGCAGCATGGCCAATATCGGCCTGGCCGCGATTACCCTGGTCTGCGTGCTGATACTGAGCAAGCTTGGCAGCGCAAGCATCTCGCGCCTGTCGATCCTGTTGTCGATGGTGATCGGCACCGTGATTGCCATGACCCTCGGCATGGCGGACTTCTCGCGCATTGGCGACGGCGCCTTTGTCGCCATGCCCAGCCCGTTCCATTTCGGCATGCCGACCTTCCACATCGCCGCCATCATCTCGATGTGCATCGTGATCATGGTGACCCTGGTCGAAACCAGCGCGGACATTCTTGCCGTTGGCGAAATCATCGAAACCAAGGTTGACTCCAAGCGCCTCGGCAACGGCCTGCGCGCTGACATGCTGTCAAGCATGCTGGCCCCCATATTTGGTTCGTTCACCCAAAGCGCCTTTGCCCAGAATGTCGGCCTGGTCGCAGTGACAGGAATAAAAAGCCGCTACGTGGTTGCCACTGGCGGCCTGTTCCTGGTGTTGCTCGGCCTGCTTCCAGTCATGGGCCGGATCATTGCAGCAGTACCGACCTCGGTTCTCGGCGGCGCTGGCATCGTCTTGTTCGGCACCGTGGCCGCGAGCGGTATCCGTACGCTGTCCAAGGTCGACTACCGCAACAACATGAACCTGATCATCGTCGCGACTTCCATTGGTTTTGGCATGATCCCAATCGCGGCGCCCAGCTTCTATCACGATTTCCCAAGCTGGTTTGCGACCATCTTCCACTCGGGCATCAGCTCGGCTGCAATCATGGCGATCGTGCTCAACCTGGCGTTCAATCACTTCACCACCGGCAACTCCGACCAGCAGTCAGTGTTTGTGGCCGGTACCGAACGCAGCCTGCGCTACCGAGACATCGAGGCGCTTGAAGACGGCGACTACTTCAAGAGCGGCAAGCTGTTCAATGCCCAGGGTGAAGAAGTGCCCATCATCGGCAGCGATGCACCAAGCCCGCATTCAAACCCTAGCGATGCCCGGACCGGCATGCCGACCGAACAGGTCTAGCCTGTGGTTCAAACAAAAAAACCGGCCTTGCGCCGGTTTTTTTGTGGACCTGATACTCACTGCTCAAGCATTTGCTCGCTCAGGTAATCAATAAAGCAGGCAATGCGCGAAGCCAATGCCGTATTGCGATAGTAGACCGCATTGATCGGCTGACGCACCTCCAGGGTCGAAGACTTGAGTACCTGTTGCAGCCTGCCGTCTTTACGGTCCTGCCCGGTCATGAAATCTGCCAGGCACACTATTCCGGCATCGGCCAGGGCCAGTTGCCGCAAGGTCTCACCACTTGATGCCGACAAGCCAGGGTTGATCAGATAGGAATTACCCTGCCCGCAGCGTAGCGGCCACTGGTTCAATGACTCTGGCTGGGTAAAACCGAGCAGGCTGTGCAGATGTAGCGCCTCGACTGACCTGGGCTCACCATGGCGCTGCAGATAGCCGGGGCTGGCCAGGACACGCAAGGTACTAGTGGCCAGGGGACGTGCATGCAGCGTTGAGTCACGCAGAGGACCGATACGAATGGCAATATCGGTCCGTTGCTCAAGCAAGTCGATGATCTGGTCGCTGCTGTTGAGCTCAAGCTGGATATCCGGATACTGCTGACGGAACCCCGCCACCAGCGGCACTATGCTGTGCAACATAAAAGGCGCAGCAGCGTTGACTCGCAAACGCCCGGCCGGGCGCTGGCGACGCAAAGCCATTTGTTCTTCGGCTTCTTCCACAGATGCCAGGATCTTGCGTGCCTGGGCCAGGAAAACCATGCCCTCCTCGGTAACTTCCAGGCGCCGCGTGGTTCTACGCATCAAGGTTACATCGAGTTTTTCCTCGAGCCGGCTCAATGCACGGCTCACGCCCGAAGCGGTTTGCTCAAGTTGCTCGGCAGCCGCCGTGATGGAACCGCTGTCGACCACCATCACATAAGCTTGCAATTCATCTAAAGTCGTTTTCATTCGTGAACTTTAGTCAATTATGTTTGACCTGTAACCCTATTAATACGCATGAATAAAGCCTGCAAACTCAAGCCAATCCAAACCTGCAGAACGCCTGTCTTGCAACGCTAAAACTAAACGATGAGCCCGTTAGGCTGTCAGCTAGGTTATCGCGCTAGATTTTTACCCATTACCTAAGGAGCAAATAATGTCTCTTCCAGCATTTGGCCTCGGCACATTTCGCCTCAAAGACCAGCAAGCCATAGACTCGGTAACCATGGGCCTCGAGCTCGGCTACCGGCACATCGACACTGCACAGATTTATGGCAATGAGGCCGAAGTCGGCCAGGCGATTGCTGCCAGCGCAGTAGCGCGCGACGACCTGTATCTTACAACCAAGATCTGGACCGATAACCTGGCTGGCAATGCGCTTATTCCAAGCCTCAAGCAAAGCCTGAGCAAGTTGCAGACCGATTATGTCGACCTGACCCTGATCCACTGGCCTTCGCCCAAGGATGAAATCCAGGTCAGCGAATACATGAGCGCCCTGCTTGAGGCCAAGGCCCAGGGCCTGACCCGCGAGATTGGAATTTCCAACTTCACCATCCGGCACATGCAGCAAGCCTTTGAAACGGTCGGTGCCGAGCAGATCGCCACCAACCAAGTCGAAATACACCCCTACCTGCAAAACCGCAAAGTGGTTGAGTTTGCCCGGGAAAATGGCTTGCAGCTAACCGCCTACATGCCATTGGCCTACGGCAAGGTGATGAACGATGCGCTATTGCAGCGTATCGCCGAGACTCACAACAGCACCCCGGCCCTGGTTTCCCTGGCCTGGCTGCTGCAACAGGGTTTCGCCGTGATTCCGTCTTCAACCAAACGCAGCAACCTGCAAAGCAATCTGCAGGCGATGAACCTTAAACTGAGCGAAGCTGAAATGGCTGAAATAGCGCAACTCGACTGTGGCGAGCGCCTGGCTAATCCTGGCTTTGCACCTCAATGGGACTAACCCGGGCGTTTGCCCGTGACTAAAAATCCACACGCCCGCGCCCTGCCTTGATCGCGCCACGCTTGGTCTTGCCTTCCAGCCGACGTTTCTTGGAACCGAGGGTCGGCCTGGTTGGGCGCCGGGCTTTCTCGGTCTTGCCTGCGCTTAGGATCAACTCGCACAGGCGCGCCAGGGCATCTGCACGATTCTTCTCCTGGGTGCGAAACTGCTGGGCCTTGATGATCACCACGCCATCGGCCGTAATCCGGCTATCACGCATCGCCATCAACCGCTCTTTATAGAACGCTGGCAGTGACGAAGCCTGGCTGTCAAAACGCAGGTGCATGGCGCTGGACACCTTGTTGACGTTTTGCCCGCCCGCACCTTGAGCCCTGATTGCGGTTAGCTCGATCTCATCATCAGGAAGCTGAACACTGTTTGAAACCACCAGCATGGCAAGACCTTGCACAAGAATTTGCCTGCACAATACAACATCAGTTGGCGCCGATCTGGATATTCAGGTCGAGATTGAAATGTTTTTTAGTACATTTCGCTGCAGTGCCGCAGGTCAGATCCGGTTAACCTAGGCGCTGCCCGATCACGAGGACTCGCAATGGATTCGCTTACACAGGTGGTGCTTGGTGCCGGTATCCAGGGCGCGTTGCTCGGTCGCTGGCAAGGCCGCAAGGCACTGCTCTATGGCGGCCTGCTCGGCACACTGCCGGATATGGATGTACTGATCCATTACGGCGACGCCGTCGCTCAGATGACCTATCACCGCGGCTTTAGCCACTCGATATTCGTCCTCAGTGGCATAGCACTGCTGTTGACCCTGCTGATCAGGCGCTTTGCGCCCAACCCCGGATATTCCACCCAGCGATTATTGCTGACGCTCTGGTTGGTACTGGTCACCCACCCGCTGCTCGACAGCTTCACCAGTTATGGCACTCAGCTGTTCTGGCCAATGACCACCACACCTGTTGCCTGGTCGAGCATATTTATAATCGACCCGCTCTACACGGTGCCATTGCTGGCAGCGATGCTGCTGGGCCTGATCTACGGCCTGGGCGGCAAGGCAGGCAAGGCGCCTGCGATTGCTCTAGCCATTTCAAGCCTTTACCTGGCATCCAGCCTGGTGGGCAAGAATGTCGCCGAACAGCGTGTCGAAACCCAGTTGCGCCACCAGGGCATCCAGGCGCAACAGATCTTCAGCACGCCGACGCCTTTCAATACCCTGTTATGGCGCGTGATCGTTATTGATGGCGATAACTACTACGAGGCGCTGTCCGGCTGGTTTGATACCGAGCCCCCGACCCTTGAGCGCATCCCGCTGGGTACAAATCTGGGCAAGTCGCTGGCTGGCTCACCGGCGCTGACCCGACTTAGCTGGTTTACCGATGGGGTATTGCGTTACGACCGTATCGGTGACCACCTGATCGTTACCGACCTGCGCCTGGGTATGACCGGGTTTCACCCATTTCGCTTTGACTTTGCCCACTGGCAAGACGGCAAGTGGCAGGTTCAGGATGAGATCCAGCGTTGGCCGGTTGAGCGCGGCGACCTGAATCGGCTCAAGCTATTGTGGACGCGGATTTGGCAACCACAAACATCTGTACCGCTGGCACTTTGGGCCAGTGAACTGAGCAAACCCCTGATAAGCCAGAACAAACTCTAGGGCGGACAGCGCTTTTCTGTCCGCCATTTGCGCCATCCGCACCCAGGCTTGCGTTGCACAAGCTTCGCGTTGTCGCACCCTACTCGACCGGCCGTTGAGTGGACGAGGCTTATGCGTCCACTCAACGGCTAGCATCGAAGGCTTACTGAACCCTGAATTGCTTGACCAGGCCTTGCAGCTCAACACCCAGGCGCGCCAGCTCGGCGCTTGAGGCGGCGGTTTGTTCGCTGGCCGAGGCGCTTTGATCTCCGATGTCACGAACCCGGGTGATGCTCTCGCTGATGTTTTCCGCCACGCTGCTCTGCTCCTCGGCGGCGGCTGCAATCTGATGATTCATCTGCTCGATGGTGCTCACCGACTGGGTAATTCGGCCTAGCGCATCGCCGGCCTGACCAGCCAGCACTACGGTACGCTGGGTCAGGCTCAGGCTGCTGTCCATCTGGGTTACCGCATCCTTGGCCATCGATTGCAGGCCAGCAATCAGCGTTTCGATTTCCTCGGTGGAGCTGTAGGCGCGTTGCGCCAGCGCCCGGACCTCATCGGCAACAACCGCAAAACCGCGCCCCTGCTCGCCCGCGCGCGCCGCCTCGATGGCCGCATTCAAGGCCAACAGGTTGGTCTGCTCGGCGACGGAACGAATCACCTCAAGTACGCTGCCGATGCGCTCGCTCTCCAGGTTCAACGCCTGGATGGCCTGGGCGGATTGCTCGACCTCACCAGCCAGGCTATTAATCTGGCCCACCGCCTGCTGCACAACTTGATTGCCCTGCTGGGCCTCTTGATCGGCCTCACGTGCGGCGACGGATGCCTGGTCCGCATTCTGCGCAACTTCCTGCACAGTCGCGGCCATTTCATGCATTGCGGTTGCCGTCTGTTCGGTTTCGAGCTTCTGCTCTTGCACACCGGAACTGGTTTGCGCCGTGATAGCCGAAAGCTGCTCGGCGGCGGCCGCAATCTGCCCCACGCCACCGCCAATGTGGCCGATCAGCTCACGCAAGCTCAAGGTCATGCGCTGCATGGCTGACATCAACTGGCCGACCTCATCGCCACGGTTGCTCGCGATGTTCTGACTTAGATTGCCCTCGGCAATTTGCTCGGCAAAGGTCACGGTTTGGCGAAATGGCGGGACAATCGAGCGGGTAATCAACAACGCGGCCAACACACCGATAACAGTGGCCGCTATGGCCATAACAATCAGAGCTAGCAATGCTTGATTGCGAATATCGAGCATGCGCTCATCTTCGGTTCTCTTCGCCGCCTCCACCAGGCTCAACACTGCCTGGGCCTTTTCCAGCATGGTTTTTTCAGCGCTTTCGCCCTGGCTGATCACCTGCTGGTAATTATAAAACGCTTGCTGATAGACCTTCAGTGCGTCCAGGGCGGCTGTAATCGAGCTCTTTTGCTCATCAGTAAGCCAGATCATCAGGTTGCGCGCGACGGTTTCCAAATCCTCGTTGGTGTACTTCCAATCCTTCAAGGCGTCCGCAGATCTATCAATGATGTACAGGCTTTCATTACTGCGCAGGTCCAGCATGCGCTTGCTCAAGCCTGAAGCGGTTTCCGCCAGGGTCAGGGGGTCGCTGCCCTTGAGATTGTCGCCCTGCAAGCGCAACTCACGCACGGCGTCATACATTTCAAACTCAATCACATCAAACTGGTCACGGGCCTCGCCCGCGGCCTTGCTCATTTGCTCACGGGCAGCGCGCGATTGATCGTTGAGCCGCACAAAAGCATCGAACTGCTGCTGGTATTGGCCGACCGCTTCATCCATGGCTTGCAGTTGGGCTTTCTGGTCAGCGTCCGCAGAGCTGGCCTGGGCCGCGATCAACTGCTTGACCAGGGTTAGCTGCTGGTTGGTTCTGGCAGCAGCCTCGGCGGTTTTCTTTTGCGCAAAGGCGGCCTCGAAGCGACGCGCCTCCAGGACTGCCACATCGATTTCCGAGAATTGGCTAACCTGCTCGTGCCGACTCGCGACAGCCTCCACAGCCCAATAGCCGGTCAAGGCAACGGCCAGCGTTAACAACAGCACCAAGGCGAAACCGCCAAGCAGTTTTTTACCTACGGCAAGGTCTGTAAAGAGGCGTGTAGCAGACGAAAACATGGGGCACTCCGTTATATTTATTCACTGAGTTCGCCAGCCGGTTAGCAAGATTAGGCTGGCACAGTGCTTGTTGGACCTTGTTCCATCGCAAGGCTTGTGCCATCAATCCGCCATAACCCGCAAGAGCCTCTATTACGGGCACAACAAAGCAACAGACAATCCATGGATGAACAAATCACAACATCCAGACGTGCTGTATCGGCAGCTTTACGCCGAGCTTGACCCGATGCTGGCGGAATTTCGCCATTAATTCAGCGTCAATAATTTGCCCAGCATTTTCCCTGGCATAAAAAAAGCGTGCGGTTTTCGCCGCACGCTTATTGCCCGCCAACTGCTCGTTCGATTAACGCCCTGCCAACGCTGGCATCACTCGCGGACGAAACAGTTCGCCCAGGATGGTCAGCACGCCAATGGCCCCGGCAATCCAGTACCAGCCAGCGATAGGGTCGAAGCCCAGCCATCCCAGTGCGTTGAGGAACACAATCATGATCAGCACCGGGCACACGTAACGCACCATGAACAGCCACAGCGCGTACCCCAGCGGCGGCAAGTTCAGCTCGTCACGCATGATCTCGTCACGCAATGCATAACCGGCAAACAAGACGATGAAGATACCGCCCAATGGCATCATCCAGCGTGACGTCAGGTAATCCAGCCAGTCAAAGAAGTTCTTGCCCATTGGCGTCCAGCCCGCAAGCAGGTTGAACGAAAGCATCGCCAGCAAGCTGATCACCAACAAGACCGCGCCCGAAACCGCGGCGGACTTGACCCGGCTGATACCGTGTTTTTCATTGAGATAGGCCACAGTGGCCTCGATCATTGAGATCGCCGAGGTCAGCGCGGCAATCGACACCATGGCAAAGAACAGTACGCCGAAGGCAGTGCCAAAAGGCATCTGCTGGAATGCCAGCGGCAAGCTCATGAAGATCAAGCCAGGCCCGGCACTCGGGCTCATGCCGTTGGCGAAGATAATCGGGAAGATGGCCAAGCCAGCCAACAAGGCCACTGCGGTGTCGCAGATGGCAACCATAAAGGTGGTCCGCGCAATCGACTGGCCGTCCGGGATATATGAGCCATAGGTCAGAATCGCCCCGGAAGCCAGGCTCAGGGTGAAGAATGCATGACCCAGGGCGGCAAGCAGCGCTTCGCCAGTGATTTTCGAGGCATCAAAGCTGAACAGAAAGTCGAAGCCCGCCGAGAAGCTACCGCTGGTCAAGGCATAGCCGACCAATGCCACCAACATTACCGCCAGGCCAGGCATCATCCAGCGCACCGAGTTCTCGATGCCCTTCTGCACGCCTTTGCCGACAATCCACAAGGTCAACAGCGCGACCAGCACGCTCCAGCCGCCGAGCTGCCAGGGATTGGCGTTGTGCGCTTCAAACACCGCGCCCAGGGCATCAACGCTGGTGGCTGCGAGCGAGCCATCAAGCATTTTCCAGGTGTAGGCAAAGGCCCAACCGGCAACCACCACGTAAAAACACAGAATCATAAACCCGGCCAGCATGGCCATACCGCCAACCGCCTTCCACAGCGGATTGCCGCTGTTCTCCTTGACCACGCAGCCAATTGCATCGATGGGGCTGCCGCGACCACGGCGACCGATGGCGATCTCGGTCATCATCACCGGAATACCAATGGCCAGGATGCAGGCAAGGTACATCAGCACGAAAGCGCCGCCGCCGTACTCACCTGTGATATAGGGGAATTTCCAGATATTGCCCAGGCCCACGGCGGAGCCGGTTGCAGCAAGAATAAAGCCCCAGCGGGAGAGCCAGAGGTTTTTAGGTTTTTCTCGGGTCATGCGTCACCTGTTGTTTTTATCTGTGACGGGATCTAACCCGCTGCGCTTATGGCGCGGCGGAGTGATGAAGAGTTCAGCAGCGCCAGCCTTGGCTGGCACGCCTCTCTCCCCGCAAGGCTGGTAAACCTTAGGTTGCGTCGGGTTGCACCTCCGGAGCCGCCTGTTTGAAGGCTTCGAGGGCTTCACAACGCGCCGTCATGGCGAGAATGCGCGGATACGCATCGAGGTCACAGTTAAAACGGCGCGCATTGTACACCTGTGGGATCAAACAGGCTTCTAGATATCCAGGTCTCTGACCAAGGGACAACTTGCCATCAAATACCGCCAACCCCTGCTCAACCGCCTTCAGGCCACTGTGCACCCAATGTTGGTACCACTGCGTCTTGGCGTCATCGGCAACGCCCAATTCGGTCGAGAGATACTTCAGCACGCGCAGGTTGTTCAGCGGATGGACGTCACAGGCGATGTGCAGCGCAAGCGCGCGCACTTGCGCACGCAATGCTGGCTCGGTTGGGAGCAGTGACGGCACTGGAAACACTTCGTCAAGGTATTCGATGATCGCCAGTGACTGGGCAATCTTGGTTTCGCGTCCGCAAACGTGATCAACCAGCAGCGGCAACAGGCCTTGGGGGTTCATCTGCTGATAGGCTGGCGCCAGTTGCTCACCGCCATCCTTGACCAGGTGCACCGCCACCTGCTGGTACGCAAGCCCCTTGAGGTTGAGGGCAATACGTACGCGGTAAGCCGCACTGGAGCGCCAATAGGAATAGAGCGTCAGCTCAGCCATCGTAGCGTTCCACGACCTGGTCAATAGCCCCGAAAATGCTTTGTCCGGCGGCATCGAACATTTCAATACGCACGCGATCGCCAAACTTCAGGAACGGAGTCTTGGCTTCACCCTGCTCAATGACTTCAAGCATGCGCTTTTCGGCCAGGCAGGATGACCCTGAGCTGCGGTCATAGTTGGAGACAGTGCCCGAGCCAATGATGGTGCCACTGCCCAGCGGCCGGCTTTTTGCCGCGTGTGCAACCAGCGTCGGGAAGTTGAAGGTCATGTCGGTGCCTGCATCCGGCTCGCCAAATAACTGGCCATTGATATGCGAAACCAGTGGGCGATGGACCTTGCCATCCTTCCAGCTCTCGCCAAGCTCGTCCGGAGTCACGGCAACTGGCGAGAAGCTCGATGATGGCTTGCTCTGGTAAAAACCAAAGCCCTTGGCCAACTCGCCCGGAATCAGGTTGCGCAACGACACATCGTTGACCAGCATCAGCAGTTGCACATGGCCAGCGGCCTCGGCAGCGCTAACGCCCATAGGCACATCGTCGGTAATCACCGCCAGCTCGGCCTCAAGGTCTATGCCCCAAGCCTCGTCGGCCATGGGAATCGGGCTGTGCGGGGCGATAAATGCATCAGAGCCGCCTTGATACATCAGGGGTTCGTGCCAGAAGCTCTCTGGCATTTCGGCACCGCGCGCCTTGCGTACCAACTCCACATGATTGACGTAGGCGCTGCCATCGGCCCAGTGAAACGCACGAGGCAAGGGACTGTGGCAAGCACTTTGCTCGAAGGCGAACGCTTCGGCTTCAAGGCCGTCGTTCAAGCGCTGATAACGTGCTTCGAGTTGCGGACGGATAGTATCCCAATCATCCAGGGCGGCCTGTAGCGTCGCGGCGATGGTCGGGACTTTGAGCGCGCGGCTGAGATCGCGCGAAACCACGACCAGTACTCCGTCGCGGCCTTGCTTGAGTGAGGCTAACTTCATAATCGAACCTTAAATTGGCAGAAGCAGCTGACGCAGCTTGAAGCGCTGCGCCAGTGGTGCATGGAGCTTAGTCGGCGGCGATCACACCGCGACGAACCTGGTCTTCCTCGATCGACTCGAACAAGGCCTTGAAGTTGCCCTCGCCGAAACCTTGATTACCCTTGCGCTGGATAATCTCGAAGAAAATCGGGCCAATTACCGTATTGGTGAAGATTTGCAGCAAGATGCCGTCATCGCCTGGCGCACCATCGATCAAGATGCTCAGCTCGCGCAGCAGTTCGGTCGACTCGCCATGGCCCGCAACGCGGGTATCAACCTTGTCGTAATAGGTGCCTGGAGTGCTCATGAAGTCCACACCATTGGCGCGCAATTGGCGAACGGTGGCGAAAATATCATCGGTACTCAGGGCGATGTGCTGGATGCCCTCTCCCTGATACTCGCGGATAAACTCCTCGATCTGCGACTTGTCATCGGCCGACTCGTTGATCGGGATGCGAATCTTGCCGCAAGGCGCGGTCATGGCCCGCGACAACAGGCCGGTGAGCTTGCCTTCGATGTCAAAATAGCGAATCTCGCGGAAGTTGGCGATGCGCTCGTAAAAGCCGGACCAAACATCCATCTGACCGCGCTTGACGTTATGAGTCAGGTGATCAAGGCCCATCAGGCCCACGGCATTGTCCTGCGGTGTACGGCCTTCGATGAACTCAAAGTCCACGTCGTAGATGGTGTTTTCGCCAAAGCGATCCACCAGATACAGCAGCGAGCCGCCAATACCCTCGACACATGGGATATTCAGCTCACCGAAGTTGGCGTGGCTACCCACCAGCTTGGCGCCTTGCGACTCAACATAAGCCGCCGCCTGTGCAGCGTTTTTAACCCGGAAAGCCATGGCACAGGCGCTTGGGCCGTGCTTGAGGCCGAACTCGCGAACATGGCCGGTCGGGCTGCCGTTGAGTACGAAGTTGATGTCGTTCTGCTGGAACAGAAAGACTTCCTTGGAACGGTGCTTGGCGGTTTCGGTGAACCCCATGGCAGTGAACAGCTCGCGCAGTTGCTCGATACCTTCGGGCGTCGGAGCGGTGTACTCAACGAATTCGAAGCCATCGGTACCAATCGGGTTGTGCTGTTCGATTTTATTCACGGCGTTCATTGCGCCTCCTTGTTGTTCTCGGGCGGTTGTGGGCGGCCTCGCAAGCTGCCCAAGTGCAGCCATAACACCCTTAGAACGCCGGGCGAACAAGCACCTAGGCCCCAACCAGAAGCAACCCAGGCCTGCTTGCGCGGCACGTTTTCCTTACACCCAGGATTTATGGCAACAGCCAGCTATTCGGCGCCCAACACCCGTAAACTTATCGTTACAAGGCGGTTCAATAAGCTGCCATTGCAGCGCGCAAGCTAACGCCTGGCAAACCCCAGATAGCAAAAAACCACCCGCAGGTGGTTTTTTGCTTGTGCGGCACCAGCCTATTTGGTGCGTTCCAGCTCAGTGGTGATCACGGGGTCGGATTCAAGGGTTTTATGTACCGGGCAGCGATCGGCAATCTTGAGCATGCTTTGGATCTGCTCCTCGGTCAGCTGGTCGCCCTTGAAGCTGATAAAACGCTGGATTCGCTCAATCTTGCCCTCTCGCCCTTCACACTCGCTGCAATCCTGGGCATGGATACGCTCATGAACAAGGCGAACGTCGATATCTTCAAGTGGAATTCCCTTGCGCGTGGCATACATGCGGATGGTCATTGAGGTGCAAGCCCCCAGGCTCATCAGCAACAATGCATAAGGCGTGGGACCCAGATGGGTTCCGCCGACGCTTTTCGGCTCGTCGGATACAAACTGGTGGGCGTTGGTATAAAGACCGCGCAGGAACTGCTTGTCCAGCTCAGTCACCAACACATGGCCTTCTTCAAGATCTGCGGCGACGGGTTCTGCTGCTGGCACCTCTACATAACGCTCGGCCCAGGCGGAAAGGGTCTTGGCTACATAGCGCGCATCTTCTTTCTTGCTCAACAGGTGATCGGCCTGATCCAGCGACACATAGCTTTTAGGGTGCTTGGCCGCAGTAAAGATCTTCGCCGCCTCATCCACGGGAACAATGCTATCGATTGGGGAGTGAAAGACGATCAAAGGTCGACGCAGCCGCGTGATGTGCTGCAAGTCGGTGTATTGATCCAGGTCTTCGATGAGCTGCTTCTTGATCGAAAACTCACGCGTGCCAAGTTTGACCCGAGCCTGCCCCTGCGCTTCGATCTCGGCTTTGGAGCTGCTGAACAAGTGCTGCACATGATGCGCTGTCGAAGGTGCGGCAATGGTTGCAACGGCTTGCAATGACGGAATTTTATCGACCGCCGAAAGTACCGCGGCGCCACCAAGGCTGTGGCCGATAATCAACTTCGGCGCGGCATACTCGGCCTCGAGCATTTTAGCGGCGGCAACCAGGTCTTCGACATTGGAGGTGAAATTGGTATTGGCAAAATCGCCGTCACTATTGCCAAGCCCGGTGAAGTCGAAACGCAGCACGGCAATGCCCTGGTCAGCCAGCTCACGGCTGATCCGCGACGCGGCGGCAATATCCTTGCCACAGGTAAAGCAATGGGCAAAAAGCGCGTAGTACTTGACCGGTTGCAGGCTATTGGGCAACTCCAGCAAACCTGCCAGTTGCTGCCCCTGACTGCCAGTAAACTCGACTTTGACTCGATTCATTTAGCTATCCCTTGTGTGTGCCTGGGCCACTCCGTACTCAGCCCGAATTTGATAAGATGACGCCTCATTCGACGTCGATCTTGCGCATTTATTACGCCGACTGACCCACGGCTAAATGCTGCCTGCCCTAATCCTAGACTACTGCTGCAAATGCCCATACAGGCGAGCATAAAGACCACCATCGGCGATCAACTGATGATGATCGCCATCCTCGGCGATGCGCCCACCATCAAAAACCAGGACACGATCTGCCTGCTTCACCGCGGACAACCGGTGCGCGATGATCAATGTCGTGCGCCCGACCAGGAAATTACTCATGGCTTTATGCAAGGCGTACTCGGTGGCGGCATCCAAGGCAGAAGTTGCCTCATCGAGAATCACCACCTTTGGCTCTGCCAACACCATGCGGGCAATGGCCAGGCGCTGGCGCTGACCGCCCGATAAACGCACCCCGGAACGGCCAACAATACTGTCGAGCCCCTTAGGTAGTTGCCGGATCGTAGACGCCAACTGGGCGATTTCCAGTGCGTGCCAGCATTCATCCTCACTGCGCTCACGGCCCATGCACAGGTTGGCGCGCACCGTGTCATTGAACAATGCCGGGTGCTGCAAGACCACCGCCACATTTTCCCGCACTCGCTCAAGACCTATGTCTTGCAGGCTTGCACCGCCGTAGCGAATCGAACCACTTTGCGCGCTGTACAGCCCCAGCAACAGCTGCACCAAGGTACTTTTGCCGCCACCGCTGGCGCCGACAATGGCAACTTTCTCGCCCGGCGCAATGCGCAGGTCGAGCTGGTCGAGCACCGGCTCGTCCTGGTAGGAAAACGTCAGCTTGTCGATCTCGATGCCAAGGGTCTGGCGCCCGCTAAAAGGATCGCAGGCGCCGCTGTATTGCGGCTCATCGGCGCGCGCCAGCAGCTCGTTGATCCGTGACAACGCGCCACCTGCCGCATAGAAGGCGTATTGCAGGCTAAGCAGTTGCTCGACCGGGCCAATCATGAACCACAGGTAGCTGAACACCGCGAGCATCTGCCCGATCGACAGGTCGGAAAACAGCACGGTGAGCATGGCCGCCGCCCGGAACACGTCGATGCCAAACTGGAAGAGCAAACCACTGGCACGGCTTGAGGCATCGCTTTTCCACTGTGAGGCAACGGCAAAATTGCGCACCTCTTGTGCGCGCACGCCCAGCCTGCCGAGAAAAAAACCTTGGCGATTGCCAGCGCGAATCTCCTGGATTGCATCCAGGGTTTCGGTCAATGCCTGGGTGAAGCGCGAAGTGCTGTCGTTTTCGAGCTTCTTCAAGTGTTTGACCCGCTTGCCCAGTTGCACCGTGGCATAGATGACCAGCGGATTGAACAGCAAAATCAACAAGGCGAGCTGCCAGTGCATCCACAGCAATATCGCCGAGGTTCCTGCCAGCGTCAGGACCGCCACCAAAAAACGGCTGAGGGTTTCGCCGACGAATTTATCCAGGGTGTCGAGGTCGGTGACCAGGTGCGTCGTCACGGTACCGCTGCCCAGGCTTTCGTATTCCGCGAGGGATATGCGCTTGAGCCGTTCGATCAGGCGTATGCGAATCCGGTACACGATGTCTTTCGACAGCCGTGCAAACAAGCGCGCCTGCAGCACGTTGAAAACCAGGGCACTGGCGCGCAACAAAAAGGTCAGCGCCAACATCAGGGCGATGTAGCCAACTGCGGTTTGCCAGGCAACGGGCAGAAAATTGTTCATGACCTGCAACGCCGAATCACCCTGCTTGAGCAGGACCTCATCGACCAGCAAGGGCAATAACAACGGAATAGGCACACTGCAAAGTGTCGCCAACACGGCCACGGCATTGGCCAGGATCAACGCTTTACGATGCCTCAAGGCCAGCCGGCGAATTTCCGACCAGCTCAACCGGTCACGCATTGGCAGCGCGCTCTAGCCAACGTGCCAACAAGGGCGACAAGCTGTCGAGCGGCTGATAGCCATTAGTCACTAATGCAAGCTGCCCATCACGCTCGGCCAGCAGGGTTGGGAAACCCGCGATTCCCAAATCCTGGACCCAGGTGAAGTCATCAGCCGTGGCCGCTTGCTGTTCGACACTGTCGAAGGCCTCGGCAAAGACGATACGCGGCAGGCCAACCTCTTCGGCAAGCTCAACCAGCACACTGGCCTGAGTCACATCGCGACCTTCGGCATAGAACGCCTGCTGGATCAGCTTGACCAGCGGCCAGGTGCTTTGCGGATCAAGGCTGCGCGCCGTCACCAAAGCCCTGCAGGCAGGCTCGGTGTTGTAAACAAAGCCATCGGGCAAGGCACCATCAAAGCTGAACGGCTGGCCGGTCGCATCGGCGACGGCCCGCCAGTGTTCAAGAATGTAGTTACGTGTGCTGGTATCCAGCGCCGCGCCATTGCCTGTACGCAAACCACCGGCAATCAGGTGCAGTTCAACACCTTGGGCCTGAGCCTGCTCCGCGAGGGACTGAAACACCGGGGCAAAGCCCCAGCACCAGGAGCACATCGGGTCCATCACATACAGCAGGCGAGTTTGCATGGCTTAGCCTTGTTTTTTTGATCGTGGATTGAAGCCAAGGGGGTGCGGCATATTGCGCTGCCTGGCCAATTCAATCTGCTTTTGTCGCTCGCGGGCACCGGCGCGGGTTTTCTCTGGCAATGAGTCCCAGCAATACGGGCAGCTCACGCCTGGGGTGAAAAACTCTGACTCGCGATCGGTTGCCGAAATCGGCGTACGGCACGCGTGGCACTGATCGTACTCGCCTTCTGTCAGGTCGTGCCGAACAGTGACCCGGTTGTCGAACACGAAGCAATCGCCCTTCCAGCTCGACTCTTCCTGCGGCACTTGCTCAAGGTATTTGAGAATCCCGCCCTGCAGGTGATAGACCTCCTCGAAGCCTTGATTGAGCATATAGCTCGAGGCTTTTTCGCAGCGAATACCGCCGGTACAGAACATCGCGACTTTCTTGTGCTTGGCCGGATCGAAGTTGGCCTTGATGTACTCGGGAAATTCGCGAAAGGTCTTGGTCTTGGGGTCGATGGCCCCCTCGAATGTGCCAATCGAAACCTCGTAATCGTTACGAGTATCAATCAGCAGCACCTCTGGATCGGCAATCAGCGCATTCCAGTCTTTAGGCTCGACATAGGTGCCAACCTGCTTGTTCGGATCAACGCCTTCAACGCCAAGGGTGACGATTTCCTTCTTCAGCTTGACCTTGGTGCGATAGAAGGGCTGCTCATCGCAATAGGACTCCTTGTGATCGACATCGGCCAGGCGCGGGTCCAGTGCAAACCATGCGAAAAGACCATCAATGCCTTCGCGGCTGCCGGAAACAGTACCGTTGATACCCTCTTCGGCCAGCAACAAGGTGCCCTTGACCCCGTTTTCAATCAGGGTGTTGAGCAAGGGCTCACGCAGTTCATGGAAATCCGGCAGGGAGACGAACTTGTACAAGGCTGCAACGACAATTTTGTCGGTCATGCTTTTACTTCCTCAGTAGTCGCCCACGTAAAGGGCGGACTGGTGGTTAATGAACAACAACACCGGCCAAGGCCGGTGCGGGGCATAGTTTAACGTTTTTATGGCCGTGGGCGCAGCTTGTCGGCCATCACTCGGAGACCGAAACTGTCAAAGAAGGCCCAAGCCTTGGCAATATCTACAGCGCTAAATGATGGGAGACGCTCTAGTGGTCGTGCTTACTGCCACCCAAGCAGCTTGGCGAAGCTGGTGCGCTGGCATTCTTGGCCCACTCTTGCGCGGTGTAGGTGTGCAACGCCAAGGCATGGATCTGGCCCATCAGGTCACCCAGGCTGGCGTAGACTTTCTGATGCCGCTTAACGGCGTTCAGCCCCTGAAACTGCTCACTGACAATAATCGCCTTGTAGTGCGTCTCCAGGCCACGGCTGTGCATGTGGCTTTCATCCAGCACTTGCAGATGCTCGGGCTGCAGGCTTGCCAGTGCAGTCTCAAGCTGTGCTTGCTTGGTCATCTTCAACTCCAAAATACCGTTGCGACACTTAGCGCATGCTGACTTGATTGCAGCGCAAAAAAAATGACTCAGGCAGTGAGTTTACGAAGTGTAAAGCTCAAGCCAAAGTCATTTTTCAGCATCCGGCAAAATCGCCTGGATCTAGCGCAGGTCCAAGCCCTCAGGACTTGGCTTTTTTGGAGCCTAGCTCCTTGGTCATGTCTTCCAGCAGTTTATTGACCTTGGGCACCGCGGGTTCGAGCTTGCCCTGGGTCAACTCAGCCGACTGCGCGGTAAGGCGCGGCATGGTCTTGAGCACTTTCTCACCGACCGGAGACTCATAGAACTTGATCAGTTCCTTGAGTTCCTGCTCGGTAAAGTTGCTGGTGTAGAGCTTGACCAGATCAGGCTTGACCTTGCTCCAGCTGATCGACTGGTCGAGCACCGCGTTAGCCTTGGCTTGGTAGGATTCAAGCAGCGCCTTTTTTTCACCGCCTGCACCGCTTTGCGCAAAACGCTGGGCGAACATCTGTTGCACCTGGGCGTAGACAGGCACGGCTAGCTTGTCGGCATGGGCCAACTGCAAGAAACGCTCAGCGTCGGCTGCGTGGCTGGCTGCATCTGCGAACACCTGGGCACTGGCGCACGACAGCACAGCAGCAAGGCATAGAACCGGAAAACGAGGCATTGGCAACTCCTGACAATAGGTTTGAATCGAGTTTGACAGCCGCTCGGGGGATTTTGTGCCCCCGCACTGAACAATTTGTAAAATCAGCCCACAACAAACACAAGGTTCAGGTCTTTGTGCGCCCCATCACGAAGCACCTCAAAGCAGATTGCCATGACTTGAAGCCGTTCACTATGCAAGGGCATTCTCGGCCGCATAAATACTCTATTATTACGGGATTGTGGCGCGATCGCGCTGCACCCACACGGATGTGTACGATGAACAGTGCCATTACCATTCCCGCTGCCCGCCAAACAGACTTGTGCCTTCACAACGGCGCACTCAACCCCGATGCCATTGGCTGGTCAAACCGTCCGCAGGTCAACTGTAGCCTTGTACGCCATGCAGGTCGGCGTAAACGCTGGAACCACTGGTGCTTCACCACACCCGGCTGGATGCTCTCCGTCACCCAGGCCAACCTTGATTACCTGGGGTACGGCGCGGCCTATTTTCTTGACCTTGAAACCGGGCAGTCGGCCAGTTTCAGCCAGATGCGCATTCTCGCTCGCGGCTGCCAGCTCCCCGACCATCCCCAGCAAAGCCATGCATTCAACCAGCGCAACCTGTCATTCCAGCTCAGCGAATATCCCGGACGCGCCTGCTTGAGCCTCAGCGCCAGCGAGGCAGGCAGCCAGCCGCTGGAAATCCTGCTGGATATCCAGCGGCCATCCCACCTTGAGTCAGTCAACCTGGTCGCGCCCATGGGTCCAAAGCGCTTTCATGCAACCTGTCGCCAGCTCGGCTTGCCTCTGAGTGGTCGCGTGCAACTGGGCGAGCGCGTCTACAGCTGCATACCTGGGCAAAGCTTCGCGGCAATGGATTTCGGACGTGGCGTCTGGCCGTTAAACAGCCACTGGAAACGTGCGGCATTCGCTGCCCCCGGCGGCATTGCTGGCAATTTCGGCACCGACTGGACCGACTACAGCGGCCTTTCTGAGAACGCCCTGTGGTTTGGCGGTGAGTTGCAGCAACTTGAAAACAGTGTCGAGATAACACCGATGAAGTCCGGCCCGCTGGCGAGCTGGAGCATCAAGGATGCGGATCAGCGGGTAAACCTTAGGTTCACCCCGCGCCAGCTACACCAGGCCGCACCGCACCTTGGGCTGCTTTATGCAGATACGCGGCAATGGTTTGGCCACTTCGACGGCGACCTGATCAGCCCGCAAGGCGAACATGTACCGGTCAAGGCCGCACTTGGCTGGCTCGGGGCGACCGATGCGCGCTGGTAAACCCACAATCTTGCCAATATCGGACGATCAGGGAACCTGCTGCGCTTAAATGCAACCTAAACTGGCTAGTACGCTAACTGGAGGATGTCATGAGCAGCCACACCAAACCTGGCCGGACCGAAACAGACAGCATTGGCCCGATTGAAGTACCCGAAGATGCCTATTGGGGCGCCCAGACCCAGCGTTCACTGATCAATTTTGCCATTGGCCAGGAGCGGATGCCGCTGGCAGTGCTGCACGAACTGGCACTGATCAAGAAAGCCGCCGCGCGGGTCAATGACCGCATTGGCGACCTGCCACAAGATATAGCCCGGCTTATCGAACAAGCTGCCGACGAAATCATCGCCGGCCAGCACGACGACCAATTCCCCCTCGTGGTCTGGCAAACCGGTAGCGGCACGCAAAGCAACATGAACGTCAATGAAGTGATTGCCGGGCGCGCCAATGAGCTGGCAGGTGGCGAACGCGGTGGCAAAAGCCCGGTTCACCCGAACGACCATGTCAATCGCGCACAAAGCTCCAACGACAGTTTCCCCACCGCCATGCACATTGCCACCGCCCGGGCGGTGACCCAGCAACTGCTGCCGGCCATCGCCGAACTGTCGGGTGGGCTTGCCGAACAGTCCGCACGACACGCCAAGCTGGTGAAGACCGGCCGCACCCACATGATGGATGCCACGCCAATCACCTTTGGCCAGGAGTTGTCCGCCTATGTCGCCCAGTTGGATTACGCTGAACGTGCGATTCGCGCTGCCCTGCCCGCGGTCTGCGAGCTGGCCCAGGGCGGCACGGCAGTGGGCACAGGCCTGAACTCGCCACCGGGCTTCAGCCAGGCAATCGCTGCGGAGCTGGCTGCGCTCAGTGGCTTGCCACTGACAAGCGCGCCCAATAAATTCGCCGCCCTGGCGGGTCACGAACCCTTGACCAGCATGTCCGGCGCCCTGAAAACCCTGGCTGTGTGCCTGATGAAAATCGCCAACGACCTGCGCCTGCTGGGCTCGGGCCCTCGCGCAGGTTTTGCCGAAGTGAAACTGCCAGCCAACGAGCCAGGCAGCTCGATCATGCCGGGAAAGGTCAATCCAACGCAGTGCGAAGCCCTGTCAATGCTGGCCTGCCAGGTGCTGGGCAATGATGTCACCATCAGCTACGCCGCCAGTCAGGGCCACCTGCAACTGAACGTGTTCAAGCCGGTGATCATCCACAATATCTTGCAGTCGATCCGCTTGTTGGCCGATGGTTGCCGTAACTTCCAGCAGCATTGCATCTCGGGCCTGCAACCCGATGCCAGGCAAATGGCCAAGCACCTCGACAATGGCCTGATGCTGGTGACCGCGCTGAACCCACACATCGGCTACGACAAAGCTGCTGAAGTGGCCAAAAAAGCCTATCAGGACGGCACCACCTTACGTGAGGCAGCTGTGGAGCTGGGCCATTTGAGCGCCGAGGAGTTCGACCAGTGGGTTCGCCCGGAAAACATGCTGGAACCCCGGCATGACTGAGCCGGCCAAAAGAGGTGCCACGCCCAACGAGGGAGATGGCAAGCGCATCCTGATCATCCTTGGCACGCCGAAAAGCAACAGCCTGTGCCACGCCCTGAGCGATGCATATGCCCATGGCGCCCGTGGCGAAGGCCATGTTGTTCGCCTGCTGCGCCTTGGTGAGCTGAGCTTCGACCCGGTGCTGCGCAATGGCTATGAAAGCACCCAGCAACTCGAACCGGACCTGCTCGAAGCGCAAAGGCAAATCCACTGGGCCGAACACTTGCTGGTCATCTATCCGGTTTGGTGGGGCAGTCAACCCGCTCTGCTGAGCGGCTTTTTCGAGCGTGTGCTGATGCCGGGCTTTGCCTTCAAGTACCGTGCGGACTCACTGCTCTGGGACGAGCTGCTCAGCGGCCGTACGGCCGATATCATGATCACCCTGGATACCCCGTCGTGGCACATGCCGTGGAAATATGGCGCGCCTGGCCTTCATCAAAACACCCGTGCCATTCTCAACAGCTGTGGCATAAAGCCGGGCCGGCTCATCGAGTTCGCCCCAATCCGCACCGCTTCCGAGGAGCAGCGCCTGGACTGGCTGCGCAAAGCTGAAAACCTGGGCGCGCGAGTCTAATCTCGCCAAGGCGGGTCTTAAACGTCACAAAACCGCCGCCAAAATACCGCTATCTGCAGATAAACCACTATCAAAACAACCGCTTATCGCCCAGCAAGGCAAATTATCCATTGCCGATTAAACTCATAAAACCCATGCCCTTAAAAGAGCCTCCGGAAAAGTTGCGCAGTCGTTTTCAGAGGTTCCCTAACCGAGGATAGATACATGCTAGGCCAGCGCGCCATAGATCCCGGACCTGACGTGCACTACCGCAGTGATCGCATCAGTTCGGTAAACGGTCAGTACTTCTTTTCGACCCGCGAGGGCACGCTTGAAGGCCCCTACTTCACCCGCGTTGATGCCGAGCATCAGATAGAACGCTACGTCCAGCGCATGATTCAATCACACCAGTTGATTGAAAGCCGGGCCTTCTGACACCTGCAAATCGCACCCCAAAAAAACCGCGCACAGGCGCGGTTTTTTTGCGGTTCGACGTGGACGATCAAGGCGCCTTGATCAACCGGTATAGGCCTCGAACAAGCCCGCAGCCCCCATGCCGCCCCCCACACACATGGTCACCACGCCATAACGCAATTCACGGCGCTGAAGCTCACGGATCATGTGCCCGACCAGTCGCGAACCGGTCATGCCGAAGGGATGGCCAATGGAGATGGAGCCACCATTGACGTTGTATTTCTCGTTATCGATGCCCAGTTCGTCACGGCAATAGAGGCACTGCGAAGCGAATGCCTCATTGAGCTCCCACAGGTCGATATCGGCAACCTGCAAACCCTTGGCCTTAAGCAGCTTGGGCACGGCATAGACCGGCCCGATACCCATTTCATCAGGCTCACAACCGGCCACGGTAAAGCCGCGGAAGTAAGCCTTGGGCTTAAGACCCAGCTCCAGGGCTTTATCCAGGCTCATGATCAAGGTCATCGAAGCCCCATCGGACAGTTGCGAGGCGTTGCCGGCGGTAACCGAACCGTCGTCGGCAAACACCGGCTTCAAGCCTGAGAGGCTTTCCAGCGTGGTGTCCGGGCGATTGCAATCGTCGTGATCAACCACGCCTTCGACGATGGACTTCTCGCCAGTGGCTTTGTCTTCGACCTGGTAACGGACGTTCATCGGTACGATTTCGTCTGCAAACAACCCGGCTTTTTGCGCCTTGGCCGTGCGCTGCTGGCTTTGCAGGGCAAGCGCGTCCTGGGCTTCGCGACTGATGTTGTAGCGGCGCGCCACAACCTCGGCAGTGCGCCCCATGGGGTAATAAATCCCGGGCACATTCTCCTGCAGGATCGGGTTGTAGAGATTGTCCATGTTGATGCTTTTCAGGGTCAGGCTGATCGACTCGACGCCCCCCGCAACAATCACGTCGCTGCAACCGGAGGCGATCTGGTTGGCGGCGATGGCAATCGACTGCAAGCCTGACGAACAGTAGCGATTGAGCGTCATGCCGGCCACATTGGTGCCCAAGCCTGACAACACAGCCACGTTACGCCCGATGTTCATGCCCTGGGCGCCTTCATTGGAGCCCGCGCCGACGATACAGTCATCCACCAGTTGCGGATCGATACCGGTACGCTCAAGCAACGCGTTGACGCAGTGCGCTGCCATGTCATCCGGGCGGGTCATGTTGAATTTTCCACGGAATGACTTGGCCAGACCGGTTCTGACACTTTCAACAATCACGACTTCTCGCATGGCGGTTCTCCTTGAAGGTTTAGAGGGCCGCGGTAGGCAGAGCCGCGACTTAGTGCCTTGAGCATAAGTTCGTACAATGCTTGTGCGCGACAATCATTCATCAGGCATATGCAAACCCCTGGGGTTACGCGAATAAAGCTTGGTTCGCACCAGGCTTAATCCTTGGCAAACGCGGCCTCGAGCGCATCATTGATGGTGCGTATCACCTTCACCCGGGCAAAGTGCTTGTTATTGGCCTCGACCAGGGTCCAGGGCGCGATGGAGGTACTGGTGCGATCAACCATGTCTTCGACCGCATCGCGATATTGGGGCCACTTCTCGCGGTTGCGCCAATCGTCTTCGGTGATTTTGAAACGCTTGAATGGGATTTTCTCGCGTGCCTTGAAGCGCTCAAGCTGGGTGCTCTGGTCAATCGCCAGCCAGAACTTCACAACCACTGCGCCAGCCTCGACCAGTTGCTCTTCAAAATCGTTGATCTCACCATAGGCACGCAACCAATCGGCTGGCGAAGCATAGCCTTCGACCCGCTCAACCAGCACCCGGCCATACCAGGACCGGTCGAATACGGTGAACTTTCCGCGCGCGGGTATGTGTCGCCAGAACCGCCACAGATACGGCTGGGCCAGCTCTTCATCAGTCGGCGCAGCAATGGGAACAATGCGGTATTGGCGTGGGTCCAGTGCTGCGGCTACACGGCGGATCGCACCGCCTTTGCCTGCGGCATCATTGCCCTCGAACACAGCCACCAGCGAGTGCTTGCGCATCTTTTTATTGCGCATCAGGCCCGATAAGCGCGCCTGTTCTACCGCCAGTTGCTCCTTGTAGTCCTCCTTCTCCAAGGCCTGGCTCAGGTCCAGGCTATCAAGCAGGCCATTGCCTTCAAGGGATGAGGTCAAAGGCGCCGCGTGGGGCTGTGGCACTGGTCGGTCTTTGCTCTTGAGCGCAGCTTGCAAGCCTTCCAGCAGGATTCGACCAACGGTGAGGTTGCGGTAGTTTTCATCCACGCCTTCGACCACGTACCAGGGCGCATAATCGCGACTGCTACGGCGCAGGACACGCTCCCCGTAACGCACAAACTTGTCATAGGTTTTTGATTGCAGCCAATCCAGTGGGCTGATTCGCCAGCTGTGCAGCGGATCATCCTGCAAGGTCTTGAGGCGCACATCCATCTGGTCTTTGGACAGGTGAAACCAGAACTTGAAGATCAATGTCCCTTCATCGCAAAGCATGCGTTCAAGGCTTTCTGCGCTGTCGATAGCCTGATCCAGCGCAGCATTTTTCAAGCGTCCGTGAACCCGCGCCTGGAGCATTTGGCTGTACCAATTGCCAAACATGATGCCGATCCGACCTTTGGCAGGCAGTTGCCGCCAATAGCGCCAGGCCGGAGGCCGCGCCAGTTCCTCGTCGGTCGGTTGATCAAAGGTGCTGACCTCGATCAGTCGTGGGTCCATCCATTCGTTGAGCAGCTTGACGGTCTCGCCCTTGCCTGCGCCTTCTATTCCGTTGATCAGGATGATCACGGCAAAGCGCTTTTGCTGCTGCAACTCATATTGAGCCTCAAGCAGCGCCTCGCGTAGCGCGGGCTCGGCATCATCAAAGGTTTCCTTGTCGATCGTGCGACCAATCTCTGCGGACTCGAACATGTGCATCTCCCTGAACTTATCGCTTCAGACTAGCGGATTAGCCCTGGGGTTGTCTTGATTATGCAGCCACTCAATACTCACTAAAGCGCGTCGAGGTCCATGCTGCGCCTGCGGATTCGGCTAGAATGCGCAACTGATTTCCCGGACGAACACCATGACCGAGCGAGCACAGCATTCAACCCCGCATCAGCAAGCGATACTCGACTGGGATAGCCAGGGCCATCCGCTCTCTTCGGTGTTCGGCGATGTGTATTTTTCAGCGCAGCAAGGGATTGCCGAAACGCAGCATGTGTTTTTGCATAACAACGCGCTTGAACAGCGTTTCAGTAGCCTCACGGCGCATCAACAACTGACCATTGCTGAAACCGGGTTTGGCACCGGGCTGAATTTTTTCTGCGCCTGGCAGCTGTTTGAACAGCTGGCCCTTCCCAGCGCCCGCCTGCATTTTGTCAGTGTCGAAAAATACCCCTTGAACCGCGATGACTTGCAGCGAGCATTGGGTCTGTGGCCAGAGCTCGCGCCCTTTACTCAAGAACTGTTGGCTCAATATGTGGCTATTCATCCCGGCTTCCAGCGGTTGCAGTTCGACAATGGACGCATCACCCTCGACTTGTTGATCGGTGACGCCTGCGAAATGCTCAGTCATCTGGATGCACGGGTCGACGCCTGGTTTCTCGACGGCTTTGCGCCGGCCAAGAACCCACAAATGTGGTCTGCTGAACTCTTTGCCGAAATCGCCCGGCTCTCTAGCCCCGGGACAACGCTAGGCTCCTTCACCAGCGCTGGCGACGTGCGCCGAGGCCTGAAAGAAGCAGGCTTTCAAATCAAGCGCGTGGCGGGCATCGGCGGCAAGTGGCATGTGCTCAAAGGCCAGTTTGTGGGGCTGCCCGAGCAGCCAGCAACACCCCTGAACCGGCAGTCCCCTGGCCCGGTTAAACCCTGGTTTGCCCGCCCTGCACTCAATGCCTCAAGCCGTCACGCCATGGTTATTGGTGCGGGGCTTGCCGGTTGCGCCACCGCCGCCAGTCTCGCAGCCCGTGGCTGGCGAGTAAGCCTGTTGGAGCGCCATTCAGCGATAGCGCAGGAAGCATCCGGTAACCCGCAAGGCGTGCTCTATCTCAAGCTGTCCGCCCACGGCACCGCCCTATCGCGTTTGATCGTCAGTGGTTTTGGCTACACCCGCCGCCTGCTGGAACGCCTTGAAAAAGGCCGGGACTGGAGCGACTGCGGTGTCTTGCAACTGGCGTTCAATGCCCAGGAACACAGGCGGCAAGGCAAGCTGGCCGATGCATTCCCACAAGGCCTGCTGCAACAGGTCGACCAACCCACGGCCGAGCAATTGGCGGGCATCCGATTGCCAGCCGGCGGCTTGTTCTACCCTGAAGCTGGCTGGGTTCATCCTCCAGCCTTGTGCGAACTGCTAAGCCGTCAGCCAAACATCAGTCTGCTCAGCCAGCACAATGCCCTGCAACTGCGTCGTACGGATAACCAGTGGCAAGCCTGGGGGCGCGATCGTCTACTGGCCAGTGCTGACGTTGTGGTCTTGGCCGGTGCTGCGGAAATCAAAGGCTTTGCGCACAGTGCGCAATTGCCGCTTAAACGTATTCGTGGACAGATCAGCAGCTTGCCGCAAACCCCGCAAAGCAACGCATTGAGCACCGTCGTGTGCGCTCAGGGCTATGTCGCCCCTGCTCGCCTGCAAGAACACACACTCGGCGCCAGCTTTGATTTTGACAGCGATGACTTGAGCCTCAACATCGCCGACCATCTGGGGAACCTAGAGATGCTCGAAGAAATTTCCCCCGACCTGAGCAGCCGCCTGGACATTGCGCAGCAAGACCCAAACAAACTGGCGGGACGCGCGGCATTTCGCTGCACCAGTCCAGACTATCTACCCATTGTCAGCCCCCTGGCTGATCAGCAAGCCTTTCTCGACAGCTATCAGGCGCTCAGCAAGGACGCCAGGCAAATACCAGACATTCCCTGCCCCTGGCTGGACGGCTTGTACATCAACAGCGGCCATGGCTCACGGGGATTGATTACCGCCCCGCTGTCTGGCGAGCTGATTGCAGCCTGGCTAAACGATGAGCCCTTGCCTGTACCGCGTGATGTTGCTGAAGGCTGCCACCCGAATCGCTTTATGTTGCGCAAATTGATCCGCAACTTGTGAAGCCCGATACATGGTGGACAAGCTGCGCGTTGTCGCACCCTACGGGGCTCGGTATGTAGCGTGGAAGTCGCTTCACCCTTCCACCATTGGCGGCGTATCCAGATAGTTGGTGGACAAGCTGCGCGTTGTCGCACCCCACGGAGCCCGGTGCGTAGGGGGGAAGACGCTTCACCCTTCCACCATTGTGTCCATCTGCTCGATGGGCGGGCTGCTTTGCCTTATCGCGCGCTACTCGTCTTCGCAGAACTCGGCGGCGCGCAACAATGCGGCGGTCAGGTTGTGCCGTTCCCACTCGGGGATCGCCGCCAAACGCTGGTTGAACTCGGGCGGCAGCAGTGATGGCGCACGTTTTAACAGTTCCCGGCCTTGATCACTGATCAACAACCATTGGCGCCGACGATCCTGGTCGTCGCGCTGACGCTGCAACAAACCGCGCTCTTCCAGGCGATCGAGCAAGCCTGAAAGCGTTGCGGCGGTGAGACTCACCCGCCCGCTCAAATCACTTGCGGTAATCCGCGATTCTTTTTCCAGCACCTGCAGAACCATCAACTGCATGGGTGTCAAACCACCAAAGCGGCTCAGGCGCTTGGCATGCACCTCACCGGCCTGCTGCAAACGCCGCAAGGCTTGGAAAATCGGCATTTCAAATGCAACAACGGATGACAATTTGATTTCAGCTGAAACTTTTTTATCTGCCATTTATCTATCTACTTGTTGCCATAAACTTTGACATGAAAGCATTTTTTTGTTTTGGTGTAAAAGGTTAAGCAAACCAATCCCCAACGGCAATACCGGTAAGGACATATGTGCGGAATAGCTGGAGAACTACGCTTTGATAATCGCCCGGCCGATTTGGCTGCGGTCGAACGAATTACTCATCATCTCGCCCCTCGTGGGCCAGATGCCCACGGCTTTCACAGCCAAGGCCCTATCGCCCTCGGCCATCGCCGACTAAAAGTCATGGACTTGGCGGAGGCTTCCGGGCAGCCCATGATCGATAGCGATCTGGGCTTGTCCATGGTCTTCAATGGCGCCATCTACAACTACCCCGAATTACGTGCAGAGCTGGAAACACTGGGCTATCGCTTTTTCTCGGGCGGTGACACTGAAGTGCTGCTCAAGGGCTATCACGCCTGGGGCAAGGACATGCTGCCCAAGCTCAACGGCATGTTTGCCTTCGCTGTATGGGAGCGTGACAGCCAAGAGCTGTTTATCGCCCGTGACCGTCTCGGCATCAAGCCGCTGTATATGTCGCGTACCGGCCAGCGCTTGCGTTTTGCATCGAGCTTGCCCGCCCTGCTCAAGGGTGGCGATATCAGCAACGCGCTCGACCCTGTTGCGCTTAACCACTACCTCAATTTCCATGCGGTAGTGCCTGCGCCTCGCACCATTCTTGCAGGTGTAGAGAAGCTGCCAGCGGCGAGCTGGATGTGTATTGATGCCAAAGGCAAGTGCGAGCAGCAAAGCTGGTGGAAGCTTGATTTCGGCCCACGCCCCGAGGAAGCGAACTACAGCTTTGAAGACTGGCGCGACCAAGTCCTCAATGGTATGCGCGAAGCAGTTTCGATTCGCCAGCGTGCAGCGGTCGATGTGGGCGTTCTGCTTTCGGGCGGCGTTGATTCGAGCATGCTGGTTGGCCTGTTGCGTGAAGCAGGCGTGGAAAACCTCTCGACCTTTTCGATCGGTTTCCAGGATGCCGGTGGCGAGCGCGGCGATGAGTTCCAGTACTCGGACCTGATTGCCGAGCGCTTCGAAACCAATCACCACCAACTGCGTATCGGCGAGAACGAGGTTCTCGATCAATTGCCAGCAGCCTTCCGCGCCATGAGCGAGCCGATGGTCAGCCACGACTGCATCGCGTTCTACCTGCTCTCCCGTGAAGTTGCCAAGCATTGCAAAGTGGTACAGAGCGGCCAAGGTGCCGACGAACTGTTCGCCGGTTACCACTGGTACCCATTGGTTGACGGTGCCGAAGATCCGTTCAGCGCCTATCGCAAAGCCTTCTTCGACCGCGAGCACGATGAATATGCCGCCTGCGTACAACCGGCCTGGCTGACCGATGACCATGCCGGTGAGTTTGTTCGCCAGCATTTCGCACAACCCGGCGCCAGCGCTGCAGTGGACAAGGCCCTGCGCCTCGATAGCACGGTGATGCTGGTCGACGACCCGGTCAAGCGAGTGGACAACATGACCATGGCGTGGGGCCTTGAGGCGCGCACGCCCTTCCTCGACTACCGCCTGGCTGAGCTGTCGGCACGGGTACCTGGTCGCTTCAAGTTGCCAGATGGCGGCAAATACGTGCTCAAGGAAGCCGCACGCCAGGTAATCCCGGCAGAAGTGATCGACCGCAAGAAGGGTTACTTCCCTGTACCCGGCCTCAAGCATCTTGAGGGCGCGACACTGGGCTGGGTCCGTGAGTTGTTGACCGACCCGAGCCAGGATCGTGGTGTCTTCAACCCGGCGATGCTCGATAAGTTGCTAAGCAATCCCGATGGCCAGTTGACCCCGCTACGCGGCTCAAAACTATGGCAAATGGCCGCACTCAATCTATGGCTCAGCGAACAGGGGCTGTAAATCGCGGTCAACACATAGTCACGGTCGCCAAGACCGCTTCACGTTAACCCGACCGACCGTCGGGTTAACGTACATTTTAATAATCCGGAATCAATCCGGGCGATACGCAAAGCAAAGGAACAGTTCCAATGCGAGCCAATGCCTACAACCAGCGCCTTCTTCGCGGCCAAGTTCCGACCTACGAGCGCCTGCAAGCTCGCTTCGCTGAAGACCGCACAACCCAACCCAGCGAACCGGTCGCCATACATTGTGGCTGGGGCCGGCTATTGATTGGCCACACCTTTCCAGATGCCGCGGCACTGGCCAATGAGCTGGTAACCGAGGAGCCTGGCGAGCGTGATATCGCGCTTTACGTTGCCGCGCCGCACCAAGTCCTGGCACACGCTCCACAACAATTGTTTCTCGACCCATCCGACACGCTGCGCATCTGGTTCACGGATTACCGTCCCGCGCGCCGTGGCTTTCGTGGCTACAACATCCGCCGCGCACAAAATGATGAAGACTGGCAGGCCATCAACTGTCTCTACCAACTGCACGGCATGCAGCCGATCGACCCTGAAAAACTCACCCCTTACGAGCAAGGCGGCCCAACCTACTGGCTGGCTGAAGATCAAGACAGCGGCGCAGTAATCGGCAGCGTCATGGGCCTCAACCATGCACGCGCCTACCGCGACCCGGAAAACGGCTGCAGTCTCTGGTGCCTGGCGGTCGACCCGCACTGCTCGCGCCCTGGCGTCGGCGAAGTGCTGGTTCGTCACTTGATCGAACATTCGATGAGCCGCGGCCTTAGCCACCTCGATCTATCGGTTTTGCACGACAACAAGCAGGCCAAGCGCCTGTACGCCAAGCTGGGCTTTCGCGAGCTGCAGACGTTCAGCATCAAACGCAAGAACGGTATCAACCAGACCCTGTTTATCGGCCCCGGCCCCGAAAGCGAAATGAACCCCTACGCGCGGATCATCGTTGATGAAGCCATGCGCCGCGGTATAGAGGTGAATGTCGACGACGCCGAGGCAGGCCTGTTTACCCTTAACCACGGTGGACGTCGCATTCGTTGCCGTGAATCGCTCACCGACCTGACCAGCGCCGTGAGCATGACGCTCTGCCAGGACAAACGCCTCACCCATCGCACCCTCAGCCGCGCAGGCTTGAGTGTGCCCGCGCAACGGCTCGCCGGGAGCGCTGAAGAAAATGCCGCATTCCTTGCCACCCACAAGCGCGTGGTGGTCAAGCCGGTGGACGGCGAACAAGGCCAGGGCGTGGCGGTCGACTTGCGCAGCCCGACTGAAGTCCACGATGCCATCGAGCGTGCCAAGCCCTTTGATGAGCGTGTACTACTCGAAAGCTTCCATGAAGGTTTTGACCTGCGCATTGTGGTGATTGGCTTTGAAGTGGTGGCAGCCGCTATCCGCTGCCCCGCTGAAATCATTGGCGACGGCCTGCATAGCATTGGCGACTTGATAGACTCGCAAAGCCGCCGCCGCCAAGCCGCAACCGATGGCGAAAGCAAGATCCCCAAGGACGCTGAAACTTTACGCACCCTGCAGGCGGCTGGTCTTGATTACGAAAGCGTCTTGCCGGCTGGCAAGAAAATGTTCGTGCGCAAAACCGCCAACCTGCACACGGGCGGCAGCCTTGAAGACGTGACGGACATCCTGCATCCGGTGCTCGCCGAGGCTGCAGTCCGCGCTGCCCGCGCACTCGATATCCCCGTGGTCGGGCTGGACCTGATGGTGCCAGCAGCCGATCAACCCGAGTATGTGTTTATTGAAGCCAACGAGCGCGCAGGCTTGGCCAACCACGAGCCTCAGCCCACCGCTGAGCGCTTCATCGATCTGTTGTTTCCGCTGAGTCGCGGCGTCAACTGAAGCTGCCGCAGGCGTGCAACTGCACGCCTGCATCCAGGGCTCAGCGCTGATCCAGATTTTTCACCTGCCAGGAGGCTTTAATGCAATCACTCCCAGAGCCAGACCTAGACTACCTGCAGAAAGTACTGCTCGAAATGCTCGCCATTCCCAGTCCAACTGGCTTCACCGACACCATTGTCCGGTATGTGGCCGAGCGCCTTCACGAGCTGGGCATCCCCTTTGAAATGACCCGCCGCGGCACCATTCGCGCCACCCTCAAGGGCAAGCGCTACAGCCCGGATCGCGCCATATCGGCGCACCTGGATACCATTGGCGCGATTGTTCGTGTGGTGCAGGATAACGGCCGCCTGGGCCTGGCCCCGATCGGTCACTGGTCGAGCCGCTTTGCCGAAGGCAGCCGCGTCAGCGTGTTTACCGATCACGGTGTATTGCGCGGCAGCGTATTGCCGTTGCTCGCGTCCGGACACGCATTCAACACCGCAATCGATGAGCTGCCGGTCAGCTGGGATCACGTCGAGTTGCGCCTGGATGCAATTACCACAACCCGCGCAGACAGCGAGTGCCTGGGCGTATCGGTCGGCGATTTCGTTGCCTTTGACCCACTGCCGGAGTTCACCGAAAGCGGCCATATCAGTGCTCGCCACCTGGATGACAAAGCCGGTGTTGCCGCCCTGCTCGCCTCCTTGAAGGCCATAGTCGACAGCGGTATCGAGCCACCAATTGACTGTCACCCGCTATTCACCATTACTGAAGAAGTCGGCTCCGGAGCCGCCGGCGCCTTGCCTTGGGATGTGAGCGAATTTGTCGGCATCGATATTGCCCCAGTCGCCCCCGGCCAGCAGTCAAACGAGCACGCTGTCAGCGTGGCCTTGCATGACTCGGGCGGCCCCTATGACTATCATCTTTCGCGCCAATTGCTGCGCCTTGCCAGCGAGAACGACATTCCGGTGCGTCGCGACCTGTTTCGCTACTATCACAGCGATGCTCAGTCTGCAGTGACAGCTGGCCACGATATCCGCACCGCCCTGCTCGCGTTTGGCTGCGATGCAACCCACGGCTATGAACGCACCCATATCGACAGCCTTGCTGCGCTCACCAGACTGATCAGTGCTTACCTGCTCAGCCCACCGGTCTTCGCCAGCGACGCCCAACCCGCCGAAGGCTCCCTCGAACGCTTCAGCCATCAACTCGAACATGATGCGCAAATGGAAAGCGAAACACGGGTGCCTTGCGTTGACAGCCTGCTTAACACCTTGGACACCAAGGAAAAATAGCAGCCTGACGGAAACAGGCTGTTGCTCAGGTTCAAGAGTGATGGTCAGCGGCGATGCCAAGGGTTAGCATCGCCGCTGTATTTCCAGTCGCTGATGGAGCGCTTGTGTGTTAATCCCCGCCAATATGCTGCAAGCCGAGACGCTGACCTTGCTGATCGAAGACTTCGTCACCCGTGACGGCACCGACAATGGCGATGAAACGCCGCTGCAAACCCGTGTGCTGCGGGTGCGCCAGGCCCTTGATAAAGGCGAAGCGGTGATCATCTTCGACCCCGAAAGCGAACAGTGCCAACTGGCGATGAAACGTGATGTGCCCAAGGAATGGCTCAATGACCTGGCGGACTCGCTCGACTAGCCGGCACTCAAGGGCTGGAAAATCGCGGCCCGAGCAATATAACCAGTGCCCCCGCAATGCATAACCCGGCGCCTAGCCAATCACTTAATAGTGGGCGGCCCTTCTCGATCAGGCTCAGCCACAACAGCGACGCCACTATATAAACCCCGCCATAGGCTGCATACGCACGGCCCGCATAGCTGGCTTCGATGCGAGTCAGTAACAGCGCAAATAGCACCAAACTGGCCAGGCCCGGTAGAATCCACAGCGGGCTTTTGCCCAGGCGCAGCCACATCCAGAATGCGTAGCAACCTGCGATTTCGAAAAGCGCGGCAATAAAGAACCACAGGTAATTCAGCACTGGACCGCCTCGTTAGTTACGCCCGCCACCTTCGCGCTCCCAGGCGCAGCGCACGCGCAAATCGCCCTCTTGCGGGCTATGGAAGTCACCATCGGATTCCCAGCGAAAAGTATGGGTGCCATTTAACTCAGTCTCGAGATGAACCACCGCACTGGCCCAATACAAACGCTTGAGCAGAGCCTCGAACTGCTCAATCCACAGGCTCCACTCGTACTCGACCGACTTATAGCTCGCGCCGAAATGAATCACCTGGGTCTGGTACACAGCCTCGCTCGGGACCTGGCAGCAGGAAAACATCTCACGCCCCAGCAAAGGCCAACAATCACTCGTTGGCAACTCGCCAAGCACCTGACGGTTTATTTGCCGACGCAGGCGACTTTCCAGCGCACTATCCGACGGCCAGTCGCGTATACAGCCATAAACGATCGACTCAGACTCCACACCGCCACTCCACCAAAACCAGGCTGCCTTCTATCACAGGCCGTGAAGCGTGACAACGCAAAGCCTGCCCGCTAATTATCTTAGATGCGTCGCCAATGGTGGAAGGGTAAAGCGTCTTCCACCCTACATACCGAGCCCGTAGGGTGTGACAACGCGAAGCTTGTCCACCAAGCAATTGAAAGAGCCAGCCAAGGTTAGATGGATAAGCCCATCCTGCTACCGGGCCGAGCGGGCGCCGTGGCGCAAGAAGCCAGCGAGCACAGTCATCACCACGGCCATGCCCGTCATCATTGCAAATGGCATTTGGTAGGTACCAGAAGCATCACGTACGAACCCGCTGATCACCGGCATCAAACTGCCAAAGCTATAGCCCATGAACAACATCATCGCAGTCCAGCGACTGACATCCAGCGGGGACTCAGCCTCATACAAGGGCAATACCAGGGACAAGGCAAAGGAACCACTAAGCGCAAAACCCAGCGCCACCGCCCATACCTCCGGGAACAGCCTCGGCATAAAGGCGATCATTGCCAAACACAGGGCCGATGTCGCGCCGCATATCATCAGTAATATGTAGCGATTATTAAAACGCTGGGCCAACCAAGGCAACAGAAAGGCGCTGGGCAAGCCCATCAACATAATGGTGCCGAACAGGTTATTACTGTGCAGCAGGCTCAGGCCCGCCTCGTGATAACGGGCAACCGCCCAGGTGGCGATGGCATAGAACAACCCCGCCTGCAGGGCAAAAAAACCACTGATCATCCAGGCCCTTGGCTTGGCCCAGGGTAAACCTGCAGGTTGCTCTGCAGTTTCTTCGGTCACTTTTAGGTTTGGCACAAACAGCCACAGCACGACGCCAGCGATCCCCAGCAACGCCCAAGCGGCCAGGCCGCGTGACCAATTGTCACCGAGCAACTGCGTGGCAGGCACAGTCAAAACAGCTCCCGCCGCCCCGCCAATGGCCATGCTCAACGAATACCAGGCCACAACCTTGCCCACACGGCCGATAAAATGGCGCTTGATAAAGCCCGACAGCAACGGCCCGGCTATGGCGATCGCTGCCCCCATCACAACAGCACTGCCAATCAGGATGACGGTCGTATCACCGATCAGGCGAATCGCTAAAGCCCCGGTGATAAGCATGAGACACAGGGTAACGGTGCGCTCCAGACCAAAACGTACCGCTAAACGTGGTGCAAAAGGCGCCAACAAGCCCATGCATAAAACCGGCAGCGCCGTGGTCAAGCTGATCACAGTGCGGCTCAGCGCAAGCTCTTCGGCAATGCGCTCAATCAAGGGTGCGAGGGAAGTAATGCCAGGGCGCAGGTTAATCGCCGCAACAATCAGGGCAATCAGCAGCAAGGTCTTTGATGCGGGCTTCACAAGGCGTCCAGTGTCTTCAACGTTAGGTGAGCACGCCACCCTAACTGCCGGCCATGTATTGGGCAAGCCTGAACAGCAGATAACTGACTAAACAGTCAGATTACCTGAAACGCGTTGCCATATAGAAAACACTGGGCCTGGCAGAATCAGGCAGGAAGATGATGTAACATACACAGGTTGGAAAACTTATGATCAAAGCACTTTGGAAAGTCGCTTTAGCGGAGAAGCATTAATGCGGATTATTGTCACCGGCGGCGCGGGATTTATTGGCTCTGCTGTCGTTCGTCACTTGATTGAGAACACGCAGTGCGTCGTCGCCAACCTCGATAAGCTGACCTATGCAGGCAACCTGGATTCACTTGCTGGGGCCAAGGACTCGCCGCGCTACAGCTTTTACCAGGTCGATATCTGTGACAGCGCGGCATTGGATGCGGTATTTGCGCAGTTCAAGCCCAGCGCCGTGATGCACCTTGCAGCGGAGTCCCATGTGGACCGCTCGATTGACGGCCCCGCCGAGTTTATCCAGACCAATATTGTCGGCACCTACAACCTGCTTGAAGCCACGCGCCGTTACTGGAATGGGTTGGGTGACGATGAAAAGCAAGGCTTTCGCTTTCATCACATCTCCACCGATGAAGTCTACGGCGACCTCGAAGGCACCGACGACCTGTTCACCGAAACCACCTCCTATGCGCCCAGCTCGCCCTACTCTGCCTCCAAGGCCAGTTCAGACCATCTGGTTCGCGCCTGGCAGCGCACCTACGGCTTGCCGGTGCTGCTGACCAACTGCTCGAACAACTATGGTCCCTATCACTTCCCGGAAAAACTGATTCCCCACGTCATTCTCAATGCACTCGCGGGCAAGCCCCTGCCGGTCTATGGCGATGGCTCGCAAATACGTGATTGGCTGGAAGTTGAAGACCATGCCCGCGCCCTGGTTGAAGTGGTGAGCAAAGGCGCCGTAGGCGAGACCTACAATATTGGCGGCCACAATGAGAAGCGCAACCTGGAGGTTGTGGAAACCATCTGTGAACTGCTCGACGAACTGGTGCCGCAGGCTTCAGCAAAGAGCTATAAAGAGCTAATCACTTTCGTGAAAGATCGCCCGGGGCATGATCTGCGCTACGCCATTGACGCCTCTAAAATCGAGCGCGAACTTGGCTGGACCCCGCAGGAATCTTTCGACAGCGGCCTACGCAAAACCGTGCGCTGGTACCTCGATAACCAGGACTGGTGGCAGCGCGTATTGTCAGGTGACTATCGACTTGGCCGACTCGGCGCCGAAATCTAAATGATGTTGCGCGGCTCCGGCTTCGCTTTAGTGAACAACCCAGTTTCGTACAGGACGTTTTTATGAAAGGTATCATCCTCGCTGGCGGCTCCGGCACACGCCTGCACCCCATTACCCGTGGTGTGTCCAAGCAGCTGTTGCCGGTATATGACAAGCCGATGATCTACTACCCGCTGTCGGTGCTGATGCTTGCCGGTATTCGGGAGATACTGATTATCTCCACACCCGAGGATTTACCCCAGTTTCGTAAACTGCTGGGCAATGGCGAAGAGTTTGGTATTGAACTGAGCTACGCCGAACAGCCCTCACCTGATGGCCTGGCGCAGGCATTTATTATTGGCGAAAGCTTTATCGGCGACAGCAATGTCTGCCTGATTCTCGGCGACAATATTTTTTACGGCTATGGCTTTAGCGCAATGCTTAAAGAGGCCGCAAGCCGGACCAGTGGCGCCACTGTATTTGGCTACCATGTCAGCGATCCGGAGCGCTTTGGCGTGGTTGAGTTCGACAACACAGGCAAGGCCATCTCCATCGAGGAAAAGCCGTCCAAGCCCAAGTCCAACTACGCCGTGACGGGCCTGTATTTCTACGACAACTCAGTGGTCGAAATCGCCAAAAACGTCAAGCCCTCTGCCCGTGGCGAGCTTGAGATCACCGATGTCAACAACGCCTACCTGCAACGCGGCGACCTGCACGTCAGCATGTTTGGCCGTGGTTTCGCCTGGCTCGACACCGGCACCCATGATTCGCTGATGGAAGCCAGCCAGTTTGTGCATACCATTGAAATGCGCCAAGGCCTGAAAGTCGCTTGCCTGGAAGAAATTGCCTACCACCAGGGCTGGCTATCAGCCGAGCAGCTATCTGCCCAGGCCCAAGCACTGAGCAAGACGGGCTACGGCCAGTACCTAAGCCGCCTGCTTGAACAGGAGAAAGCGCTGTGAAGGTTATAGAAACTGCACTGCCTGGCGTATTGATCATTGAGCCAAAAGTCTTTGGCGACCACCGTGGCTTCTTCCTCGAAAGCTTCCAGACCGAGCGCTATCGTGACGCGGGGATCGACCTGCCCTTTGTCCAGGACAACCACTCGCGCTCGCAGCGCGGTGTCCTGCGCGGCCTGCATTTCCAACGCACGCGCCCGCAAGGCAAGCTGGTCAGCGTCAGCCGTGGCTCGGTGTATGACGTGGCGGTCGATATCAACCCCGATTCGCCAACTTGCGGCCAATACGTGGGTGTTGAATTGAACGATGAAAACCATCGCCAACTCTGGGTACCGCCAGGCTATGCCCACGGCTTTTGCGTGCTGAGCGAGGTGGCGGATTTTCAGTACAAGTGTACCGACCTGTACTTCCCCGAAGACGAAGGCGGCCTGATCTGGAACGACCCCGAAGTCAATATCCCCTGGCCTATCGAACAACCCTTGCTTTCAGGTAAGGACCAACTGAACCCAACGCTGCAACAACTCATCGAGCAAAAGGGCTAAGCATGCGCGTTTTGATTACTGGCGCCCATGGCCAGGTCGGTCATGAACTTGTCCGCCTGGCACCTGCTGGCTTTACAGTCACCGGGCTGGGCTCGAGCGAACTGGATATCAGCAACCTGGAACAAGTCGCCAACAAAGCCAGCGAACTCAAGCCACAGCTGATTATCAACGCGGCAGCCTACACCGCAGTGGACAAAGCGGAAACCGACAGCGAACGCGCCTATGCAGTCAACGCCAAGGGTGCCGAGAATCTAGCCACAGCAGCCGCCAAGCTTGGTGTTCCGCTATTACATATATCTACCGACTATGTATTCAGTGGCGACGCCAGCGCGCCGTATAAAGAAACAGACCCAACCAACCCCAGCGGGGTCTACGGCGCCAGCAAACTCGCAGGTGAGCAGGCGGTGGCCAAGCACTGTACGCAACACATCATCATGCGCACGAGCTGGGTGTTTGGCGCCCATGGCAATAACTTTGTGAAAACCATGCTGCGCCTGGCGCAAACCCGTGATGAACTGGGTGTTGTGGCCGATCAACATGGCTGCCCCACATCGGCAGCCAGCATTGCCAAGGCACTTTGGGCACTTGCCAGCCAATACAGCAACAAGGGCAACCTGAACTGGGGGATCTATCACTTCAGCAACATGCCAGCGACAACCTGGCATGGCTTCGCAGAAGCAATCTTCAGCCAAGCCGTTGCGCTTAAGCAGTTGCCGAGGGCACCTAAGGTTAATCCAATCAACACAGTCGACTACCCAACACCAGCCCGCCGCCCTGCCTGGTCAGTAATGGATTGCAGCCTGATTGAAGAAAAGCTGACTATCGAGCAAAACGACTGGCGTGAGGAGCTAGCTGAAATGCTCAAGGAAATAGCGATCTGATTCACAATAGAGGAGCAGCAAATGCTCCTCTAAAGCCCAGGCCTTAATTACCCTTGGCCTTCATCTTAGTTGCCATCTTGGCCATTTCGTCATAGAGCATTTGCGGGTTCTGCTGCTTAAGCGTCCAGGCCATACGCCCCTGTTCGTGCGGCAAAATCATAAACTCGCCCTGCTCGACTTGCTGGTAGATGTAGTCGGCAATCTCTTGCGCACTGATTGGCGAACTCTCAAGCAACTTGCCCACTTGGGCCTTCATTGCGGGCGTTGGTCCACGAAATGAATCAAGCAAGTTGGTCTGGAAGAAGGATGGGCACACAACATGAACGCCTACACCCTGATCCTTGAGTTCAATCAACAAGCTCTCGGAAAGCGCGACAACACCGGCCTTGGCCACGTTGTAGTTACTCATGGCCGGACCCTGCATCAAGGCAGCCATTGAAGCGATGTTGATGATCTTGCCCTTGCTACGCTCAAGCAATGGCAGGAAGGCCTTGCACCCTTTCACCACCCCCATCAGGTTGATTGCGATCTGCCAATCCCAGTCCTCGAGCGACAATTCGCTGAAGAAACCACCCGAAGCAACGCCGGCGTTATTGACTATCACATCAATACCACCGAATTTCTCGTCGCAAGCCTGGGCAAACTCAGTTAGCTGGCTGTAATCACGCACATCACAACGCTGGGTAAAGCCGTCGCCACCCGCCTCGCGTACAAGCCCGAGGGTTTCGGCAAGGCCTGCAGCATTAACATCGGAGAGTGCAAGCTGACAGCCTTCACGTGCCCAACGCAACGCTATTTCGCGGCCTAAACCTGAGCCTGCGCCAGTAATCATGATGCGATTTTGCATACGGAGGTCGCCTTATGGTGCTGTGGTTAATGCTAGGCAGTGTACCCAAGGACATAATCCCACCCACGTACCATTAGCCTCCTGAATGATCAGGGCAAACCACAGCAACTCAAGGCTTTATCAAGGCTCGAGGCGACGCTGCTGATGGATCCAATCAACGATTTCACCATCGGGCTTGTATCCGCTCACGGTCTCACGCAGCAGTTGGCGGACGCGACCATAATCATCAGCCGCAACTGAACTAACCAACTCGTTGAGCACCTGCCTGAAGTCATCCCATGCAAGGTGTTCTTCACTGGCACGCATGATCATTGGATGTTCTGTAGGGCTGACATTGTCGCCTATCAGCAGCTCTTCATAGAGCTTCTCGCCTGGGCGTAACCCGGTGTATTGAATGGTGATATCACCGTGCGGATTTTTCTCGGAACGAATGCTAAGGCCGCTCAAGTGAACCATCTTTTCTGCAAGATCAACGATCTTGACCGGGTGCCCCATATCCAGAACAAAGACATCACCACCCAGCCCCATCGCCCCAGCCTGGATAACCAGTTGAGCCGCTTCAGGAATGGTCATGAAATAACGGGTGATGTTTGGATGGGTGACGGTAACTGGCCCACCTTGGCGAATCTGCTCATGAAAACGTGGAATAACAGAACCCGACGAGCCCAGCACATTGCCAAACCGGACCATGGTGAAGCGGGTCTTGTTGACGTGGTGAACCGTCTCATTATCACCAAACAAGACCGGGGCGGACTGCTGGCTCAAAGCCTGCAAAACCATTTCGGCCAGACGTTTGGTGCTGCCCATTACATTGGTTGGACGCACCGCCTTGTCAGTCGAAATCAATACAAAATGCTCAACTCCGGCTTTAAGTGCAGCCTGGGCCGTGTTGACAGAACCAATTACGTTGTTGAGCACGCCCTCGGCAATATTGTGCTCGACCATAGGCACATGCTTGTAGGCGGCGGCGTGATAGACCGTATTGACCTTCCAGGTGCGCATCACATCAAGCAAGCGTCCTGGGTTGCGGATCGAACCAAGAATGGGCACAAGGTTCAAAGGCAGCGATTCGCGGGCAGCACGTTGCTCAAGCTCGGCATGAATGCTGTATAGGTTGAACTCACTGTGCTCGAACAAAATAAGCGTGATTGGCCCGGTAGCAATAATCTGCCTGCAGAGCTCAGACCCAATGGAACCGCCCGCCCCCGTAACCATGACTACCTGGCCACGGATGCAACGTTCAAACAATGGCTTGCGTGGAGGAACGGCGTCCCGGCCAAGCAAATCTGCGATATCAACTTCCTGGACATCATCAACCTTCACCCGTCCGCTCGCCAGGTCCATAAACCCCGGGATGCTGCGAACATGCAGCGGGAAGCCTTCAAGGTGCTCCAGGATTTCACGACGCCGAACCCGCGTCGCCGAAGGGATCGCCAAGAGGATCTCTTGCGCCCCAGTCTCATCGATCATTTGCTGGATGTGCTTGGGTTTATAAACCTTGATGCCTGAAATGATGCGCGTGGCGATATCACTGTCATCATCAATAAAGGCAACAGGCCGCATAGCGCGCCCCATACGCAAGGCTGCCACAAGCTGGTTGCCTGCGGCACCGGCCCCATAAATGGCAACCCTGGGAAGGTTTTCATTCTTGTTGAAAAAAGGCACCTGCTGCGCGGCAACATACCAGTCGCCCATGAAATATTGGCGCATGACCAGGCGCAAACCGCCGATCATCACAAGGCTCAGCCACCAGTAGTTGAAGACAACTGAGCGGGGAACCACTACAGGCGAAGCCTGGTACCAATAGACCGCGAGCGCCAGCAGTAGCGAGGAAATACTGATCGCCTTGAAGATAGTGATCAGCGCGTCATTGCCGAAATAACGCATGACCGCACGGTACATACCAACCCGGGTAAAAACAGGGATCGCTATCAGCGGGGCTGTTTTAAACAGCCATAAGTGCCCCGCGAGTGGGTTAATTGGATTCTCGATACCCAACCTGACAACAAAGGCAAGCCAAAGCGCACCCCAGACAAGGCAGGTATCAACCCCAACCTGCAACAGGCGCTTATAACGCCGGGGGAGCTTGAGCAGCCAGTTGCGAAGCGTATCCATATCTTTTAAGACGTCCAAATTAAGTGGTCTTGTAAAAGCCAATCAGCGCGCGGTTTTATTAATGCGCATTTAGCTTTGCATTACCTCAAGCTCGCCCGCATCGAACTTTAAAGCTAATACAGTTAATGGTCCGTAAGCCAAAAGCGTAGCAAAAAACCCATCCATAAAGCCAGATGCAACCAGTAGAGACAAGGGTAGTAACCAGACCAAATTGACAACAATAATAGCAAGCGTCACAGGTGTGTGACCCTGAAAAAGACGAGAAGCATTCTGATATGCATGAGTTCGATGTGCTTCATAAACCTTTTCTCCACGTACCAGCCGTCTAAACAGGGTAAAAGTGGCATCAACAATGAATACACCCAATAAAATCATCCAGCACCAGAAAACCTGCGGTGCAACCCAAGCGGCATGAATCGATACCCCACCTAAGACGATGCCTAGAAATCCACTGCCAGCATCACCCATAAAAATCTGAGCACGAGGAAAATTCCAATATAAAAAACCGAGTACTGAAAATGCGAGAACTAACGGTATATAGGCTGATGAATATTGCCCTGCCAGGTAATAGCACAACGCAGCTCCGAAACAGGCACAAATTGCCTCTACGCTGGCGATACCATTAATACCATCCATAAAATTATATAAATTTAATAGCCAAATTAAATACAAAACAGCCAATAGATGCCCTATCCAGCCGAAATAAAACTCAACACCAGCGATATTAATGACAGGAAGCCCGCCTAAAAAATACAAAACCCAAATAGAAGCTATAAAATGGAAGACCAGTCTCCAGCGAGCTGAGATCGGCTTGCGATCATCTAGAAACCCAACAATGGCAATGCCTATACCTGCGCCTGACAACGCAACAAAAAGCCTAGGCGTAATCAAACCTGAAAAAAATATAATACAGGTCGCTATAGAAAAGCTAATTACAATAGAAACACCACCGCCACGGGGTGTTGGAATCGAGTGAGAGCTACGCGCATTGGGAGCGTCCAATAAATTATGAGATAATGCGTACTTCAGATATAAAGCTGCAATAATAAATGCAAGCAATGTTGAAAGCGGCAATACCCACCAGACACTCATATCCCGACCGCTCCCCAACCAGCAAAACAGAAGCAAACCATCATGCCACGTGATAGCTGGGTGTAATTATATTTATTATCAACAACCATCTACACACCCAATGTGACAGATCGAGCATTTAGCGCATCAAAATTTGGTTACTGGTGCGATAAAAAATAGTATCGCATACCAGAACCCAAGCTGGGTTATAGCTTTATACATGCATGCTTCATTACAGAGGACAATACGTCGCAAGTCTTTTCAACTTCGGCTTCTGTAAGTGTTGGGTGAACCATAAACATGATACTTGTCTCACCCAGATCGAATGCACCTGCAAGACGCTGAGCAGGCCTGAATGTAGTTCCATCAAAAGCCTTTTCAAGATAAACCTCGGAACAAGACCCGGAAAAGCAAGGAACACCTTGTTTGCTGATTTCAGCGAGGACTTTATCGCGACTCCAACCATCAGCAAGCTCATCGGGCTTGACAAAGACGTAGCATTTATAAGCCGCATGTACCGAGTGCTGAGGGACTTCTGGCACCCTGAGCCCAGGCAAAGAACGAGCTGTATCCCAAATACGCATTGCATTGGCAAGCCTTTTAGACTGCCAATCAGGCATACGCGATAACTGGATGCGCCCGATAACACCTTGCACCTCCATCATGCGCCAATTTGTACCAAAACTGTCGTGGACCCAGCGGAAGCCTGGTGCATGTTTCCGCTCGTAGACAGACTCCCAACTCTTGCCATGGTCTTTAAAAGACCACATTTTTGACCAGAGCTCACGGCTATTGGTCGTAACCATTCCACCCTCGCCCCCAGTGGTCATGATCTTGTCTTGACAAAAAGACCAGGCGCCAATATCACCAATTGAACCCACTGGACGACCTTTATACGAGGCGCCATGTGCCTGGGCACAATCCTCAATTACTTTCAAATCATGGAGGCGTGCAAGCTCCATTATAGGGTCCATATCGCAAGGCCAGCCCGCCAAATGCACACAAATAATGGCCTTGGTTTTATCCGTCAGTGCCTCAGCAATTGTAGCTGCTGTAATATTTTGTGAGTCTCGATCAACATCAGCAAATACCGGAGTCGCCCCTGCATTTACAATGCTTGAAACGCTTGCCAGAAAGGTTCTTGAAGTAACAATGACTTCATCGCCTTGCCCGATACCTAGAGCATTCAAGGCCAGATCAAGTGCTACAGTACCGTTGGCCAAAGCGATGGCATAATCAGTTTTCGCCCACACTGCAAACTCTTTCTCGAACGCCCGACACTCTTGCCCTGTCCAATAATTAACCTTGTTAGAGAGGATCACATCTCGAACGGCATCAGCCTCTTCAAGAGTAAAAGATGGCCATGGAGAGAAAGGAGTATTTAGCACAATGTGACACCTAAAGTTACGGAAATTAAAAGTAATAACTAATCAAAATTAAACTATAAAAGTCTTGAATCAAGGTAAACGCTATTTAATCAGAGCCCTAGCCGGAACACCAACAACTGTTACGTTGCTTGGAACATCAGAGACGACCACGGCGCCGGCTCCAACAACGGATTGAGTACCAATTATCATACCCTGCTTTACAATTGCACCAATACCTACCCAAGAACAATCACCAACCTGCACGGACCCGGCAAGGTGGGCCCCTGGACTAATGTGAACAGAACTGCCAATAACACAATCATGGTCAATTGTGCATGCAGTGTTCAAAATTACCCCAGCGCCAATACTCGCATTGGCATTGATAACAACATTGGCAAAGATGACCAAGCCATCTGAAAGCGTAGCAGAGCGACTGACAACTGCTGTGGGATGAATGATCATGGGTAGATGCACTCCAGCCTTTGAAAGCTGCTCAAGCATTGAAAAACGCGTCGCATTATGGCCTATAGCAACTATGACGCCATCAAAGCTCGAGAGACACTCCAGTAACATACTGAAATCCCCGGCAATTTTCCACACTGAATTCTCTTGCTTACGGGGCCAAGAATCATCATAAAAGACTATGTCTTGCCAACCACAGAGCTCTGCAGTTTCAGCAACAACCTTTCCGTGCCCACTAGCTCCAACAATCGCAAGCCGCTTCACGAGTCATTACCAGTAAACTTACTCATGGTCACTTCACCTTCGCCACTAATTCCCTCACGAACAAATACTTTTTTTAGAGTTTTTATAATAATTTTAATGTCTAGTAAAAAACTTTGGTTCTGCACATACCAAGTATCAAGTTTGAACTTATCCTCCCAGCTTATCGCATTACGACCATTAATCTGAGCCCAACCAGTAATCCCTGGTCGTGCATCATGGCGTTTGAGTTGGTCGGCATTGTAGAGCGGCAAATACTCCATTAAAAGTGGCCGAGGACCTACAAGACTCATATCTCCTTTCAGCACATTCCAGAGTTCAGGAAGCTCATCGAGACTGCTGGAGCGTAAAAAACTACCGAAAGGGGTCATACGCTCTGAGTCAGGCAAGGGATCCCCATTAAGGTCTACCGCATCTCTCATAGTCCTAAACTTAACCATCTTAAAGGGCTTCCCTAAGTAACCCGGACGGATTTGCACAAAAAAAATTGGCGCTCCTAGCTTTCGCTTAATAAAAAAACACAACAACATAAAAACTGGAGCTAATAGTATCAAGCCAATCAAAGAAGCAAACACATCAAATAAACGCTTAATCACTTTACCCCCATTAAATCCAACATATGTGCATTAACAGTATGGACATCATATTTTTTTACGGCAACTGACCGAGACGCATTACCCATCCGATGGATAAGACCAGGATCCAAAATAAATTCAACCATTGCCTCAGCCAATAGCTCAACATTTTTAACAGGTACTAAAAAACCATTGTAATCAGGAACCACTGTCTCACGGCATCCAGGCGCATCTGTTGTAATAATCGCGCGCCCGACAGCCATAGCTTCAAGCACAGTACGTGGTGTTCCCTCTCGGTATGAAGGTAAGACATATACACTGCAATCACTGATTGCAGGGCGGACATCACTTAATCGTCCGAGATACCGTATTGTTGAATTTGCAATCCATGCATTCAGCTCGCAATGCGTAATAGAGTCTGGGCCTTCATCAATCCAGCCAGCAAGTGAAAAAACAGCGTCTGGAAATTTACGTTTTACAATTTCGGCTGCAGCCACATACTCTCTAACACCCTTATTGCCTAAGAGCCTAGCAACCAACAAGAAATGCGGAGCGTCTGATGGCGATGTCTGGATGTACTGAGATGTATCAACTCCAGAACCATTAACAACCGAAGAGCTTACATTATCAGCCAAAATTCCAGCTTGAATAAAAAGATTACGATCATCTGGATTTTGAAAGAAAACATGTTTACTACCCTTGAGTGAGAGGGCATAAAGCTTATAAACGATCAGCCGCAACAGATACCTAAAGGAGAGCGAACGCTTTATCTGGAATGTATAACCAAGTCCAGTAATCAACGCAAAACGATTCCGTATATTACACGTTCTTGCGGCTAATAGACCATAAACAACTGGCTTAACAGTGTATGCCATGACTAGCGTTGGGCGTACGGACTTAATAACAGTACGTATATCAAAAAATGTATAAATATCCTGAAAAGGATTCAAGCCTGTGCGTGCCATACGCACTTCGCAAAGTATAACGCCCTTTTGCTCAAGTAATGCACATACGTCTGGGGATTTCGAAAAATCCGGAGCAATAACAAAAACCTCTCCACGCTCTAAAAGCGAGTCAATAAGGTGCCCCCTGAAGCGAACAAGCGACTCTGCAAAGCTACAAATTATAAGAAAACGTTCGACCACATCGACCTCAATAATTGCGGTTAAGGCAATGTGTACCTTAACAAGAGAAATGACACATCCATACAATCAAGAAAGTTCTTTATAAATAGATATCCATCTATCAGAAACCACCCGAATATCGAAGTATTTGGCTATTCTGCTAGCCGACTGCTCGCCCATTTTAAGAAAATCAGAGGCTGGCATTGTCGCCATTGCGATCATTGCCTGTGACACTGACTTAGGGTCATTTATAGGTACAATGTAGCCACAGGTAGAATCAGCAGAGACTATCTCTTCAGGCCCACCACAGGCAGTAACAATAGCAGGTCGGGCGCAAGCCATGGCCTCAGCCACTACCAAGCCATAACCTTCGTAGTGGGAAGCCAAAATGAAGGCATTTGAATTATAAATAATTGGAGCCACATCGTTCAGATGCCCTAAAAAAGAGACTCGATGATCAATCCCTAGAGAAGATGAAAGCGACTGCAGATTGTGTAACTGCTCACCATCACCAACAATCGAAAGATGAAAATACTCAGGAGAAAGTGCAAAAGCCTTCAATAAAACATCAACACCTTTGCTTGGCACTAAGCGACCGACAGAAACCCACTTGAAAACACCTGAGTCAACAAGGTTAGATGCAGGTAAAAAGTGATCAAGATCAATGCCATTATAAACAACGATAGCGCGAGAGGGCGTGACACGTTTGTCTGCTAACGCTGCAGTTAGCGCAGCTTGGCTCACATAAGTGGTCTGATCAGCCAAGTGGTCGGTTATGCGATAGGCAATATTGCGGAGCTGTCCGCCCTCAGTCATGCTATGACATGTACATACAAGCACAGGCATACGGCAAAACAACCTGAGTACACGACTGAGAATATTAGCGTGAACAAGGTGCGAGTGAACAACATCAGGCTTGAATTTTATTAAATGGCGTCTAATTTTTATAGCTGCCGAAACCAATGCTACTGGCGATTTACGGGAGAGTTTAGTACTAAATACATGAATCCCCAATGCCTCCAGTTCTTCAACAAATGCCTTAGGTTGCATAAGTGATACAACACTGACAGTCCAGCCTCGCAAAACAAAATTTTTCGCGAGTTTGACTAACTGAAGCTCTGCCCCGCCATAAGCCAAGCCAGTAATAATAAAGCACACACGCTGTGTCATTAAATATCTTCCGACAATGGCCGTCTTAAAATATTTTTCAACAACAAAGGTAGCCTATAACTACCGAGCTTGAAATTATATCGAAGCAAGATATCAAATCGCCTTAAAAATGAAGATGTTGGATAACCTATATAAGCTTCAAATAGCTTTCGCTTATTGACTTCCATTTTTGAACTATTGATAAGAAAGTAATCCTTCACCGCCAGATAATGCTGTTGGCCAATCGTATAACCACGATTTGTAAAAAACTGTGTGACAACGTCGCACATACCACGAGCAGCTCTACCCGTCACATTAGAACTGTGCTGTCGATACAGGATCAATGCTTTATCTATGTATTCGACTTTTCCATAAGTTAGAGCTGTCAATGTAATCACATGGTCATGCATCGCCACTATGTTAGGCAGAGGAAAACAACAGTCTCGGAGTGCAGCGTTAAATAGCATGGCGCACCCTTGAACACCGCCATTCATAAACAAAGCTTCATTTAAGCTTTGAGGACGGATATAAGTTACATTAGTACCTAGCACACCATCCTGGGTCGAGTAAGTATAGGCATTACAGTAGACAAGTGATGGTGTACGAGCAGCGTCCTCAATCCTTTGCAAAGCGGCGAGCTGAATTTCTAATTTGCCATCTAACCAAATATCATCTTGATCGCAGAGCGCGATATATTCAGATGTTGAGTATTGCAAAAGATGAAGAAAATTCTGCGCGGCACCCAAGCCCACCACTCCGTCATCTAGAACAGTTATTCTAGAGTCTAACAACTCGTAGCGTTTCAATATTTCAAGAGTGCCATCTGTTGAACCATCATCATGCGCAATGATTCGCCAGTTTTTATTCGACTGGGCTAAGATAGATAGTAATTGCTGCTCAATAAATTTCTCGCCATTATATGTAGCAAGCAAAATATCTATTTTATATTCCGACATTTCGTTTACATTAATTTTCTTCATATAGTTTTTTTCGCTTAGTATTTTTATAGAGCAAAACTGCTGACGACAAGATCAGTAACAAATAGAAAGTTCGCTCGTAGGACATTATAGGAAACCCTATTTCAAAACAAAAAAATGAAAACACCACAATAAATAACGAGAGATCAAAACGACCAAGCAATCTAAACATACAAACAATATAACTGAAATACAAAACTATAGTGTAAACCAACCCGCCTCGTACAAGTGATTCTAAATAACCGGAATCCGTCAAATACACCGAAGGAACTTTTATTATCCCGAGCCCAATCAGTGGATTATTAACAAAAAAATTGAAAGCAGAAGCTAAGACTCCATTATCTCCATAACGTGACATAAAGCCATTCGCGTCTGTCCCTAGCATATAAGGGGCAAAAGCTAAAACCATTACAGTCCCAAAACAAACAAACAGACACAAACAACTAACTTTAATAAAAACATTACTTATTAAAGTATAAAACAGTGAAATACAAAAACAAAAAAACAAAATCATCATGAAATATGACGTGTATGAATCTAAGAAAAATATATAAATCAAAAACACAAAGCTAAATATCAAATTTACAAAACCAAAGCCAGCTCTATAATAATACACCCCAGACACAGCTAGTACAAAATATGAAAATGCGGCAATTGAGTGACTAGCAAAAACACCAACTGGTCGATCAGCCGCGATCATATTTGGCACTAACAAATCATAAAAATCAGCATACCAACTTTCTATAATACTACTGACAAAGTCAAACTTCCAAAGCACACCCACACCTAAGAATACCAAAACAAAAGAAACACACAAATAACTATAATATATCCTCAATGCATAATTATAGTTCGGGCAAACCAATAAACTCACAATCAAGATTTTTAGAAAAATGACAACATAACCAAATGTAGCCACCCCCGAACTCAAATTAATAGCGCTTGACAGAACTATAAATAAGCACAATAAGACCGAGAGAACAATGGACACGCTAAATAACTGCCGCGGTCGAATACAGTTCGAAAACAAAGCTGCAGCCAACAACACGCTAATAAAAAAATCACCGAGCAATAGTGAAGGAGTAATAACAGAATTTAAAGAGCTAGGAAGTAGAAAACCAATGACAAAAAGCATTATGAACATAGACTTAGCTCCATGATCGCATTGAAATTATTTTCTAACATCGAAAACCCACATAACAATGCAATCTACAACCATCCTCAAGCTCCAAGTGATTGCTGCACCATTTAAACCGTATACATTTAGCATCAGAATCAAAACTATTGCGTAAGGTATTACTTCACACAAATGAATCTTTGCAGTAAGAAATGAAAACCCTTTTGCCTGAAGGCTATTATATGCAATCAGTGATACAGAGTTGAAAAAAAAGCCAACAATCATTATTCTAAATATATCAGCAGAAGCATTTGCATAATACTCTCCAAGCCAGAGAGCAATGCCATACCTAGCTAATAAGTACGAGCCTAAACATACTGGAATAATTAAACTCAGCATTAGTTTCAATGCATAAATTTTTTCTTTTTTATTCTTTACTTTGCAACTCTGTGCAGCCAACCTCGGAAATACAGCTCTAGTGATAGCGGCCGGCAAGATCGCCATTCTATTAATCAACTCTGATGGTGCTGAATACACGGCAACAGCTTGAGCTCCTACAAGCCTTGCAATCAAAAATCTGTCCATATATACCATCAAAGGACTAATAATATTTGTTACTGTGAGCCATCCTCCAAAAGTCACTAACTCCTTTAGCATGTTGATATTGAAGCGCCACTTTGAAATAGTGCTAAACTTAGAAACTATAAAAAGAATAATGAAGAAAGAAAAAATCCGACTAATAAGCAAACCATACATTAAACACTTAAAACTATTAAAAACCAGCAAAGCCAGCACTGGGATAGAATAAACAAGTACACCAGAAATCGTTCTATATATATTAAACAATTCAAATTTTTGCAGACCTTCAAGATAACTTTGTAGGATTACACTCATCAACATAAACGGGACGCACAGAGCTGCAATTTGTATAGCCGTTGTTGTATCGAAAAAAAAAGCATCAGAAACATTGAATACAGAATTTGCCATTAATGCAGAAAAACCATAAAGACAAGCTGCAGCTGCACTACCAGTTACTATTACAAAAGAGATCGCAGTACCCAATAACTTTTGTTGGATACTGCCGTCGTCATTCATTGAAGTATGTCGAACAACTGCTTTCCCTAGTCCAGCATCGAATATTCCTGCATACCCGACTACGGCGAATATCAACATTAACACACCAAATAAAACTACATCTAATTCTCTAGCCAAGTATCCCAAAGCGGGAATAGCAATCAATGCTGGCAAAACTGCACCTAGCAAATTTAATGTTGAATTTTTAATTAAGCTCAACTTTTTATCCTGTTAGGATTCAATACTTCCACTCAAACAATGGAACTTAATTACTCAAAAAACCCACATACCAAGGCATAACTTGCTCAACCCCTGAATTAATATCAAACATAGGATTATAGGAAAGTAAATTTTTTGATTTGCTTATATCTGCCTGAGAATGACGAACATCGCCAGCTCTGAAGTCTCTATAAACAGGTGACTTAGTATATTTAACGCCATTTGTACTCAAGCTACTTTGCAGAGCTTTAAACAAATCATTTAGAGTTGTTCGACCTCCAACTGCCACGTTATAGACTTGATTCGTCTGGTCGTCAGATTCAGCAGTAGCGGCCAAAATATTCGCTTGAACCGTATTATCGATGTAACAAAAATCGCGACTGGTTTCCCCGTCACCATTAATCATCACATCTTCACCTTTGATCATGGCAGCAGTCCATTTTGGGATAACAGCCGCATAAGCACCGGCCGGATCCTGGCGACGACCAAACACATTGAAATAACGAAGTCCTATGCTGCGGAATCCATAGCTACGTGAAAAAACATCAGCGTAAAGTTCGTTAACGTACTTGGTTACCGCATAAGGTGATAACGGATTGCCGATTACGGCTTCGACTTTTGGCAGTCCAGGATGATCGCCATATGTTGAGCTACTTGCTGCATAAGTAAAACTTTTTACTTTCGCATCACGTGCAGCTACCAGCATATTTAGAAAACCATCGATATTAACTGCATTGGTGGTGATGGGATCATTTATTGAACGCGGGACCGACCCTAATGCAGCTTGATGCAACACATAGTCAACCCCTGCACACGCTTTGTTGCAATCATCTATATTACGAATATCACCACAAATAAAATCAAATCGTGACCACTGCTCTGGTGTTACCGATGTTTTTACTTCGTCAAGATTGTGCTGGTGACCTGTTGCAAAATTATCCAAACCAACTACTTGTTGATTTAACTTCAATAAAGTTTAAAGAAAATTAGAGCCGATAAAGCCCGCAACCCCTGTGATAAGCCATGTTCTGGGTGCCAATTCTAATTTAGCGATAACTTCAGTGATGCGTGACATTCGAAACCTATTAAACTTAAATGAATTGAGAGTTAATATGCTCTACAGACGCAAATCAGAATCTTCTGCGCTAAGTATATACTTAAGGTCATAAATCACGTGATCGGGTTTACCGTATGCTCTTATTTTTTCAGCGCCTAATTTAATGAATTCTGCATGGGCTACAGCAATTATTACAGCGTCATACGCACCACGTTCAGGCTCAGTAATAGGCGTAACACTGTACTCATGCTGAGCCTCTTCTACACTGACCCATGGATCAAAAATATCCACCTGCACATTGTAATCAACGAGTTCTTTAACAATATCAACAACTTTTGTATTTCTAAGGTCAGGGCAATTTTCTTTGAATGCCAACCCCATTACTAATACACGAGCCCCATCGACATGTACTCGGCGCTTTATCATTGCTTTAACTAATTGAGAAACAACATATGCGCCCATGCCATCGTTAAGACGACGACCTGCAAGAATAATTTCTGGGTTGTAACCAATAGACTGAGCTTTATGGGTTAAATAGTACGGATCAACACCAATACAATGCCCACCTACCAAGCCAGGTCTGAAAGGTAAAAAATTCCATTTAGTACCTGCCGCTGACAATACGGCCTCTGTATCAATACCCATTTTATTGAAAATAATTGCAAGTTCATTGATCAGTGCAATATTCAGATCACGCTGTGTATTTTCAATAACTTTTGCAGCCTCAGCGACTTTTATACTACTCGCCATATGAGTGCCAGCAGTTATAATCTCCCGGTACAAAGAGTCAACTAACACAGCTATTTCAGGTGTTGAGCCAGAAGTGACTTTTTTGATAGTGGTCACCCGATGCTCTTTATCACCTGGGTTGATCCGCTCAGGGCTATAACCGGCATAGAAATCGACGTTAAATTTCAATCCAGAATATTTTTCAAGAACTGGAACGCAGTCTTCCTCTGTTGCACCAGGATATACAGTTGACTCGTAAATTACGATATCACCTTTCGATAGGACTTTACCTATAGTCTCAGATGCTTTAATCAATGGCGTTAAATCGGGTTGCCGATGTTCATCTATCGGAGTCGGGACGGTCACAATATAGACGTTACAATCAGCTAACGAATTTACACCGCTACTAAATTGTAGGTGCTTAGCCTCAGCAAGCTCTTGATCACTAACTTCTAGCGTCGAGTCATGTCCAGATTTAAGTGCAAAAATACGCGATTCATTGATATCAAACCCAATAACTGAACGCTTTTTACCGAACTCGACAGCAAGTGGCAGCCCTACATAGCCAAGACCAATAATTGCTATTTTCACGTCATCAAGACTACGCATTACTTTCCCTATCAATACACAATTTATATTCAGCCTGCATAGCTATCAAAATAATAACCAGCCACCGCACATGCTTATACTAAAAAGCCGCGCATTTAATAACTTAGTCTTTAGAGAAACAACTTTTAAATACATATCTAACCAAGACTAAAAAAACACCTAAAACCACACCTAAAATAATACCCAACGCCAATATCAGCATTTTCTTTGGTGCGATCGGTGTTTCCGGCACTAGCGCAGGGCTATCAAAAGTAAATACAGACACATTGTCTGGATTCACGTCGATTTTCTGCAGGAAATCCATTTGGTTTTCGATGCCACGCAGCTCAACGATAAAGGGATCGTCGTTGGTACGTTTTTCCAGTACGGCCAGCTCTGCCTTGACGGCTTTGGCGCCGCGCATGTACATCAGGTTGCCGTCCATAAACTCGGCGAAATCACCGTCCGAGGAGGTTTTTCCTGGTGTCACTTGTGGTGAGTCATAGCCTACGGCATCCGCCACAATCAGCGCCTCTTGCAGGCGTGCAATTCTGTCTTCACGTCTTTTTTCAGCGGTGGCGCGCAGTGCATCCATCTGCCGGGAAAGAGACTGTGCCTTGGTACCAATCTCCGTCAGTTGGTTGGTCTGCATGCCCTCCTCAGACTTGTCTGCAGCCATTTTCACGTACTTGTTGGCCCACTCAGCCACGACTTCAGGCTGTTTGCCTTCGACTTTTACAACAAAATAGTCGGGGTTGTTTTTGGCATCGGGTGCCTGGACACTGAAATCAGAGTTGAAACGGTCCCACAACTTGTCTTTTGCAGCGCCTGCATCTTCAGCTGGCAAGCTGGGCAAATAGACTTCATCGAAGAACTGGCGCTGTAGTGAGCCGGACAGCAAGTTGCGCTTGTAAACGCCGTAGACATCTTCAACGGTAAACTCATTGAGCTTTGCTTCGCTGCGGCCCAGGTTGTAACCGGCAATATCGCTGAGACGAGGCGGCATTACCCCTGCGGAGGCTTGGTAGGTAGGAGTGCTGAGAAATGCATAAGCGGCGGCAAGAGCCGTAATGAGTACTGTGCAGCCAATAATTAGCCACTTTTGCAGCCAGAGTTGTTTAACCAGCTCAACTAAATCGATCTCATCAGAGGTGTGAGATTGTTCAGCAGTTATTCTTTGATTCACAGAAGCTCCCGTTTTTGTCATTGCCCATCATGAGCACGAAGGTCTGCACCTCCTGCTACATAGCATGCGTTATGCGCTATACCTTGGCTGCAAGGTTAAATGGCGGTCCAGCTAGCTTAGACGCCCGTTTCTGACGCAAATTCCATTTCCCGACGTAAACCCAGGAGTTTTTACTGACGATAGATCCCTGCTACGTACAACGCCCCTGCCAAAGACAAAAACGTGCGCAGTTTAACGTTTTAGATAAGCAGCTTGCTACTACAACAAACAGCTAAATCATTGATTGATTAGGCCATTTGTCTACCGAAACAGGAACAGGACTAGTCGTCCTCGTTCACCCGATCACGCAGCTCTTTGCCTGGCTTGAAGTGCGGGACAAACTTGCCGTCGAGGCTGACGGACTGACCCGTCTTGGGGTTACGGCCCACGCGTGGAGCGCGAAAATGCAGCGAGAAGCTGCCAAAGCCGCGAATCTCAATACGATCGCCCGATGACAAGGCGCTCGACATTTGCTCAAGCATTGTTTTAATTGCCAGCTCGACATCCTTGGATGAGAGCTGGCCTTGATGGGTCACGATCCTTTCGATCAATTCCGACTTGGTCATAATTTTCCCTTCGTTTTCAAGCGGCTAGATCACTCGATAGTTAGGTTTTAGCATGCTACCAAGCTTTTGAACAGCCTCTAGAAACGCTTCCATGCCGTTGATTCCATTCACAACCCCTATTGCAGCATTAAAACAACCCGTTCAGGTATTTGTAAGCTTCATCCCATGGTGAGCAGCATGTGAAGCCTGCCTGCCGGGAATTGGCCTCAGGCTAATGACAGAAGTGATTGTTGCATCAATGGTGGAAGGATGAAGCGTCTTCCACCCTACGGACTGTAGGGTGTGACAATGCGAAGCTTGTCCACCAGAGCGGGCCTCAAGCAAATGACCGAAGTGATTGCTACACCAATGGTGGAAGGGTGAAGCGTCTTCCACCCTACGGACTGTGGGTGTGGCAACGCCAAGCTTACCCAACAAATCGCACGCACAAAAAAGGGAGCCCGAAGGCTCCCTTTTTCTTTGGATTACCCGAACTTAGTTCTGGTTTTCCATTTGTGCGCGGATCAGATCACCAATGGTGGTCGGACCAGCAGGAGCAGCTTCGTCCTGCTTGGTGCGCATTTCCTTGATTGCTTCTTTTTCGTCTTCAACGTCTTTCGACTTGATCGACAAGCTGATTACGCGGCTCTTACGATCAACGCTGATGATCTTGGCCTCAACTTCTTCGCCTTCTTTCAGAACGTTGCGCGCGTCTTCAACGCGGTCACGGCTGATTTCAGAGGCTTTCAGTGTGGCTTCGATGCCTTCAGCCAGGGTGATTACAGCGCCCTTGGCGTCAACTTCTTTAACGGTACCGGTCACGATTGTGCCTTTATCGTTAATGGCAACGTAGTCGGAGAACGGATCTTCTTCCAGTTGCTTGATGCCCAGGGAGATGCGCTCACGCTCTGGATCAACAGACAGGATGACGGTTTCGAGCTCGTCGCCCTTCTTGAAGCGACGTACGGCTTCTTCGCCGACTTCGTTCCAGGAGATGTCTGACAGGTGAACCAGGCCGTCGATGCCGCCGTCCAGACCAATGAAGATACCGAAATCGGTGATCGACTTGATGGTGCCGGAGATCTTGTCGCCCTTGTTGAACTGACCCGAGAAGTCTTCCCATGGGTTAGTTTTGCACTGCTTGATACCCAGGGAGATACGACGACGCTCTTCGTCGATATCGAGAACCATAACTTCCACTTCATCGCCAACCTGAACGACTTTGGATGGGTGGATGTTTTTGTTGGTCCAATCCATTTCGGATACGTGCACCAGGCCTTCCACGCCTTCTTCCAGCTCTGCGAAGCAGCCGTAGTCGGTCAGGTTGGTTACGCGTGCAACAACGCGAGTGCTTTCTGGGTAACGAGCCTTGATAGCAACCCATGGGTCTTCGCCCAGTTGCTTCAGGCCCAGCGATACGCGGTTACGCTCGCGATCGTACTTCAGAACCTTAACGTCGATTTCGTCACCAACGTTGACGATCTCGGAAGGATGCTTGATGCGCTTCCAAGCCATGTCGGTGATGTGCAGCAGGCCGTCGACACCGCCCAGATCCACGAACGCGCCGTAGTCGGTGAGGTTTTTGACGATACCTTTGACTTGCTGGCCTTCCTGCAGAGACTCGAGCAGAGCTTCGCGCTCAGCACTGTTCTCAGCTTCGAGGACGCTACGACGAGAAACAACAACGTTGTTGCGCTTCTGGTCCAGCTTGATGACCTTGAATTCCAGCTCTTTGCCTTCCAGGTGAGTGGTATCACGCACTGGACGAACATCGACCAAAGAACCTGGCAGGAACGCACGGATGCCGTTAACGTCGACAGTGAAGCCGCCTTTAACCTTACCGTTGATAACGCCCGTAACCACTTCTTCAGCGGCGAAAGCTGCTTCCAGAACAATCCAGCACTCAGCGCGCTTGGCTTTTTCGCGGGACAGCTTGGTTTCACCGAAGCCATCTTCAACCGCGTCCAGCGCAACGTGGACTTCGTCACCGACCTTGATGGTCAGCTCGCCTTGTTCATTGAAGAACTGCTCGAGCGGGATGACGCCCTCTGACTTAAGACCGGCATGAACAGTGACCCAGTCACCGTCGATGTCGACTACGATACCGGTAATGATGGCGCCCGGTTGCATGTCGAGGGTTTTTAGGCTTTCTTCAAAAAGTTCCGCGAAGCTTTCGCTCATGTTGATTCCTGTTGATTCAGGGCAGTTAATCTGCCCAAACCACACTCCAGACAATGTGGGTACGTTCATATAAAAAGAGGCTTGCAAGACTGGGACTGGTCTCTTGCATGCCTCCCTGGCGAACTATCGGCTCATGCCGCAGCTCTATTAACCAGCCAGATCGCGAATGGCGACCTCGCTGAGAATTCGTTCAAACACCTGCTCGATGGAAAGCTCGGTTGAATCCAGCTGGATTGCATCGGCTGCCGGCTTGAGCGGGGCTACCGTGCGCTGGGTATCGCGCTCATCACGCTCGCGAATCTCATCAAGTAGACTCGCAAGATTAACATCATCGCCTTTCGCCTTCAACTGCAAGTAACGTCTGCGCGCGCGCTCTTCAGCACTGGCGGTCAGAAACACCTTCAAGGGCGCATCCGGAAACACCACGGTGCCCATGTCACGACCGTCCGCAACCAGGCCCGGCATCTCCTGAAACGCCCGCTGGCGCTGCAACAGGGCTTCGCGCACGGCTGGCAAGGCTGCGACTTGTGATGCCCCGGCGCCGACTTGCTCGTTACGGATGGCATCCGTTACTTCTTCACCCTCAAGGATGATGCGCTGCCCCTTGCCGTCGGGGTTGGCGATAAATTGCACATCAAGATGCGCAGCCAACATGGTCACTGACGCTTCGTTGGTGATATCAACCCCGTGATTACGTGCTGAAAATGCCAACAAACGATAGAGGGCGCCTGAATCCAGCAGACCCCAACCTAGTTTTTGCGCCACCAAACAGGCAATCGTGCCCTTCCCTGAACCGCTTGGCCCGTCGATTGCGATTACTGGCGCAGCATTCATCACTTGTCCTCCTCGCCAACCTGCATCCCAACCTGCGCGGCCAGCGCCAGGAAGTTGGGAAATGAAGTGGCGACGTTTGCGCAGTCATGGATACGGATTGGCGCACCGGCGCGTAGCGAGGCCACACTAAAGGCCATGGCAATACGGTGATCGCCGTGGGCATGCACTTCACCGCCGCCCATCGCACCGCCTTCAATGATGATGCCGTCCGGTGTTGGCTCGGCGCTGACGCCCAACTCGATCAGGCCGTCAGCCATCACTTGAATACGATCGGATTCTTTTACCCGCAGCTCTTCAGCCCCGCGCAACACGGTACGGCCTTCGGCACAGGCGGCTGCGACGAACAATACCGGGAATTCATCAATCGCCAGCGGCACCAGGTCCTCTGGAATATTGATGCCCTTGAGTTTAGCTGAACGTACGCGGATATCTGCGACCGGCTCGCCACCGACCTCGCGCTCATTCTCAAGGCTGATATCGGCCCCCATCAACCTGAGGATATCGATCACGCCGGTGCGGGTCGGATTGACGCCAACATGTTCCAACAGCAGGTCAGAGCCTTCTGCAATGCTGGCGGCAACCAGGAAAAATGCGGCGGAAGATATATCCGCTGGCACTTCAATATGGGTGCCCTTCAAGGTATGGCCCGACTCCACGGTCGCCGAGCTGCCCTCAACCGTCACCGGGTAGCCAAAGCCACGCAACATGCGCTCGGTATGGTCACGCGTCGGCGCCGGCTCGATAACAGTGGTCGAACCCGCAGCATAGAGGCCCGCAAGCAACAGGCAGGATTTAACCTGGGCGCTGGCCATTGGCATTTCATAGGTCATGCCGCCCAAGCGACCACCTGCACGCACGGTCAATGGCGGACGCCCTTCGGCAGCCGTCTCGATAATGGCGCCCATGGCGCGCAAAGGCTTGGCCACTCGGTTCATCGGGCGCTTGTTCAGCGAGGCATCGCCAGTCAGCGTGACGTCGAACGGCTGCGCCGCCAACAAGCCACTGAGCAAACGCATGGATGTACCCGAGTTACCGACATAGATCGGGCCAGGCGGCGCCTTGAGACCGCGCAGGCCGACGCCATGAATGGTCACGCGACCATGGTGCGGGCCTTCGATCACAACACCCATGTCGCGAAATGCCTGCAATGTCGCGAGCGCATCTTCGCCTTCGAGGAAACCTTCTACTTCAGTAATGCCTTCGGCAATCGAACCGAGCATGATCGAGCGATGGGAAATGGATTTATCGCCCGGTACGCGAATCTTGCCAGTGACCTTGCCACCAGGATTAGCCAGGAAAATCAGATCATTCGTATGCATAGCGTCCACATAAGCCCTGCGGGCTAGAATTTTGCTGAAGTGTTCGCGGGCAACGCGGGCGCGGGTGAAGACGCCCAGCAGTTTATGCCCATCCCCTGCATCGACCGCGGCACGAAGTGCGTCGAGATCGCTGCGAAATACGTCCAGGTTCTGCAATACAGCTTCGCGATTGGCCAGAAAGATATCGTGCCACATCACCGGGTCGCTGCCTGCGATACGGGTAAAGTCGCGAAAACCGCCGGCAGCGTAACGGAAAATCTCCAGGTTCTCACTGCGTTTAGCCAGTGAATCGACCAAACCAAACGCCAGCAAATGCGGTAAATGGCTGGTGGCGGCCAACACCTGATCATGATGCTCGACCTGCATGTGCTCGACATCGGCACCAAGCTGTCGCCACAACTGGTCGACCAGCTGCAGGGCTTGCGGATCAGTGCCGTCCTGCGGCGTCAATATCACCTTATGCTGGCGAAACAGCTCCGCATTGGCAGCCTCGACACCGCTCTGCTCCGAACCCGCAATCGGATGCCCCGGCACAAAACGAGCAGGCATGCCACCAAAGGCCAGGCTCGCCGCGCGCACCACATTGCCTTTGGCGCTGCCCACATCGGTCAGCACAGCATTACCCAGGTCAAGCGCGGCCAGCTCAGCCAGCACCCGCTCCATGGCCAGAATCGGCACTGCTAGCTGGATCACGTCTGCGCCTTGGCAGGCAAGCGCCAATTGCTTCTCGCAACGATCCACCACGCCGAGGGCGACAGCCGTTTCCCGTGATTGCGGATCAAGGTCAACCCCGACCACCTCACGACAAACGCCACGCTCACGCAAACCCTTGGCAAAGGAGCCCCCAATCAAGCCCAACCCCACCACCACCAGGCGGCCGATCATAGGGGCAGAGGATTGCGCAGAAGTTACAGGCGACTCAGTTGCAGCAGATTTAACCTCGCTCACGCGCCAAGTACCTTACGCAATGCAGCGAGGAAGCGGCTGTTCTCTTCGGGCAGGCCAATGGATACGCGCAGATAGGTTGGCATGCCGTAGTTGGCCGTTGGCCGCACGATAACGCCTTCGCTGAGCAACGCCTGGTTGATTGGCCCAGCATCACGCGCCAGATCGACCGCGATAAAATTGCCTTTCGAGGGGATCCAGTTCAGGCCAAGCTCACGAAAACCCGCCTCAAGCTGGGCCATGCCGTCATCATTGACCTTGCGGCTTTGCGCCAGGTATTCAAGGTCATCAAGCGCAGCGCACGCTGCTGCCTGGGCCAGGCTATTGACGTTGAAGGGCTGACGGACGCGATTCAATATATCGGCCACTTGCGCGCTACTGATGCCATAACCGACGCGCAGCGCCGCCAGGCCGTAAGCCTTGGAAAAGGTGCGCGACACCAACAAATTCGGGTACTGGTCCAGGTAATCAAGGCCATCCGGCAGTTCACTGCCATGGGCATATTCGATATAGGCCTCGTCCAGCACCACCAACACGGACTCGGGCACCTTGGCCAAAAACTCAGCCAAGGCTTGCGGACCAAACCAAGTACCCGTCGGGTTGTTCGGGTTGGCAATGAACACGACACGGGTCTGCTCATTGATGGCCTCGGCCATGGCTTGCAGGTCGTGGCCAAAGTCCCTGGCCGGGACAATATTGCACTGCGCGCCGACTGCCTGCGTAGCGATTGGGTAAACCGCAAAGGCATGCTCGCTGAATACCGCATTAAGCCCAGGCGCCAGGTAAGCGCGGGCAACCAGCTCAAGAATGTCGTTGGAACCATTGCCCAGGGTCACTTGCTGGGCCTGGACACCGCAGCGCTGTGCCAGCAGGCTTTTCAGCGAAAAACCATTGCCGTCCGGGTAACGGGTCAACTCCGACAGCTCGGCGCGAATAGCCTCCAACGCCTTAGGGCTGGGGCCAAGCGGGTTCTCGTTGCTGGCCAGCTTGACGATATTGGCCGGATCAAGCCCCAGCTCACGCGCCAACTCATCAACCGGCTTGCCTGGTACATAGGGCGACAGTTTTTGCACGCCTGGCTGCGCCAGCGCGAGGAAATCACAACTCATTGCTTGCCTCGTTAAATCCGCAAAACTCGTTTGTTGAATATTCGGTGCCACAGATGCCGAATGCAAAAATACCAACCCTGGGGTGGGCAACACGAAGCTTGTCCACCCTAAAATCAAGCCGCTCTTCGGTGGATGGAAAAACGCCATCCACCCTACCTAACATCAAACCCTGGCGAACCGTAGGGTGCGACAACGCGAAGCTTGTCCCCCCTAAAACAAAGCCGCTCTTCGGTGGATGGAAAAACGCCATCCACCCTACCTAACATCAAACCCTGGCGAACCGTAGGGTGCGACAAGGCAAAGCTTGTCCACCCTAAAATCACCCCGCCCGTCGGTGGATGAAAAAGCGCCATCCACCCTACCCACCATCAAACCCTGCGAGCCGTAGGGTGCGACAACGCGAAGCTTGTCCACCCTAAAATCACCCCGCCCGTCGGTGGATGGAAAAGCGCCATGCACCCTACCCAACATCAAACCCTGGCGAACCGTAGGGTGCGACAACGCGAAGCTTGTCCACCCTAAAATCACCCCGCCCGTCGGTGGATGGAAAAGCCCCATCCACCCTACCCACCATCAAACCCTGCGAGGCGTAGGGTGCGACAATGCGAAGCTTGTCCACCATCACCGCACGCAGCGCCCTGGGGGGATGGAAAGCGCCATCCCCCAGGGAATATCAGAGAACGGCTTTGGGGTATGAGCCCAGCACCTTGAGCGCCACGGCTTCCTGATTGATCTTCTCCAGCACATCCTTGATCAGCGGATCGCGGTGATGACCAACAAAATCGATAAAGAACACATAGGTCCATTTACCGCTGCGCGAAGGCCGCGTTTCGATGCGCGTCAGGTCAATGCCGTTCTGATGGAAAGGCACCAGCAACTCATGCAATGCACCCGGCTTGTTGCTCATGGAGATAATGACCGAGGTCTTGTCATCCCCTGTCGGCGGCACTTCCTGGCTGCCGATAATCAGGAAGCGCGTCGAGTTGTCCGGACGGTCTTCGATTTTCTCAGCCAGTTTGGTCAAGCCATAGAGGCTTGCCGCCATGTCGCCGGCGATCGCCGCCGAGTTCCACTCACTCTTGACCCGCTTGGCAGCGTCGGCATTGCTTGAAACGGCGATACGCTCGACATTCGGGAAATGGGCATCCAACCATTTGCGGCACTGGGCCAGGGATTGCGCATGGGAATAGATACGAGTGATCTTATCGGTCTTGGTCGATTCACCCACCAGCAGGTGATGGTGGATACGCAGCTCAACCTCGCCACAGATCACCATGTCGTGCTCGAGGAAACTGTCCAAGGTGTGGTTAATCGCGCCTTCAGTCGAGTTTTCGACCGGCACCACGCCAAAGTTCACCGCCCCGGCAGCCACTTCACGGAATACTTCGTCGATAGCAGCCATCGGCACGCTGATCACCGCGTGGCCGAAATGTTTCATTGCCGCCGCTTGCGAGAAAGTCCCTTCCGGGCCGAGGTAGGCCACTTTCAGCGGGTTCTCGAGCGCCAGGCACGAGGACATGATCTCACGGAACAGACGGGCCATTTCTTCGTTGCCCAGTGGCCCGGCATTGCGGTCCATGATGCGCTTGAGGACTTGCGCCTCACGCTCCGGGCGATAAAAAACCGGCTTCTCGCCTTCCGGCAATGCGGCCATCTTGACCCGCGCGACTTCTTCGGCGCAGCGGGCGCGATCACTGATCAGCTCAAGGATTTTCTCGTCCAGACTGTCAATGCGCAGGCGCAGTGCCTTTAATTCTTGCTCGGAAATTTGATCCGACATTAACCGTGCTCCTTCTCGAACTCAGCCATGTAGGCAACCAATGCCTGCACCGCATCCAGACCAACTGCGTTATAGATGGAAGCACGCATGCCGCCAACCGAACGGTGGCCCTTGAGATTCAACAAACCGCGCGCATCAGCGCCGGCCAAAAATGGCTTGTCCAGACGATCGTCAGCCAGGCGGAACGGCACGTTCATCCACGAACGCGAATTAGGCGTGATCGGGTTACTGTACAGTTCGCTGCTATCAATGGCGCTGTAGAGCAGGTCCTTCTTGGCGCGATTGCGTGCTTCCATCGCACTCACACCGCCCTGCTCCTTCAGCCACTCGAAAACCAGCCCCGACAGATACCAGGAAAAGGTCGCCGGGGTGTTGTACATCGAGCCATTGTCGGCTGCGACCTTGTAATTGAGCATGGTTGGGCAGGCACTGCGTGCGCGCCCCAGCAGGTCCTCACGCACAATCACCACCACCAGGCCGCTGGGGCCGATGTTTTTCTGCGCGCCAGCGTAGATCAGGCCGAACTTGGAGACATCCAGCTCACGGGAGAGAATATCCGAAGACATATCAGCCACCAGCGGCACGTCACCTACTTGTGGAATCCAGTCGAACTGCAAGCCACCGATGGTTTCGTTGCTGGCGTAATGCACATAGGCGGCATTTTTCGAAAGCTGCCACTCGTTCTGCCCCGGAATCGCAAAGTAGTCATAGGGCTTGGCACTGGCGGCAACATTGATGTTGCCGTAGCGCTTGGCTTCCTCGATGCTCTTCTTCGACCAGATGCCGGTATCGATATAGTCGGCCACACCGTCTTCGGGCAGCAGGTTCAGGGCGATCTCGGCAAACTGCTGGCTGGCACCGCCCTGCAAAAACAGGACTTTATAATTCGAGGGAATGGACAACAGGTCACGCAGGTCCTGCTCGGCCTTCTCGGCGATTGCAGTGTATTCATCGCTGCGATGGCTCATTTCCATCACTGACAGGCCCTTGCCTTGCCAGTCGAGGAGTTCAGCCTGGGCACGTTGCAGAACAGCTTCGGGAAGCGCGGCTGGGCCGGCGCAGAAGTTAAAGGCTCGCTTGCTCACATCCACTCTCTCAAAAAATGGACGCTGGCCCTAAGCCAGCGCCTGATCAAACGCCACAGACAACAAAGCCTGCCGAAGCAGGCTTGTTGAGTGGATTACTCTGTATCTACGGGATTTTCATCCGCAGCTGGAGCTTGAGGTTCAGCGCCCTCTTCAAGCGCCTGCTCCTGCTCAGCTTCAAGCTCTTCATGCACGATCAGCTCGCCATTTTCATCGTATTCTTCTTCAACGGAAGGTTCTTGAACACGTTGCAGGCCGACAAGCTTCTCGTCCTTGGCCAGGCGAATCAGGGTCACGCCCTGGGTATTACGACCCAGGCTTGAAACCTCACCGACGCGCGTACGCACCAGTGTGCCCTGGTCGGAAATCAGCATGATCTCCTCACCATCGAGCACCTGAACCGCGCCAACCAATTTACCGTTACGCTCGTTGCTGACCATGGCAATCACGCCCTGGCCACCACGCTTGTACTCCGGGAACTCACCGATTTCGGTACGCTTGCCATAGCCGCGTTCCGAGGCGGTCAGGATCTGGCTGCCCTCTTCCGGAATCAGCATCGAGATCAACTTCTGGCCTTCAGCCAGACGCATACCGCGAACACCGCGAGCGGTACGGCCCATGGCGCGGACATCGCTTTCTTTAAAGCGTGTCACCTTGCCACCATCGGAGAACAGCATTACTTCACGGCTGCCGTCGGTAATGGAGGCGGAGATCAGGGTATCGCCTTCATCCAGGTCAAGGGCAATCAAGCCCACGCTGCGCTGACGGCTGAACTGCTCAAGCGGGGTCTTCTTCACGGTACCGCCAGCGGTCGCCATGAAGATAAAGTGACCTTCGGTGTATTCGTTGACCGGCAACATGGTGGTGATGTACTCACCCTCATCCAGCGGCAACAGGTTGACCAGCGGACGACCGCGCGCAGCACGGGAGGCTTCCGGGATTTCATAGGTTTTCAGCCAGTAGACCTTGCCACGGCTGGAGAACAGCAGCAGCGTGGTGTGGCTGTTGGCAACCAGCAGGTGAGAAATGTAGTCCTCATCCTTGACCCCGGTCGCCGACTTGCCTTTGCCGCCACGACGTTGTGCCTGATACGCAGCCAGCGGCTGGGACTTGGCATAACCGGTGTGGGAAATAGTCACCACGCGATCTTCTTCAGTGATCAGGTCAGCCAGGGTCAGGTCGAGACGGTTATCGAGGATCTCAGTGCGACGAGCATCGCCGAACTCAGCCTTGATGCCTTCAAGTTCCTCGGTGATCACTTCCATCAAGCGCTCGGCGCTGGTGAGGATGCGGATCAACTCGCCGATCTGAGCCAGGATTTCCTGGTATTCAGCCAGCAGTTTTTCGTGTTCGAGACCGGTCAGGCGGTGCAAACGCAGGTCAAGAATGGCCTGGGCCTGCTCAGGCGAGAGGTAATACTTGCCATCACGCAGCCCGTATTGCGGGTCCAGGTTGTCCGGACGGCACGAGTCAGCGCCTGCGCGCTCGACCATACTTTGTACGGCGCTGGATTCCCAGGCTTTTGCAATCAGGGCTTCCTTGGCTTCAGCCGAGGTTGGCGAGGCCTTGATCAGGGCGATAACCGGGTCGATGTTCGACAGGGCAACCGCCTGGCCTTCAAGAATGTGGCCACGCTCACGGGCCTTGCGCAGCTCGAACACGGTGCGACGGGTAACCACTTCGCGACGGTGCAGGATAAAGACTTCGAGCATGTCCTTGAGGTTAAGGACCTTAGGCTGGCCATCGATCAATGCAACAACGTTGATGCCGAACACGCCCTGCATCTGGGTTTGCGCGTAGAGGTTGTTGAGGATCACCTCCGGCACTTCACCACGGCGCAGCTCGATCACAATGCGCATGCCGTCCTTGTCGGACTCGTCACGCAGCTCGGTAATGCCTTCGAGTTTCTTCTCCTTGACCAACTCGGCGATCTTCTCGATCAAGCGAGCCTTGTTCAGTTGGTAAGGCAGTTCGGTAACGACGATCTGCTGGCGACCGCCAACCTTGTCGATATCCTCGATCTCGGCGCGGGCACGCATGTAAATGCGTCCACGACCGGTGCGGTAGGCTTCGATGATGCCGGCACGACCGTTGATGATGCCGGCCGTTGGGAAATCCGGGCCCGGAATGTGTTGCATCAGTTCATCGATGCTCAGCTCCGGGTTTTCGATCAGCGCCAGGCAGCCGTTGATAACCTCGGTCAGGTTATGCGGCGGGATGTTGGTCGCCATGCCCACGGCAATACCGCTGGAGCCGTTGATCAAAAGGTTTGGAACCTTGGTCGGCATGACCGCCGGGATAATTTCAGTGCCGTCGTAGTTAGGCACCCAATCCACGGTTTCCTTATGCAGGTCAGCCAGCAGCTCATGGGCCAGCTTGGTCATGCGCACTTCGGTGTATCGCATGGCTGCAGCGTTATCGCCGTCGACCGAACCGAAGTTGCCCTGGCCGTCTACCAACAGGTAGCGCAAAGAGAATGGCTGAGCCATACGGACGATGGTGTCGTAGACCGCTGTATCACCGTGTGGGTGATATTTACCGATCACGTCACCAACGACACGAGCCGACTTCTTGTACGCCTTGTTCCAGTCATTACCCAGCTCGCTCATCGCGTAGAGCACGCGACGGTGCACGGGCTTCAAGCCATCGCGCGCATCCGGCAGTGCACGACCGACAATTACGCTCATCGCGTAATCAAGGTAGGACTGCTTAAGTTCGTCTTCGATATTGACCGGGAGGATTTCTTTGGCCAGTTCGCCCATGAGTAGCCTGGTTCCTTTTTCTGGTGAAACTCCGCGCCATCCATGCTGAACGAGGCGAAGCCTGTCGCTGTAACATCAAGTCAGCATCGACTCACGACAAATCAATAAGTTATGCCATGTGTATATGCGATTCGGATAACCGCAAGCAGTTGCCCTGATAACTGCCGGAGGTTACCACAAACAGCGCTTTACACCTACCCTAAACCGACCAGCAAAAACGGCCAAATAGCCCTGTGACGCACTGAGAGGCCGCACAAGCCGATTTATTCCTTTGCAGCCTCCACCGCAGGCAATGCATAAATGCCATTAGAACGGCATCAAATCGCGCATGGTGATGTCCACGAATATGCTTGACCAAGGCCACGCATATGAAGAATGCAAAACGCGGCCTGCGCACAGAGGCTGGCAATATGTTCCTTGGGCGTATTAATGCAGGCGCTTGCGACACATCAACTGGGTCATCTTGGCCAAATCCGGGCGCTCGACCACACCTTTTTCGGTGACGATAAAATCGATCAGGTCCGCTGGCGTCACATCGAACACCGGATTGACCGCATCAACGCCCGCCGCCATGCGCTTGCCAGCCACTTCAAGCAACTCGCTGCCGTCACGCTCCTCAATCGGGATGTCTTCGCCGCTTTCCAGATCCATATCGATAGTCGAACTGGGCGCGACGACCATAAAGCGCACGCCATGATGCATGGCATTGACGGCCAGTTGGTATGTGCCGATTTTATTGGCGACATCACCATTGGCGGTGATGCGATCCGCCCCCACGATAACCCAGGTGATGCCACGGGTTTTCATCAGGTGGGCCGCCGCCGAGTCCGCATTGAGGCTCACCGGGATGCCTTCGTTGGCAAGCTCCCAGGCAGTCAGCCGCGAGCCTTGCAGCCACGGACGCGTTTCGTCGGCATAGACCCGCTCGACCAGGCCGTCGAGGTACGCCGCGCGAATCACGCCCAAAGCAGTGCCAAAGCCGCCTGTTGCCAGCGCGCCGGTATTGCAATGGGTCAGCAGGTTTTGCAGATTGCCCTGGTGCTTGCGGATCAAGTCGACCCCGAGTTGGGCCATGGTCAGATTGGCTTCACGGTCGCTCTCATGGATGCCCAGCGCCTCGGTCTCCAACACCGCCAGCACATCATCCTGCGGCTTGAGACGCGCCAGCCGGTCACGCATGCGGTTCAAAGCCCAGAACAGGTTCACCGCAGTAGGTCGCGAATCGGCCAACACCTGGAAATCAGATTCAAGCGCCGCACGCCAGTCGCCGCCTTCCTGGATGCGCTGCCGAGCACCCAGCACCACGCCGTAGGCCGCACTGATGCCAATGGCGGGCGCACCACGCACCACCATCAACTTGATTGCCGAGGCAACCTCTGCGGCACTTTCATAAGCAAGCCATAGCTCTTCAAAAGGCAGTACGCGCTGATCTAGCAGATAAAGACGACCATCACGCCACTCGATAGCCTTGACCTTTTCTGCTGCTAACAACTGCTCGCGCATCAACTCACCCTCGTGAAGCAAAGCCGCCGATTATACGCCCATGCGTGGCCATAGTTGCAGCAAAACCCTTAAATCATTCATCAGGACCAGATTTGCACGATTTACTGCGACGCTCCTGGCTGTGACGCCTTGCTATTTACATAAGCCTTTTGCCTTGTACGCACTGCCTTTTTCAGCCGTTCACTATAGAATTGCAGGCCAATTGCCCTGCGGACGCCTTATCAATGCCCGATTCCCCACTCGACCTCATCCTGCTCCCCACCTGGCTGGTGCCTGTTGAACCGGCTGGCGTCGTGCTGCGTGACCACGGGCTGGGCATCCGCGATGGCAAAATCGTAATCATCGCCCCACGCCAGACCATTCTTAAACATAGCGCCCTGCAGATTCGCGAGCTCCCGGAGCATGTCATTACTCCCGGCCTGGTCAACGCCCACGGCCACGCGGCAATGACCCTGTTTCGCGGGCTTGCAGATGACATGCCGCTGATGACCTGGCTGGAACAGCATATCTGGCCTGCCGAAGCCAAGTGGGTCAGCGAAGCCTTTATCCAGGACGGCACAGAGCTGGCGATTGCCGAACAGCTCAAAGGCGGCATTACCTGCTTCTCGGACATGTATTTCTTCCCGGAAATTGCCAGCCAGCAGGTACACAGCAGCGGCATTCGCGGACATATCACCATTCCGGTACTCGATTTTCCGATTCCCGGCGCCCGCGACGCAGCCGAAGCCCTGCACAAGGGCCTGGAGCTATTCAGCGACCTCAAGCATCACCCGCGGATCAAAATCGCTTTCGGCCCCCATGCGCCCTACACCGTCAGCGATGACAAGCTGAGCAACATCAATGTACTGGCCGAGGAACTCGAGGCAGGCATTCACATGCATGTCCACGAAACCGCCTTTGAAGTCCAGCAAAGCCTGGAGCTTTATGGTGAGCGCCCCCTGGCCCGCCTTGCACGCCTTGGCCTGCTGGGGCCGCGCTTCCAGGCCGTGCATATGACCCAGGTTAATGACGAAGACCTGGAATTGCTGGTTGCCAGCAACACCAGCGTCATCCATTGCCCGGAGTCGAACCTCAAGCTGGCGAGCGGTTTCTGCCCAGTCGAAAAACTCTGGAATGCCGGCGTCAACGTGGCCATTGGCACCGACGGCGCTGCAAGCAATAACGACCTTGATCTCCTGGGCGAAACGCGCACCGCCGCGCTACTGGCCAAAGCAGTCGCGGGCTCGGCCACAGCCCTGGATGCACACAGGGCACTGCGCATGGCAACCCTCAATGGAGCACGCGCCCTTGGCCTCGAAGCCGAGATCGGCTCGCTTGAGGTCGACAAGGCAGCGGATATATGCGCCTTCAACCTCTCCGGGCTGGCCCAACACCCCCCCCCCCCCCCCCCACCCCCCCCCGCCCCCCCCCCCCAGCCAGTGTACGACCCGGTATCGCAACTGATCTACGCCAGCAGCCGCAACTGCGTTGAGCATGTCTGGGTTGGCGGCAAGCAGTTGCTGGAGAACGCCAAGCTAACGCGCATGGATGAAGCGCACATTGTTGCCAAGACCCGGGCCTGGGGCGAAAAAATTGCTGCAAAAGCCTGACAAGCCCTTGAAAGCCAGCGCCAGGCGCAACCCGCGCTGCATTGAAAAGCGGCTGCACCAATAAGCCCGTCGCTGCGACAAACTGACATACACTGGCCTGCTGACAAGCAACCACTAACAGGCCTGGAAGTGGCACCATAATGCAGGCCACCAAATTGCAGATTTAACCAGGAACAGCTAATGAGCAACGTCGACCCAGCTGAAATCGCCAAGTTTGAAGCCCTCGCCCACCGCTGGTGGGACCGTGAGAGCGAGTTCAAGCCCCTGCACGAAATCAATCCACTGCGCGTCAACTGGATTGACGAACGCGTCGGCCTGGCCGGCAAGAAAGTTCTGGACGTTGGCTGTGGCGGCGGCATCCTCAGCGAGTCCATGGCCCAGCGTGGCGCGACCGTTACCGGTATCGACATGGGCGAAGCGCCACTGGCCGTTGCCCAGTTGCACCAGCTCGAATCAGGCGTCTCGGTTGAATACCGGCAGATCACCGCTGAAGCCCTTGCCGAAGAAATGCCCGAGCAATTCGATGTCGTGACCTGCCTGGAAATGCTGGAGCACGTGCCTGATCCTGCGTCGATCATTCGCGCCTGCCATCGAATGGTAAAGCCGGGCGGCCAGGTATTTTTCTCGACCATCAACCGCAATCCCAAGGCCTACATGTTTGCCGTGATTGGCGCCGAATACCTGCTGCGCCTGTTGCCCCGTGGCACCCACGACTTCAAGAAATTCATCCGTCCGTCCGAGCTGGGCAGTTGGAGCCGCGCAGCGGGCCTGGAAGTCAAGGACATTATCGGCCTGACCTACAACCCACTGACCAAGCACTACAAGCTGGCGGCGGACGTAGATGTCAACTACATGATCCAGACGTTCAAGGAGCAATGATGCGACTGCGTGCAGTACTTTTCGACATGGATGGCACCCTGCTCGACAGTGCCCCGGACTTTATTGCGATCTGCCAGGCCATGCGCGTCGAGCGCGGCCTTGAGCCCATTGCCGAGAAACTGATCCGCGACCAGGTTTCCGGGGGTGCCCGCGCCATGGTTTCGGTCACCTTCGGCATGGACCCGCAAGATGAAGGGTTCGAGCCCCTGCGCCTGGAGTTCCTCGATCGCTACCAGCGCCACTGCGCCGTACTGACCCGACCTTTCGACGGCATCAATGAATTGCTCGACGACATTGAGCACGCCAAGCTGATCTGGGGCGTAGTGACCAACAAGCCGCTGCGCTTTGCCGAACCGATCATGCAGCAACTGGGCCTGGCCAAGCGCTCGGCCATTCTTATCTGCCCGGACCATGTCAAAAACAGCAAGCCCGACCCGGAACCGATGATCCTGGCCTGCAAAACCCTGGGCCTGGACCCAGCCTCTGTGCTGTTTGTCGGTGACGACCTGCGTGATATCGAGTCAGGCCGCGCCGCCGGGACCAAGACCGCCGCTGTAACCTACGGCTATATTCACCCCCAGGACAACCCGCGCAACTGGGGTGCCGACGTAGTGGTCGATCATCCATTGCAACTGCGCTCGGTGCTGGACAACGCACTGTGCAGTTGCTGAATACCCGACTGACCTGCGCCCTGGCGCGCAGGTTTGCGTAACCATTGAATCCGGCGACGACGCAGCCGCGACGCCGCCAAACAAGCGAGACCGAGTCATGTTCGATTACACCGCCCGCCCCGACCTTCTCAAAGACCGCGTTATCCTTGTGACCGCGTTATCCTTGTCACCGGTGCAGGCGGGGGTATTGGCGCAGCAGCAGCCAAGACCTTTGCCGCACATGGCGCGACGGTATTACTGCTGGGCAAGACTGAAAGCAACCTGAGCAAGGTCTATGATGAAATCGAAGCAGCCGGCCACCCGCAAGCTGCGGTAATTCCATTCAACCTCGAAACCGCCCTGCCACATCAGTACGATGAGCTGGCAGCAATGATTGAAAGCGAATTTGGCAAAGTTGACGGCCTGCTGCACAACGCTTCGATCATCGGCCCGCGCACTCCGGTCGAGCAGCTGTCTGGCGAAAACTTCATGCGTGTAATGCAAGTCAACGTCAACGCCATGTTCATGCTGACCAGCACCTTGCTGCCCCTGCTCAAGCTTTCAAGCGACGCCTCGGTGGTGTTCACCTCAAGCAGCGTTGGCCGCAAGGGCCGTGCCTACTGGGGCGCCTACGGCGTATCGAAATTTGCCACCGAAGGTTTTATGCAAACCCTGGCGGATGAACTGGAGAATGTTGCTCCGGTCCGTGCCAACAGCATCAACCCCGGTGCAACCCGTACCGACATGCGTGCCCAGGCCTATCCGGGTGAAAACCCGGACAACAACCCAGTACCAGCCGACATCATGCCGGTCTACCTGTACCTGATGGGCCCGGACAGCACTGGCGTCAGCGGCCAGGCATTTGACGCGCAGTAACGCTCGATAGTGGCAAAACAATGCCAGTTTATTGGCAGCCGACCGGCAAAGGTTTGCCGGTCTTTTGTCATCAGCATCAGCCGCTCCTTTGGCTTTAGCCACCCAACCGCCATAAGTGATTGAGTTCACAGTTTTTTTCATGAAAATGAAACGGCTGGCACGAAAATCGCTCTAACCGACCATTGCCGCATTTTAGCGCCAGAGGTTTAGCGTTCATGGCCCCCCCAAACTCCAGCAACACAATTGATTTCGATGCGGCCAAGCTGCAGCGTCTCGGCTATTCGAGCAAGCGAAAGCAATCACTGCAGCCCCTTACCCTTGCCCAACTGCGCCAGCACCTGAATTTGCAACTGCAAACCAGCCTTGATGCAGAACGCACACTGAACCTGTTTTTCAGCGAAGTTCAGCGCCTGGTTGCACTGGACGGCTTGTCTTACCAGCACAATATCAGCGATCTGAACCTGGAGTTCGGCCAGGCTGCAGGCAATGCAGCCAGCTACCGCCTGAGCCACGAAGGCGAATACCTTGGCGAGTTGATATTCCGGCGCAAACTGCGCTTTAGCGAAGAAGAACTTCATCAGTTGGAGGCTTTGCTTGGCAGCCTGCTCTATCCGCTGCGCAATGCCTTGCTGTATCGCACAGCCATCCAGAATGCATTACGCGACCCGCTGACCAATACCGGAAACCGTATTGCGATGGAGCAAATGCTGCATCGTGAAGTGGATATGGCGCGACGCAATCTTCAGCCCTTGTCGCTGCTGATGCTCGACCTTGACCACTTCAAGCAGATCAACGACAACCATGGGCACGGTGTTGGCGATGAAGTCCTAAAGGCCGTGGCGACCACCATCAAGGCGCAACTGCGCAATGTGGATATGATTTTCCGCTACGGCGGCGAAGAGTTCCTGATATTGCTGTCAGGAACCGGGCGTGACGCCTCGGCAATGGTCGGCGAGCGCCTGCGGCATTCGGTCGAGCAACTGCAGTACATCAACCAAGGCCAGCCACTTGCACTGTCGATCAGTCTTGGCGGTGCCAGCCTGTTGCCAGGCGAGTCCGATGAAAGCCTGCTGCGCCGTGCCGACAATGCGCTCTATATCTCCAAGCGCGATGGCCGCAATCGCTTGAGCATGGCCGGATAATCCCGCCCCTCGCAATTGAGAACCCATAGAAAGCAAAAAGGGTCGCACAAGGCGACCCTTTTCTATTTGCGCTTGAGCTTATGCCTTTGGCCCAGGCTTGCGACCGCGACCAAAGCCAGGACGCTGCCCGTCTGCTGCTGGTGCGCCACGACGCTTGGCCGGTGCACCCGCTGGCTTGCGCCCACCGCGCTCGCTCGACTCTGAACCCGCGCGCTCAGGGCGCGGCTTGCCGGAGGTCCGCTGCTTGTTCATGTCGCTTGGACGCTCGGCAACCGCAGACGACTTGCCTGCACCGCCACGGGACTGGTCCCGCGAACCGCGACCTGAACGTCCATCGGCTTCAGCCGGGCCACCATGGGCAGGACGCAAGGTGCGCGCCGAACGCTCACCGCGACCGACCGGCTTGGCCGACTTACGCTGCTGGCGATCCAGCTTGTCGCGCGCCTTCTCTTTCATGTCCGGCAAGGCAACAGGCTTGAGGCCGACTTCTTCGCTGAGAATATCGACTTCGCGCTGGCTCATTTCACGCCACCGGCCCATGGTCAGGTCGGAGGTCATGAATACCGGGCCGAAACGTACACGCTTCAAGCGGCTGACCACCAGGCCCTGGGATTCCCACAAGCGGCGCACTTCACGGTTGCGGCCTTCCATCACCACGCAGTGATACCAATGGTTGAAGCCTTCACCGCCGGGGGCTTCCTTGATGTCGGTGAACTTGGCTGGACCGTCTTCGAGCATCACACCTGCCTTGAGGCGCTCGATCATCTCTTCATCGACCTCGCCACGCACACGCACCGCGTATTCACGGTCCATCTGGTAGGAAGGATGCATCAGGCGGTTGGCCAGTTCACCGTCGGTGGTGAACATCAACAAGCCCGTGGTGTTGATGTCGAGACGACCGATGTTGATCCAGCGACCTTCTTTAGGACGCGGCAGGCGGTCGAACACGGTCGGACGACCTTCAGGGTCGTCACGGGTGCAAATCTCGCCATCGGGCTTGTTGTAGATGATCACACGACGCAGGTTTTCAGTCGCTTCTTCGCGCTTGATAACCTTGCCGTCGAGGGCAATCGCGTCATGCAGGTCGACACGTTGACCCAGGCTTGCGGCTACGCCGTTGACCTTGACGCGACCGGCGTCGATCCAGGTTTCGATCTCGCGGCGCGAGGCCAGGCCCATGCGCGCAAGGACCTTCTGCAGTTTTTCGCCTGCAGGGCTGGTTTGTTCAATTTCTTCACTCATCTGGGCACCTCCCGGTGTTTCTCTGTGATGCGACGACATCTCGTCGAGGGCGCGCATCATACGCGCCCGCTGAAAGAGTAGCCAGTCGTAAAGACCTTATTGGAATTTCTGCCGACCGGAACTCCTGGCATTTGAACCATGGTGGACAAGCTTCGCGTTGTCACACCCTACGAAACCTCGAAGCGTAGGGTGGAAGACGCTTCACCCTTCCACCATAGTCAGAGCCCCCGGATGCGCGGTGGACAAGCTTCGCGTTGTCGCACCCTACGAGGCCTCGAAGCGTAGGGTGGAAGACGCTTCACCCTTCCACCATTGTCAGCCGCATCCCAGGACTCCAGCGACTAATAGTTGCCGTTAAGCTCATCGGCGATAGCGGCCTGCAAGGCGCGCTCGGCTTCGGCCTCTTCATCCAGCGCAGCCTGGACCGGGTCATAAGGCGTCAGATCCGGTCGGGCGGGCTCAATGCTGCCAGCACCGATTGCCGGGGCTGGCGCTTGTGAGTCCTGATTTTCAGCTTGCATGTCAGGCTGCTCGGAAGACTCTGGCGGCTCATCATCAGGAAGCGACGGTTCTAGATCATCGAAATCTATTTTCAGCCCTTGCTCCATGTCATCCAACTCGGCCAGCAAGCTGCTGAAACTGGTTTCTTCCGGGACTTTCTCGGCCACAGGCGCCATATCGTCATCGCCCTCTTCCCCGGCCAATGCCAAGTCGGCCCGCGCCTGCAAGCTGGCTGGCACCGGCGCCTCACCTTCTGCATAGCCGACAAACTCAGGTTCTGGCTCGGCGCTCGGCTCCAGCTCACGCAGGTCAGCCAGTGGCGGCAGTTGATCAAGGCTTTTCAGGTTGAAATGATCGAGGAACTGCTTGGTGGTCGCCAGCATCGCCGGTTTTCCAGGCACCTCGCGGTAACCGACCACGCGGATCCACTCACGCTCAAGCAGGGTTTTGACAATGTTGCTGTTGACTGCAACACCGCGAATATCTTCAATTTCACCACGCGTAATTGGTTGACGGTAGGCAACCAGCGCCAGGGTTTCGAGCATTGCCCGGGAATAACGCTGAGGCCGTTCTTCCCACAAGCGACCAACCCAGGGAGCAAATTTTTCACGCACCTGCAGGCGATAGCCACTCGCTACCTCGACCAGCTCCACCGCTCGCCCGTCACAGGCCTTGCGCAACACTTCGATGGCTTTCTTGAACACCGCAGATTCCGGCCGCTCGCCCTCCTCGAACAGTTCATACAAGCGCTCAAGCGTTTGCGGCTTGCCGGAAGCCAGCAAGAAGGCTTCAAGCAAGGTGGCCAGGTCTTTGGGTTCATTCAAATTCATTTATTTGCTCAGCTCGCGCCCGGACGTGAATTGGACCATAGGGCTCATTTTGCACTAACTCAGCCAGGGATTCCTTGATCAACTCAAGCACCGCCATAAAGGTTACCACCACCCCCAGGCGCCCTTCCTCGGCGACAAACAACCCGACAAAGGGAACGAATTCACCGCCCCTGAGCCGTTCGAGCACATCACTCATGCGCTCGCGGGTCGAGAGGGTTTCGCGGGTAATCTGGTGGCTCTCGAACATATCGGCACGGCGCAGTACCTCAGCCATGGACACCAGCAACTCCTCCAGGCTGACGTCTGGCAGCAACTTGCGCGCTTTGGCTTGGGGCGCATCCAGGCGTGGCACCGTGAGATCGCGGCCAACCCTGGGAATGCCGTCCAGGCCTTCGGCTGCCGCCTTGTAGCGCTCATACTCCTGGAGACGGCGGATCAATTCGGCACGCGGATCGTCTTCTTCCTCTTCGGCATTGGCCGAGCGCGGCAGCAGCATGCGCGACTTGATCTCGGCCAGCATGGCCGCCATCACCAGGTATTCGGCTGCCAGCTCCAGGCGCACGCTGTGCATCAGTTCGACATACCCCATGTACTGGCGGGTAATCTCGGCAACGGGGATATCCAGCACATCAATATTCTGCTTGCGGATCAGGTACAGAAGCAGGTCCAGCGGCCCTTCAAACGCCTCGAGAAAGACTTCCAGGGCGTCTGGCGGAATGTACAGGTCCAGAGGCATCTCCGTGAGCGCCTCGCCGTACACCTTGGCAAACTGCAGCTCTTGCTGGGCATTGGCCTGATCTGCCGCTGGCGTGGCTTGGCTCATGACAGGCTCACCGGTAATTCATGCCAAGTGCCTGGCGCACTTCGACCAAGGTATCGCGCGCTTCATCGCGAGCACGCTCGGCGCCGCTGGCGAGAATGCCGCGCACCACGTCGAGATTATCCTCATATTCAGCAGCGCGCAGCTGGATCGGCTGCAGGTCCCGCTGCACTGCCTCGATCAGTGGCTGCTTGCACTCCACACAACCGATGCCCGCGCTGGTGCAACCCTGCTGCACCCAATCACAGGTGGTCTCGCTGGAATACAGCTTGTGCAGCGGCCACACCGGGCAGCGTGCGGGTTCACCCGGGTCATTGCGGTGCACGCGGGCCGGATCGGTCGGCATGCGCTTGATCTTCTCTTCGACCTGTTCCTGGGTGTCGCGCAGGTAGATCGCGTTGTTGTGCGACTTGGACATCTTGCCGCCGTCCAGCCCGGTCAGGCGTGGCGACTCACTGAACATGGCCTGGGGTTCAGGCAGCACCAGCTTGCCGCCGCCTTCGAGGTAACCCAGCAAGCGCTCCTTATCACCCAGGGTGATGTTTTGCAGTTCCTTGAGCAGCGCCCTGGCCGTGTCCAGCGCCTCGCTGTCGCCTTGTTCCTGGTAGGCCTGGCGCAAGCTGTTGTAGAGCTTCGAGTTTTTCTTGCCGAGTTTGCGGATTGCAGCCTCGGCCTTGACTTCGAAGCCAGGCTCGCGGCCATAAAGATGGTTGAAGCGCCGGGCCACATCGCGGACAAACTCGATATGCGCCAACTGGTCGGAACCGACCGGCACTATTCCAGCGCGATAAAGCAGGATGTCAGCGGCTTGCAACAAGGGATAGCCGAGAAATCCATAGGTTCCCAGGTCACGCCCCTGATGTTGTTCCTGCGACTCTTTGTACGAAGGCACACGCTCCAGCCAGCTCAGCGGACAAAGCATCGACAACAGCACATGCAACTCCGCATGCTCAGGCACCTGTGACTGGATAAACAGGGTTGCCGAGCTTGGGCTCAAGCCGCAGGCCAGCCAGTCGATCGCCATGTCCTGCACATGCTTGGACAGCAGGCTGACATCTTCATAATCGGTGGTCAGCGCGTGCCAGTCGACGATGCAAAAAAAACAGTCATAGCTGTGCTGCAGCTTGACCCAGTTTTTTAATACGCCGTGATAATGGCCAATATGCATCTGGCCGCTTGGACGCATGCCTGAAAGTACGCGCCGCTCAGAGTCTACAAGGTTCAAACCGGGTTTCCCGCTAAAAGCAATTGCACAGACATTACCAAGTCACAGCGCATAACGACAGCCTGGCGAACCACGGGTTCTTCAGCCTGCATCACAGTCCAATCAATGCTTCAAGGATTCTCGAAGGGTTGCGGATCGCCACAGCCGACACGCACGATCTCGGGCTCTGCTTCAGACAGATTGATTACTGTAGAGGCTTCCAGGCCACCGAAGCCGCCATCGATGATCAACTCCACATGATGCTCAAGCAGCGAGCGCATTTCATAGGGATCACTCATTGGCAGCGTCTCACCCGGCATGATCAGGCTCACGCTCATGATCGGCTCGCCCAGCTCCTCAAGCAAGGCCTGGGCAATCGGGTGGCTCGGCACCCGCAGGCCAACAGTCCTGCGCTTGGCGTGCAGCATGATACGCGGCACCTCACGCGTGGCATTGAGGATAAAGGTATAGGGCCCCGGCGTATGGGTCTTGAGCAGACGAAAAGCCCCGGTGTCGACCTTGGCGAAGGTACTCAGTTGTGACAGGTCCCGGCAGACCAGGGTGAAATTGTGCTTGTCATCGAGCTGACGCAAGCGACGAATTCGCTCCAGGGCGTTCTTGTCCCCCAGGCGGCAACCAATGGCATAGGATGAGTCGGTCGGATAGACAGCCACGCCACCGCCTCGGATGATTTCCGCAGCCTGTTTTATCAGGCGCGACTGTGGGTTCTCCGGGTGGACCTGGAAGAATTGACTCACATTAGCTCCCTGCTCGTATGACTGCTGATTGTTGAACATGCTCAAAGCGCGTCCATAGTGGCAAGAGGTCTTCTGGCACGGGGCGATACATTCCCAGTTCCGACCAGTTGCCCGGTGCATGAAAGTCACTGCCGGCACTGACCAGCAACTCAAACTCACGGGCCAATATGGCCAAGCCGCCAACTTGCTCAGGTGGCTGCATGCCATTACAGACCTCAAGTGCATGCCCACCTGCTTCTGAAAATGCGGCAACCAAACGGCGTCGCTTACTACGAGTAAAGTCGTACTGCCACGGGTGCGCCAGACTAATCAATGCATCGGCCTGCCGTAAGGTCGCGACGGCCTCGTCAAGCGTTGGCCAGTGCTGCTTCACATCGCCCAACTTGCCGGAGCCAAGCCATTTGCGAAAAGCTTCGGCGCGATCTTTCACAAAGCCTGCACGGACCATGAATTCGGCGAAATGCGGCCGCGCAGGTGCATTGCCGCTATCGCCCAGCTCTTGCTGAATCGCACGTGCACCTTCAAGCGCGCCGGGCATGCCCTTGGCGGCGAGGCGCTGGTCAATTTCCGCAGCACGTAGCCAGCGACCCTGATGCAAATCTGCAATGGCCTTATTCAATGCAGGCGCATCGCTGGCAAAGGCATAGCCCAACACATGAATGGTCGCACCACCCCACATGCAGGACAGTTCAATACCATTGACCAGTTGCATACCATGTTCATTGGCGGCGGCACGGGCCTCATCAAGCCCCTCAATCGTGTCGTGATCGGTCAATGCGAGCAGCTTGACCCCACGCTCATGTGCCCGCGCCACGACCACTGCCGGCGCCAGCGCGCCGTCGGATGCAGTGCTATGACAATGTAAATCGACATCCATATGGGCACTATCTCAATAATCTAGGGTTGATATTATGCAGACAGATGGAGATTCTTGCTGGATTAAGTCGCACTCAGGAAACCTATGAAAGACTAGTGCACCAGGTGTTACTGGGGTGCCATTGCTACGGCCCCCAAGGGGTGAGCAACGCGAATCAAGTGTTTATTCAGACCAACTAAAGTTGAGCGTGCCTCCAGTTGTTTTCGCACTTTTATTCGCTGGCGCTTGCCCTTAACCCAGTACTTGGCTGTTAATCCAGTTGGTCGTTACCTCCTGCACTGCCGTCGCTCGTTAGCTTTTTCAGAGGTTCCACAACTGTTTCATAGACGCAAAGGTTATGATTCCCACAGCATGCTTCCTGCAACTGTGTAACTTAAGCTTAGGCCACCGCGCCCACCATTATTGAATGAGGATCAAGATGCTCTACGCCATTATCGCCACTGATGTAGAAAACTCCCTGGAAAACCGTATGGCTTCGCGCCCGGAGCACCTTGCGCGTCTTGAACAGCTTAAAGCTGAAGGTCGTCTTGTTCTCGCTGGCCCGCACCCGGCCATCGATAGCAACGACCCAGGCACTGCTGGTTTTTCTGGTAGTTTAATCGTAGCTGAGTTTGACTCGCTGACAGCCGCACAAGAATGGGCCAGCGCCGATCCCTACAAGGCAGCTGGCGTGTACAGCTCGGTTGTAGTCAAGCCTTTCAAGCGAGTCCTGCCTTAAACACCACACCTGCTCGAGCCAATCAACAGTAGGACTAAGGAGCTCTAATGCGCCCTACTACGCTCACCTTGTCACTTGCTCTATGTTTGCTCGCGCCTGCCCTGCATGCCGAGCAAGCCCCAGAAGAAACCGAAGCAACCCAAGCCCGGATTGATGCACTGGAACAACGCCTGGCCTTGAGCGAAGACCAACGCGTACAACTCAGTGAGCAACTACAAGAGCAGAGCGCCGAGCGCGAGAGCATTCAACTGCAACGCCTGCGCCAGGAAAACCAGCGGCTCAAGCTCCAACTCAAAACCGCCCAGGCCCAAACCCCGCCACCGCTGATCAATGAGCGCCAGCAATGGTTTGCGGTGGGCGCTGGCGCAGGACTACTGGGCGTACTGATTGGCGCGTTGTTGCGCGGCAGTCGCCGTAAACGCCGTGAATGGACCAACTGATCAACATGAGCGCACTTTTACTCATTGACGATGACATCGAACTTTGTGAGCTGCTGAGCCACTGGCTGACCCAGGAAGGCTTCGAAGTGACAGCCTGCCATAATGGCCAGCAGGCTCGCGAAGCCCTGGGCCACTCGGCGCCCGATGCCGTGGTACTGGACGTGATGCTGCCCGACGGCAGCGGCCTGGAGCTGCTCAAGCAATTACGCAGCGAGCATGCCGAGTTGCCGTTACTGATGCTCTCCGCGCGAGGCGAGCCCCTTGACCGGATCCTCGGGCTTGAGCTGGGCGCCGATGATTACCTGGCCAAGCCCTGTGATCCCCGTGAATTGACGGCCCGTTTGCGCGCGGTATTGCGCCGCAGCAGCACTCCAGCCTCGACCACACCACAGCAACAGTCATTAGGCGACCTGCAACACAGCCCTGCCCGTGGCATCGTCAACATTGGTGAAACCGAGGTATTGCTCACCCTTTCCGAAAGCCGGGTGCTCGAGGCGTTGCTCAATACGCCGGGCGAGCCGGTCGATAAACAGGAGCTGGCGCAACTGGCCCTGGGCCGCAAGCTCACACTCTACGACCGCAGCCTTGACATGCACGTCAGCAACCTGCGCAAGAAGATCGGCCCCCACCCAGACGGCAGGCCACGCATCATGGCCCTGCGCAGCCGTGGCTACTACTACAGCCTGTAGAGCGCTTGCGGGTTGGTTTGCGATCTTTACCTTGGCTTTACCGTTCGCTGACCGCGCTTGACCAAGACCTGCATAAACTGAGCTCATCCGGTAACGAACCGGCCTTGAGATTAGGAGATACATCATGCGCAAGACTCTCACTGCAGTATTACTCGCCCTGACTCTGCCAACACTGGCCATGGCTGCAACAGATGGCGGTCACCATGACGGCAAAGGCCCAGGTCATCGCGGTGCCATGTTCAAGGACCTGGACCTGAGCAAGGAACAGCGCCAGAACATGCGCAAGCTGATGGGCGAACAGATGAAAACCCGCCACGAAATCACCAAGCGCTATCTGGAAAAACTGCCCGAGAAAGAGCAACAAGCCATGAAGGCTGAGCTTAAGGCATCTTTCGACAAGCAACAGGCCGCCATCCGCAGCTTGCTGACGCCCGAGCAGCAAAAGAAGTTTGATGAGCATGTAAAGAAGATGGAAGAGCGTCGTGCTGAAAAGCACAAAGCCAAAGCCGAATAAATAGCCAGACCACAGCCTCGCTTGCGAGGCTAACTAATCTACTGTCAAGCCCGGCAATTTCATGTTGCCGGGCTTGAGGGCTTCTGAAAAACATAGCGAGCGAAGATAGAACGAGGCAAAAACTGTGAAAAATCGACCGGGGTCGCGCTCGACTTTAGGTGCTGTAAATGAGCATTTTGAACAGTTCTTAACGCCCTGATATCAAGCGAAGTAGTTTTTCGGAGTGTCCTTAACTGCAACAAGGAGTTATTCGTGCGGTCATTGTTCTGGCGAATCTTTGCGAGTTTCTGGCTGGCCATCGCCCTGGTTGCAGGTTTGTCCATGCTCCTCGGCCGCGCCCTCAACCAGGACAGTTGGATACTCAATAACACCCCGGCCCTGCAGGGGATTGCCGAAACCTGGACCGAACGCTACGAAAGTGCCGGCAAAGGCCCCGCACAAGCCTTTCTCAGGCAACACAAGGATCAATATCAGGTAGACGTACAGGTACTCGGTGAAAACGGCCAACAGTTGGTCCCCGGTACATTCCCGGCACGCGCCGCAGCCTTTGAGTCGCGGCAAAAGAACAAGCGCCTGCCTTGGCGACGCTTGACCACCGAATACGTAAGCCCCAGCACCGACAAAACCTACCTGTTTATCTATCGCATTCCCTATCCGGTACTCAACGCCTGGCACCGCGACAGCCTGCTCTGGCCGATCAGCGCACTGGCCATTGCCTTGGTGGTATTAACGGCACTAAGCCTGCTCCTGACCCTGTCGATCACCCGGCCGCTGAACCGATTGCGTGGCGCGGTGCACGACCTCGGCCAAACCAGTTACCAGCAAAATAGCCTGGCGCACCTGGCCAAACGCCGCGATGAGCTGGGCGTACTGGCAAGCGACTTCAATCGCATGGGTGCCCGCCTGCAAGGCCTTATTGGCAGCCAGCGCCAGCTATTGCGCGACGTATCCCATGAACTGCGCTCCCCCCTGGCTCGCCTGCGCATTGCCTTGGCGCTGGCCGAACGTGCCAGCCCCGAAGAACGTGAAAAACTGTGGCCGAGACTGACCAAGGAATGTGATCGCCTGGAAGCATTGATCAGCGAGATTCTCGAACTGGCCCGCCTCGATGCCAATCCAGGCGCAGTTCAACCGATCAGGCTGGAGGGGATTGTGCAAAAACTGGTTGAATATGTGCATATCAGCGCCCCGGAACAACGGGTCGCAATCAACATAGCCCCAGGTCTTGAGCTACAAGGTTGGCCCAACATGCTAGAGCGCGCGCTGGACAACCTGCTGCGCAACGCCCTGCGCTTCAACCCTCCTGGCCAGCCGATCGAAGTCAGCGCACAGGCTAAAGATGGCGCGGTGCTGATCCGCGTACGCGACCACGGCCCTGGCGTCGATGAAAAACACCTGGGTCAACTGGGCGAGCCATTTTTCCGTGCTCCCGGGCAGACAGCACCTGGCCACGGCCTGGGGCTAGCCATCGCACGCCGCGCAGCAGAGCGCCATGGTGGCAAGTTGATCCTGGAGAATCACGAGGACGGTTTTTGCGCCAGCCTGGTCATTGCAACCCAGCCGAACGCAAAATCCTGATATTTCCCGGCCAGCCTTGATGATCTAGCCTGGCCAGGCGCTGACAAAGTCATCGATATTGAGTGTCGGCGGCGTGCGCAACTCCCGCTCAGGCGTCCCCAGATACAGATAAGCCACGACCTGCTCGTTTTCCGACAACCCCAGGCCATTAGCCACATGGGCATTGGTCGCCATATCACCGGTACGCCAGACGGCACCGATACCCTGGGCATGTGCCGCCAGCAAAATGCTGTGTGCGGCGCAGGATGCGGCTATTACTTGCTCCTGCGCCGGTATTTTCGGCGATGCCTTGATGCTGGCAATCACCACCACCATCAATGGAGCCCGCAAAGGCATCGCATGGGCCTTGTTCAGCGCTTCAACGCTGGGCTGCGAGCCTGAAGCCGATAACGCCTGGGCAAACAACTCCCCAAGCTGCTTGCGCGCATCACCTTCGACCGTCAGGAATCGCCAAGGTCTCAGTTGCCCGTGATCCGGGGCTCGCAGTGCAGCACGAAACAACACCTCACGCTGCGCCGCATCAGGAGCGGGCTCGCTCAAGCGCGGTACAGAAACTCGGTTTATAAGTGCGTCTAGCGCGTCCATCGATCACCTCTCGCAGAACATGAAGCTAAATTCTAGAGCCTGCGAGATAGCCTGTGGGAAAAACCTGCTCGAAGCGTTCGGCCCGAAATGCATTCGCTTGGCCCTGCACAATGAAAAATGCGCCCAGTGGCAAGCCACTGGGCGCATTTTATTTCGTGCCTTGGATTGCCTCAGGCAACCCGGTTCGGTGACACGCTCGGCTGCAAGGGTGGTGTCAGCGGCGGTAGGCCGTAGGCCTTGCGCGCATCGTCACAACGAGCATTGTGTTCACCGTTGGCCCAGGAGGCTTCAAACTCACGGCACGGGCTGGAACGTTGTTCATATAATGTACAACGCACCCCTTCTCCGACATTCCCCAGCAGTGCATTGCAGCGTGCTGGTTTATGTTCAGTACCACGCATGGCAACACGTTGCGGGGTAATCAATACAACTTGATCATCCGGTACCGTACCGCCAGCAGACTGGCACTCGCCCCAAAAGAAAGACACACGAAAATACGCGCAGCAGGCGCCACACGTTAAACACGGATTAGTTTCAGACATGATTATAGGACTCAGAAACCGGCAAGGGCCGGCACCTGGCGGCTATTCTATGCTTACCCGAGGCGTTGTAAAGCACAGATAATGGTGGTTTACAGCTTTCTTGTCCCGGGTAGAATGGCGCCCTTTGTAACTTTCCGTCTGTCCTCCACTTGAGCCCCCTTTATGGCCTTGGCGACACTGCGAATTATTGGCTTCATCCTCGGTATCTTTTTATTGACACTGGCGCTCAGCATGATGATTCCGCTGCTGACGCTACTGGTATACGGACGTACCGAAGACCTCGACCCATTCCTCTGGTCAAGCCTGATCACCGCCGGTGCCGGTATGGCGCTGGTCATCCCGGGACGCCCGGAAAACGCCCAGCTGCGCCCACGCGACATGTACCTGCTGACCACTGCCAGTTGGTTGGTGGTGTGCATATTTGCGGCATTGCCAATGGTGCAAATCCACCATATCAGCTACACAGATGCATATTTTGAAACCATGTCGGGCATCACCACCACCGGCTCTACCGTGCTCAGTGGTCTCGACAGCGCCTCTCCGGGCCTGCTTATCTGGCGCTCGATGCTGCAGTGGCTTGGTGGCATTGGCTTTATCGGTATGGCGGTCGCGATTCTGCCGCTGCTGCGGGTCGGTGGCATGCGCCTGTTCCAGACCGAATCCTCGGACTGGGGCGAGAAAGTCATGCCGCGCTCGCACATGGCTGCCAAGTACATTCTGATTGTCTACCTGGGTTTGACCTTGCTTGGCTTTGTCAGCTATTGGCTGGCGGGCATGACGCCATTCGAGGCGATCAACCATGCCATGACCTCGATCTCCACTGGCGGCTATTCAACTTCGGACTCATCGCTCGCCCACTGGGATCAACCTGCGGTGCACTGGGTTGCGGTTGTCATGATGATTTCCGGCAGCCTGCCCTTCACCCTTTACGTTGCCAGTGCACGAGGCAATCGGCGCGCACTGGTTCGCGACCATCAGGTCCACGGTTTCCTGGGTTTCCTGGTCTTGACCTGGCTGGTCTTCGGTACCTGGTTGTGGATCAACTCGGACTACAGCTGGATGGACGCTGTGCGTATCGTGGCGGTCAACGTCACTTCAGTGGTTACCACCACAGGTTTCGCCCTGGGCGACTACACCCTTTGGGGCAGTTTCGCGGTAATGCTGTTCTTCTACCTGACCTTTATCGGCGGATGCTCGGGTTCAACCGCTGGCGGCCTGAAGATATTCCGGTTCCAGGTGGCCTATGTCCTGCTGCGCGCCAACCTGCAGCAACTGGTTCATCCCCGGGCAGTGATCAAGCAGCAGTACAACAACCACAACCTCGACGAAGACATTGTTCGCTCGCTGATTACCTTCTCGTTCTTCTTCACCATCACCATCGGCGTCATTGCCCTGGGCCTGGCGCTCTTGGGCCTCGACTGGATCACCGCCCTGACCGGTGCGGCAACGGCCGTATGTAACGTTGGCCCTGGCCTGGGGCCGATCATTGGCCCGGCGGGCAACTTCGCCAGCCTGCCTGATGCAGCCAAATGGTTGTTGACCCTGGGCATGCTGCTCGGCCGACTGGAAATCCTGACGGTGCTGGTCTTGGTCACTCGCTCGTTTTGGCGTCACTGATATCAGCAGACTAGAATGCCAGGAAAAGAACCACAGGGAAGTCGGTTCCATAATGAAAACCATATTGCGCGCGGGGGTTGAACTGGATGTCTAAATCGACACTGCGCATTCTCGCCTTCATCAACGGTGTGTTTCTCGTGACCCTGTCGGTGAGCATGCTGGTGCCGGTCATTACCCTGCTCGTGTTCGAGCGACCTCACGAAATCAACTCATTCCTTTGGTCGAGTCTGATCACCTTTGTCAGCGGCTTGATCCTGATTGCCCAGGGCCGTAGCCGCCAGCAGGCCTCGCAATTACGCCCTCGCGACATGTACATGCTGACGGTTTCGAGTTGGGTGCTGGTTTGCCTGTTCGCCACGCTGCCATTTATTTTCAGCCAGCACATGGGCGTCACCGACGCCTTGTTTGAAAGCATGTCCGGTATCACCGCAACAGGCGCGACCGTGCTCAGCGGCCTGGACAACATGTCGCCGGGCATCCTGATCTGGCGCTCCCTGCTGCACTGGCTCGGCGGCGTCGGCTTTATCGCCATGGCCGTTGCCATTTTGCCGATGCTGCGTATCGGTGGCATGCGCCTGTTCCAGACCGAGTCGTCGGACCGCTCCGACAAGATCATGCCGCGCTCGCACATGGTCGCCAAATATATGGTGGCCGCCTATGTTGGCCTGAGCATTTTCGGCGTCGTGGCACTGTGGCTGGCGGGAATGGGCTGGTTTGATGCGATCAACCACACCATGTCTGCAATTGCCACGGGCGGCTTCTCAACCTCGGACAGCTCCATCGGCCATTGGCAGCAACCTGCGGTGCATTGGGTAACCGTGTTGCTGATGATTCTCGGCAGCCTGCCATTCGTGCTCTATGTCGCGACGCTGCGTGGCAACTTCCGGGCGCTGTATTACGACCAGCAGGTTCGTGGCTTCCTGGGGATCTTGCTCAGCACCTGGCTTATCCTCGGCACCTGGTATGCGCTGACCACTGACCTGCATTGGCTGGAAGCGGTGCGCCACGTTGCGGTCAACACCACCTCGATTATCTCCACGACCGGCTTCGCCTTGGGCGACTACACCCTTTGGGGCGGCTTTGCCGGCATGCTGTTTTTCTACCTGGGCTTTATTGGTGGCTGCTCAGGCTCAACCGCAGGCGGCTTGAAGATCTTCCGCTTCCAGGTGGCCTATATCCTGCTCAAGGCCAACCTCAAGCAACTGGTCCACCCCCGGGCGGTGATCAAGCAGCAATACAATCAACACCGCCTGGACGAGGACATCGTCCGCTCGATCCTGACCTTCTCGTTCTTCTTCACCACCACCATCGCGGTCATGGCCCTGGGCTTGAGCCTGTGTGGGCTGGACTGGATCACCTCGCTTAGCGGCGCTGCCAGTACTGTCTCCGGGGTTGGTCCGGGAATGGGACCGATCATCGGGCCGGCGGGTAACTTTTCCAGCCTGCCGGATGCCGCCAAATGGATACTGACCTGCGGCATGCTGCTCGGCCGCCTGGAAATCCTCACGGTGATGGTGGTACTGATGCCTTTGTTCTGGCGACATTAAACGGCAGAACAACTGGAAGCACTCGGCATCTGCGCCGATTGAGGGCATAAAAGCGGCATTTATCACCGAAAACCCAACATGACCTCATGTTCTCAGGCGACCAATGGCCGGGCTAGATGCGTGCCCGATATTCACTGGGCGTTAGCTCGAACCAGCGACGGAACGCGCGGAAGAAATTACTCGGATCGGCAAAGCCCAGCAGATAGGACACCTCCAGCAGGGTCAGGTTTGGCTGCGCAAGATACTGTTGCGCCAGCTCGCAGCGGGTGTCGTCGAGCAACTGCTGGAAACTGGTGCCCTCTTCCTGCAAACGCCGCTGCAGGGTGCGCTGCGACATGTGCAATGTTTGCGCGACAACTTCACGCTTCGGCTCGCCCTGGGGCAGCAATCGACAAATCACCTGGCGCGCCTGGTGAGTGACCCGACTTTCCGAGAACCTCGCCAGAAATTCGCCGGCAAAACGATCATGTAATTGCGCCAGCGACGGATTGGCCGTGGGCAAGGGCATTTCCATGTCGGCACCCTCGAACAGTAATCCGTAATGACTGGCATTGAACTCCAGCGGCGCTTGAAACACCTGCTGGAAGGGTTCGATATCCGCCGGCGGCTCACCTTGCAGAAGAATTCTGCGCGGACGAATCAACTTGCCGGTCATCCACCGGCAAAAAGCCAATGCATAGGCCAGGGACGCCTCCGCGCTCTGACGTGCCGGCGGCAGGCGATCACCATGGATCGCCAGCACCAGCTCATAGCCATCGGGAGTTGGCCTGAAGCTCAGGTCCGCGCCCTCGGCAATAATCCGTTGATAACGCACCAGCCGCGCCAGGCCTTCCTTGAGCGAACTGCTCGACATCAGCGCATAGCCAACCACATGAAACGAGGCGGGACGCACCACCTTGGCCATGTTCAGGCCAATGGCGGGATTTCCCGAGAGCTCGACGGCACGGGTCCAGAGCCGAGTCATGCCGTCTTGCGGAAACCGCGCATCCGGATCCTCGAGCAATGCGTAGTCGAGGCCAAGCTCGGGAAAGATCGAGCGACAGTCTACACCGCCCATCTCTAACGCCTGAACGATGCCTAAAGCCCAATTGGAAGATGTTGTGCGCTCACTCATTGTGGATTCTTATTCTAAAAGTTCGACATATAACCGCTAAGGAACCTCTGAAAAACTACTGCGCTCGATATTACTGCGTTAAAAAACTGCTCAAAATGCTCGTTTAGGCCAACTAGACTCCGATTTTTCGCACTTTTTTGCCTTGTACTCTCGTCGCTCGCTACCTTTTTCAGAGGTTCCCTAAGCGTAACCGACTGCAATGGCGGGCAAGGATACTAATGTGGCACTTAATGTCACTGGTTGATCGTTGTCCAGCGCCTAGACTGTAAGCATTAGTGAGCCTGACTAAAAGAACAACAGGAGGCACGCCATGACTGCCCAAACGACTGACCGCTTTCACTCCTTTGCCGATTTCTACCCTTACTACCTGCAAGAGCACAGCAACCCTACCTGCCGGCGCCTGCATTATGCTGGCAGCACCCTGGTGTTGCTGATACTGGCCTACAGCTTGCTCAGCCAGCAATGGCTTTGGTTGCTGGCAATCCCCCTTGCCGGCTACGGATTTGCCTGGGTGGGGCACTTTATCTTTGAAAAAAATCGCCCGGCGACCTTCAAGTATCCCCTGTACTCACTGATGGGGGACTGGGTGATGCTCAAGGATGCCTGCACGGGTCGCATTAAATTTTAGTAGGGGCTCAGTAATGAATATGCATGCACGCTTTACCCATATGGAAAACGGCACACAGGACGACTGGGCCATTATCGCCAAGGACTTTCGTGCCTTTGCCGATCAGCTACCTGATCGCATTCTCACCCACCTCAAGCTGTTGGACGGTGACTTTGGCGGCTTCCCGGTTGATCGCCTGACCCATTCACTGCAAACCGCAACCCGCGCGCACAAAGATGGTCGCGACGAGGAGTACGTGGTCTGCGCCCTGCTGCATGATATTGGCGACACCCTGGGCAGCTACAACCATGCCGACATTGCTGCGGCCATGCTCAAGCCTTTTGTCAGCGCAGAAAACCATTGGATGGTCGAAAAGCACGCGATCTTCCAGGGCTACTATTTCTTTCACCACCTGGGCATGGATCGCCACTTGCGCGAGCAGTTCAAAGACCACCCGCAGTACCAGGCGACTATCGACTTTTGCGCCAAGTATGACGCCTCGGCCTTTGATCCCGAGTATGAATCCCTGCCGCTGGAGTTTTTTGAACCTATGCTGAGGCGCGTCTTTGCCCAGCCCAAAAACTCAATCTACCGTGATGCAAAATAAAGCGCTTTGACAACCGGTAATCCGCCAAAATGATGCATTCGTCATTGCAGCTTGGCGGGTAAGCTGCGCTTGGTTATGATCCCTGTTTGGCCGGAGCCGGTTAGTTCCAGGCCAATTAACGCCCAACTAGAGGCGTTCCTTTATCAGGGATCATTGCCGTACCATGACTGTCCGCACCGCTACCCTACCCAGCGTACTACCGGGGCCGGTGATGCGTGAATACTATTCGCGCGTCCTAGCCTACATCTCTATTGCAGCCAGTATTGCTGCGGGTACCTACGTCCAGTATTTTTCCTACAGTATTCTCTGGATTGTTCCATACGCCCTGCTTTATCCGCATTTGGCGCATCAGATTGGCCAATACTACAAGCGCCAGTACCCTGAAAAAGCCACCCAAGGCTTGATGATTGTCGACGCGATTCACTGTGGTTGCCTGGCCGCCCTGCTGAACTTCTCCCCGGTCCTGAGCCTGATGAGCCTGCTGACCCTGCTGTTCAGCTCCCTGGTTGTCGGCGGCCTGGCCAATATGACCCTGGTGCTTGTGACCACGCTGATCAGCACCTTGGCCTGCTCGGCCCTGATCGGCCCGAAATTCATAGGCCAAACCCCGACAGCAGTGTCACTGGTGTGCATTTTGTTCACCACCTTCCACATCACTATTACCGCGTACTTTGTCCACCAGCAAGGCTTGCATCTGGCCCAGGTGCGAAGCGATATCAGGCGCGAACAGGAAAAAGCCGCGCGCCTGGCCCGCAACCTTGCCAAATACCTGTCTCCGCAAGTCTGGGAATCCATATTCAGCGGCAAAAAGTCGGTGCGCCTGGAAACCCAGCGCAAGAAACTCACGGTATTTTTCTCCGATATCAAAGGTTTCACCGAGCTATCGGAGGAACTTGAGGCAGAGGCACTGACCGACCTGCTCAACACCTACCTCAATGAAATGTCGAAGATCTGCCTCAAGTATGGCGGCACCATTGACAAGTTCATTGGCGATAGCGTCATGGTGTTCTTTGGTGACCCCGCCAGCAAAGGCGCAAAAAAGGATGCCGTGGCAGCCGTTTCAATGGCCATTGCCATGCGCAAGCACATGAAGGTGCTGCGCCAACAATGGCGGGCCCAGGGCATCACCAAACCCCTTGAGATTCGTATGGGTCTCAATACCGGCTACTGCACCGTGGGTAACTTCGGGGCCGATACGCGCATGGACTACACCATAATTGGCCGCGACGTAAACCTGGCCAGCCGCCTGGAAAGTGCTGCCGAATCAGGCGAAATCCTGATCTCGCACGAAACCTACTCCTTGGTCAAAGACGTCATCATGTGCCGTGACAAAGGCCAGATCACCGTCAAGGGCTTCACCCGCCCGGTGCAGATTTACCAGGTTGTGGATTTCCGTCGCGACCTCGGCGCAACCTCGAGCTATGTCGAGCATGAACTGCCTGGCTTCTCAATGTACCTGGATACCAATGGCATTCAGAACTTCGACAAGGAGCGGGTGATCCAGGCGTTGCAACAGGCCGCCAAAGAGCTACGCGACAAGGTCATCATGTAGCCCCGCCAACAAAGCCGCCCATTGGCGGCTTTGTTATTGGCGGTACGTATCGCCAGCAGTCAGGCCAACTGCTGCTGCAACTCGGCATCAAGCCACGGTTGTTCTGCCAGGAACTCTTGTGCGCAGACCTGCCATGATTGACTGGCCGACTCAGCGGCACAGCATGCTCGGCTTAACTTGAGCGCCTGCAAGCACGCATGGCCGAGGTCTTCATGCATAAAGCCGGTGATGCCCTGTTGCAGCACATCAAGCGGCCCGCGCACGGCAAATGCGGCAACGGGCGTGCCGCAGGCCAGCGCTTCAAGCATGACCAGGCCATAGGTGTCGGTCAGCGATGGGAATACCAGCACGCTTGCCTGTTGGTATTCCCTGGCCAACTCTTCAGCATGCCGATAACCCGTAAATTCAACCTGCGGATACTGGTGCTGCAATGCCTGGCGCTGGGGCCCATCCCCCACCACTCGCTTGATACCGGGTAAATCCAGGCTTAAAAAAGCCTCAAGGTTCTTTTCCGGGGCGAGTCGTCCAACATAGAGAAAAACCGGATCGGCACCGACCTCCCGGGGTTCAAGCGGCTTGAACAGCCTGGGATCGACCCCTTTGCGCCAGAGTTTAAGGCGCTGTATCCCCCAGTTGGAAAACTCGCTGCGCAGGTGCTCGGTTGTCACCAGAACCGCCTGGCTGGAGCGATGAAAGCGACGCAGGTAGGCATAGCCCCAGCTCAGGGGAATCCAGGGGCAGCGTGTGCTCAGGTATTCCGGGTAACGGGTATGGATGGCACTTGAGAAAGCCAGGTTACGCTTGTCCAGCCAACGCCGCGCCGCCCAGCCCAGAGGCCCTTCCGTGGCCAGGTGTATGCAATCGGGCTGAAAAGCCCTGATTGCAGGTCCCACTCGCCAAAGATCCCAAGCCAACGAGATTTCCGGATAGGTCGGGCAAGGTATGGAGCGAAAGTCAGTCGGTGACAGCAGTTTTACCTCATGCCCCATGCCCCGCAACTCGCTCATCAAGGCCTGCAGGCTGGTGACCACGCCATTGACCTGCGGCGTCCAGGCATCACTGACGATAAGCACCCTCACGCGACAGGCTCTGCAGCCGCAGCGAGTTGTTGCGCCTGCCGCGCTTGATCATCAGCCAGGCGGTAGAGCTCGATATGCCCGTCAATGTGCTCGATCAGCGCGGTACAGGACTCGACCCAATCACCGCAGTTCATGTATTCCACATCACCCATGGGGCGGATTTCAGCGTGGTGGATATGCCCGCAAACCACACCGTCGAAGCCACGCTTGGCGCATTCATGGGTGATGGCCTGCTCGAAATCACTGATGAAGTTAACCGCGCTTTTGACCTTGTGCTTGAGATAGGCAGACAGCGACCAGTAGCCGTAACCGTAACGGCGACGCCAGTGATTCAGCCAACGGTTCAGGGTCAGGGTGAACTCATAGGCTGAGTCCCCCAGAAATGCCAGCCAGCGGTGATAACGCGTGATAACGTCAAACTGGTCACCGTGAATCACCAGCAATCGGCGACCGTCGGCGGTGAGGTGCTCGGCCTCGTCGACCAGGTGGATATTGCCCAGGATCAGCTTGGAGTAGCGGCGTAGAAACTCGTCATGGTTGCCGGTGACATAGACCACTTCGGTACCGCGCTTGCTCATGGTCAACAAGCGCCGGATAACGTTGCTATGGGCCTGCGGCCAGTAGACGCCGCTGCGCAGCTTCCAGCCGTCGATGATATCGCCAACCAGATACACCTTATCGGCCTGGTAGCGCTTGAGAAAGGCAGACAAGTGCTCCGCCTGGCAATCACGGGTTCCCAGATGGACATCCGAGATCCATAGCGTCCTGACACGTTGCTTGCGGCTTGGCTTGATCAACTGTGCACTCGTCATCCGGGCATCCTCAGGCAGAGTTTTACTGAGCTTGCGTGAGACCGGTGAACGCAATATGACGCCATGACTTCAATTCAATGACAGCTGCACGCTTGTGCACTGACTCGCCTGCCGGAGTACGCCGGGTACTGATAGAATCCCCAGACCTTAGGGGGAACACTGGTATGCATCCACTACTGTCACTGCGTCATTACAGTCACGACCTGCTGAGCCACAGCCACGATCACGCACAACTGGTGTTCGGCCTTAACGGCCTGCTCGAATTCCAGGCCGCGGGCGTCGGCAGCCGGGTGGTTCGTCAATCCGTGGCGATAGTTCCAGCGGCAACCGAGCATGCCTGTGGCAGCCCGGCTGGCAGTGACTGCCTGGTCCTGGATGTTCCCTCAGAGCACTGGCTAAAAACCCATCTGGGCGCCCATGCCGATGCCGGCCTGCGCCTGACCGACACCACCCGCTCCTTAACGTTGAATGATGCACAGGGCCAACTGGTCAGCTGGTTGGCTGCCAGCCCGATCAACGACCCGGTGATCGCCGAGCAAGGCGCTGCATTGTTGCTGGCGAGCCTGCTGAGTGAACAATCCTGCGCCGCTTCAAGCGAAATTCGCCTACCGCTGCAGGCGATAGATAAGTATATCCATGAGCACGCAGCGCACCCCTTGCAGGTGGCGGATCTTGCACGCCTGGCCGGGCTGTCGACCGCACGCTTTCACAGCCGCTTCCTGGCCGAAACAGGGCGCACGCCCATGGAGTATGTGCGCAATCAACGGCTCGAACTGGCGCGCCAGATGCTGCGAACCAGCCATCTTGGTATCGGTGAAATTGCTGCGCGGGTTGGCTACTCGTCACAAAGCGCTTTTGGCGCGGCCTTGTCACGCTACTTTGGCTGCAGTGCGCGCTCCATTCGCGCAGCGCAACAGTAGCGCGACAAAAATCGATACTCCTGCGACAGACGTCTGCCCTGCACCCCTCTAGAATGGCGCCAAATAAACCCCGGAGGCGTTATGCAGCAGATTGAATGGCAAGATTTTGCCCGTGTTGAACTGCGTGTTGGCACCATTATCTCGGCCGAACCCAACAGCAAGGCGATCAAGCCTGCGTACGTGCTTGAGGTTGATCTAGGCGAGCATGGAATCAAGACCTCAAGCGCGCAAATCACCGCTCACTATAAGGTCGATGAGCTGATTGGCCGCCAGGTGTTGTGCGTCTGCAATTTTGCGGCAAAGCGCATTGCAGGTGTCCGCTCGGAAGTATTGGTCACTGGTGTTTACGACGAAGCGAACAAGGTGGTGCTGGCAAGCTTTGACAAGCCAGTCGCCAATGGTGCTCGCCTGGCATGACTGAACGTCAGGCGTTATTCGCCATTCACCTGGGCGCCCTGATGTTCGGGCTTTCAGGCATTTTCGGCAAACTAGCCACGACCTCGCCCCTGAACATATCGGCCGGCAGGGCCGTGTTTGCAGTGCTTGCGCTGGCCCTGTTTGCACAGCTGTCGAAGCAGTCCCGTGGCATGCGTCCAAGCGCGCGGCAACTGGGTCTATTGGCACTTGGCGGACTGCTGCTCGGCAGCCACTGGATCACCTTCTTTGAATCGGTAAAGGTTTCCGGCGTCGCCATCGCAACGCTCGGCTTCGCCAGTTTTCCTGCTTTCACCGTACTCCTCGAAGGCTTGTTGTTTCGCGAACGCACCCGTGGTCGAGAGTTCTTGATGGTTGGCGTGGTCTGCCTCGGCCTGATTCTGGTGACACCCGAGTTCAACCTCGGCAGCGAGGCCAACATCGGCCTGTTGTGGGCGGTGCTATCAGGCTTCTTGTTTGCACTGTTATCACTGCTCAACCGCGCCAGCACCCAGGGCCTGGACCCGGTAAAGGCTGCGTTGTGCCAGAACCTCACGGTGATGCTGTTGTTTATGCCGCTGGCTTGGCAGCAACTTCCAGAAGTTACACTGGTCAACTGGTTCTGGCTGGCGTTGTTGGGCGTGTTCTGCACCGGGCTCGCACACAGCTTGTTCGTTGCCAGCCTGCGGGTGATAAAGGCTCGCACCGCGGCAGTGATCTTCGCCCTGGAGCCGGTCTACGGCATTGCCTTCGCATGGTGGTTGTTCAGCGAGCAGCCGAGCCTGCGCATGCTCGCAGGCGGCACCTTGATCATCCTGGCGATAGTTGTATCTGCACGAATGGCCAAATAGCCCACCGCTGCCGACGCCAAGGCGACTCTTCAGTGGATCTTGCGATCATCGTTATGACCAAGATCGCGCTGGGGATCGAACTGATCACGCACCCGTTGCTTGAGCACCTTGGCCTCGGGAAAGCCCCCATCGGCTTTGCGCTCCCAGATCTGCACGCCGTTGCAGACAATCTTGAACACACCGCCGGTTGCGGGCTCAAGCGTCACTTTTGCCAGGTCATCGGCGAAGGTCGAGAGCAGTTCCTGAGCCAACCAGGCGGAGCGTAGCAACCACTGGCACTGGGTGCAGTAGGTGATGGTGATTTCAGGTTTGGCGCTAGGCATAGTGGTTCTCAACTGTCACGGACAGCCCATGATAGCGCGTGCTCGCCTGCTTGATCTGGAAATGAGTCAAGCAATTTTGGCCAACAGCTTGCGGGCCTCCTGCTTTTGCTTGTCATCACCGTCATTAAGCACTTCGTTGAGTATATCGCAGGCACTTTCGATACTGCCTTGCTCGATATAGGCCAACGCCTGATTGAGCTTGAGCATGTTGCTGGCATTTGTGTCGAAATCAGACAAATTGTTGAGATTGGCAGGCGAACGGGGATCATCTTCAAACCAGGCCCCAAGCGCAGCGTCGTTTTCTGCCGTCAGCGCGGCGAACTCATCGTCATCATGGGGCAACTCTTCAAGGCTGGGTAGATCACGCAAGTTTGTATCTATATCCACCTGCTCGGGTGTGGCCGGCTTTGCCTTGGTTTTGGGCGAGAACGGGCTCACCAGATCCCAGTCTGCATCCAGGGACAGGTCGTCAAGGTTGAGCTGATAATCATCCGCCGGACTCGGCGCTGGCGCCAAATCGGCGGGCTCATCAAGCTCCAAAGCATCGAAATCGAGCTCTTCACCATGTAACTGCGGATAACGCGCATTGAGCTGGTCAATGCGCTCAGGCGCAAAGCTGCTCTGGCGCAACAGCGCTTCTTCTGCCTGGTAATGCTGTGCATCGCCTTGCAAGGCCAGGACCTCAAGCAAGCGAAAGCGAATATCGTGACGCTCAGGATGAGCCTGCAAGGCCTTGCGCAAAGCACTGACCGCTTCGGGGTAGCGACCGTAGGTTATGTAGATATTGGCAGCCTCAATGGCGTCCACCGGCAATTTCTGACGACTGGCCGCAGGTGCAGGTGCAGGTGCAGGTGCAGGCTCAGTAACCGGGGCTTGAGCATTGAGTGCAACCGGTTGGAAAAGCGGTTCTTGCGGCTTCTCCACACTGGCCACGGCGATTGCAGGCGCTTCAGGCGCTGGTGTTCGCTCGCGCTTGGAGCGCCACAACAGCGCCAGCAAACCAGCAAGCAACAAGGCGAGCAAGCCATAGAGGTAAGGCATCCAGTCAGTGGGCTGCTCAACCGGCTCCACCGGGGCTGGCGCTGTCACCTGAGGCTGACCACTGGTTTGCGGCGCAGGTCCGGCGTCAAGCTGAGATTGCAGCTCGGCGAGCCTCTGGTCCTTGGCCTCGACCTGGGTTTGCAGCGCCTGCACCTGCGCCTGCAACTGGGAAATGCTCTGCTGCAGCTGCAAGCTCAGGTTCGACTGATTGGCCAGCTCGAGATCCAGGCGCTGCTGGATCTCGGCCAAGGCCTGAGCATCCGCCCTGTCTCCAACCACTGCAGGGGCGACCTCCGCACTGCCAGCGCTGGATGGCTGGCCACTGGCAGCATCGTCTTGGCTTGCACTAATCGCGCGTTGATTCGAGTTGCTGTTGGGTGATGATCCTGCCTGGCTGGTATTTACAGCGCTGTCGGGCAAGCGCAAATCAACGCCTGCCTTGAGTCGATTGATATCACCATTGGCAAACGCCTGGGGGTTGAGGGCATAGATATCATTCATCAGGGACTGCTGCGAAGCATTGCTGCCTTGATCACGCAGTTGTGATGCCATCTGCCACAGGGTATCGCCACTGCGCACCTGGTAGGTCTGGCCGAGTGTGGCGGCGGGCATGACCTTTGGCGGCGCCGGACGTACAGGTTGTGCAAGCTCAACGGCAACGGTCGAAGTCGAGCGAGTGCTGTACTGGCTGCTTGGCGCAGGTGAAGCCGAGCCATAGATCGAGGTAATGGGTGGATCAAGCAGTACGGTGTACTCACGCAACAACTGGCCATTGGGCCGTGAGACTTCGACAATAAAATTCAGGTAGGGCTCGCGCACCGCCTGGCGCGAAGTGACCCGCACAATACTGCGCCCGTTGCTCAATACCGGGGTAAAGCTCAAATCATTGAGAAAAACAAAACGCTCGACGCCTGAACGACTGAACGCCTCCGCCGATGCAAGCTTGACCTTGATTTCGTTGGCGCTCAGATCACCCACCTGGAGCAGCTGGATATCAGCCTCGAGAGGCTGGTTCAAAGCCGAATGCAGGGTTATTTCACCAAGTCCAAGTGCCGGGGCAAAACTCGAATACAGTGCTGAGCCAGAGGCTAGGCCGATTAATACATGGCGAACTCGAGACATGGATACTCCTAACGCTTAACAACCCAGTATCCGCCACAAGCCCAGTGCGTAAGCACCATTCACAGCGGATCTGCCTGTAGTTGTAGAACTTCGTTCGGGAGTAACGTTCCATGTGCAACCCGGCTGCAGCGAAGTATAGCCATTATTCAAATAGCCAGCCTACAGGGGCCGGGGCCTTTTTTAAGGCAAATAGCCATCACCCATTCGAGGCAATGGCCACAAACCCTGCAGGGTTAATTAAGTTGATCGAGATCACATTCCTGCAAACGAGCGCAGTTTTTATCAGCGATGCGGCTGATGCAGGCTGATTTAGCGCCGCTCCAGGTTGCTCAATATCTTGGCATGGACCTGCTGGCAGCGGTCCAGGTCCTGCTCATCGATTCCGGCAAAGAGCTCTTGGCGCAACTCGGTGGAAATTGCTTCGATTTTCTTGATCAAAGGTTCAGCTTGCGGGCTGAGGGCAATTTTCTTGGCGCGACGATCTTCGGGCACGGCCTGGCGACTGACCAGGCCCTGGGCTTCCAGGCTGTCCAGCAGGCGCGCCAGTGTCGGCCCTTCGACGCCAACGCTCTGGGCCAGTTCGCGCTGGGTTGGCAACTCATCGAAGCGAGCCAGATGCAGTAGCACCAGCCAGCGCGCCTGGGAAAGGCCAAGGCCGACAAGGCGCCGGTCGAGCTCGGCACGCCAGGCACGGGACATTTGCGCAATTTGCATAGCAAAACGATGTTGGTCTGATGACGACATGATGAAACGGCTCTTATAACTATAAAAAACTAATTATTAGCGAGCTAATCATAACCTTGGCGCCAGAGCAAGGTTCATATCGGCCAATGACTTACAAGATATTCCAAAGCGTGCACCAAGGTCCAAAAATGTCGCCTTTGCGCTACTCAAGCCCACCTTCGAATTCGGCATGCAATGCCGCACGCACGCAGTGCAGGACACCCTCTTCGACCCGTCCTGAGAGCAAGGCGCTAACTTCAGCAGCAGTCGGCAACTCGCCATCGCCGCTCAAAAAGGCATCTTGCACCTCGCCCAACAGGGCCTCTGGAATATCCAGGGCTTGCTCAAGGGATAACTGCTGGCGACCTATGGCTTCGGCGAGCATGCCATAGACACTTTTAGTGCCGCATTGCAGTTGGTTGGCAATCTGTTCCGGGGTCATGCCCGCTCGTGCCAGGCTAACCAGCTCATGACGCATGTCGGTTACCACTCGCGGCGCTTCAGCCTTGCCGCCGAGCACGTCCAGGAAAGCCGCACCGTAACGTTCAAGCTTGCGTGCACCAACACCACTGACCTGGGCCATTTCACTCAGGCTGCCAGGTTTGCTGCGAAGCATTTCAAGCAAGGTTGCATCAGGGAAAATAACGTAAGGCGGTACGGCGTGTTCCTCGGCAAGTTTGCGCCTAAGTGTACGCAGCGCCTCCCACATTTCTCGCTCTTCGCCCCGCACAAGCTGGCTGGCGGCGCTGCTCGAAGCCTTGGCGCTTTGCTGGGGCTTGAGGTCGCGACGCAGCTCAAGTTGCACTTCGCCACGCAACAGTGGCCGGCAACTCTCGGACAGACGCAGGCCGCCAAAGCCTTCAAGATCGACATCCGCCAGCCCACGCGCCACCAACTGGCGGAACAGTGAACGCCAATCCCCTTCAGCCCGGTCCTTGCCTACGCCAAATATGGACAGGTGCTGATGACCCAGACTACGCACCTTATCGTTATCACGCCCCAGCAACAGGTCGACCAGGTGGCCCACGCCATAACGCTGCCCGCTGCGGTAAATAGCCGACAATGCCTGGCGCGCCGGCTCGGTGGCATCCCAGGTTTGCACACCATCGATGCAGTTGTCGCAGTGCCCGCAAGGCTTTTCCAGGACTTCATCGAAGTAACCCAACAGCACCTGGCGGCGACAGCGCGTTTCTTCACAAAGGGCCAGCATGGCATCGAGCTTATGCTGCTCGATTCGCTTGTGACGCTCGTCACCATCGGAGTTGTTGAGCATTTGCTTGAGCAGCAATACGTCTTGCAGGCCATAGGCCATCCACGCATCGGCGGGCAAGCCATCACGCCCTGCCCGACCTGTTTCCTGGTAATAGGCCTCAAGGGATTTTGGCAAATCCAGGTGCGCAACAAAGCGCACGTTGGGTTTGTCGATGCCCATGCCGAAGGCAATGGTCGCGACCATGATCAGGCCTTCCTCATTGAGGAAGCGCTTTTGATGGTAGGCGCGAAGCTCGCTGGGCAAACCGGCGTGATAAGGCAATGCCGGGAACCCTTGGGCACTGAGAAAGGCTGCAACCTCATCGACTTTCTTGCGCGACAGGCAATAGACAATGCCGGCATCGCCCTTGCGCGCTGCCAGAAACCCCAGCAATTGCTTGCGTGGCTGCTCCTTGGGCACGATGCGGTAAAAGATATTGGGCCGGTCAAAACTCGACAGGAACCGCTCTGCATCCTGCAGGTGCAGGCGATTGATGATTTCTTCGCGGGTGCGCATGTCTGCCGTCGCCGTCAGGGCGATACGCGGCACCTGCGGGAAGTACTCGGCCAGTTGCCCCAGCTGCAAGTATTCCGGACGGAAATCATGCCCCCATTGCGATACGCAATGCGCCTCGTCAATGGCAAACAGGGCAATCTCCAGGCGCTGGAGAAAAGCCAGCATGCGCGGCTGCACCAGGCGTTCAGGCGCCAGATAAAGCATCTTGACCTCGCCCCGGCGAATCCGGTCGGCAATATCGCGCTGCGCATCGCTGCTCAAGGTCGAGTTCAAGGCGACGGCTGCAACCCCGAGTTCATCAAGGGTTGCAACCTGGTCATCCATCAAGGCAATAAGAGGTGAAACCACTACTGCCAAGCCGTCACGCATCAATGCAGGCACCTGGAAGCACAACGACTTGCCGCCGCCGGTCGGCATCAGCACCAGGGCATCACCGCCGCTGGCCACACGTTGAATAATCGCCTCCTGACGGCCACGAAAGCTGTCATAGCCAAAGATGTCTTTGAGGATGCGTTGTGCCGCGTCTTGCATGAAAGGCCTCCAAATCGAGGTCGGCATTATACGCACGTGCTCGACTCAGAAAATTTCGCATCTGTAATTTGTCGAAGGTTAAGCCATGGATAGAGGTCAAAAGCGCATGCCAGAGGTGCTTTTCGGGCTTAAATACGCCTTATATCAATGATCCGGATCAAATAAACCAGCGAATAACACCCACCACCCCGCAAGCGTTTATGCATGGGTTAGACTAGAGCTATGGCCGCTGCGCGCTGTCTAGACTAGAATCCAGCCTCGTTTACTTCTTCAAGGTAGCCCTACGATGTCCTTTGCCGAGCAACTGTCCCGCCTGCAAGCCTTCCTCGATGCCGATGAGTTGCACGAAGAAGCCCTGGACTACGTCGCCGCCCATGGCTACCTCACTGCCCTGTCGATTTGTACGGAGCAGGTGCCGGAGCGTGAGTGGATCGACGCCCTGTTCTCTGAAGCACCTCACTATCGCAGCGATGCCGAGCGCGAGGAAATCGAAGCCACGCTGGTGCTGCTCAAGGCTCATATTGCCCGCCAGTTGGCGAGTGACGACGAGCCGGAAATGCCTTGCGAGCTCGATCTGGGTGAAGACCCGGATGACTCGGACCTGCGCGGCTGGTGCATCGGTTTCATGGAAGGCGTGTTCCTGCGTGAATCTGTCTGGTTCGAAGACTCGGAAGACGAAGTCAGCGAGTTGCTGTTGCCGATCATGGTCGGCTCCGGCTTGTTTGACGAGCAACCCGAATTTGATGAAATCGCCCGTGACCGCGACTTGGTAGACAGCATGGTCGAGCAGATTCCTGAACTGCTGACCGCACTGTTTCTTCTGTGCAACGCCCCCGAAGAAAAACCGGCGCTGCTCAAGCCGCGTCACCACTAATCCTCTGCCGTCCGCATGACGGGTAAGATCAAGCACAACCCTGCAGTTCGCTACGCCCTACTGGCCATAGGCTGGTTGAGCGTAGCGCTCGGGGTGATTGGCATATTCCTGCCCGTCCTGCCCACAACCCCCTTTCTCCTGCTGGCTGCCGCCTGCTTCATGCGCAGCTCCGAACGCTTTTACCATTGGCTGGTCGATCACCCAAGGCTGGGGCCCTGGATTCGCGACTACCTGGAAGGTGAAGGCATTCCGCGCAAAGCCAAGATCTACTCGATAAGCCTGATGTGGCTGAGCATTGGCCTGTCCTGCTACCTGGTCCCGATGTTCTGGGCCCGACTGTTTATGCTGACCAGCGCGGTCTGCGTGACTGTCTATATCCTGCGCCAGAAAACCCTGGCAACACCGCCTTGCCCCAAACGCTAAATAGTCAATCCGTGTGAAACCTTCGGCAGACAAGCTTCGCGTTGTCACGCCCGCATGCCCGTAGGGTGGAAGGCGCTTCACCCTTCCACCAGCATTCAACACCGATATTTCGCCGTGCCCTTCGGTGGACAAGCTTCGCGTTGTCACACCCTACGCATGCCGTAGGGTGGAGGCGCTTCACCCTTCCACCAAGCATTCAACGCCGATATTTCGCCGTGCCCTTTGGCGGGCAGCTGAGCGTTGTCACACCCACATGCCGCAGGCTGGAAGGCGCTTCACCCTTCCACCAGCATTCAACGCCGATATTTCGCGGTGCCCTTCGGCGGACAGCTGCGCTTTGTCACCGCCAGGGGTGTTTTTCTGAGGCACAAAGCCATTACTGCACCTAGACTTTGAACGACCTCCAGCGAGTCGTTGCAGATGCAGCCATGCCCGTCCAGCACCTTTGCCCTGCGTTTCAGCCACCTATGGCTGGGCACGCTGGTCTTTGCCCTGGGTTTAGCCACCGCTGCGGCCAATTGGGATTTCGCCCTGATCATCCAGAATGCGCAGGCGCGCTATGGCTCCTTGGGCCCCGCCGAACAGCGCCTGCAGCAGTGGCAGCAACTGATCGAAAGCAATCTGCAAAGCCCCGAGAACCAGCAATTAAAAACGGTCAATGCATTTTTCAACCGGCAACTGCGCTTTGCCGATGACCGTCGCACCTGGCGCCAAACCGACTACTGGGCAACGCCCGTGGAGTCACTGGTCAAAGGCGCTGGCGACTGTGAAGACTACTCCATCGCCAAGTACTTCACCTTGCGCCGTCTTGGTATTGCCAGTGAAAAATTACGTATTACCTACGTCAAGGCGCTCAAGCAAAACCAGGCGCACATGGTGCTCACCTACTACTCAAGCCCCAGCAGCGAACCGCTGGTACTCGACAACCTGATTGGCGAGATCCAACCGGCATCACAGCGCAAGGATCTGCTACCGGTTTACTCATTCAACGCTGAAGGTGTCTACCTGCCAGGCTCGAACAGCAAGAAGAGCGACACCAAGAAATTATCGCGCTGGCAGGAACTGCTCAAGAAAATGCGTACGGAAGGCTTTGCCATAGGCGAAGGCTAGGAGACCCCGATGTCATTACTAAAACAACTGTTCATCGCCATTTGCCTGTTCCTGGTGGTGGCATTCACCGGCAGTTTCATCAGCGGCATGGAAAGCTCGCGCGAACAGTTATTGAGCCAGTTGCGCTCGCATGCACAGGATGCCGCAACCGCACTCGGACTGTCGTTGACACCTCATATCGATGACCCGGCGATGATCGAACTGATGGTCAGTTCGATATTCGACAGCGGCTACTACGCGACAATCCGGGTGGTCAACATTGCCGACAACAGCGTGATTGTCGAGCGGCGTACCACCACGGCGCCAGAGAATGTACCGGCCTGGTTTGTCGACCTGGTCGACCTGACTCCGGAAGGCGGCGATGCCTTGATCATGCGCGGCTGGGAACAAGCTGCACGGGTTGAGGTGCTCAGCCACCCGCAATTCGCCCTGACCAGACTCTGGGACAGCGCCATCGGCAGCCTTGGCTGGCTACTGGCCTGCGGACTGGTTAGCGCCGTACTCGGCGGATGGTTGCTGCGCACCCAGTTGCGACCGCTGGACGATATGGTCAAGCAAGCCCAGGCCATCACTCGGCGCGAGTTCCTGAGCATGCCCAAGGTGCCACGCACGCCTGAACTGAAACGTGTAGTGCTGGCCATGAACCTGATGGTCGAGAAACTCAAGAACCTGTTCGCCGAGGAGGCTGCGCGCAGTGAAAAATTGCGGGAAGAGGCCTACCAAGACAGCCTCACCGGCTTGGCTAACCGGCGCTTGTTCGATCTCAAGCTGGCTCAACAGCTAGAGGTCTCCGAGCAGAATACCGACGGTTACCTGATGCTCTTGCGCGTCAATGACCTTGGCGGTCTCAACCAGCGTCTTGGCGGACAGGAAACCGACAACCTGATCCAGGCGATTGGTCTGCAACTGACCCAACTCATGCAGCAGCACCAGGCCAGCGGTTGGCTTGCATCCCGTAATCGCGGCGGCGAATTCACCCTGCTCGCCCCCAGTCTCAGCGCCGAAGACGCCGACAAGCTAGCCCTGCAACTTAGCGAACAACTGCAAAGCCTGCACCAGACCGGCGCCAGTGACTGCAACCCGGTGGCGCACATGGGCATTGCCGCCTATCGCCCGGGAGAAAGCCCGGGCACGGTTATCGGCCGTGCCGACCAAGCGCTCGCACAGGCGCAAAGTAAAAAGCCGGAACAACCCTGGGAGCGCCTCGATGACTTCAACCTGGCAACGGGCCAGGGTATTCACGAATGGCGCCTATGGCTCGACGAAGCCTTGACTGGCGAGAAGATCCAGCTCTACTTCCAGCCGGTGAGCCGGTGCGACGACACCCGCCAGTTGATACACCAAAAAGTTCTTGCGCGTTTGCTCGACCAGCAAGGCCAAGCCATTACCGCAGGACGCTTTATCCCCTGGATCGAACGGCTCGGCTGGGCGGCAAGATTCGACCTGGCCATGCTTGAGCACAGCCTCAGCCATTTGCGCCTGCACCCCGAGCCACTGGCCCTGAGTTTATCCGCGGCCACCCTGCGCGAGCCTGAAAGCTGGGCCAGGCTGCTGGATGTGCTTAAACAGCATCCTGAACAGGCAGCCTTGATGACCCTGGAACTGGATGAACGTCACTTGCCCTCGGCACCGGAGCTGGAAACCCTTGGCCAGCAGATACGCGCGACGGGCTACCAGCTTGGCCTGCAACACTTTGGCGGACGCTTTAGCTTGATCGGCAACCTGACCAATCTTGGCCTGGCCTACCTTAAGGTTGATGGCAGCTATATTCGCGCAATCGACCGGGAAAGCGATAAGTGCTTGTTTATCGAAGCCATCTTCCGCACGACCAACAGTATTGACCTGCCGCTGATTGCCGAGATGGTGGAAACCGAGGCTGAACTCAAGGTGCTCAACGAGCTGGGTATCGAGGGTGCCATGGGTCGCCTGATTGGCGCGCCAAGCCCCTGGCAGGGTTCATAATGCGGAACTCCGGTGGGTGACATTTTTCACCCAGGCTTGGTTATCGCGCACAGGACTTGGCGGGCAAGCTTCGCATTGTCGCACCCTACGCATCGCCTGTAGGGTGGAAGACGCTTCAGCCTTCCACCAGCTTTCGTCGTGGCCCTTGGTGAGCGAACTGAGCATTCGCAGCCTATGGAATGCGTTCGTCTGCATCACCGAGCAAGCCACTCAAGCCATCCAGGGTGGCCCGTGCCTCTGCGCGAACATGCAGCTTGCGTCGCGCCGCCTCGGGCAGGTCGGTGTAGCGGATAACACCGCGGTCGACCAGTACCGTGACCAGGTCTTCGAGTACGCGCACCATTTCCAGGTCTGAGCGCTGTAGGTCAATCAGTCGATTGTTCAAGGCATGGCTGGCCAACCAGGCCTGTACATCAGGATTATCTTGCGGCAAGGTTTTCGTCATGCTCGCAAACGGCTCTTGTTCAACACGCAGGATTCGTTGTTTCTCATCAAGCTGAACATAAACCATGGCATTGCCTCGTGCAGACCCGAAAAAGCCCGCCAGCCTTGCAGCTGACGGGCCTTATTAAGGTTAGACGCTGTTTACAAAACAGCACCCTGCCAGGCAGGTGGTTTCAGGATACCAGCGTGTGGTTATCCAGCATGTTTTGAATAATGCTCGCGCTATCCCCTCCCGAGAGCGTGACATTGGCCAAGGTTACCGTCTGATCGATGCTCCCTGGATCTGCTACCTGCCCGGTGCTGGAGATGTTGATTTGCGTGTCGCTGCCGCTCGGCGCAAAACTCAAATACGCACTGAGTTCAGCCGCACTGCTGTGATCAACCACGCCAACCAACAGGGATGACAGGTCCAAGGCGTCCCCATCAGCCATGTTGAAGTCACGCACCACATCATGGGAGCCGCTGTCTCGGTCAGCACTGTTCCAGACAAAGGTATCCGCCCCGGTTCCGCCAAATAGCTGGTCATCGCCGATACCGCCAATGAGCAGGTCATCACCACCCTGGGCAAACAGCCAATCATTGCCACTGCCGCCTTCGAGCAGGTCATTGCCGCCCGAGTTGGGTACTGAAGCCCCAAGGGCCAGGGCATTGTTTTCGATAAAGCTGATCAGTTGCGCCTGACTCGGCGCCGTACCGCCGTTGACATCGGTCAGGTGGCTGACCAACACCTGGAAGCTCGGCGCTGTGGTTTCATAGCCTGCAATCCAGGTGGTGTTAAGTGCATCACCAAAGATCAGGTCATCGCCTGCACCGCCGACTAGATGATCATTACCCAATGGCGACAAGGCTCCCGGCGTTACATGCCCAGGGTCGAGCGTTGCCAAGAGCTGGTCAGCTGTGAGTACGATCTCGGGCTGGCCAACCTGCGCGTGAACAGTACCGCCCACAACATTGGTGCTGACATTGCCGGTGAGCTGGTCGGTATTGTCGAAGTAACGCAGCACGTCGCTGTTGATACCCGAGCCGATGCCAATTGCATGCAGCTCGGCACGGCCCATCAGGACGCTTGCGTCATCCAGCGCACGGGTTACGTCATTGATATTGACGGTACTGCCGGTATCGCTGTTGTCACCGCTGTAGGTTGTCGGGTCCCCATCGGTCAGGAAGTAGGCCAGGTTTTCATAGTGATTGCCCTCGATACCGGCAAACCATGCGTTGGTGGTTTTGAATGCCGCCTCATAGTTGGTGCCGCCATCCGCGGTGACCCTGGCCAAGGCATCATTATTGCCACTTAGCGCCGCTTGCACATCGTCCAGCGTTCCGCTGAGCAGTATCGATGAGGTCGAGGAAAACACCACCAGGGCGATATTGATATTGCCCGGGTGCGCATCGAGCTTATCCAGGAAGGAACGCACTGCATCCTTGAGCAGGCTCAAGCGTCTGCTGTAGCCCCCGCTTCCATCCGGATCGTCGGCCATGCTGCCTGAACGGTCGAGGATCAATGCGATGTTGTAGTTTTTCGCAGGGTCGACGGTTGGCGCACCAGCCCCGCCGATATCGCCCACCAGGGTGTCATTGCCACCCACACCCGCAATCAAGCCCTTGCCGTCACTGTCAAACGGGCTGGCGATAAAGTGCGGCGTGGTCGAACTGCTGGCCCCAGTGCCAAAGTCGCTGGCATTGTTGCCGACCACCAGCACCGATTGGTCGCTGCGGATACAGATATCCAGGTTGGCGCTGCTTGGATCGCCATCACCATCGACCACTGTGTAGGTGAATTGCTGGGTAACCTGGCCGGTTTCTCCAAACACCAGATCGGCATTGGCCACAAAGCTGAAATCCCCCGCAGCGTGGCCAGCGGAGCTGTCAAGATAGATAGCCAGCTTGCCTGTGGCAGTGGTCAGGGTCAGTTTATCGGTAGCTGCATCGTAGCTGTTTGTGACCGGGCCAGCCCCGCTGCTGATGATGCCATTGCCAGCTGCATTGAGGCTGAAGGTTTGCGTGCCAACGGTGATCGACTGGATATGGTCGATGCCATCGGCGCCCGGTTGATCGTTAGCCAGCACATTGCCCGAGACATCACCGCCCACGCCAGCGAGATCGGCCAGCGTCGCCGACAGGTTCTCCGGCGAGGTGTTGATCACCACATTGCTGCTGGAGATTTGTTGCAGGTAGGAACCGCTGAAACTGATGCCGACCGAATAGGCCTGGAAGTTGTTGGTCGCCGGGTTGCCATCACCGTCGATATCGCCGATGAAGTTGCTCCAGTTGTGGTTGATCCAGTTGGTCAGTGCTTGGCCGGTCTTGCCCGCGGTGGGTTCGCCATCGGAGATGAAATACAGCTTGTTTTGCTGTGCGGGGTCGGCACCAAATGCCGCCAGATCATTGCCGATTTCTGTTTTAGCAACGCCCAGTGCGGCCTCATAGTTGGTGTTGCCGCTCGCACTCAAGCCCTGCACCTTGGCCAGCAAGTCGATATAGCCCTGGTCAGTGGTCGATGAAAAGCTGTAGTCGCCAATCTCGGATGCCGATCCGGCAAAGGCAATCAAGTTTATATGAACCGCAGTGCCCAGTTCGGCATAGGCAAGTGCAAGGTTGGCCACGGCGGCCTTCAATGCAGTCAGCTTGGCGCCTTGCATGCTGCCGGAGACATCCAGCACCAGGGTCAGGTTCACCTCTGGCAGCGCTGACTGAACAATGCAGGCTGGCTTGTCATCAACGGCGGTCGGCACATCGTCGATCACCGTCACATCCAGCGTTGCGCTATCAGTATCCCCATCGAGGTCGGTAACCTTGATGGCAAACTGCTCGACAATGGTGTTTTCGCCATTGGCTGCTGGATGCATCGACGGGTCTTGCAAGGTATAGGAATAACTCACAGTACCGCCGGCAATAGTGCCGGTGAAGCCCGTGATATGCAGAACGCCGGCCGGGCTGTCGATAGTCAAAGGAGCGCCCGGCGTAGCGCCTTGCAGTTGCGCAAAAGTAAAGCTGTTGCTGCCAATCTCAACGCTGGATATTCCATCGCCCGCAGTGATGGTGAAGGTGCCGCCATCACTGAGCAGCGCTGCATTGGGTGAGCTGCCGTTGGCCAGGTTTTCTTCGTTGAAGCTCAGCTCGCCGCCTTCTACATTCAAGCCTTCTACCGTCACTCCCGTGTCGCTGCCGACAATCTTGATAGTCAGGGTTGCGGTTGAAATATCACCATCGAAGTCACGCATGGTGTATTCGAGACTCTGGCTGATCTTTTGCCCGTCGGCCAGCGCGATAGTATCTGGATCGCTGTTGTCGAGGGTAAAGCTGTACTCACCGGTGACAGGGTTCAGCACCAGGGTGCCGTACTTGCCCAGCTCGGCCATGGCAGCGCTATTGAGCGTGTTATTCCAACCGACGAAGGCTTTGCCACCGTCATTGCCTGCCTGGTCGTTGGTCAACACAGAACCGGAGGCGACATTGCTGGCATTGCCCTCGACCAGGGTTTGCGCACAATCGTCGTTCGCCGTTGGCGCGTCGTCCCTGAAGCTGATCAGCTTGCCCAGATCCAGGGTGCTGTCTACCGAGTCGCCATCATTGTCGGTTGCGGTTGCGGTCAGGTGGATCAGGTCGCTGCCCAGCACCTTGACTTCATCAGGGTCGCTGCTTGGGTGAACAATGGCCCGCACCTGATCAAGGGTCACGACACCCGCCGCGCTTACGCTGACAGTGAACACCAGGTCACCAGAACTGGTACGCCCCTCGACCTCGCCAGCGGAATTTACCGAGAGCAGCACCGCTTGGTTACTCAGCGAGTCGACCAAACCCGAATCAAGGATACCGAACACAGGGTCGGCAATACCCAGCGAATATTCCAGGCTGCGCAAGCCATCGGCACCGGCTTGAACGTTGAAGATGCCGCTGAAGTCACGACTGACATCAATATCAAGACGTGTTTCGTCGACCTGTAGTTGCCCGCCCCAGGTGACCGAGGTGCTGACGTCGTTGTAGTCGAAGTCGGAGCTCAGTGTCTGGTCTTCCCAGTTCTGGTTGCCAGGGTCCGCGGTATCCTGCAGGTGTGCCCCGCCCGGATTGAGGGTCGCATCACTGAACAGCACATTGGCGCCATCGGCCCCGGTCAGCGCAGCGCCACCGAGTTGGGCCTGCCATTTACCGTCAACCAGGGCGAACGTCAGCTCGGCGCCGTCTGCCAGGCTCGCATTTGCGCCACCGTTTGGAATGATAAAGAAGCCAACATCTTCAGGGTTCAAGCCATTCAAGCTGGCGGTTTGCCCCGGATCCACATCCTGAACGTTTGCCCAGATCACCTTGCCTTGCGCCGGTGTTCCATCCGGATTCTTGACGTAGTAGCCATAGCTGTTGGCATACCCGGCATCACTGCCGTTGAAGGTCACGAACGAGGTATCGGCAATCGCGCTTTGTTCGATCGTTGGGGTGTCATCGTCGATGGTGACTTGCAGGGTCTTGGTCACTGCATCCGAGTCGCCATCGGTGACGGTGAAGTCGATGTTGAGCAGCGCATCATTTTCTGCACCGCCCTCTGCATGCAGCACCGGCTGCAACAAGGTCAGGGTATAGGCGCCAGTCGCAGGGTTGAGCACCATCGTAACCAGATCACCCCGTGAGGAAGATAGAGTCAGCGTGTTGCTGCTGGCATCCCACTTCGACACAACATCTTCATTGCCCAGCTTGTCCGGGCCGCTAAGCACCACTGACTTCAAGCCATCGGCGCCTGCGGCATAACTGAGCGTGCCACTGACGCTGGTGGCGGCGTCCGGGGTGTCGCCAACGCCTCCGTTGATCCCGCCGTACAAGCCTTCATCATCAAGGATCAATGGCGCAGTCGCATTTTGCGCAACTGGCACATCATCCTCGATATTGATGGTGAAGGTATTGGCCGCGAATCCGCCGACCAGCGGGTCGCCATCGCCATCGGTAGCGCTGAGAATGCCCGAGAAGTCGATGCCCAGCCCCGGCAGGGTTTCGGCATCATTGCCATCGGCTTGCGGATGATCAATAGGGCCTTTGAGCACGAATTCGTAGCCGCCGCCAGCGCTGACACTCAGGGTGAAAATCGTATGGCCATTGGCGCTGGCGGTCAGTGTATTACCGGAGAAGGAATAGCTCAGTGCCGTGCCTTCACTGGTCAGGTTTTGCGCCAGCAGCGATGCGGTCTTGCCGTTCAACGAGAACTCGCCCGGACCATCGGCACCGAAACTGACCAATGCCTTGAGCACGCCATCCGCGCCCTGTGCTGTGACTGTCTGGCCGCCTTCGGCATTGCCTTGGTAAGGCGCGCCATTGGCGCTGAGCAACGCATCTTCCTGCACGCTACCACCGACCACCGGGCTGTTTTCGCTGCCGATCAGGATCGGCACGTCATCTTCGATATTGATGGTGAAGGTATTGGCCGGGAAACCGCCAGCCAGCGGGTCGCCATCGCCATCCGTCACCCCGAGCGATGCAGAGAAATCGATGCTCAGAACCGATTGATCCTCGCTGTCATCGCCATCGATGAGCGGATGGTCAATCGGGCCCTGGAGCACAAAGTCATAGCCGCCGGCAGCAGTCACCGTAAGGGTAAAGATCGGATGGCCATTGGCGCTGGCAACAAGGCTATTGCCGACCAGAGCATAGCTCAGAGGCGTGCCTTCGCTGGTCAGGCCCTGGGCATTGAGCTGGCTGACATCGGCCTTGAGGAAAAACTCGCCCGGACCATCGGCTCCAAACTTAACCAGGCTGCCAAGCAGGCCTGCATCACCATGGGCGGTGACCGTTTGCCCACCCTCGGGATTGCCTTGATACGGCGCGCCAGCCGATGTTTCCAGCGCATCCTCCTGGACGTTGCCATGCACCCCAAACGGCTGAGCGGCAGCAAGTGACATGCGTCCTGCATCCTGGCCGCCTTGAGGCCCGGCAAATACCGGTACATCGTCTTCAATGTTGACGGTAAAGCTACCGGCCGGGAAAGCCGTTGCCAGGGAGTCGCCGTCGCCATCGGTTGCAGTGATCAGCGCAGAAAGATCGAGCGGGAAGCTCAGCAGCTCATCGTCGTTGCCATCAGTAACCGGGTGGTCGACAGGGCCGCTGAGGGTGAAGTTATAGCTGCCGTCTGCGCCCACCACAAAGGTGAAAATGGTTTCGCCGTTGGCCTCTGCGGTCAAGGTATTGCCCACCACGCTGTAACTCAGGGCTGCTCCGCCCGAAGTCAGACCCTGGGCAGTAAGCGAGCTGATTGCCGCGCCGCTGTTCGACAGGCCAAATGAGCCAGCACCGTCGGCACCGAAGTTGACCAGTGTATTGAGCGTACCGGGCGCGCCCGAGGTGACATTGGTGGTGCTATCGCCATCGGTATTACCCTGGGCGGTTTCATCTTCATCGACAAACAGGTGAATCTGCGCCGCCTCGCCCACCGCAGCAACAGGCCCGTCGTCATTGACCAGCACGTCCAGGGTTGCGATTGGGGAAACATCGCCATCCAGATCAGTAACCCGTACGCTGAAACTCTCGCCGACCTGGTCATCAGCACCTGTTGCGTTCGGATTGGTGTGATCCAGGGTATTGGCGCTCAGCACGTAGTTCCAGTTGCCGTTGGGGTCAATCGTCAGCACGCCGTATTGGCCTTGTACTGTGCCGCCTTGGGTAACATTGACCCAATTGCCATTGACATCCATTACTTCAAGCGCCGAGACGCCATCACGGGACTCGACCACCAGCTTGCCACTGGCTTGCTCGCCATTACTCGCCGGGTTGGTGCCCTGGGCCAGGGCGGATTCCTCGACTATGGCCGGGCCGGCAATTACGCTGCCGACAAAGTCCTGGTAGTCCACGGTGACCACAGGCGTGAAATCAGTCGGTTCCGGCTCTGTAGGCGGCACCACGACCGGAGGTTCGACCGGTGGCTGGACCACGGGTGGCTCAGGTGTTTCAGCAATCGGCAACCGTGGATCGACCTCAATGTCGGGATCGACAAATTCAGGGCCGTCGTTGAAACCTGCAGTAGGAAAACCCAGTTCAGGATCGACAGAGCCACCGATCGCATCCAGCAACACAAAGCTGTGCCCGCCACCAACACCTCCCGCGCCACCAGAGCTGCCGGGGCCAGCTGCGGTTGCTTCAGCCTCCTGAGTGGGGTCGACACCAGCCTCGATCGCGGCCTGCAGTTTTTCAACCTCGGTCAGGTCATTGGCAGTCGGCGCCGGGGTGTCCTGCTGCGGCGCGTTAGAACCCTCCCCGACCTGGGCGAGCATCTGCTCGGACAGCGCCAGGCTGCTGTCACGGCCCAGGGTCAGCAGCTCACCATTGCTCAGCTTGACCGCCAAGGCGCCGGTAGCACCGGTATTGATTTGCTCCCCTGCGAACAGGCGATCGCCTTCAACCAAGGGGCGCCGTGAACCGTTGCTGGCTACAACGAATACTTCGCCAACTACCTGGGTTACTACACCAATCAACGTCGCCATGGTCTCGTCCTCATCTACGGCAGCCGGTGTTCAACCGGCCTGTTTCGTTGACGACGAACACACAGATTTCGGGTATCGAGCGTTGCAAAAAAACAGATTCAAATGGCGCGGCAGGCAATCAAGAAAACGACATGCCAAAAAAATGTCGCATAAAGATTTGCCTGCCACGTCCATCTGAATCAACCCCGCCCTAATACTTGTTTCTTGGTATTCGTCTTAGCACTCAAGTTCCAGAAAATGCGCCAAACCCATTATTTGCTGGCTCACTTACCAGTAACAATGTGCCGATTTTCTCAGAGTACCTAAGATTTTTTAGGAATAACCCTTGTGAGAAATTTTTATGAGGCTGGGCCAAAGATGTTCTTAGCTTTGTTGTTACAAACCTGAAACGGTTTAACACTAAAAAACGTCAACTAATTGGCGACAAGACTAGGGCACGGAACAAGGAGTTCTTCAAATGCGCGCATTAAACTTACTCTACAGCAGCATTCTCATCGCACTTTCGTGCTCTCAGGCCCAGGCAATGTCCTTGTCTGAAGCCATCCAAAGCACGCTCGACAATCACCCTGAACTGCATGCGGGCATGAACAGCCGGCTATCGGCCGACGAAGAGGTCAAGATCGCCAAGGGTGGCTATCAACCCAGCATCGACCTGCTGGCCGGTTATGGCCGGGAAAATACTGACAGTCCAAGCACCCGGGCATTGGGCAATCACAATGACGAAACCCTGAACTACGCGACATCGGAACTGCGCTTGCGGCAGATGCTCTTCGATGGTTTCAACACCCCCAACGAAGTCGCGCGCACCGAGGCCGTAGTCAACTCCCGCGCCTACTACGTGCGCGGCACTGCCGAGAGCCTGGCGCTGCGTACCGTTGAGGTATACCTCGATGTGCTCAAGCGTCGCGAAATGGTCAACCTGGCCAAAAACAACCTGCAAGCACACCAGCGCATCAACGACCAGATCGACCTGCGCAGCAAACAAGGCGTCGGCAGCACGGCGGACTTTGATCAGTCCAGCGCGCGCCTGGCCCTGGCGGAAAACAACCTGTACACCGAGCAGGTCAACCTTGCTGATGCCGAAGCCAATTTCTTCAGCGCAGTCGGTCCTCCTGCCGATGACCTGGAGAGCCCCGCCACCATCCGGGGCAGCATGCCGCAAGACTTGCTCACGGCCAGGCAAACCATGATGGAGTCCAACCCCTACCTCAAGTCCGCGCAAGCGGATGTCAATGCCGCCGAGAAACAATACGAGGTTGCCAATTCGCCGTTCTACCCTCGTTTCGAGGGTGAACTGGCCACCACAGCTGACAACAATATCCAGGGCGATGAAGGCGACTACAACACATGGCGAGCCGCGGTGGTGATGAACTACAACCTGTACAACGGCATGCGCGACAAGGCGCGGATGCAATCCTCTGCGCACCAGGTCAACCAGTCGATGGACATTCGCAACAATGCATTGCGCATGCTCAACGAAAACCTCTCCCTGGCCTGGAACGCCTTGCAAAACGCCCGGCTGCAAACGCCCAAGGCGCGTGACTACGCCAACTACACCGCCAGCGTGCGCGAGGCTTACCAGCAACAGTTCAGCCTGGGGCAACGGACCCTGCTCGACTTGCTCGACAGCGAAAACGAACTGTTCACCGCCAACCGGCGCTACACCGACGTGCGCTACACCGAAGAATTTTCGATGTACCGCGTCATCGCGACCATGGGTGATTTGCTCCAGCAACAGCAAGTGATTGTTCCGGCCGAGGCCATCGCCTTGAGCGAAGTGAAAAGTGAAGCACGACTGCCAGAAATGAAATAGCCAGCGCGAGGAGCACTGACCTTGACCACCATGGAGCTGCCAGCAAGTCACGGCGACCCGCGCTTGAGCCACGACGATCCATTACTGGATGGTCTGTTGATTCTATGCAGGCTACACGGCTGCACTGTCAGCCGGGGGAGCTTGAGCGCGGGCCTGCCCATGCCCAAACAGTGCCTGACCCCGGAACTGCTGGCCCGCTGCGCGGCCAGGGCTGGCCTGCAAGGTCGCTTGTTACGCCGTGACTTGAACGCAATATCCGCACTGAACCTGCCGGTGCTGTTGCTGCTGAACGACGGTCGCAGCGCGGTTTTGCATAAATGGCTTGATGCCGACCAGGCCCAGATACTGCCCTGCGAAGCTGACGGCGGCGAACAGACGGTCAGCCGTGACGAGCTTGCCGCGGTCTACACCGGACATGCGTTTTTTGCCCGCCCACGGCATGAACTCGAAGAAGCCCGGCAACCGCTTGTGCCACGAATCGAAGCCTGGTTCCGCGACACCTTGAAACTCTCGCGCTGGCTGTATGCCGATGCGGTCCTGGCCAGCCTACTCATCAACCTTCTGGGCTTGCTGGTGCCCTTGTTCGTCATGCAGACCTACGATCGCGTAGTGCCCAACCAGGCAACCGCGACCTTGTGGGTATTGGCCATCGGCTTGTTTGTCGGCACCAGCTTTGAACTGTTGCTGCGCATACTTCGCGCGCACCTGCTCGACACAGCGGGGAAAAAGACTGACGTGGTGCTCTCGGCGACTCTGTTCGAGCGCATCACCGGGATGTCGATGAGCTCACGCCCCAGCAGTATTGGCGGCTTTGCGCAGAGCATCCATGACTTCCAGGGGCTACGAGAATTCCTGACCGCTGTCACCTTGACCAGCCTGATTGACCTGCCATTTTCCCTGCTCATGATTACCGTGATCGGCCTGCTGGGCGGCTGGCTGGTGGTGATCCCGCTGCTGGCTTTCCCGATTACCGCGGTGTTTGCCTTGATCATTCAGGTGCAACTGCGCGACACCGTGGAAAAAAGCCTGGCACTGGCCTCGCGCCGCCAGGCGCTGTTGATCGAGACCCTCGGCGGGCTGGAAACCCTCAAGGCCTGTGGCGCCGAAAGCGAGCGCCAGCATGATTGGGAAAAAACCCACGGCGCCCTCACCCGCCTCGACACCCATGCGCGCTTTCTCGCCTCACTGGCAACCAACGGCACCCTGTTCCTGCAGCAGTTCGCCGGCATGGCGACCATAGTCGCCGGGGTCTACAGCATCATCGCCGGATCACTGAGCGTCGGCGCACTGGTTGCCTGCTACATGCTCGGCAGCCGGGTATTGGCACCACTTGGGCAAATCGCGGGTTTGATCACGCGCTACCAACAAGCACGCCTGACCATGACCAGCACCGACGCACTCATGGCCATGCCCCAGGAGCGCCAGGCCAAGCAGCGGCCACTTGAGCGCACGCACCTGTCTGGCGCCATACAGGTTCGCCAGGTCAGCTTCAGCTATCCCAACCAGTCCAGCCCGGCATTGAACGATGTCAGCCTGCAGCTGGCGGCGGGCGAAAGGGTCGGCATCATCGGTCGCAGTGGCTCTGGCAAAAGCACGCTGGCCAAGTTGATCATGGCGTTCTACATGCCGACAGAAGGCCAGGTGCTGCTCGATAACCTGGACCTGCGCCAACTCGATGTTGCCGACCTGCGTCACCAGATAGGCTTCGTCTCCCATGACTTGCCGCTGCTCAGCGGCAGCTTGCGCGACAACATCACCCTGGGCGCACGTTACGTCAGTGATACGCGCATGCTCGAAGTGGCCGAACTGACCGGAGTCAGCGAGCTGGCCAAGCAACACCCGCAGGGTTTTGATCGCCCGGTTGGCGAACGCGGCCAGTTGCTTTCTGGCGGCCAACGCCAGGCCGTGTTGATGGCCCGCGCCATGCTGCTCGATCCACCCATAATGCTGCTGGATGAACCAACCAGCGCCATGGACAACACCAGCGAAGAAATCCTGCGCAACCGCCTGCAAACCTGGACGCAAGGCAAAACCCTGCTGCTCATCACCCACCGCGCATCAATGCTCAGCCTGGTAGACAGGCTGATCGTCCTGGATAACGGGCGCATTGTCGCCGATGGCCCGAAAGAATCGGTTATCGAAGCCTTGCGCAAAGGCCGCGTCGGCCCGGCAGCGGTCTAGGAAAACATCATGAGCCAGCAGATCCTGAGTAACTACTTCGCCCACGGCAAAGGCGACACCGAGTTCATGCCCGAGGTCGACGGCGCAGTGCTTGAAGACACGCCATGGTTTGCCCGCATTACCATCTGGGTCGTCACAGCCTGCATCCTCAGTGCTGTGGCCTGGGCCAATTTCGCAGTGCTAGATGAGGTCACCACCGGCCAGGGCAAGGCCATTCCCTCGAGCAAGATCCAGGTCATCCAGAACCTTGAGGGCGGAATTGTCAGTGAGATTTTTGTTCGTGAAGGCCAGGTGGTTAGCAAGAACGATGTCTTGCTGCGCCTCGATGACACACGTTTTTTGTCCAACAAGGGTGAAAGCGATGCCGACCGCTTGGCGCTGATTGCCCGCGTGGAGCGCCTGAGTGCAGAGGCGGAAGGCCGGCCGCTGGCAATGCCCGAGGAAATAACCCGCAGCGCCCCACAACTGGCCGAGGACGAAGCAGGCTTGTACAGCTCACGACAACAACGGCTGCAAAGCGAACAACGGACACTTGGCGAGCAGCTTCGGCAAAAGAACCAGGAGCTGGCAGAGTTTCGCTCCAAGGCGCAACAGTATCGGTCCAGCCTGGGCTTGATTCAGCAAGAACTGAACATGTCGACCCCCCTGGTCAAGGCCGGCGCCATTTCACCGGTCGAGATTCTCAGGCTGCGGCGCAGCGCGGTTGAAGTCCGTGGCTCGCTCGATGCAACCAACCTGGCAATTCCAAGGGCGGAATCGGCAATCAGCGAGATCAAAAGCAAGATCGAGGAATCCGAATTGGGCTTCCGTGCCGATGCCTTCAAGGAGCTCAATGATGCCCGCACTGAACTGAAGAAGATCAACGCCAGTGGCTCGGCGATTGACGACCGCGTCAGCAGAACCACGGTAATTTCACCCGTCAACGGCATCATCAAGCAACTCAAGGTCAACACCATTGGCGGCGTCGTCCAGCCCGGCAGCGATATGCTTGAGATAGTGCCACTGGAAGACAATTTGCTGATCGAAGCCAAGGTGCGTCCGCAGGATGTGGCATTTCTTCATCCGGGCCAGAAAGCCATGGTCAAGTTCAGCGCCTATGACTACACCATTTATGGCGGCCTCAAGGCCAACCTGGAACTTATCAGCGCGGACACCATTACCGATGATGAAGGCAACAGCTTCTATCTGATCCAATTACGCACCGATAAGAGCCATTTAGGCAGTGATAAACAACCGCTGATGATCATCCCCGGCATGGTTGCCACTGTCGATATCATTACCGGCCAGAAGAGCGTGCTTGACTACCTGCTCAAGCCGGTGCTCAAAGCCCGCACCGAGGCGCTGCGTGAACGCTAAGGAACCTCTGGACAACTACTGCGCTCGATAATACGGCGTTGAAAAGCTGCTCACAGCCTTTAGGCTGAACGAACTTCAGTTCGGCCCCGAAGGGGTGAGCAACGCGAATCCAATGCTCATCTAGGCCACTAGAGTCGAGCGCGACCCCGGTCGCTTTTTCGCACCTTTGACTCGCTGGCGCTCGCCCTCCGGGCCAACCTTTGGCTGTTACTCCCGTTGGCCTTGTACTCCCGTCGCTCGCGACCTTGTTCAGAGGTTCCCTAAGGCCCCCTATGTCTTGTTTGAATGATTACGCGCAAAGGTGTGAGCGCCCATGGCCCTGATCTGCCCCTCGATCAAGGCATCGAAAGGCTGCAACAGCGCGGCAAATGATTGCTCCGGCTCAAGCAACTGCAAGGCAGCGGTGACCGCCTCGATAGTCGATAACGAGCCCTCCATCGGCGCCTTTCGCAGGCGATAGCGCGACTGCTGGCCAGGCGGCAAGGTTACGCGCGGCAGGTTTGCCAACAGCGAATTAAGGTACAGCAACTTGCGCGCCTTGCGCCAAGTGCCATCGGGAACCACCAGGCGCACGGGCATCTGATCGGCCTCTTGCCGAACAGCAGTCAAGGGCTGCGCAGCCTCCCCCGGAAACAGCAGGTAACTGCGGTAACCGGGTTGCGCCAGGTATGCGGCCAGTTGCTCGAACTGCTCGCCAACCCACAACTCTGCATTCTGCAGTCCAAGCGCCAGCAAACCTGCGGTATTGAGCGCGTGCCTGACCTCGCTTGGGTGCTGCAGGATCAATACCTGGGTGCGGCTATGCAGGCTTGGAATCAATGCGCAAAGGCAATGCTCAAGCGGTCGAGCACATCGCTCGCAGCGGGGGCGAGGCATAAAAATAACTCCTTAGCCAGCGACGTTCTTATCAGCCGCGTTCAACTGCGTCTTGAGCAGATCGCGAAAGGTTTGAATCAAGGGCTCGCGCGAACGGCCTCGACGCAGGATCAACGAAAACGGTGCTTGATAACCAAAGGTCGCTGGCAGCAATACGCGCAACTGCTGCAACTCGACCCAATGCTGTGCGTAGTGCTCGGGCAAATAACCGATGTAGGCGCCTGACAACACCAGGATCAGCTGGGCCTCCATCGACTCGACAGTCCCCGCGCTGTGCTTGAAGCCATGGCGCGCCAGTTCTGCCTGGCTCCAATAGCCACGCCCCACCATGCGTTGCTGGGTAATGACCTCGGCGGGAATGCGCCGCTGCTTGAACAGCGAGTGACGCTCGCTGCAGTACAGCCAATGCTGTTCGCGGTACAAAGGCTGGTACAGCAAGCCATTCATGCGGGTCGAGAACGCACCGATGGCAATATCCAGGCGATTGTCCAGTACCGCAAGCTGTAATTCATAAGGGCTCAATACAGACAAATGCAGGTGCACCGCCGGGTGTTCATGGCTGTAGGCACCAATTACTTCAGCCAAAGGTAAAGCCATATCACTTACCGTTGAGTCGAGCACCCCGAGATTCAGGGTTCCGCGCAGCTCGCCCTTGAGCGCTGCCGAGTAGCGTTCAAAACCCTCCAGCTCACTCAGCAGGCGCAAGGTTTCCTGATGAAACAACTCGCCCTTGCTGGTCAGACTGAAACCGCCACGCCCTCGGTGGCACAGGCTAAGCCCCAGCGAACTCTCGAGTTGGCTCATGTAGGTGCTGATTGCAGAAGTCGATAGCTTCAACTCCTGCTGAGCCGCAGCAAAGCCCTGGTGGCGCACCACGCTGGCAAAAATCCTGAGCAACTTCAGGTCGGGTAACGCCTGACTCATAACCACTCCGCAACACCAGAAATCAACTAATCGACGATTCTAAGCCCTGCGCCATTAGTTTAGAAATTTATGAACTAATTTTTTGCTCTCAGCGATTTGTCACAGCGCAGCGATGGCCAAGAATCGGCGCACTTTATTAAAACCATAACAACCGTGAGGCCATCCCATGGACAAGATTTTGCACCAACCCCTGGGCGGTAACGAAATGCCGCGTTTCGGCGGCATCGCCACCATGATGCGCCTGCCGCACATCCAAACCCCTGAAGAACGCAAGCAACTCGATGTGGGCTTTGTCGGAGTCCCGCTGGATATTGGCACCTCGCTGCGTTCCGGCACCCGCTTTGGCCCGCGTGAGATTCGCGCCCAGTCGGTGATGATTCGCCCCTACAACATGGCAACCGGTGCCGCGCCCTTTGATTCGCTGAACATTGCCGATATTGGCGATGTGCCCATCAACACCTTCAACATGGCTGAAGCGGTGCGTATTATCGAGGATGCCTACGACCAGATTCTCGAAGACGGCATCCTGCCCCTGACACTTGGCGGCGACCACACCATCACCTTGCCGATCCTGCGGGCGATCAAGAAGAAGTTCGGCAAGGTCGGGCTGGTTCACATTGATGCTCATGCTGACGTCAACGACCATATGTTCGGTGAAAAAATCGCCCACGGCACAACCTTCCGCCGCGCCGTCGAAGAAGACCTGCTCGACTGCGATCGCGTGGTGCAGATTGGCCTGCGCGCCCAGGGCTATACCGCCGAGGATTTCAACTGGAGCCGCAAGCAGGGCTTTCGCGTGGTCCAGGCCGAAGAATGCTGGCACAAGTCACTTGAACCATTGATGGCTGAAGTGCGCGAGAAAGTCGGTGGCGGCCCGGTTTACCTGTCATTTGATATCGATGGTATCGACCCCGCCTGGGCACCTGGCACCGGCACCCCGGAAATTGGCGGCCTGACTACCATCCAGGCAATTGAAATCATCCGCGGCTGCCAGGGCCTGGATCTGATCGGCGGCGGCCTGGTTGAAGTCTCCCCGCCCTATGACACCACCGGCAACACCTCGCTGCTCGGCGCCAACTTGCTTTACGAAATGCTCTGCGTGTTGCCTGGCGTGAAAAATCGCTAGCACAAGCCTGTTGGTCGAAGCCGTCCATGCACCAAGACCGCTTCGACCAAGACGCCAACACCTGAATTAAAGATTTGCACTCAGACAAGTGCGAACATAAAAACAATTAAAAGAGACACTGCAAATGACTCTGGATCTTCTAGTAATTCTTATCTACGTAGCTGCGATGCTTGGCCTGGGTTTCTATGGCATGCGCCGCAGTAAAAACCGTGAAGACTATCTGGTTGCCGGGCGCAACCTTGGCCCCATGTTCTACCTCGGGACGATGGCGGCAACCGTACTCGGCGGTGCTTCAACCATTGGTACCGTGCGCCTTGGCTATGTCTACGGTATCTCCGGCTTCTGGCTCTGTGCATCACTGGGCCTGGGCATCATCGGCATCAGCCTGCTGCTGGCCAAGCCGCTGCTGAAACTCAAGATCTACACCGTCACCCAGGTCCTGGAGCGCCGCTATAGTCCGACGGCGCGGCATGCAAGCGCAGCCATCATGCTGATCTATGCACTGATGATCGGCGCCATTTCAACCATTGCCATCGGCACTGTCATGGAAGTGCTGTTTGGCCTGCCGTTCTGGGTGAGCATCCTGATTGGTGGCGGTATTGTCGTCGCCTACTCGACCATTGGCGGCATGTGGTCACTGAGCCTGACCGACATAGTGCAATTCCTGATCATGACCATTGGCCTGGTGTTTATCCTGATGCCGATGTCGATCAGCGATGCGGGCGGTTGGAATGCCCTGGTTGCAAAACTGCCTGCCAGCTACTTTTCGTTCACCGCGATTGGCTGGGACACCATCATCACCTACTTCCTGATCTACTTCTTCGGCATCTTTATCGGCCAAGACATCTGGCAGCGGGTGTTCACTGCGCGCAGTGAGAAGATTGCAAGGTTCTCCGGTACAGCCGCTGGCGTCTACTGCATTCTCTACGGCTTGGCGGCCGCACTTATCGGCATGGCGGCCAAAGTGGTATTGCCCGACCTGGATAACGTCAACAATGCCTTCGCCAGCATCGTCCAAACCAGCCTGCCAGATGGTATTCGCGGCTTGGTGATCGCTGCTGCACTGGCTGCATTGATGTCAACCGCCAGCGCCGGGCTGTTGGCTGCCTCGACCACTGCCGCGCAAGACCTTTGGCCAATGTTCAGCAAGCGCAAGAACACAAGCGAAAGCGCAATGACCAACCGGATCTTCACTTTATTGCTAGGTTGCCTGGTACTTGCGATTGCCTTGGTTGTCAGCGACGTTATCAGCGCCCTGACCCTGGCCTATAACCTGTTGGTTGGCGGCATGTTGATTCCACTGCTGGGTGCAATCTACTGGAAGCGTGCGACCACCGCAGGCGCCATTGCCAGCATGGTGCTGGGTAGCCTGACGGCGGCATTCTTCATGTTCAGCGATGGCCTGGAAGCCAATACGCCGATTTATTACAGCCTGGCAGTTGGCGCAATCAGCTTTATTGCGGTCAGCCTGTTTACTCCCCAACTGGCCAAACAGCAAGGCTTGGCCACCAACGATTAATCGACAAAAATTAATGCCTCGACTGACAATAATCGCCGCACTCATGCGGCGATTATTGTTTCTGCGGCGCGAAAACCATTGCGCGCCGCAGGTTCGTTAGAGATAAGAAATGCTGCAAGTGAAGGCTGCCAGCGCAATCAACAACGGCTGGCGAGAAGAATATTCAGTTGCCCGAGCGATTGAACAGCGACACTAAAGCCACTGTTCAACACGGGCGACGTGAACGACTGAGCAATACTCAGCGCTGGCGGCGCGGCTCTCGTGGCCGACGAGGGTCGTCATTGCGCACGGGAATGGGTTGCAGCTTGGGCCGGTCAAGCAGCCCCAGCGCGACCAGAAGATCGTGAAAAGCATTCTGCATCTTGGCGATCATTTAACGTCCTCCTGCCAAGGCTTACGGATAAGACGCATAGCACGTCTTGCATAAGCATAGATTACCTCGAATCACTCTGCCTCGATTGATACTCGTCAGTTATCCGTCAGCAACTTTGCTCAAAATGTTACACGCAGCCCTGTATAGACCGTACGCCCGGGCCCCGGTTCATAATAACGACTGTTGGCATCGTTGATTCGCACGTTGTCGTAATACTCACGGTCAAACAGGTTGTCGACGCCCAGGTACGGCTCCCAGGTCTGCCCGCCCGCCTTTATCAGCTTGCCGATGCGCAAGTTGGTCAGTGCATAGCCGCTGACTTCCACATTATTGGCATCGTTGGCATACATGGCGTCATAGGCACTCATATTCAAGCGCGCATAGTTGCCCTCGTGCTCGTAGGCCACTTCGGTGAATAAGGTTTGCCGAGGAATACCGGCCAGTGAGTTGCCATGGTAATCATTGTCGTCAACCTGATAGTCATCGAACTTGAAGCGGCTGTAGGCATAGGCACCGGTCAGGCGCCAGGCATCCGCCATTTGCCAGCTGAGGCTCATCTCCAGTCCGTCGCGGCGCGACTTGCCAGCATTACGATAGTAATTGCGCCCCGATTCGCCCGGCAAACTGTAGCCAACCAGCTCGTCATCGAGCTTCATGCTAAACAGCGCCACGTCATAACGCAGCGTCGACCACTCACCTTTCAGGCCAATTTCGCGATTGAGCGTGTGGACGGGTTCAAGCGATGAGTTAAAGCCACCACCATTTGGATTGGCCAGCTCACTGATGGTCGGCGTCTCGAATGAAGTACCCACCTTGGCGTATAGCGACTGATGAGGATCAAGCCTGTAGCTCAGGCCCGCGCTGTAGTTCCAGTCTTCCAGGTTGCGTGAGCCGGAATTGTCGCCATCGCTGAGGAAACGGTCGTCAACCGACAGGCGTACCCGGTCGTAACGCACGCCCAGGGTCGCTTGCCAGGCATCTGTCAGGTCAATCTGGTCTTCGATAAAGACGCCGCTGCTGTCGGCATTTTCATCTTGCTTAAGGGTCTCGTCACCGCGCTCGCCGAGCAAATTGTCGTAGCGCCTGCGGTCATCACGCTGCACTTCAAGATCGAAACCGCCGGTGAATTTATGCGACATGCCCAACAGCTCTTCGCGGTGGCTGTATTGCCCACCCATACCGGCAAACAGGCGATCAAAGGTAGTTTGGCCGCCATTGGTGAACGACAAGCTGTTACCAAACTGGCGCTGGCCCACATAGCTGCGCAGCTGATATTCATCGTCACCGGCACCGTAGCCATCCCAGACAGCACTCAGACGTTGCTGGCGAATCCATTCATCGGCGTCGTAGCGCAGGTTATTCGGCGCGGCCTGTCCGCGATCATCAGCGACTTCACTGGCCCTGAGCCCGCCTGGATCTTCAGCGCGATTGTCGATGGCATTGAAGTTGATGCCCAGCCGACCGTAGTCGCTGTACCAGCTCAGCTTGCCGGTCAGGCTATTGGTTTCAGCTTTTGCATGGTCGCGATAGCCCTCTGACTGGGTGCTGTTGAATGCCAGCAAAGCACCGATATCCCCTGCAGTGCCGCCGGTTTCCACCCGTGCGCGCTGATAACCCAGTTCGCCGACGCTCAGGTCAAAAAAGCTGTAAGGCGTGGCAGGCGGCTGGCGCGTTTCAATATTGAGCACACCGCCCGCCGCGTTGCCGTAAAGCACCGAAGAAGGGCCGCGCAAGACTTCCATGCGTTCGACCAGGCCCAGATCCAGGCCATCCAGCTCGGTTTGACCGTCAGGCATGGTCAGCGGTACGCCATCGACCAACACGCGCACGCCACGGACGCCAAAGTTACCACGCGAGCCATAGCCCCGAATCGAGGGGCGCAAGCCTTGCGCAAGGTTATATTGGTTCTGGCTGAACACCCCGGGAACAGAGGCCAGCAGTCCCTGTAGAGCGAGGTTCTTCTCCGCGCCGGACTGATTGGCTTCAACCACGCTTACCGCCGCTGGCGTGCTCAGCCAACGCGTGCTTGTGCGGGGTGAAACAATCACCAGGGGTGCCATTTCAAGGGTCTCATCCGTGCGCGGCTGAGCCGCGTTCAGTACGCCTGCATTCGCGCCAAGCAGCACGCCAGCCGCCGTTACCATGGTTAATCTCAAAACAACCTCATGCCTACTTGAGAATCCCTAGCTGAACACATCAACCGGGCTATTCGGATTTGCGCCGATACGGAAACACATCGATGACCTTGCCTTCAACAATTGCCGCCTGCAGGCTCTTCCAGTAATCGGCATCGTAAAGCTCACCGTGCAGCTGGCTAAAGAGCCGCCGCTGTTTGATATCGGCAAATAGGAACGGAGGAAACTCCTCCGGAAACACGTCGTTGGGTGCAACTGAATACCAGGGCTCGGACGCCATTTCATCTTCTGGATAACGTGGCGGCGGAATGCGCCTGAAGTTGACCTCGGTCAGAAAACAGATTTCGTCGTAATCATAGAACACCACCCGGCCATGGCGAGTCACACCAAAATTTTTCAGCAACATGTCTCCGGGGAAAATATTCGCCGCTGCCAACTGTTTGATTGCCAGGCCATAGTCCTCCAGCGCTTCACGCACCTGTGCCTCGCTGGCACTTTCAACATAGAGGTTAAGCGGCGTCATGCGTCGTTCAGTCCAACAGTGGCGAACCAGCACTGTATCGCCTTCGATCTCGACGGTGGATGGCGCGACCTCAAGCAACTCAGCCAAACACTCGGGGCTGAACTTGGCCTTTGGGAAACGAAAATCCGCAAACTCCTGGGTATCGGCCATGCGCCCTACCCGGTCGACGCTTTTAACCAGGCGATACTTCTCGATGACAGTGTCACGCACCACCGTCTTGGTGTGCGAGAAGCGATCCTTGATGATCTTGAATACCGTATTGAAGCCCGGCAAGGTGAACACGCTCATCACCATGCCACGCACACCTGGCGCCATGATGAACTGGTCATCGGTCGTCGCCAGGTGGTTGATCAGCGCCCGGTAGAACTCGGACTTTCCATGCTTGTAAAAACCAATGGAACTGTAAAGCTCGGCAATATGCTTGCCCGGTAGAATGCGCTTGAGAAAGCCGACAAATTCAGCGGGAATCTCCACATCGACCATGAAGTACGAACGGGTGAAGGAGAAAATAATCGACACCTCCGCCTCGTCGGTAATCAGCGCATCAACCTGGATACCCAAGCCTTCGCGGTGCAACAGTGGGAACACCAGCGGCCATTGTTCGTCCCGGTTGAACACGCGCCCGACCAGATACGCCCCCTTGTTGCGATAGAGCACCGAATAGAACAGCTCGATGGTCAGCTCCGGGTCTTTGCACACCCAGTCCGGCAGGCTCTCGCGCATTTTCGCCTCTAGCCGGGCCAGGTCACGCGGCAAGTCTTCAAAGGGCGCGCTGAAACTGTAGTCATTGAAGATTGACTCAAGCATCCGGGCCAGCCCCCGGGCGTTCCCATGATCCGGGCCGAGGCTGTAGAGACGCGTCTGCGCTGCGCGCTGGCGGCTGTGTATGGATGGCCGCGTGGTATGAATGAACATGCAGTCATCGCTGATTTGATCATGACTGAACAAACTGCAAAAAATCGAGTTGAACCAGGTTTCGGAGAGTTCATCGTCGAAACGGCTGTCGATCAGCTGGATATAGTCCGACTTGACTTGCGACCAGTGGCTGATATCCAGCAACTCGACGCCAATCCCGTCGCGCAGGCGCAGGTTGAACTCCCTGACCTTCTCTTCGTAGAGGTTGATACGCGCCGCAGAAGCCTGTTGACCGGCCTGCCATTGCGCTTGCTCGAAGCGTGTTCGGGCACCGTCGGTGATGCGGCGAAAATGCTCGCGATAATCATCAAAGCCATCAAGAATCAGGCGAGCGATATCCGCCGTTAGCGCTTGCTGAGTCATGGGCAAACCTCTGCTGGACCTGTTGCGTTGCAACCGAGCTTAGCCAGATGCCAGCGCCAGCGAAAGCACAACCGAGCCGCCAAGTGAATCGAAGCGGCTCCGGCACGTCTAGGCAAATGCCTGGCTCAGGCGACTATCGAGGTACTGCATAAAGATTTGCAGCGCTGGGGTTTGCCTGACCGGTTTACGTTGCAGCAGCCCCAGGGAGCGCTGCACCGGTTGTGCCACGGGCAGCACCAGCAGGGCTTCGCCGAACTGCAAGAAGGATGAGCAGCTTGCCGGCAGTAGCGTAAAGCCCAGGCCCTCGCGAACCATGGCGGCTGCGGTGCTCATGTGTGCTACTTGCCAGGTCGGCTGGGCATTTACGCCCAAGCTGAGCAGTGTCATGTCCGCCAGCGGGCGAATACTGGTGTCTGCCGCCAGAGCGATATAGGGCTTGGTCTTCCAGCTTTCGAGATCGCCGCCTTCATCGCGCACCAGCAATACCAGGTTATCGTTGACCAAATGCTTGAACTCAAGCCCGAGCATGTCTTGCGGCAAGGAGGTAATACCCACATCGACCTCGCCCGCCAAGACCCAATCCCTGACCTCCCCGGCGCGGCCATCGAGCAAGGACACCTGAACCCCCGGATGTTCACGGCTATAGGCTGCAATCACCCGAGGCAGGAATGATGCAGCCGCAGTGGGCAAGGCCGCCAAGCGCAATGTGCCGCTGTCCAGGTTCAACAGTTCCTGCGCATCGCTGACCGCATCGCCCATCACCCGGAGCAATTGCTGGGCCTGCGGTAAAAAATGCTCACCGGCTGGAGTTAACTCAACACTACGTGTGTTGCGCGCGAGTAGCTTTAGCCCCAACGCCTCTTCCAGCCGGCGGATGCTGTAGCTCAGTGCCGGTGGCGACAAATGCAGGAGTTCCGATGTCCGGGTGAAACTCAGGGTTTGCGCGACCAGGGTAAATGCCCGCAACTGGCGAAAGCTGATATCCACGACGACTCTATTAAATTTTATGGAATAGTTATTCTTATAATTAAAATTCACAGAAATATCAATTGACGCCACTATGGCCGGGCCACAGATACCGAGCCTTGAGCCATGACAAATATAATCCACATCGGTTGCGGAGCCGGGTTTGCCAGTGATCGTCCAGACGCAACATTGCGCCTGGCCCGAAGCCTGGCGACGCGCTCCGGAAAACGCTATTTGATGCTCGAGCTGCTTGCCGAGCGAACCCTGGCTGAAGCACAACTGCGCAAACAGCTGGATCCCAGCAGCGGCTATGCCAGCCGCCTGTTCGATTTCCTCGACCCTATTCTCGATATCTGCCTCGAAGCCTCCATCCCGATCATTACCAATGGTGGCGCAGCCAATCCCCAGGCGGCGGCGCTGAGCCTGCGCAACAAGCTGGCCGGGCGCCATGCAGACCTGAAAATTGCCTGTGTGCTGGGTGACGACCTGCTTGCACTCGGTCAAGCGCATTTCCAGCAATGGCTTGCGACCTCTGACCTACCCGGCGAACTGGTGTCGGTTAACGTCTATACCGGCGCCGACGGCATTACCCAGGCGTTGGCGCAAGGTGCCAATATCGTCCTCTGCGGCAGAGTGTCCGACCCATCACTGGCGGTCGGTCCAATTCGCCATGGGCTGGGCTGGGCCTTTGATGACTGGCAAAAAATGGCGATCGCCACAACCGCTGGGCACCTGCTGGAATGCTGCACACAGGTGACCGGCGGCTACTTTGCTCACCCCGGAATCAAGGATGTGCCCAACCCGGCTAACCTGGACTGCCCGATCATAGAAGTCAGTGCCGATGGCGACCTGGTCGTGACCAAGGCCGAAGGCAGTGGTGGCTGCGTCAATGAGCGCACGGTCAAGGAACAATTGCTTTACGAGATCCATGATCCACGCCGCTACCTAACCCCCGACGTGGTACTCGACCTGGGCCAGGCGCAGGTCGAGCTTGTTGCTGAAGATCGCGTGCGGGTCAGCGGCATTCAAGGCCACCCGCGCCCGGAAAAACTCAAGGGACTGGCGGGCGTACGCGGACTCTGGTTTGGCGAAGCCTCCATCAGCTATGCCGGGCCTGGGGCTGTTGAGCGCGCCAGCCTGGCCCGCGAGATCCTGCAACAACGCTTCGCACAACTAGGCCCGTCGCTAACCCCCTGGATTGACCTTGTTGGCGTTGCCAGCTTGTTCAATGACCAGCACGGCGACTACCTGGACAAGCGCCTGGCCTGCCCCCCGGTGGTGGAAGATGTACAGGTCCGTGTCGGCATCGTTGATGAGAATCGCCAGCTGATAGAGCAACTCCAGGCCGAGGTGGAGTCGCTCTACACCAACGGCCCAGCTGGCGGCGGCGGTGTGCGTAGGCACCTCAGCGAATCCATTACCACTCGCGATTTCCTGATCCCGCGCAGCGCCGTTCAAACCCGACTGGAGTGGTACTGATGAATACGAGCATTACCCTGGCCGACTATGCCCATGCCCGTGCCGGCGACAAAGGCAACATTCTGTGCGTCGCCGTGTTCCCTCTGAACCCCGATCACTATCAGTGGCTCAAGCGCGAATTAACGCCAGAGCGAGTGGCCGCGCAATTTTCGGGGCGACGCCCGGCGTCCATCAAACGCTATGAAATCGATTCACTGCAGGCCTTGAACTTCGTCCTGGAGGGTGCACTGGAAGGCGGCGTGACCCGCAGTCCGGGGCTTGATCGCCACGGCAAAAGCTTGAGTTACCTGCTCCTGGCCATGCAATTGCCGCCGCCAGCTTGAGCGCGCCCGAACCAGACAGATAAAGGTCGCCGCACTGAACAACGCGGCATGTTGAACAATAAAAACAATGATTGAGGTTGAACACAATGATCACAACCCTGGGTTTTGTGATGATGCTTGGCATCATCTCGTTGATTCTGCTGCGCAAGATGAGTCCGGTAGTGGCTTTCACCACCATCCCTGTCGCGATCTGCCTGCTGGCCGGTTTTACGCCTGGCGAAACCGGCGGCTTTATCAAGAGCGGTCTGATAACAGTAGCTCCGACTGCCGCACTCTTTTTTTTCGCCATTTTGTATTTCGGCATCATGCGTGACCGGGGACTGTTCGATCCGCTGGTCAACTTCCTGATTCGGCGCACGGGCGGCAAGCCGTTGGCTGTGGCACTGGCCACGGTATTGATCACGGCATCGGTGCACCTCGATGGCGTTGGCGCCGCGACGTTCCTGCTGGTCATCCCAGCGTTGCTGCCCATCTACAAGCGCTTGAACATGAGCCCCAACCTGCTGTTGATGCTGGTGGGCACGACAGCCGGGGTCATCAACATGGTGCCCTGGGGTGGCACCACCGCCCGAGCAGCGGCCACCACCGGGCTGGACGCCACCGAACTGTGGCTCGGCCTGATCCCGGTGCAACTGCTTGGCCTGGGCATGATGCTACTGATTGCCGCCTGGCTCGGCCTGCGCGCCCAACGCAGGGTCCCCAAGTCCCTCGGTGCCGCGGCGACCTTCGACACCAGCCTGGGGCAGCCCGAGTCGCGGGAGTTCGGCTTGTCGCCGCGTTCGGTGCGCTACTGGTGCAACGTCGCGCTCACCGCTGCAATCCTGGCCTGTCTGTTTACCGGTACATTCCCACTCTATGCATGCTTCATGGTCGGGCTTGGCATAGCCTTGCCGCTGAATTTCCCGGATCTCAACCTGCAGACCGAGCGCATCAAGGCCCATGCCGCCGACGCCCTGCAAATGTCGCTGGTGATGATGGCAGCCGCGGTGCTACTGGGTGTGTTGTCCGGGGCCAAGATGTCTGATGCCATGGCCCTGTCGATCATCGACATCCTGCCCCATGGATCAGCTCAATACCTGCATGTGCTGGTTGGCTTCTTCGGTGTCCCGCTGGGCATGATCTTCTCGCCCGATGCCTATTACTTTGCCTTGCTGCCGGTTATTCGTGATGTCGCCGTAGCAGCTGGCGTGCCCTTGGAATCGGTCGCGCGGGCCATGCTGATTGGTGAAAACACCGGTTTTGCAATCAGCCCGGTTGTGCCGAGCGTCTATCTCGCCCTGGCACTGGCGGGCGTAGAGTTGCGCAAGCACATTACCTATACCTTCTTCTGGGCCTGGAGCGTAAGCCTGTTGATGCTGACTTTCGCCCTGCTGACTGGAGCGGTGCAATTGGGCTCCTGATCAGGCGAGCACGAGTGATAACCGCCGAGACGCCAATGGCGCTCGGCGGTTTTATGCCTTGATCGGGGCTACAGCAAGCAAATAAAAAGATTCAAGAGCAATTTTCGGATTGCTATCGCGCCTGTAGATGGAAACACTATGCGCCTTGCCTGCCCTGGAGTTTCACCGTGCGCCTGACTGATCTATGCCGACTGCTGTTGCTTGCCGCCATCTGGGGCGCCAGCTTCATGTTCATGCGTATCGTCGCGCCCGTGCTTGGCAGCATGCCGACCGCATTCTTTCGCGCCACGCTCGGCGCTCTGGGCTTGCTGGTTATTCTGCTGGTGATGCGGGTCGACTGGGATTTTCGCGGCAAACTCAAGCAGTGCCTGGCACTTGGCGTGATCAACGCGGGCCTGCCTTCGGCAATGTATTGTCTGGCCGCCCTAGTGCTGCCAGCGGGTTACTCATCGATCTTCAACGCGATGACCCCGAAGAAATCCGCAATGTTATGATTGGTGCTCGACACTCAACAGCGTGAGCGTTTCCAGTGCCTACAGCCTACTCCTACATCAGATTTTCCAGTGCACAACAGGCACATGGTGCCAGCCTTGCTCGACAAGAAAGCATGGTTGCAACTTGGCTACAGCATCACTCTGATTACCAGCTCAGCACCTCCAGCTTTGAAGACCTAGGCGTCTCTGGATTCTCTGGCAAGCATTTAGATAATGGCTTCGGAAAACTCCTAGCAGCTATCGAGAACGGAGCAATCAAATCAGGCGATTGCATCCTGATTGAAGCTATCGACCGTGCTGGGCGTCTGGAGCCATTAGAGATGCTCCCTCTGATTTCCCAGATCGTTAAAGCTGGCGTTGACATCGTCACTTTGGATGACGGCATTACATACACACGGGAGAGTGCCAACAGTAACCACCTGTTTATGTTGGTTGCCAAAATCCAACAGGCACACCAATACAGCGACACTCTCAGTCGTCGGGTAAAGGATGCTTACGCTCGCAAACGCACTAAGGCTAAAGCTGGTGAAGGTGTAACCCGTCGCACGCCAGCTTGGCTAGACAGGGATAACAATCTGATTCCTGAGCTTGTCCCGTTGGTTAGACAGGCATTTGAGGATTACGCCTCAGGCATTGGAGAGCGTCGTATTCTGAGCCGCCTACGTGGTAAGCACCCATTGCTAGACACGATCAACCCCAGCACGATCAAACGTTGGTTCAACAACAAGATTGCTATAGGGACATGGTCAAACAGCCACCTCAGAGACAAAAACGGCAAGCTTCCTCCTACGATCCCAGAGGCTGACGACATCCCGAACGTCTACCCTCCTGTGGTCAGTGAGGAGTTGTTCTATCGTGTGCAGGAACGTCTGAGACAGCGGTACAAGCCAAAGTCTGCATCATCCCTGTATCTCCTTTCGGGCCTAGTTGCCTGTGCTGTCTGTGGCTCCAAATTTTGTGTGCTCAAGTCTCCAGTGTCTCCCCTCGCAATGGTGTGTATGAATCGTCATCGCTTGGGTGTTGAGCACGGTTGCACTAACAGTAAATCCATTCCATACGCAGTGCTTGAATACATCCGGGTTACAACGTGCAACGACGCAGTACTGAAGGCCATGCAGAGCCAGCAACTCAGCACCAGCGGTAAGAGACTGATAGCTCTTGAGGCAGAGCTTATGGAGCAACACACAGCCTCAGAGAGGCTCACAGACTTAGTTGCTGAACTAGGCGCTGATATTCCAGCCTTGGGCGTAAAGTTACGTGAGGTGGCTACAAAGATACGAGAGCTTGAGCTTGAACGTACGCTGCTCGCATCGACAGAGACCGCAATCGATTACATAGACGCAGCAGACTTTGAGGACACTTTACGGATTGACGAGAATGACACTGTGAAGCTCAACGCCTTGCTCCAGAACGTCGGCTACGTCATCCAGTGCAATGGCTCCACGATTACAGTTGACCAGCCTTCAATCGATGACGGAGCTGCTCAACAGGTCTATGAGTATGTATTTGCCAGTCGCTCAAAGAATGCTTACATCCTGCGACACCTCAACACCCAGACAGAGCACCATCTGCCGATCCCAAACAGCCGTACGACTCAGGAGTACGCAGAAGCACTTTCACAGCTTTGAGGTGATATTCCGCAGGAGACACGACAGTGACGACCATCCACATTGCATATGCATACACGAGTTCTTTTACGGCGTAGGTGCCGCCATAGCGACCCTTCTTGGATGTCAGGGGTTCAAAGCACGGATATCCGTGCTTTAGTTCAGTAATAAGTTCTGCGGTTTCTCCTAGAGATTTCCAGCGCCAGACTTTCGTCTGCTCACTGCCACCAGCTGCTCTGTGCAAGTCGTTGAGGCAATACCGGCCCTCGGCATCCTGCTGCACAACCCAACCATCAATCACCACAACTTTATCGTCCTGTGGCTGCTTCATTTGCAAAATCTTACTCAGTGATGAGCACCGCCAAGCACGGTCTCAAACCCACTTATAACGCTGCAGCGATATTGGGCGTCACCAATGACGCCGAACTATACCTGTGATGCCCATATATCTGGGGTGCCTAAAAGACATACCTATATAAGGCAGTTTTCCCGAGCAGGGGAAGCTGCCCCTCTACTGGGATTTATCCTCACTGGGAATCTCAATTCTTGGGATGTTTACCCGGTGCTACGCACAGACAGAATAGGATGTGTATTCCATACACTGCTAACCCTCAACACCAACGCCTCCCTTCCGGTCGTACGTAGATCAATCAAAAGAAGTCAACGCAAAACCGCATTTGCTTTTGATCTTGATTACTGTGTGCATCACTTGGCAGGATGCCCCACAAAGCCACAGGAAGGCCATTACGCCAAAATCCCAGCAAAAATGGGTATAGGAAATCCTCTAGCGAAGTCTCAGGCATTTCACGCACTCTCGGCATGCACAACATAGAGAGACAACTAAGCGACCCGCAGATCGCTTATCATATATTTTTCATTTTGTACACATATTTATTGACAAGTGGCACTAACGTGCTATACTATGTGGGTAGGGTACGAAAGGTTTATCGCTTCTCCTTCTCTTGGCCCTTCGCATGGATCGTCCTCCTAGTACCAGCAGCCTCATCCTGCTCTCCAGTGCCCCGCAGTGCACAGTACGTTACTGCCCAAATTCTTAGGCCTCCTCGTGGGGCACACTTGAAGAGATTCGTTTCGGCGGTCTCTTTTCTTTTCGCCTCACACTGTGACGTTGCGTTCTCAACTGCACGGAAAATCAAACTCAAATCAAAACTATCACCAATTAAATGGAGGGCACTTTATGCCTACGATTCAACAACTCGACGCTCTGCTCAACTTCGCAGAGCTTCAAGAGCGCTTCAAACCAGTATTACACCGTACATGCGTAATTTGCGGTGAACCCCTTGCCCGAGATCAACGACCACACACTAAAACCTGTTCTTCGAAGTGCCGCTCTCGTTTATATCGTGCACGGCAGGAAGTACGTAATCGATTGCAACATGAGGAACTTCCAAATGTCGCCTAAACAGAAACGATTGCTTGAGAAACTGGAGACATCGGCCATTAAAGCGATATCAGTTCTCAATCGTGCGATTGCTGACGACTCCATGTCAGCTGCCAAAAAAGCAACCGCCGCTAATTCCCTGCTTTCCCTGTACGAGAAGTTGGCTCGATTACTGAATGAACAACACCCAGCTACGCCATCGACCACCCAAGCAGACAGCGGCATAGCTGACTTGAAAACCAAGATCAAAGCCTTAGGAGATAAATAATGAAAGACCACGAAGAAGCACTTGAAGTATTCGGATACTTGCACGCTGTCATCGATAACCCAGACTTGCCGGGAGCTATCACAGACGAGGCTAATACAAAACTTGCACAGCTACTTACTAATACAACGGTAGGCGAGCCAGTAACACGAGACGGCAATTACTTGATTCCTTCTGGATCGTGGGTACATCCCAGCCTTATCCATCCCTCAAATAACAATGTAGTTCGATACTAAAAGGAGAACACCGATGAAAATTACACACAACTTCGTTCAACAAGACTTGGACGCTTTAATTGATAATGCAATTGCTTGGTACAACTCTCGAGAGGATGTGACAAACGAGCGTGGAGCTATTACATACGTCAGCACCAATACGGCAATGGAACACCTGACAGCCTACGGAGAGTACCTTACAGCCGGGTACACGTTGCACCCAACCTATCCCGTAAGTGCTGGATTTACCAACGGTGTCGGCCTCTTCGGTTTCTATGTGGTGAAGCCTCAAGCATTACGCGACTCAGATATTGAAGCTATCAAGGCAGAGGTTGAAGCTGACTATCGTGCAAGTTTGAAAGTTAAGTATGACGCACACGTCGCTTCAATCGTGTCCGAGTCTGTAGCTCGTGCCGAAAATGAAGCTCAACGCAAGGCAGAGCAAGCACACGAGAAGCTTGTTGCAAAAGCGAAGGCGGATGCCATAAGTGCACTCGGTGAGTTCCATGCGTAAGACATGCACATGTAAAGAGTGCGGCCATGTATTCATAGCCAAGAAAGTCCAGCCATTTTGCAGCGGCCAATGTCGCTGCAATTACTCAACAACAAACCCAAAACCAAACACCCCAAACAACGCTAGCCAAGAAGGAGCATATAATGCAGAACGTAGTACAACTAGTCACTAACACCCCCGCCGCCCTATCTCAATCAACCACCAACGCCCTAGAAGCTCTCACAGGTCGTTTTGTAAGAGTCCCTAACACTACAGCATCTTATCCGAAATTTCGTGACCTACTAACAGGCTTAGATCAAGCTGACGCCGATATTCTGTGCAACTTTTACTATGGAGCAGCCAAAGGCACCGTAGATAAATTAGATAAACAGACATTACTATCTAAACTGCATTGGTGTTATGGAGAAGACTTTAAGCCAAACGGCTCAGCAATCTTAGAAGGTGGTCTGGCCAACATGTGGCAACCTCCAAAATTGAAGCCAACCGGAACGAATGACAAAGAAGAAGTCGCATTGTTCTTAGAGTTCTTAGAGCGTTGGTTTCCTGACCGCCAACAACGAAAGTACTTTTTATGGTGGATTGCTCATAGTGTAAGACGCCCTGAACAACGCATTACGGCCACCCTCTTGCTTCGTAGCGAGCATGGTGTAGGCAAAGGGTTCTTTGCCGAAACTCTAATGGCAAACTTACTTGGCCGATCATCAGTAGTTTTGTGCTCACTGAAAGACGTTGTTGGTGATTTTAATGACGTCATCGAAGGTAAGACATTCATCTTGATTGATGAAGTGTACCGATCAAAGAAAACCACAGTTGACGCACTAAAAGCAATCCAAGGCAATGCAACGTTCACACTCCGCAGAAAACATAAGCCAGTTGTGTCAATCGAGAACTATATAAATTTTGCGATCACATCTAACGACCATATCCCTCTGATGCTAGAGAGCGAGGATCGACGCTTCTGGGTTCCTGATTACATCACCCACAAAGAGGACAAGCACGAGACCGAGCAATTTATTAACAATGCTCTCAAGCCTTGGCTTGTCTCTGGTGGTTTTCAGAAGGTGCGAAACTTCTTAGAAACTATCAACTTAGATTGGTACACCCCCACAGCACCCGCACCGATGACGGAAAGCAAACAGGCCCTTATGGGCTATTCCACTGCTGACCAGATTGACGGGATACTTGAAAGCTATTTGGAAAGCCTCCAAGTGGTGACGCTGTCTTGGCTCAAACATGCATTGGAACCAAAGCTGGATCGTGAACTAACAGACATGCAAGTAAGTGGTTCGTTATTGAAGCAAGGGTGTGTAATGAAAAGAGCCAAGACTCAACGCTATTACATTACGCCCAAAGGTATCGCAGCCGGTCTAAGTTCTACGTCTAAACCTAAAGATTTAGATGCTCTCCTCCCACAAAGGTGACAGCTAAAGGTGACAGGGTGACACCTCATATCAAAGCCGTCACCCAAGCTGTCACCCTCTACAGACCCCGCCAATGCTGGGGCTTAGACCCAAAGGTGACAGGGTGACACCTGAACAAGGTCTTTTATTAGTATTGATTATGGTTCTGCGTTAATGAGGACGTAGTCCGAGTGATAGCAGAATAGTTGAGGGACGTAGTCCTGAGACGAGTTGAGTGCGTTTTCTCTCCCGCCCATCTATGGGCACATCACGCACAAAGCTATTCCCGTTGGCGTCAGCCAGCATTCTCACACACAAAACTAAAGCCACTGCTATCAGGAAAGCCATTCCTGTGGCGGAGCCATGCACAAAGGAAACCCAAGATGAAAATCGATCACACCCGCGAGCTATTGCTCGCTCAATACCACCCAGCAGCCCATAAGCCAGCTCCTGTGGAGCAGGAAGTCACCAAGGCTGCTGCCTCAGTTGATGAACAGCTAGCCTTGCTAGCCCAGCACATGCCCAACGCCGTGACCAAGGCGCTCACACTGGAAGACCTCAGCACAACCCTAGCAGCCCTGCCATTTGCCGACCGCCGTAAGGTGTTGGCAATGGCCCTCACAAGTGAGACTGCACAATGAAAACAATCACCATCCACAACTTCACTTACGGTTCTCTTGGGTCACGAACACCTCAACCAGCGAGATATGGACATCCATTGAGTTGAGTTTCTTAGGGACTGGGTAATCACACAGACCTGCACATCTATGTGCACTCGGCCTGACCAATCATTTACATCAGACTTGGCCGGATTGATTCGCGACCCTGACTTGCAGAGAACGAGCCGAAGCTACCAGTCGCGACAGGCAGCAATCCACCAGAAGCAGTCAATTACGTATCAACGAAATTAGGAACGATCCATCATGGATTGCCCGGATAGTCTTTGCTCGGAAAGATGAAAGGAGCTGCGGCGGCGTCAAGCTTATCTATTGTGATAGTAATATCATCGTCATCGGAGTCCATGCCATCAGCTACCCCAACGCTGCTGATCATAAATCCCTTCTTGAGAGCACTCGCAAAAGGGTTCATGGGGTTCGCAGGGTCATCCCATCCGTGCGCACGAGTGAAATCTTCAGTAGAAATCTCCCCTGCAAGAAGCCTAAGTAGTCCTCTAGATGAGATTGTGAATTTATTGCCTTCCATAGAATAGTTTCCCAAGTGATCGCATCCAACGCCAAGAGTTTTCAGTAGCGAGGCAGAATGATAGGCAGGGCGTAATGGCCTCGGCAAGTATGTTAAAGCGTCATTCAACGCTGCGACTAATGATTCGATTGACTTGTTCGTAGCTCGGAGAGAACGGTCTTGAGGTGGAGCGCAGACTAGCTCGTAGTTCATTTGATATTCTGCTGAGATACCAAGTGAATAATGTTGCTCATCTACGGTGACTAGTAATACAGCATCAATATTACTATTCTGACGAAGAAAGTCTTCTGAAACCTCTCTCGCAGTATAGGTATCGTGTGATACCCCTCTATTACCTCTTCTAATTAAGTCACACCCACCATCGCAAGCGATGACAACACGAAGAGAGTCTTCCGGCGCGCCGTTTAACTGCTTAACTTTGCCTTTGAGAGCGCTAAACAAAGGGTTAATATTTTTTGATGTGGCTACAGTGTAGCTAGTATGGCTGCCACCACCATTCTCCCGGTTCGGATCATAAATTATTTTAAGATTGATATTGTTTTCGTTAACTTCAAATATGGACTTTATCGAGGGGGATTCTCTGATGCTATAAATCCAAGGTTCAAGCCTTGTTTTGATGAAACTACTTATCGCAGATTTTTCAGGCAACATCAGGCGCATTTTGCTTCTTTGGCGAGGCCCTGTCGTCTCTCCACGAACATCAGTCCAAAAATTTCCGGGACGCAATCCAAGCTTAGATGCAAGTCGGATGGTTTCGTCAGTTAAATAATTTAGGGGATTCTGAGCGTCAAGCCCATCATCGGATATTGTAGTGATATCGCCAAAAATCGTTAGTGCACTGCCGTCTTTTTGTTTTATAATCCAGGGGATATCTGGACGACGTCCATTCGGCAGCGTTAGTTCGTGCTTGAGGTGCCCCACCTGTGAGAGTCCATGTAGTATTACTAACTCCCACATCATATGGAGCCGGGTGGCATCCGCAGCATTAAGTCTATTAATGATTGCAGTGAGTTGAGTGGAGCTAAGGGTTTTCGCAAGATCATTAATACGAGCTTGCATTGCTCTACGTGAAAATACGAAATTAGTCACTCATTGTCCCCACAAGCCAGTCATCGTCCGTGGGAGCATTATGACACTTCACTCGGCGAAGGGCAGTTATCGATCGAAAGCTGGCTATTAGGAGCATTCGCTTCAGCGATCGGCTTGTGTAAAACGTTTGCGTATCAAGCACCAAAGAATGGACTGGAAATCGCGCATCTATGCAAAATCTTGGTTAGCTCGAATGCGATCGACTGTCAGTGGTTGTGCAAATGGATATCAAAACGAAAAACGCAGCCACCAACAACCCACTGATAACCCATTGAAAACATAGGAAAACCGTACCAATTTCCCGCCTTCAGCACTCCCGCAGTGCCCTCCTCCTCTCCCAGCTATAAGCCACAGCCCAGCATTTTCAGGCCTTGCATGCCTTATTGCTAAACCGGGTGATTTTTCTCTCTCAGCTGGCACTCAGAATGATTTTTTACACGCAAATGCAAAATCCTCTCTCTGAGATATTCCAGACACGCACAGGAATGCTAGACGGCAGACAGAGTCAGCATCTTGTTTGGTTTGCAGGAGCTTAGGAGGCGGAGGGATAGCTTGGCGAGGTCGCGATTATACACCCAAGCAAGACACGTGCCAAGTCTAGACGACTATATGCAACTAGCGCATTATGTATCAATCACAACCAAGCGCAGAGAGCAAGAACTTTATGAACGCGAACGACAAAGAAGTGTATGAGGCACTGGCGCAGGTTCATTGCCTTAAAAAATATACTGGTCTCAGTGAAACCTTGATTCTCAAGTCCCTCATTACCGCTGGCTATATCAGCACTGTTCGTCATCAACCTATCTCTGGTGCCGTGTGGCTTTGTAATCCAGAACTGACGCATGCAGGTGTACAGCGACTTGAAGGCCTTAAGGACGCCTCAACGTTTGTATTGGTACGCTCCAGCTTCTGGCACTCTCTGCCACTTAAAATAGTTAAGCCCCTACTTTCGTGCTCCATGGAGGTATTTGTCGGCGTGCTTATAATTGTTCTGGCTGCGCTGATTACCCCAATCATTACCTAGAACCCCAGAAGTACAGACTTTAAAATCACTGCCGAACGCCAGTGTCATAAACGGTCGTTTTTGAACCCAGTTCAGACCAGTGGTATATAGGTGTCATAAAATAGAGTTGATACTTTTGACACTATCAGTCATTATGACTCTACGTTATTGACACCAGTCAACCACTAGAGGATTTCAGCCATGTCACGCACTTTTGCATATTGCCGTGTTTCCACCACAGGCCAGACCACAGCTAACCAAGTGCAAGAGATCAAAGCAGCTGGATTCGACCTTGAGCCACAGCGTGTTATTGAGGAAACAGTCTCAGGCTCTACAAGTGCCAGTGAGCGTGCAGGCTTCCATAAGCTGCTAGACCGCATGGAAGCTGGCAATGTTCTAGTTGTAACCAAGCTCGACCGCTTAGGTCGTAACGCCATTGACGTGCAATCAACAGTCCAACTGCTGGAGAGCAAGGGTATCAAGGTTCACTGTCTGGCCTTAGGTGGTGTAGACCTCACCAGTGCCGCAGGTAAGATGACTATGGGCGTACTCGCCTCTGTAGCTCAATTCGAACGTGACCTACTTATCGAGCGTACTCAAGCTGGCCTAACTCGTGCCAAATCCCAAGGTAAGATTCTCGGACGCCCTGCTGCTGTAAGTGCTGACAAAGTGCAGCTACTCAAGAATCAAGGCCTTTCGCAGAGTGCAGCGGCCAAAGAGCTTGAAGTCAGCTTGAGTACGATCAAACGTCTCTGGACAGCCAAAGCGGTCTAATCCCAGCAGACTCAGTACACCAATCTCCTCTCTGTGTGCCTGAGGCCCTGCTTATGCGGGGCTTTTTGCTTTCTGACGACTCAGATATTTTAAATTTACGACCGGCATGCATAGGCCCTAGTGGGCTGTGTTAAGCAGCGCTCCTATAGCGAAGCCCTCAACAGATATTTTCAGTATTGAAGCACCAGCAATCGCTCGATGTGCTCGGTTTTTCTGGCGGGGAAATGGGGATTAAGTTTTAAGTGGTTTGTCTCGTACCATGAGGGTGAAAGCCAAGATCATGAGAGCTATCCCTAGGATGATATGCAACCAGAAAGGCACGGAAAACCCTACGAAAAACGATGCCCCAACGATAGACAGAAATGGTGTCAGGAACGCCAGTATCGTGGCCCCAGTAAAAGAGTTAAGCGCCCAATTGGCAATTTTAGGCATCCGTCTACCAATTACTTTAAAGAGTGAACAGAGGAGGATTGCCACGGTGGTGACCATTGCAGCCAACATGCCCACTCCCCTCTCGCTACTTGGGTAACTCACGCACAACCACGGCATTGCCACCCCCGCGATAAAGGCCAACATTGGAACCCACATCCAATTATCTTTGCTCATCGCAGTACCTTAAGGGGGGATTTTTTGTATGGTTGCATCAGGCAGCTAAGCCTTTTCACTGCACTTATTGCCAGAAGCATTTACTGCGTTTTGCCTCCATCAACTGGATGGTTAGATCAAGCTCGTCATGAAGTCGTGTCCTCTTACTCTCGGGCCCGTAGTCCTTCCAGTCTTCTTTTAATCCTTTCAGAATACGCAAGCTCACCGGGAAGTACTCTTTGAAATTTCGGAGTTCAAAGACAACAGCAATCTGTCTGTCGATACGCAGTGGCATGTCATTACGTTCACGCTCAACCAGTTGTTGTATCAGTTTGTGGTATGCGTCGAAACGCCTCTCTTTGAGGTCTTGTTTCTTGATGGAAAGGTGCGTGTAGACGCTCCAGCAGAGCGGTAGAAGTACTAGCAACAACGCTAGAACACCTGAGTTAGCGTTTAGCCACGCCCACATAATTTCGAAAACATTTTTGTCTATCGGGGCCAATACGCCAAAAGGTTTGTCCGGTATGTCGTCAAAGCGCATTACATCTCCATATTGCCACTCAGGCCAAGTTAGTATTATTGGGCTTCAGAGAGCTTTAAATCGTCATTACGGTTGCTCTGAGTCTGCTAAAAAGCCAAGAGTCCCAAGCGGTACGCAGAGTACCACTTGAGTAGCAATTGAATTGCTACCATCAGCTGTCAGTCTGGGGCAGGGCTTCACAAGGATATCTGTGTAGCACAGTGTTGGAACGGGGCAGCATTGCCACCCCGCCCGTATCAGTTAGAAATCAAACTCAAACTGATACGGCTCTTCGTCACGGTGTCCGACCTTAGCCGGGTCTAGAGGGTGCAACTCTGTTTCATGCTCAAGCATGGTTGTGAGTCCTATGCATCACCGTGCCGCTCGGGTAAAGAGTCTGCGATTCAATGCCACGATATTGAAATACCGCAGCGTGTATCCCATACTCTAAACCTAAGTCGGTTACGGCTTAGTTGTGGTTAAGCGCTTGGGTATCGGTCTGCAAAACTACACCCAAGAGCGGTTCGAAAGCCCGGGGCCTTATGGCTCTGGGCTTTTTTATGCCTGCAACAATCTCAGGCAAAACGGTTTTTAGCGATCTTCTGCCCCTTGGTCAAGGCACACGAGCATCAGTAGCCAAGCCAAGAAAACTGCCTCCCATATCTAAGGATAGTTCGGAATCTTATAAGTCAAGGAAACGAGAACAACCCCTTAACAAGCCCTCCGCAACCTGCTGCTAGATCATAACTGCAAACACCAACCAAAGTGCTGTCATCCCTGCACAACTGGGGAGATTGGATATCTCAATCATAATATTGCAGACACTAGCCCGCTTATGGGCGTGCTCATCGGCATGCTGTTCTTCAGCGAAGCCCTGACCACCAGCAAGGCAGTCGGTGTTGCGTTGGGTTTATTTGGCGTCTGGCTCTTCACTCAGACCGGCCCCATCAGCGTCGACCTGCACATGCTGCTCGGCGCGGCCGCCTGCCTGGTAGCAACCACCTGCTATGGCTTCGCCGGGTTTCTGACCCGCAAGTGGATTGGACAGCAAGGCGGCCTCGACAATCGTCTCACCGCCTTTAGCAGTCTGGTGGGCGCCAGCTTGTTCCTGACCCCCTTGTTTATCGGCTCCCTGGTGATGCAGCCGCCTGTCTCCTGGGGTGGCGCCGGTGAATGGCTGTCATTGGCGGGTCTTGGCTTTATCTGCACGGCGTTCGCCTACGTGCTGTATTTCCGCTTGATCAGCGACATAGGTCCGGTTCAGGCATCAACCACGACCTTCTTGATCCCCGTGTTCGGCGTGCTTTGGGGCTGGCTGTTGCTGGACGAGCCGTTATCCTGGGCCTATGTCTATGGCGGCGCGGCTATTGCGCTGGCCTTGTGGCTGGTGGTGCGCCCAAGCCGGCCCGCTCCTGTGCCCTCGACCACACAAAGTACTGCCCGCTAATGCCATTGGCGGGGCAGTAGTGCCCTGCCCCGCTTGATGCCGAACCCTGCCGCATCGGCCGAGGCGTTTGGAACGCAACCGGAATGTGACGCAGCCAACTGGACGCGACACTCCTGCCCGACAGGCAAATACCATCATCAATATCAGGGGCTGGTGACTGTGCCAGCACTGATAGCCCGCGTTCAGTCAGCTTGATTGATGGACATGCCCACCTGCCTATGGCGGCACTGCAACTGCGCGCTCGCCCAGCACAATCCCCGTCCATGAATGTGTCGCTTGCCGAAAGATGCGCAATAGCTGGCGTTAACAGCCCGCACTCGTCATTCAGCTAGCCAAAAGGCTGGCGCGTTAATGCTTGGGTATTTCTTATATGTGACTGGCTAGTCAGTTCGTTCACTTAGAGAGCAATAACAACAATGATTGACACTAACAAGTACGTGGAACTCCGGCATGAAATCCACAAACACCCCGAACTCAAATATGAAGAAACCAAGACCGCGCAATTGGTGGCCAGAACCCTGAGAGATCTGGGCTATGAAGTCTGCGAAGGACTGGGCAAGACAGGGGTAGTTGGCATGCTGGATACCGGTAGGCCAGGCCCTTGCATTGCGTTTCGCAGCGACATGGATGCGCTGCCCATCCATGAGCAAAACTGCATTCCCTACAAGTCGACCATCGATGGAAAGATGCATGCCTGTGGCCATGACGGGCATACCGCAGCCTTGTTATGCGCCGCTGAGGCACTGCTGCAGAGAAAGGACCGGTACGTCGGAAAAATCAAGCTCATATTCCAACCTGCTGAAGAAGGTGGCGCTGGCGCCAAGGCCATGATTGACGACGGCGTTCTGCAAACCCCACAGGTGGACATGATCTTCGGCTTCCATAACCGTCCGGGCTTCGAGCAGGGCTATATCTTTGCCAAACCCGGCTCTGCAATGGGTGGCGACACCTCCATTGAAATCACCATTACCGGCAAAGGCGGACACGCCGCCATGCCTCATCTGGCCCATGACCCCATCGTTGTGGCGGCGCAGTTCATCAATCATGTCCAGGCGGCGGTTGCCAGGCAGTTATCGCCTTTGCGTTCAGGCGTGATAACGGTGTCGAGCATCCAGGCCGGTAGCAGAAAGGGCATCAATGTCATCCCGAACAACTGCAATCTGACCATCAGCTTGCGCTCCGACTCGCTGGAAACCCGTGACATGCTGGTCGCGGCAACTGAAAACGCACTGAAATCGGCATGCCTTGCAGGCGCCTGCGACTATGGCTTCAACATACTGCTGGACATCCCCGCGCTGATCAATGATGCCCAGGCAACCGACACGGCAATCAATGCCTTCCGCAAGCACATGCCTGATCGCAGGGTCGAGAAAATTGACTACATGCCCACCATGGGCGCCGAAGACTTTAGCTTTTACCTTCAAGAAGTTCCCGGGTGCTACTTCTTTATCGGCAACGGCATGGATTCAGCCTACCTGCACAACCCTCACTATGACTTCAATGATGCACTTATCGCGGTTGCAACGGATTGCTACCTGAGCCTTGCCGACGCGTTGCTGTCTTAATCTTAAAATAAAATACAAGAAGGAAAAGGCACATGAGTAAATCTGCCGAAATGGCACTGCCTGAAATGGAACATTCATCTGGCGTGCTAGGGGCAATTGAACGGGTTGGTAATAAGCTTCCACACCCGTTCTTTTTATTCTTTTACTTATCACTTATCACCCTGGTGCTTTCAGCAGTATTAAATTATTTCGGGGTTCACAGCATCAACCCTAAAACCGGTGAAGCGGTACTGGTTAAAAGCCTGGCCAGTGGCGAAGGTATTGTTCATATCTTTACCAGCCTGGTCAGCAACTTTGTCAACTTCCCGGTACTGGGCACCATTATCATTGTGATGTTCGGTATCGGTGTTGCCGATCACGTCGGGCTCATTTCAATCGTGATGAAGCAGACCGTGACCAAAGCGCCAAGGCACCTGCTGACCTTTCTGGTGTTTATCACCGGGGTTTCGTCATCCATTGCTTCAGATGCCAGCGTTTTGATTTTCACCCCCTTGGTCGCAATGATCTTCCTCTCTGTCGGCCGCCACCCTATCGCCGGAGCCGCGGCAGCATATGCAGCGGTAAGTGCTGGTTATGACGCCAGCCTCTTTGTTACCGCCGGTGATGCAATCTTCTCCGGACTTGCAACGGAAGCAGCAAGGATCATTGACCCAAATGCCTATGTGTCGCCAGTCGACAATTATTATTTTGCCGCCTGCTCGGTTGTCATTCTCGCCATTGTCGGCACCGTCATCGTCGACAAGATCGTTGAACCTCGGCTCAATCGAATCCTGCCAATGTCGGTATTGACCATCAACACAAAGGCTCAGACTTCACTGGAAGCTGCAATCACCCCTGAGGAGAAACGCGGATTAAAGCATGCGGGCCTGTTCACCCTGGCGTTCGTAGGCTTGATACTTCTGATATTGCTACCTGCGGACTCGGCATTTCGAAATGCCGAGGGCGGTCTGATTCCCTCGCCGTTCATGAAGTCATTTGTGCCCTTCCTGTTTATTTACTTCCTGGGCGTGGGCTATGTGTATGGCAAGGCGACGGGGGTAATCAAGAAGGCTGAAGATATTCCGGAAATCATGACCGGGTGCATAAAGAACCTCGCCTCGATCTTGGTGTTGTTCTTTATGATTTCACAGTTTATCGCGCTGTTTAAATGGAGCGGGATCGGCAGTTTGATTGCCTTTGAGGGCGCAACTTTTCTGACTTCGCTGGGATTAACCGGTTATAGCTTGATCGTCGGCTTCATTTTGCTCACCGCGCTGATGAATATCTTCATGACATCAGGTTCTGCGCAGTTTGCCTTATTCGCACCGATTTTCATCCCCATGCTGATGCAGTTGAATATCGAGCCTGCATTCACCATGGCCATGTTCCGCGTGGGAGACAGTACGACCAATATCATTTCCCCGCTGTCGCCATATTTCGCCGTGGTATTGGCCTTTATGCAGCAATACTATCCGAAGTTGAGACTAGGGACTCTGATGGCGACCATGTTGCCGCTGTCGCTGGGTTTCCTGGTGTGCTGGACAGCGTTCATGCTGTTGTGGACGATGCTTGGCTTGCCGGTGGGGCCGAATATCTATATGCACATGTAGCCGCTACAACCCGGGGTGGTCGAGGCATGGAACTCGACCGCCCTGGTCCAGGTTAATGCGTTGTAGTGCGTGCCTGTGAGCATAGATGCGGCGATGCGGCACCCGGCCACAAAGGCAAGCACATTGGGAGCGCGCTAGCCTTGAGGAAAATCATGCCGGTGCATTGCTCGGGCGCGCGGCTTTCATGCAGAGCAGCCGCATCCTTAGCGGCTGCGGCCTTCAGGCTACTACTGGACCATTTCCTGATCGCTGAACATATCGCTGAACAACATGCTCGACAGGTAACGCTCGCCAGAATCCGGCAGGATAACCACGATCGTCTTGCCTTGCATGTTCGGCTCATTGGCGATTCTCATTTCCACGGCCATGGCCGCGCCACAGGAAATACCGCAGAGAATGCCCTCCTCGCGCATCAGGCGCAGCGCAACGGCTTTTGAGTCTTCGTCACTGACCTGCTCAACCCGGTCAACCATGTCCAGATCAAGGTTTTTCGGTACGAACCCCGCGCCTATGCCCTGGATCTTGTGCGGACTCGGCTTGACCTCGTCACCCGCGATGGTCTGGCTGATAACCGGGGAACTGGTGGGCTCGACAGCGACCGAAAGGATCGGCTTGCCCTGGGTCTTCTTGATGTAGCGCGAAACCCCGGTAATGGTACCGCCAGTACCTACGCCGGAGACCAGCACATCAATTGCACCTTCGGTGTCATTCCAGATTTCCGGGCCCGTGGTCTTCTCGTGAATCTCCGGATTTGCCGGGTTCTCGAACTGCTGTGGCATAAAGTATTTGCCACTGTCCGACTGGGCAATTTCAGTGGCTTTTTCGATAGCGCCCTTCATGCCTTTGGCTGGCTCGGTCAGCACCAACTCGGCACCAAGCGCTTTAAGTACCTTGCGTCGCTCAAGGCTCATCGACGCTGGCATGGTCAGCAACAGTTTGTAGCCACGCGCAGCGGCCACAAACGCCAGGCCAATACCGGTGTTACCGGAGGTTGGCTCGACAATGGTCATGCCGGGCTTGAGAACGCCGCGTGCTTCCGCATCCCAGACCATGTTGGCGCCAATCCGGCATTTGACTGAGTAGGCAGGGTTGCGACCTTCGATCTTGGCAAGAATGGTCACCCCTTTGGGGCCCAGGCGATTAATCATCACCAGCGGTGTATTGCCGATGGCTTGTGCGTTGTCTGCAAAGATGCGGCTCATGATGGGATCCTTGTACGGAGTTAGCTGATTAGCCTATGACGCAAGCTTGCGCGCGTCCAGTAGCCAGGCAACTTCTGCAACATTAGGCCGCGAATAATCACAACCGTACAGGCCAGCACGGCGCTCCAAGCGTGCACATCCAGCCCAATGGGTTGATTACTGGAAACCAATTACGCGTTAGCGAGTCAGTTTAATTATGAGAAAACGTTTCGCTATACCTCTGTGGACTCTAATCAGCATCGCCTGCCTGTTGGTGGTGCTGCACATTATGCTGCCATCATTGGTGCGTGATTACCTTAATGAACAGCTCGCCGACATGGGTGATTATCGCGGGCATATCACCGATGTCGACCTTGCGCTGTGGCGCGGCGCCTATCGCATTAACCAGTTGAACATCAGCAAGGTCAACGGCAAGGTCCCGGTACCGCTGCTGGAGGCACCATCAATTGACCTTTCGGTGAGCTGGAGCGCTCTGTGGAACGATCATGCCGTGGTTGCGAGTGTGGTGTTCGAGCAGCCTAAATTGACCTTTGTCGATGGCGGCAATGCCGCAGCCTCGCAAACCGGTGAAGGGGTCGACTGGCGCCAGCAACTCAAAGCCTTGTTGCCCATCACTCTCAATGAAGTCAGGGTCAACCAGGGCACCCTGGCCTTTCGCAACTTCAACTCGAAACCGCCGGTGGATATAAAAGCCACCCAACTGAATGCCACGCTGTTGAATCTAAGCAATACCAACGCCAGCAAAGCGCTGTTGCCGGCGAGTTTCGAGGCCACCGCTAAAATCTTCGGCAACGCGCCACTGCAAACCAGCGCCAAACTCAATCCGCTGGGCAAGCTGGATGATTTTGACCTAAAGCTGCGCGTTACCGATATCGAACTCAAGCAACTCAATAGCTTCACCCGCACCTACGCCGACTTTGACTTTGTCAAAGGCAATGGCGACTTCGTCATGGAGCTAGAGGCGCGTAAAGGCAAGATCGATGGCTATGCCAAGCCATTGCTGCGTGACATGGAGATTTTCGACTGGCAACAAGATGTCGAGGCCGAGGATAAAAACTTTTTCAGCGGTATCTGGGAAGCCCTGGTTGGCAGCGGCGGCTGGCTGCTGAAAAACCACAGCAAGGACCAATTCGCCACCCGCATCGAGATTGCCGGCGACCTCAACGCCTACGACGTCAGTAACTGGCAGGCCTTCAAATCGATTCTGCGCAATGCCTTCGTCAAGGCATTCAGTAATCGTTTCGACTCAACCCGGCAATGACCGGTCCCAAGGAACGTTTGCAAGGTGACTCGCCATTCAGTGACTGAATACCCCGTCTTCGTTCACAGCGGCCCAACCGGCACGGTATAGTTGGGCTTTAACCCATTGACCCGTGGCGATTACCCGGGCGTACCGGTGTGAGGATTTAGCATGAAGTTCGAAGGCACTCAGTCATACGTCGCAACCGACGATCTCAAGCTTGCGGTTAACGCTGCCATTACCCTGGAACGCCCGTTGCTGGTCAAGGGTGAGCCTGGTACCGGCAAGACCATGCTGGCCGAGCAACTGGCCGAGTCCTTTGGCGCGCGCCTGATCACCTGGCACATCAAATCAACCACCAAGGCCCACCAGGGCCTGTATGAATATGACGCGGTCAGCCGCCTGCGCGACTCGCAACTCGACTCCGACAAGGTCCACGATGTACGCAACTACATCAAGAAGGGCAAACTCTGGGAAGCCTTTGAATCCCAAGAACGAGTCATCCTGCTGATCGATGAAATCGACAAGGCCGACATCGAATTCCCCAACGACCTGCTGCAAGAACTCGACAAGATGGAGTTCTACGTTTACGAGACCGATGAAACCATCAAGGCGGTCCAGCGCCCGATTATCATCATCACCTCGAACAACGAGAAGGAACTGCCGGATGCCTTCTTGCGCCGCTGCTTCTTCCACTACATCGCCTTCCCCGATCGGGACACCTTGCAGCGCATCGTTGACGTGCACTACCCGACCATCAAGAAAGACCTGGTCAGCGAGGCCCTCGACGTGTTCTTCGATGTGCGCAAGGTGCCGGGCCTGAAGAAGAAGCCTTCGACCTCCGAACTGGTTGATTGGCTGAAACTGCTGATGGCCGACAACATCGGCGAAGCGGTATTGCGTGAGCGCGACCCAACCAAGGCGATTCCGCCGCTGGCCGGGGCCTTGGTCAAGAACGAGCAGGATGTTCAACTGCTCGAACGCCTGGCCTTTATGAGCCGCCGCGCCGGTCGCTAATTGTCCGATCGTGGCGACTCCGCTCGGCCGGTCGCTCTCGGGCGAGAGCCCGTGTAGAGAGTCCTCGCTGGCCAGCCAAGCCTGCCTGCGAGGGCCGAAGCGCAGCAGCCCGATCCGAACCTACACATGAGGGTGCAGCCATGCTGCTTAACCTATTCAACGAAATGCGTGCAGCCAAGGTGCCGGTCTCGGTGCGTGAGTTGCTCGACCTGATCAACGCGTTGAAACACAACGTGGTGTTCGCTGACATGGACGAGTTCTATTACCTCGCCCGCACTATTCTGGTTAAGGACGAGCGCCACTTCGACAAGTTCGACCGCGCCTTCGGCGCCTATTTCAATGGCCTGGAAAACCTCAACCAGCATATTGAAGCGCTGATCCCGGATGAATGGCTGCGCAAGGAGTTCGAGCGTTCGCTCAGCGAAGAAGAACGCGCCAAGATCGAATCCCTCGGCGGCCTGGACAAACTCATCGAAGAGTTTAAAAAGCGTCTCGAAGAACAGAAAGAGCGCCACGCTGGCGGTAACAAGTGGATTGGCACGGGCGGCACAAGCCCCTTCGGTTCAGGCGGATTCAACCCGGAAGGGATTCGTGTTGGAGATGCCGGCAAGCGCCAGGGTAAAGCCGTGAAAGTGTGGGACCAGCGCGACTATAAGAACCTCGACGACCAGGTTGAGCTGGGCACGCGCAACATCAAGGTTGCACTACGCCGCCTGCGCAAGTTTGCCCGCCAGGGCGCCGAAGATGAGCTGGATCTCGATGGCACCATCGACCATACCGCCAAGGACGCAGGCCTGCTCAACATCCGCATGCGACCGGAGCGACGCAACACGGTCAAACTGCTGATCCTGTTCGACATCGGCGGCTCGATGGACGCCCACGTCAAGGTTTGTGAAGAGCTGTTTTCCGCGTGCAAGACCGAGTTCAAGCACATGGAGTACTTCTACTTTCACAACTGCATTTATGAGTCGGTGTGGAAAAACAACCTGCGCCGCACCTCCGAGCGTTTCTCCACCCAGGACCTGCTGCACAAGTATGGCGCTGATTACAAAGTCGTATTTGTCGGGGATGCGGCCATGGCGCCCTATGAAATCACCCAGGCCGGTGGCAGCGTCGAGCACTGGAACGAAGAACCAGGTTATCTGTGGATCAAGCGCTTCATGGAGAAATACAAGAAACTCATCTGGATCAACCCCTACCCCAAAGACACCTGGGGCTACACCGCCTCGACCAACATCATTCGTGAACTGGTCGAGGACAAGATGTATCCCTTGACCTTGCAAGGCCTAGAAGACGGCATGAAGTTGCTGTCCAAATAAGCAAATGCCGCAGGCTCACCTGCGGCAGCGCTTGAGCATGCTTATCGCCAATGACGGTCACGCACGCGACGATTCTGGCCACCGCCAAGCAGTTGTACAATGGTCACCAGCAACAGTTCGACCAGCAACGCCAGCAACAAGGCGCAGACAATTCCCCAGGCAATCGCCTCGGGCACCAGTAACACCTGGAAGCTATAGGCCGCGTAGGTTTCCCTGAGCAACTCGGAATCGGCAGCGGTAGCCAGATGCCAAACCTGCTGATACCAGGGGCCATGCATGGCTTTGGATTCAGCCTTAAGCCAGTCCGAACGCATCACCAGGGTATTGACGCTCTTTGCATCGCTTTGCATCACCGGATCATCACTGGCCTGATAATGCGCCACCAAGGCAAGCATATCGCCCTTGAAAAAGCGTTTTGCAGTGTCACGGAAGCCTTGCAGGCTTTGCTCGGACTCCTGCAGGTGCGCATCGACACGCTTGCTGTAATCGTCGATATAGCCAGGCACCTGCACACCGACCAGCAAGCCCAAAGCAAACAGCGCCAAGCGTAGATAGCTTTTAAACATCCGCCCCCTCCCCTTTATTCCTGGTTAATCCGCCAGGCCTTGTGCGATACATTCCCCCGCGCGCCACAAACGCCACTCTCCCGGCTGGTACAAATTCCAGCTCTCGTTATTGGTCAATGGCGCCGTTGCCAGCACTGTGACTATGTCATTGGGCGTGGTTTCTGACTGAAAATCGACCTGCACATCAACATCCGTCAACTGTGCCGGCCCGAAAGGTGCGCGACGGGTGATATGGGCTAGCTTGCTTGAACAAAAGCTAAATAGCCAATCGCCATTACTGAGCAGGCAATTGAAAACGCCCTTTCGCCGGTAGGCGGCACAGGCCTGAACCAAGGTCGGCAACATTTGCTCGACCTCAACCGCACAGGGAAACTCAGCCCGTAGCCGGTTGAGCAAATCGCAAAAGGCCGCTTCACTGTCCGTATCGCCAATGGGCTGGTAGAAGCCCAGTTCGGGAGCAAAGTCCGCCAACTGGCCGTTGTGGGCAAAACACCAGCTACGCCCCCACATTTCGCGTACGAAGGGATGAGTATTGGCCAGGCAGACCCGGCCAACATTGGCTTGGCGAATATGCCCGATCACCACTTCGCTCTTGATCGGGTAGCGCTGCACCAACTTTGCCACTTCCGACTCATAACTGGCGCTGGGGTCTTGGAACAAGCGCAGACCGCGCCCTTCATAAAAACCTATCCCCCAGCCATCGCGGTGCGGGCCGGTACTGCCACCGCGCTGCATCAGCCCGGTAAAGCTAAAAACAATATCAGTCGGCACGTTGGCACTCATGCCCAACAGTTCACACATCCTGTTTTCTCCAACCGCTGTAGTAACCTGGACGCACTATGGTTTTCAGGGATTTCTCAGCGCCTTGCCATTGCGCAAAGTGCGTTTGCACAAGATTAGCCCAGGCGCTACCCGGCAGTCGCCCGCCATATGCAGGTTGCGATAGTTTTTGTTCGGCGGGGTAAGCTTTGCCAGTCGCACTCAGTTGCCAGCAAAAGCAAGAAAATCAAGCCACTTGCCGGTGCGGGCAAGCGGCTTGATCAAGGCTAGAGTCTTGGCTCTACACGCATGCCGTGGCGGTCATGCTGGGCATAGGTGGGCTCGGCATCGCCATCATCCATGATTTCACGCAGGGTGCGTGGGTCTTGCTCCTCTTCAGGCTCCAGCCTGGCCTGGCGACGTTCTTTCCACCAACGCTCGATTGGCCAGCGAATGGCCACGAAAACCAGGTAGGCGGCAAAGGCAATCATGCCGTAAAGGGCCAGATCAGCCACTGCACGCCAGAGGTTATTACCCACCTTGAATAAAATATCCAGGGCACTAACCGCGATAGCCGGGGCAAACAGCTCCTTACCCGGGTCGACAATGGTCGGGCTGAATAACAAGACCGCGACCAGAACCCGCAAAGGTTCGCGCACGTAACGCCACATCCAGCGGGTTAAACGGAACCAAACCAGTAGGCAGCCCAACGCGGCAACGGCGTAGACGGCCCATGCGAGTAGGTTTTCGTTCTCAAACATAAGGTGGCAAATCCCTGGCAAGATGGCGGGCATGTATGGTGGCCCTTATGATAACGACTTTTACGCCCAACGGCGCCCCTGCCGTCGGTACTCAATGATTCCGGAGTAATCCCATGGCCAACGCCCCTATCGCCCGCAGTGAGGCTGGCAGCGATCCCTATCGCTGGCTGGAAAATCGCGACAGTGAAGATGTTCTCCAGTATCTACGGGCCGAGAATGACCACCTCGAAGCGCAACTGAGCGATCAGGCCGAGCTGCGTGAGCACCTTTTCCAGGAGATTAAAGGCCGCATCCGCGAGACCGACCTGTCGCTGCCCTCGCCCTGGGGGCCTTATTTGTACTACCAGCGCACCACCGCCGGTGATGAATACCCGCGCCACTACCGCTGCAAACGCCCGGCAGATGGCTCCCACACTGTCGATGAAAGCAGCGAGCAATTGCTGCTCGACCCAAACGAACTGGCCGACGGCGGATTCTTTTCCCTCGGCGCCTTTAGCATCAGTCCTGATCATCAGCGCCTGGCTTACAGCACCGATACCAGCGGCGAAGAAATTTACCAGCTGCATGTCAAGCAACTCAGCGATAACAGCGTCCAGACCCTGGCTTTTGAAGATTGCGATGGCAGCATGGTCTGGGCCAACGACAGCCAAACGCTGTTCTTTGTCGAACTCGATGAAACCCATCGCCCGCATAAGCTTTACCGCACCAGCCTGGGCAGCGACAAGGCCGAATTGGTGTTTCATGAGCCCGATGGGCGTTTCTTTATGCACTGCTACCGCGCCTCATCGGAACGCAAGCTGATCCTGATGCTGGGCAGCAAGACCACCAGCGAAGCCTGGGTTCTGGATGCCGAGACGCCCGGGCAAGCCTTCAGCTGCGTGGCCCCACGCCAGGAGGATCACGAATACGACGTTGATCACGGCCTGCACCATGGCGAATGGCAATGGTTTATTCGCAGTAACCAGAGCGGTATCAACTTTGCGCTGTACCGCGCGCCCGAGCATGCCTTCACCCGCGATCACTGGATTGAACTGCGCACCCATGACGACCAGGTGATGATCGACGGCATGACGCTCAATGCCAATGCATTGCTGCTAAGCCTGCGTGAGGGCGGCTTGCCGATCATTGAAGTAACACCCACCGGCTTGCCGAGCTATCGCGTCAGCCTGCCGGATGCGGCCTACAGCCTCTATGTGCAGGATGCGCTGGAGTTCGAGAGCGACAACATGCGCCTGCGCTACGAGGCGCTCAATCGCCCCGCCCAGGTTCGCCAGCTGAACCTGGCCACGGGTGCGCAGCAGGTGCTCAAGGAAACGCCGGTCGAAGGCCCGTTTGATGCCGATGCCTATGTCAGCCAAAGGGTCTGGGCAACGGCAGGAGATGGCCAGCAAATCCCGATTAGCCTGGTCGCACGCAAAGACTTGATCGGCACGCCCTGCCCGCTTTACCTCTATGGTTATGGCGCCTATGGCGAATGCCTCGACCCATGGTTCTCCCACGCACGCCTGAGCCTGCTTGATCGCGGTGTGGTATTTGCCATCGCCCATGTACGCGGCGGTGGTGAGTTGGGCGAAGCCTGGTACCGCGCAGGTAAACTGGAGCACAAGCACAACAGCTTCGATGACTTTATCGCCTGCGCCGAACACCTGTGCGCAATCGGTTACACCCGCCGTGAACAACTGGTCATCAGCGGCGGTAGTGCCGGGGGCTTGTTGATGGGCGCGGTGCTTAACCAGCGCCCGGATCTGTTCGCCGCTGCCATTGCTGAAGTGCCTTTCGTCGATGTGCTCAACACCATGCTCAACCCGGACCTGCCGCTCACTGTCACCGAATACGATGAATGGGGCGACCCGAACCAACCCGAGGTGCATGCCACCATCAAGGCCTACGCGCCTTATGAGAACGTCAGCGCCCAAGCCTATCCGGCCATGTTGGTGGTGGCCGGCTACAACGACAGTCGAGTTCAATATTGGGAAGCAGCTAAATGGGTGGCCAAGCTGCGGGCCAGCAAAACCGACCAGAACCTGTTGTTGCTCAAGACCGAGCTGGATGCGGGCCATGGCGGCATGAGCGGTCGCTACCAGGCGCTCAAGGACGTTGCCCTGGAATACGCCTTTATCTTCAAGGTTCTGCAGCTTGGCTAGCGGCCTCAAGATATCTTGTGAGCACCCGCCTGTGCGGGCGTTCACAACTTTGACCACGCCAGGACTGGCATGCTTGAGCCACCTGGAAACGGCCTTGAAAGACGATGACTGAGCGCTCATACCTGATCAACGAAATACGCGACATGCTGCTCGACAGCGGCCTGTTCAATAGCTTGCACCCTGCCGATGTCCTGGCGGCGGCGGGCTATTTCAGCATCAGCAAGTATGAGCCTGAACAATTGATATGCAGCGAAGGTGAGGCTGGCACCTTTATGTGCGTCATTCATTTCGGCGCCGTATCGGTCTGCAAGACCAATTCAAACGGCGACACTGTTGAAATCGCCAAGCTGCGCAAGGGGCGCGCCTTCGGTGAAATGGCAGTGCTCGACGGCGAGCGCCGCTCAGCCAGTTGCGTGGCGGTGAGTGACTGCACCTTAGTGGTTCTATCACGGGACTCGCTGGAAAAAATGATCAACGAATCGCCAAAGGCCGCCGCCAAACTCGTCCGAGCGATTGCCGTGGCCATGTCCAAGCGCTTGCGCATGGTGGACGGTCAACTTGTGGAACAGCAGCTTTGAGAGCGTTACAACCACTCCGTAGGGTGCGACAACGCGAAGCTGGGCAAGCACGTACTTGAACGCGCTGGCCAGCGGTGACTGAAAAAAGCGTAAGCCACCCTACTGTTCGGGCTTTTGCTCTTGCTTGAACCCCTCGCGGTTGCGCTGCAGTTGCTCTTCAAGCTCGGGAATAGGTTCGTCCGCCGGGCTCAAGGTGGTGGTTGGCCTTTGCTGGCGGATCGGTTGGTTAACCGAATTGTTAAGCAGGCGTGGGCTACTGGCTGGCGCACCACCTGGCGTTGAACGCAGTCGCGGTTGATCATAGGGCTGTGGGGTTGGGCTGCCCGGTGCACCTGCAGACGAACCACTGCCGGAACCGAGAGTGCCGTAATTCTGTGCCAGCGCCGGCGCCGCCGTGGCGCATAGACTCAGCGCCACAGCGCCGATAATGGGTTTCATGCCTTGCATAGCAACCTCCAATAATCCCCGACCTCAGTTTAGCGCCTCTGCCTGACATTGGACGGCAGGTTATCAAGACAGTTCTCGCTGAGCGACACTGGCGCTAAACTGACAGCCAAGGTCACTTACTCGGACAACCTCCATGAATTCGCAAAAGCCACCAGCCACCGCCAAGCTAGACCGTATCCTTGCTGACGCCCAGCGCAGCCGCGAAGAAGGCTATCGCGACAAGGCACTCAAGATGTATCCGCACGTCTGTGGTCGCTGCGCTCGTGAGTTCTCCGGCAAGCGCCTGAGCGAGCTGACCGTTCATCACCGCGATCACAACCATGACAACAACCCGCAGGACGGTTCCAACTGGGAACTGCTTTGCCTGTTTTGCCACGACAACGAGCACTCGCGATACACCGACCAGCAATACTTCTCTGAGTCATCGACCGGCTCGCCGAAAAAAACCCAGGTCACCCACAACCCATTTGCCGACCTGGCGGCGCTGCTTAAAAGCAAAGAGTAATCACCGGCGCGCAACTGCACGTATAATCAGCGCCTTTTGCGCAAAGGGCACAGGCCGTGGCGAACAAACGATACAGTTGCATTGGCTTGGTCAACCCGAAGTCACCCGACAACGTAGGCTCTATCATGCGGGCTGCAGGTTGCTACAGTGTCAGCAGCGTGTTTTATACCGGCACCCGCTATGACCGCGCCAAGGACTTTGTCACCGACACCAAGCGCGTGCATCTTGATATTCCATTGATCAATATCGACGACTTGCAGAAGATCATTCCGCTGGGGTGCACGCCCGTGGCCGTGGAGTTGGTTGATGGCGCCCACGCCTTGCCGGAATACACCCATCCTGACCGCGCGATCTATATCTTTGGCCCGGAAGACGGCTCGCTCAGCAAGGAAATTCGCGCCTGGTGCGAAGATGTGGTGTACATCCCCACTCAAGGCTGCATGAATCTCGCGGCGACGGTGAATGTAGTGCTCTACGACCGCATGGCCAAGGGCAATAACACCAAATCCGGGCCAAAGTTCTAGGTCGGATAATACCGCAGGGCTTGATTAGCACTAACCAGGCAGGCAACTCGACAGGGTGTGCAACGCCAAGCGCGCCCACCCTTTACCCGAATCAGGCGCTCAGCACCCGCGCCAGGACGGCCTTGACCTTGTCCATCCCCTCGACCAGCGCCTGCTCGATCTGGGCCATGGTAATCAGCTCATTGCTCTTGCCGGCAGCCGGGTTAACCACCAGCGACAGACAGGCATAAGGCAGCGTCAACTCACGCGCCAATACTGCTTCCGGCATGCCGGTCATGCCAACAATATCGCAGCCATCGCGCTCCATGCGGGCGATCTCGGCCATGGTTTCAAGACGCGGACCTTGGGTCGCACCATAAACCCCATGATTACTGAATTCACAGCGCTCGGCAGCCAATGCCTGGCAAAGCTTGCTGCGCAGCGCCTCATCATAAGGATGACTGAAGTCGATATGGGTCACGTGCTCCAGCTCGCCGGCGAAGTAGGTGTGCTCGCGCCCGCTTGTGTAGTCAATGATCTGATGCGGCACGCAGAAGTGCCCGGTCCCCATGGCCATATGGATACCACCGACGGCGTTGACCGCAACAATGGCCTGGGCTCCCGCCTCTTTCAACGCCCACAAATTGGCGCGGTAATTGACCTGGTGCGGTGGAATTCGATGCGGATGACCATGGCGCGCCAAAAACAACACTTCGCGTCCTGCGTATTCACCTCGCAGCACCGGTGCGGACGGTGCACCAAAGGGCGTATCGATATTCAGCGCAGCGGTAATGGTCAAGCCTTGCAACTGCGTCAGGCCAGTGCCACCAATGATCGCGTAGACAGTCATCTCGTTATCCTTATTCAACCAACTGTGCAGCGCGCAATGCGCCAATAGCCTCAAGCCAGCGCGGACTCTGACGGTATTCTATGCCCGGGAATGCCTGGCGACGCATCCGCCCCAAACCGTCAGGCGCGACTACATTGAGGCGCTGCGCGGCACTCAAGGCCAACTCGGCTGCTGCTCGATCATTGCAGACCAGGCCCATGTCGCAACCGGCATTGAACGCCGCTTCGATTCGGCACGCCGCATCGCCAACTACATGGGCGCCCGCCATCGACAGGTCATCACTGAAGATCACACCCTCGAAGCCAAGTTCGCCACGCAGGATGTCTTGCAACCAACGGCGTGAGAAACCGGCAGGCTGATCATCGACTTTCGGATAGATAACGTGCGCTGGCATCACCGCGGCCAGCTGATTTCCCAACTGGGCAAATGGCTGCATGTCCTGGCTGCGGATCTGCTCAAGGCTGCGCTCATCCACGGGAATTGCTACGTGCGAATCAGCCTCTGCCCATCCGTGCCCGGGGAAATGCTTGCCTGTTGCAGCCATGCCTGCCTGGCCCATGCCACGAATAAACGCACTGGCCAGTTGCGTCGCACGCTGCGCATCGCCCTCGAAGGCGCGGCTACCGACCACGGCACTGCGCTGATGATCGAGATCCAGCACCGGTGCAAAGCTCAAATCCAGGCCTGCGGCCAACACTTCGACAGCCATGATCCAGCCACAATACTCGGCAAGCTGCTCGGCATTGGCATTATCGGCAATAGCACGCATTGCAGGTAATCGCACAAAACCCTGGCGCAATCGCTGCACCCGACCGCCTTCCTGATCGACAGCAATTAATAAATCCGGGCGAATTTGCCGAATAGACGTACTCAATTCACGCACCTGGCGCGGATCTTCAATATTGCGTGCGAATAAAATCATGCCGCCAACTTGCGGTTGACGCAGAATCTGGCGGTCTTCGGCAGTCAGCCAGGTGCCGTCAATGTCGAGCATCAACGAGCCTTGCAAAGGTGAGCTCACAAGAAATCCTTAATCAAGAGGTATAGCGGCCCAGTCAGGGCACGGTGCTTCATCTATCACCAGCGCGCAGTTGACCGGCACTTGCGGGAACAGTTGCTCAATGTCGACGTTGCGCAAACGAATGCAGCCGTGGGAAAGCGGCCTTCCCATCGGCTCGGTATCCGGCGTGCCATGCAGGTAAATATAGCGGCGGAAGGTATCGACATTGCCCATGCGATTGCGTCCGGGCTCACAGCCACTGAGCCAGAGAATCCGGGTCAGTATCCAGTCTCGCCCAGGAAACGCTTCGGCCAGCGCTGCCGACCAAATCTCCCCGGTCCAGCGGCGGCCGCGCAATACAGCAGCCAACGGCAGGCCAGCGCCGATTTTAGCGCGCACCTGATGTCGCCCACGGGGCGTACAGCCGGAACCGTTTTTCTCGCCAACACCATTAAGTGCGGTTGATACCGGCAGGCGCAGCAACAGTCGTCCATCAGCAAAACCATAGAGGCGCTGATCGGCAATTGAGATATGTATGAAATCAAGAGTAGCCATGGGCAGCTAGCTTAGCGGATCAGCCCCGCCAAGCCCACCCGGGAACCTCTGAAAAAACTACTGAGCCAGAGATAAGGGCGCTAAATAATCCGCACTGACTTCAGGCTGGACGAACTTCAGCTGGGCAACCCTTGCTGCCCCCCCGAAGGACTGGTAGAGCGAATCAAGTGCTCATTTAGTTCGCTATGACGAAGTGCAAAATCGGTCGCTTTTTCACATTCTTCGACTCGCTGCGCTGACCCTTCAACGGCTATTTCCGCGTGTCGCTTGCACCATAGTCACTCGTGACCGGTTTCAAGGGATGCCAAGACATCAAACCTTGGCTGCGACGGGCGGATTTTTTACCCGTGGACGCAACTGTGCAGCCGCCAAAGCCGGATCACTCAAGCCTGATTCCGAACGCATACCGGCGGCGAGAAACGGCACCATCAGGCGCATCACCTGTTCGATCGAAGTATTGACCCCAAAATCGGTTTCCGACATTGCCCGCAGTGCCTTGATCCCGGACATACTGAATGCCGCGGCGCCCAGCATAAAGTGCACGCGCCAGAACAGTTCGAGCGGCGGGATACGCGGCGCGGCCTCGTGAACCAGCATCATGTAGCGGCGGAACACCTTGCCATAGACTTCTTCGAGATATTTACGCAAGTGGCCCTGGCTCTGACTGAATGCCAGGCCGAGCAGACGCATGAAGATAGAGAGATCGTTACCACTACGCGGCTTGACCGCAAGCGCATGCTCGACCAGCAGTTCAAGGAGCTCTTCGAGCGTTGCCTGGGTGTCTTGCTTGGCCTGGCGACGGTCCAGTTCACGCTCGAGACTGGCACAAAAAGGCCCGAGAAAGCGCGAGAACACCGCTTGAATCAGGGCTTTTTTCGAACCGAAATGATAGTTCACTGCAGCGAGATTGACCCCAGCCTTGCTGGTAATCAAACGCAACGAGGTTTCCGCAAAACCTTTTTCGGCAAACAGTTGCTCTGCAGCATCCAGAATGCGTTCAACAGTTTCCGACTGGGCCATTATCTATCACCTAACAAACACTTGTTTGAAACATACGTTTCAGTTCTATGCATTGTCAAGCATTGCAATGCTGTCTTTTGCATCGACCCTCAGGGTTGAGGAATCACGTCTATGCAAGACGTCCAGCAAAGCCATCAAGTAACAGGTCCGCACAGAGAAAATAGCACGATTAAATTAACCAATTGCAAAAGTATGATTGCCAAGCCGCTTTCACTGTATATAATTCCAGTCACTGTATATAAAAACAGAGCCAACCCAATGATAAAGCTGACGCCCCGCCAAGCTGAGATTCTCGCCTTCATCAAGCAATGCCTTGAAGACAACGGCTTCCCACCTACCCGTGCGGAAATTGCCCAGAAGCTCGGTTTCAAATCTCCAAACGCCGCCGAAGAGCACCTCAAGGCGCTGGCCCGCAAAGGCGCAATAGAGATGACCCCCGGCGCCTCGCGTGGCATTCGTATTCCTGGCTTCGAACCTAATGCAGAAGAAGACGGCCTGCCCGTCATCGGACGAGTGGCCGCTGGCGAGCCGATTCTGGCGCAGCAACATATCGAGGACTCATGTCGCATCAACCCCGAGTTCTTCCACCCCAAGGCTGACTACCTGCTGCGCGTTCGCGGCATGAGCATGAAGGACATCGGCATATTCGATGGCGACCTGCTGGCCGTGCATACCACCCGCGAAGCGCGCAATGGCCAGGTTGTCGTGGCACGCATTGACGACGAAGTCACGGTAAAACGCTTCAAGCGCGAGGGCAGCAAAGTCTGGCTGATCGCCGAAAACCCGGAATTTGCGCCAATAGAAGTCAATCTCGAAGAGCAGGATCTGGTTATTGAAGGGCTAAGTGTCGGCGTCATCCGCCGCTAATGGAGTATTTATGCAGCTGTCTCAACCGCTAAACCAGACACAACTTCCACTGTTCGAGGCTTTTATGGCTGCCAGTGCCCCCGCACTGCCGCAGGAAGCACTCAAGGATGCCTGGCAGGAACAACCCCAGGCATTTAGCGAATTGTCGCTCAGAGGCGCTACGAGACACTGCCTGACTCTGCTCGCCCCGATCCTGCGTGAACTCAGCGAAAATGACAGCGAACGCTGGCTGACCCTGATTGCACCGCCCAGCAACCTGACCCAAAGCTGGCTGCGCGAGGCCGGTCTGAACCGTGAACGCATCCTGCTACTGCACCCGCGCGGCGAGCAAAGCGCACTGCATCTGGCAGAAGAAGCGCTCAAGCTGGGCCGTAGCCACACCGTTGTCAGCTGGTTTCACCCACTTGAGCGTGCAGCGCGCCAGACACTTGAAAATGCCGCCCGTGAAGGCGCTGCGCAAAGCCTGAACATCAGCCTGGGCTGAATGCGCAGAAAGGTGGACGGCCTTTTCTTGCCCCACCCTGCTCCTGCGCAACTATGCTGGGCTGCGAGCCAGACAGTCGCCTCGGGCGAACAGGTAGAGGATGACTTGATTGAGCACTAACGGGCCTTTTACAGGGCGGTAGATGCGACTGACTCAGTGAAGAACCCGCGCTTCGCCTTCATGCTGAAAATCATTCTCGGCCAGGCGACCTGCCATTTGCACACCCACATTAAGCATCGCCTTGGCTACTTCTACGTGCTGACCTTGCAGGAATGACTTCGCGTCTGATGAGAAATCCAGCACTACAAGCGCCTCCTCATCGTCTGCACGGCGCAAGGCGATACGGCCATCTGGTAGTTCTACGATTTCTAAAAACGAAGTAGGCATAGGTTTGAGTCTCCACGTTAGCGGTGCATTGTAGCAGCCGACGGGAGCCTCACCCTAGCCCGCTGATCAATAAGACCTACCACTCGCTGAGCGTTTCGCGGAAACGTCGTGCCAAGGCAGTGATATCTTTGCGCCAGGCCTCGAGTGTTTCACGCTCAAGCAACTCCGGCTCATGATCAATACTGACCGCCACTATCAAAGGCGTAGCCGGATCGACCTTGGCCTTGTGTGGCATCTGTGGCGGCTTGTGCAGGTTTTTGTAGGCTTCGAGCAATTGCGCCAGCCAGGTCTCAGGGTTGGCTGCCAATTCAATCAACTCGGAAAACTCGGGGCTTGGCGCAGCCTCCAGCATCGAAACATCTAGCAAAACCTCAATCCGGGTCGACTGGCTGTTGGCCAAGCGATAATAACCGGCGATCTCGTGACACAGGCCCAATACAGCGCCGAACAGATGGAACAACGCAGCTTCGCGCTCAGCCTGAACCAGGCCCTGGGCATTGATCGCGCGCGACTCTTCAGCCTTGCGCCAGGATTCCAGCGCCAGGCCCGCGTAAAAGATTTTTTGGTTGGTGCGGGTATACAACTCGTTAGCCATGACTCACCACTCCTCGACAGATCAGCGATCAACGCCCGACCAGGCTGAACGACCCGGCCAGGTCAACTCTGGGCCAGCTACAGGCCCAGCCGTGCCGGCCCCAAGGCTTGCACGGCTGCTCTGATCAACGCTTCTTGTCTTCGACCTTCCACTTACCGCCGTCAAAGAATGCTTTCCAGCCTGTAGGCTTGCCATCGACCTCAGTCTGTACATATTGCTCTTTGGTTTTGCGACTGTAACGAATAACTGCCGGACGGCCTTCCGGATCTTTCTGTGGCGCACTGAACAGGAACTCGTACTTCGGGTCGATCTCGTCTTTGTGCGGCAGGATCTCGATTACCAGTGGAGCACGAGTCTCGCGATTCTTTGGAAACTGGCTGGCGGCCAGGAACAGACCCGAGGCACCGTCGCGCAGCACGTAGGTGTCATCCACCTTCTCGCACTTGAGTTCCGGCATCTTCACCGCGTCCATCTTCGGTGGCGCGGGCTCGCCGCTGCGCAGCAATTTACGAGTGTTTTTGCAGGCGCTATTGGTGCAACCAAAGAACTTGCCGAAACGGCCGGTCTTCAGTTGCATCTCGCTGCCGCATTTATCGCACTCAAGGCTCGGGCCCTCGTAACCCTTGATCCGGTATTGGCCTGTCTCGATCTCGTAGCCCGCACAATCCGGGTTGTTACCGCAGATATGCAGTTTGCGCGTTTCGTCCAGTAGATAGGCATCCATGGCGGTGTCGCAAATTTTGCAGCGATGCTTGCCGAGCAACACCAGGGATTCCGACTCACCCTCATCGTCCGCGGCAATTTCATCGCCAGGCACCAGGTTGATGGTCGACTTGCAACGCTCTTTGGGCGGCAAGCTGTAGCCAGAACAACCAAGGAACACCCCGGTCGATGCGGTACGAATCATCATCGGACGACCGCACTCGCGACAGGCAATGTCGGTCAAGGTCGGCGTATTGGCACGCATGCCAGTGTCACCGTCGGCCGCCACTTCAAGCTTTTTCTTGAAATCGCCGTAGAACTCGTCAAGCACGTTCTTCCACTCGCGCTCGCCCTGGGCAACGTCATCGAGATTCTCTTCCATGCCGGCGGTGAAGCCGTAATCCATGAGATTGGAGAAGCTCTCAGAGAGTCGCTCGGTAACGATGTCGCCCATCTTTTCCGAATAGAAACGACGGTTATGCAGGGCAACGTAGCCACGATCCTGAATAGTCGAAATGATCGCCGCGTAGGTCGATGGGCGACCAATGCCACGCTTTTCCATTTCCTTGACCAGACTGGCTTCGGAGTAACGTGCAGGGGGCTTGGTGAAGTGCTGGCTAGGATCGAGCTTGATCAGCTTGAGCGCCTCGCCCTGCTTCATCTCAGGCAACACAGCGTCATCGCCGGCCTTGCTCAGCTGTGGCAATACGCGGGTGTAACCATCGAACTTGAGAATCCGGCCCTTGGCGCGCAACTCGAAATTCCCAGCCTCGACGGTAACGGTCGTCGAAAGGTACTGCGCTGGCGGCATTTGGCATGCGACGAATTGGCGCCAGATCAGCTCATAAAGCCGCTCGGCATCGCGCTCCATGCCACTCAACTGAGTTGGCTTGGTATTGACGTCGGAGGGACGAATCGCTTCGTGGGCCTCTTGCGCGCCTTCCTTGCTGCTGTACATGTTTGGTTTTTCCGGCAGGTACTTCTTGCCGAATTCATCCTCGATGAAGCCACGCACCATGCTCACCGCATCAGCCGACAGGTTGGTCGAGTCGGTACGCATGTAGGTGATGTAGCCAGCCTCATACAAGCGCTGAGCCATCATCATGGTCTTCTTTACGCCAAAGCCCAGGCGATTGCTCGCCGCCTGCTGCAGGGTCGAGGTGATAAAGGGCGCAGAAGGCTTGCTGCTGGTCGGTTTGTCTTCACGCTTGGCGACACTGTAGCTGGAAGACTTGAGCGTCTCCAGCGCAGCTGTAGCCTGTGCTTCGTTGAGCGGCTTTAAGGCTGCGCCGTTTTCACGGGCGACTTCAAAACGTACGGTGTCTTTTTTGTCGGTGGCCAGGTCAGCGTGCACTTCCCAGTATTCTTCCGGGACAAAGGCACGGATCTCTTTCTCACGCTCAACCACCAGCTTGACCGCCACCGACTGCACACGACCGGCCGATAGACCGCGCGCGATCTTCGCCCACAGCAGCGGTGAAACCATGTAGCCCACGACGCGATCAAGAAAGCGTCGGGCTTGCTGGGCATTGACTCGATTGATATCGAGCTCGCCCGGCTTGGAGAATGCCTCTTGAATGGCTTTCTTGGTGATCTTGTTGAACCCCACGCGCTTGTAGCGGCTGTCGTCACCACCAATGGACTCGCGCAGGTGCCAGGCAATGGCTTCCCCCTCGCGATCCAAGTCGGTTGCGAGATAGATGGTGTCGGCGTCTTTGGCTAAGCGGCGCAGTTCATCAACGACTTTCTCTTTGCCGGGGAGGATTTCGTACTTGGCTTTCCAGCCATGTTCGGGGTCGACTCCCATGCGCGCAACCAGTTGGCGCTTGGCTTTTTCCTTCGGTGACAGAGCCGGAGCCTCGCCCGCAGCGGCTTTTCCGCGCTTGGCCGGTTCTTTGGCCGCACTTGCCGAACCACTAGTAGGCAGGTCACGGATGTGGCCGATGCTCGACTTCACCACGTACTCGTTGCCCAAGTACTTGTTGATTGTCTTGGCCTTGGCCGGGGATTCCACGATGACCAGCGATTTACCCATGGATCAGAAAATTCCTGAATGTGAAGAAAAGAAAAGGCAGCAGACGCCTTGTCTGGCACCGCTATATATAGTGGCGCTTAAGGCAAGGTCAAGCTTAGGTGTTCTACTGAGTGCTTTGAGGTTGGTCAAAAAGTGGCGCTTCGGCTTCAATCAGGGCAAAGCGCGGAACGCTTTCTCCGTCGACATCAACACGCTCACAAAACATATCAAGCGGCCGGACCCAAAGCCCATAATCACCGTACAACGCCTGATAGACAACGACCTGCTGCTCAGTTTCGGAATGTTGGGCGACACCAAAAACGCGGTACTCGGGGCCTTTGTAGTGGCGGTAAAGTCCGGGTTTTATCTGCATCGCTGTGTATCCTTAAATTAAAATTTATCGCGGCGCGCCCCCTGAAAAGATAGCGCAGTATTGCTTCGATGATTTGCGAACAAACAAAAACCGGGGCACATGGCCCCGGTTTCACATCTCTAGACGATTAAACGCGTTCGAAGATGGTGCTGATGCCCTGACCGAGGCCCACGCACATGGTTGCAACACCCAAGGTGCCGTTGTTTTGCTTCATCACGTTGAGCAGGGTACCGGAGATACGTGCACCGGAACAACCGAACGGATGACCCAAGGCAATCGCGCCACCGTGCAAGTTAACCATCTGATCCATCTTATCAAGCACTTTGAGATCCTTGAGCACAGGCAATGCCTGGGCTGCGAAGGCTTCGTTGAGCTCCATAAAATCGATATCAGCCATGGTCAGGCCAGCACGCTTCAGCGCTTTCTGGGTCGAAGGCACCGGACCGTAACCCATGATTGCCGGATCAACACCTGCAACGGCCATTGCACGCACTACGGCTATCGGCTGGATACCCAGGTCCTGGGCACGCTGCGCCGACATCACGATCATGCATGAAGCGCCGTCAGTGATCTGCGAGGAAGTCCCCGCGGTAACGGTGCCGCCTTTCGGGTTGAACGCTGGACGCAGGGTTGCCAGGCTCTCAAGGGTTGTTTCCGGACGAATGGTCTCGTCGTAGTCGAAAACCTTGAGGAAACCATTCTCGTCGTAGCCTTCCATCGGGATGATTTCATCCTTGAAGTTGCCTGCGACTGTGGCCTTGTGCGCCAAGCGGTGCGAACGCTCGCCAAACGCATCTTGCTGCTCACGGGTAATGCCGTGCATTTTACCGAGCATTTCAGCAGTCAGGCCCATCATGCCCGACGCTTTGGCGGCATACAGCGACAAATGCGGGTTCGGATCGACGCCGTGCATCATGCCTACGTGGCCCATGTGCTCGACACCGCCAACCACGAATACATCGCCGTTACCGGTTTGAATAGCCTGCACGGCAGTGTGCAGGGCGCTCATTGAAGAACCGCACAGGCGGCTAACCGTCTGGCCTGCACTGGTGTGCGGGATCTGAGTCATCAGCGACGCCATGCGTGCGATGTTCCAGCCCTGCTCCAGCGTCTGGTTTACACAGCCCCAGATCACGTCTTCGACTTCAGCCGGATCGATCTTCGAGTTGCGATCCAGCACGCCGCGAATCAGGTTTGCCGACATGGTCTCGGCACGGGTGTTACGGTGCATGCCGCCTTTGGAGCGCCCCATCGGGGTGCGACCGAAGTCGACAATCACTGCATCTCTTGGGTTCAAGCTCATAATTTTACCCTCGCTAAATCGTTGCGCGATTAACCGAAAAACGTCTGGCCGTTCTTGGCCATTTCACGCAGCTTTTCAGTTGGCTGGTACAACGCGCCCAGATCGGCGTACTTATCGGCCAGGGCTACAAATTCCGCTACACCGATGCTATCGATGTAACGCAGTGCACCACCACGGAACGGCGGGAAGCCGATACCGTAGATCAGGCCCATATCGGCCTCGGCAGCGGTTTCGACGATGCCGTCTTCGAGGCAACGAACGGTTTCCATGCACAGCGGAATCATCATGAAGTTGATGATGTCTTCATCAGTCAATTCACGCTCTTCACGCACGATTTCCTTGAGCAGCTCGTAGGCTTTAGGGTCAACGACCTTTTTCGGCTTGCCGCGCTTGTCGGTCTCGTAGGCATAGAAGCCCTTGCCATTCTTCTGGCCCAGGCGATCTGCCTCGTACATCACATCAACCGCAGTACGGCCTTCAACGGCCATGCGATCCGGGAAGCCTTCAGCCATCACGTCACGGCCGTGGTGGCCAGTGTCGATGCCGACAACGTCAGACAGGTACGCCGGGCCCATTGGCCAGCCGAACTTTTCCATGACCTTGTCGATACGGGTGAAATCAACACCGAACTCAAGCAGCTTGGAGAAACCACCGAAGTAAGGGAACAACACACGGTTGACCAGGAAGCCTGGGCAATCGTTGACCACAACCGGGGTCTTGCCCATCTTCTTGGCATAGGCAACGGTAGTAGCGATGGCGGTTTCGCCAGATTTCTCACCGCGGATAACTTCAACCAGCGGCATCATGTGCACAGGGTTGAAGAAGTGCATGCCACAGAAGTTTTCCGGGCGCTTGAGCGCCTTGGCCAGCAGGCTGATGGAAATGGTCGAGGTGTTGGAAGTCAGGATCGCATCCTCACGAACCACGGCTTCAACCTCAGCCAGCACAGCTTGCTTGACCTTCGGGTTTTCAACTACAGCTTCAACCACGATATCAACGTGACCAAAGTCACCGTAAGACATGGTTGGGCGAATGGCGTTAAGCGCCTCAGCCATTTTGGCCGGGGTCAGGCGACCTTTTTCGACGCGCTTGCCGAGCAGCTTGGAAGCCTCGCTCAAGCCCATCTGGATACCCTCTTCGCGGATATCCTTCATCATGATCGGCGTACCTTTGACCGCCGACTGGTAGGCGATACCGCCACCCATGATGCCAGCGCCGAGCACGGCAGCCAGTTTCACGTCTTTTGCGATTTCGTCGTAGCGCTTGGCTTTTTTCTTCAGTTCCTGATCATTCAGGAACAGGCCGATAAGGCTTGCTGCAACCGGTGTCTTGGCCAGTTTCACAAACCCTTTAGCTTCAACTTCCAGCGCTTTGTCGCGACCGAAATTTGCAGCTTTCTGAATGCTCTTGATCGCTTCAACCGGCGCCGGGTAGTTCGGGCCAGCCTGACCAGCAACGAAACCTTTGGCGGTTTCAAAGCACATCATCTGCTCGATTGCGTTGAGTTTGAGCTTTTCCAGCTTAGGCTGACGCTTGGCCTTGTAATCGAGCTCACCGCTGATGGCACGCTTGATCAGGTCCAACGCAGCGGCTTGCAGCTTGTCAGCCTCGACAACGACGTCGACAGCGCCAGCTTTGAGTGCATCTTCAGCACGGTTTTCCTTGCCGGCGGCAATCCACTCGACAGCATTGTCGGTACCGATTACACGCGGCAAACGCACGGTGCCGCCGAAGCCCGGGTAGATACCCAGCTTGACTTCAGGCAAACCGACTTTAGCGCTGGTGGCCATGATGCGGTAATCCGCGGCCAGGCACATTTCGAAACCACCGCCCAATGCGATACCGTTGATAACGGCTACGGTCGGAACGCCAAGGTCTTCAAAATCGCTGAAGATCTTGTTGGCTTCAAGGTTGCCCGCGACCAACTCTTCGTCAGGCAGCTTGAAATTCTCAACGAATTGGGTGATATCGGCACCGACGATAAATACGTCTTTGCCGCTGGTAACAATCACGCCCTTGATCGAACCATCGGCCTTGATTGCATCTACGGACTGACGCAATTCGTTCAGGGTAAGACGGTTGAACTTGTTGACGGATTCACCCTTGAGGTCGAAATTCAATTCGACGATGCCACTTTCAAGAGCTTTAACCGTGATGGCTTTACCTTCGTAAATCATCAACTGATCTCCACGATATGGAAGCTAAACAGTACACATCAGAGCCAACCAGCAAGCTGCTCCACGGCTGAGCCGTCTAGAGTAGCGTGAAAATGCCTGGCACACCCACTGACGCGATATTCGAGCAGTAAAGGCGTTGTTTATGACAAACAAACGCTCAATTCATACGCCCGTTTGATTTGGGTCGGCACACATTCAGGGAAAAGACTGAACTTGTCAATTGTCGATCTGCGGTCGCAGTTTGGCAAAAGCCCTCTAAAACAGGCAAAGACCCAGTTACGGCGGGGCTTGCAAAGGATAATCAGCTAATCTTTTAGCGCATAATTCAGCACCGACAGCCAGGCAAGCCAAGGCGAGATCAGGCTGGCAAATCACTCTGCGGCCCGGTACATTTGACCGCAGATGTCAGGCAAGGACTCACCTTGGCTTGGCACCCAAAACAACAACGAACCCTAGCAAAGGGTCTATGGAGCACCGCATGACAAGCCAAATGCTTGCCATTTCCCTACGCACCTTGTTTGTATCCGCCCTGCTTCTGGTCAGCACACTCAGCCAGGCAGCAACCGCCCCGGCAGACAGCCTGCTAACGCTCCATCAAATGCGCCTGGACAGTCAAAAAAACCTCAGTAGCTTCTACATGTACAACAACATGGAGGGCGACCAGCGCTATGCGCAGATGATCAATGAATCGCTCAGCAACGCCAGCCAGGCCCTGGCCACCTTGCAAGACCTGAGCGGTGACAGTTCCAAAGCCCTGAGCGGCCAGTTGGTTGGACTCTGGAATGACTACCAGAACAACCTCAAGAATCTGGTCGAGACACTCAAGACGCAAGGCTATACAGACCTGCAACCAGTAGCAGACCTGGCTGAGCAGAATCAAAAAATCATGGCGCTGAGCGAGGAGCTGTACAACAAAATCCAGCAGGAAACTGGCTACAGCGTGCCACCCTTGATTCAGCAAAGCCGCAAGCAAAGCTTGCTGATGCAGGCTATTGCAGTCGATTACTCATCGCGCAGTGCATCCGTGGGGGCAACCTTCATGGGCGGCGGCGACAGTCGTAGCATGGAGGAGCTGGTCAACGAGTTTGCCGCCACCCTCAAGGCGCTCAGCCAGGCCCCCGAAAACACCGCCCAGACCACTAAAACACTGAACAATGTGGGCACCAAGTGGCATTACATTGAAAAATCATTGAAGAACTACAATGAAAACAGTGTACCCTTCTTGGTTAGCAAGTACTCCGACAGCATTATTGATGAGCTGGAACAGCTATCCTCGCAGTACGCGGCAGCATCGACTTAAGAGCTCAAGCAACAATGTCTATGAGTCACGTCGATATGCACACACAGAATTTACCGGCCTGCCTGGCCAACCTTCCAGCCCGGTGCTTGCATCGGGCTTTTCTTTGCCCGCTAGAAATAGCTTTTGAGAAAGTCCCTGATTGCCTCCAGCCCCTGCCCTTTGGCTTGCTCGCCCCAGCACACGGCGACCATTTGCGGGCTAAGTTCAGCCTTGTAGACATCTGCCGGCAAGCTCGCCAGGCGTTGCGCCAGTTCGCTGTCCGCGCAGGGCTCGCGCCACTGGTTGCACCATTTTCCTGGCTCAACCTGCCAATAACACCAGCTGTCTTGATGCCCCCGGCGACGCGCAAGATGATACTGCGGGCACGTCGCAGCCTGCCCGCGCTGCATCCAGTGCGGCCATTGCTGTTGCGAAAGGTTCATGGCCAGGCCGAACTGCCTGGCCTGCATGCGCACATCCATGCGGCCACGCAAACGCCTGGAGGGCATCAGCATCGCCAAGGGACTGAGCACACAAAAAAGCAATGCCAGTACTATCCACGTGGTCATAAGTTATATCTCTGCCGTAAAAGCCTGCCGCAAGCACCCATTAAGGTTCATACTTATATTCATCGACTGTCCATTTAAGGAGTCTCTCATGTCCTACACACACATTTTGGTCGCCGTTGACCTAACCGAAGAATGCGACCCGGTCATGACCCGCGCGCAAGTCCTGGCACGCAACAACCAAGCGAAGCTGTCGGTGGTGCATGTCGTCGAGCCAATGGCCATGGCGTTTGGTGGTGACGTGCCAATGGACTTGTCGATGCTGCAACAACAGCAATTTGATCAGGCCCGTGAGCGCCTTGATGCATTTGCCGTGAAATACAACGAACTGGCTGCCGACCAGCGCCACCTGACCTATGGCCAGCCGCGCCAGGAAATCCATCGCCTGGCCGAAGAACAGGGTTGTGACCTGATCATCGTCGGCAGCCATGGTCGCCATGGCCTCGCCCTGCTGCTGGGTTCCACCGCCAATGACGTCCTTCACGGTGCCCCCTGCGACGTACTTGCAGTGCGGCTGAAAAAGCCCGAGTAACACGCGAAGCACCGCCTGGGCCTGCCGCTTGGCTGGCAGGCCCGGGTAGTTTTATTCTGGACTCTCACCCGCACTCATCACCATTGGCCGGATTTTCTGCAATTGCGTCTCCAGCGAATAGGTCATGCTCGAAGACATCGAAAAGAAGGTCAGGAACGCCTTCAAGTTGGAGTCTCCCTTGCAGGTGTCGTGAATACGCTGCCAAAAGGCCTGGTTGACCAGTTGCAATTGCTGGAACATGCGCACCAACCCCTTCAGCTCCCAATCAGCATGGCGCCCTTCTCGCGAATTGAAGTACTGGCGAGACAAGTAGAGCGAAAATGCCCGCAGGATAAACTCCTGGTTACTGGCAAAGGGCAAGTGATTCTGCGCCATTGGCTTCAGCTTACCCAGTACCGGGCAGGCACTGGTTGCCATTATCACCCCGAGCAACGCCCGAAGGCCTTCTTCAAGCCCGGCGTGCTTGGTGTATTCACGCTCAGGTGTGCGCACCCAGACCATGGCCTTGGTGAAGGCCGGTAACCCTTGAAAATCTTCAACCACGCGGTGCAGATCGACCGCTGCCGGGCAGTGACTGAAACTGTCTTTGCTCAAAGGGCAGTTGCTGCATTGCTGGTTGCCAAGGCGAGTCCATGCCGGGGCGCTGCTTGCTTCAACTGGATCGTATTGGCGTTCCAGCTCGATGCGATAACTAAACTGATGACTGTCGTCGAGAGTAATGCGGTACTCGATAGACATTAAATTCTCCAGCAGGCGTAGGCATTGCAGTCAACGACTGCATACATGCCCAGCCCTCTAGGGCGAGGACTGGGACCTTATATTCAAGACAGCCCAGACTATCGGAGAATTAGCCTTCCAGCTCTGCCCAACGTTCCAGTAAGTGATCCAGTTCTTCTTGCAGCGCCGGCAATTTCGCCAAGACCTCGGCTGTTGTCTCTGCAGGCTGCTGATAGAAAGCCGGGTCAGAGATTTGCGCCTGGATCGTAGCCATCTTTTGCTCGACAGCATCAATCTGTGCCGGCAACGCTTCAAGCTCGCGCTGAAGTTTGTAGCTGAGTTTTTTCTTGGCTGGAGCGCTCTGCTCCGGCAAAGGCGAAGCTACTGGTTCAGGCGCCGCGACCACTGCCGAAGCCAGTTCGGGCTTACCCGCTTTACTTTCGCCAACACCCAGCAAGCGCGCCGAGCCGCCTTGGCGAATCCAGTCCTGGTAGCCACCGACATACTCACGCACGCGACCCTCGCCTTCAAATACCAGGGTGCTGGTCACTACGTTGTCGAGGAATGCCCGGTCGTGGCTGACCATCAGCACGGTCCCCGGGAACGTAAGCAAAACCTCTTCGAGCAATTCAAGGGTTTCAACGTCGAGGTCGTTGGTCGGTTCGTCCAGCACCAGCAGGTTGGCTGGCTTGCTGAACAACTTGGCCAGCAACAGGCGCGCACGCTCACCACCGGACAATGCCTTGACCGGCGTACGCGCACGCTGTGGGCTGAACAGGAAGTCACCCAGATAGCTGAGGACGTGACGGTTCTGGCCATCGATCTCGATAAAGTCGCGACCTTCGGCGACGTTGTCGATAACGGTTTTTTCCAGGTCCAGCTGATGACGCAACTGGTCAAAGTAAGCCACGTCAATACGCGTGCCTTCCACGACCGAACCACTGGTAGGCTGCAAACCGCCGAGCATCAGCTTGAGCAAGGTGGTTTTACCCGTGCCGTTGGCTCCCAGCAAACCAATGCGATCGCCACGCTGCAGCACCATGGAGAAATCCCTGACCAGCATTGGGCCGTCCGGATGGGCGAAGCTGACATTTTCGAGAACCATTACCTGCTTGCCGGATTTCTCGGCAGTTTCCAGCTGGATATTGGCCTTGCCGGTACGCTCACGGCGCTCACTGCGCTCGACACGCAGCGCCTTGAGCGCTCGCACGCGACCTTCGTTACGGGTGCGGCGCGCCTTGATCCCCTGCCGGATCCACACTTCCTCTTGCGCCAGACGTTTGTCGAACAGGGCATTGGCCGTTTCTTCAGCCGCCAGCACAGCCTCTTTATGCACCAGGAAGCTTGCATAGTCGCCGTTCCAGTCGATCAGGCCGCCACGGTCCAGTTCGAGAATGCGTGTGGCCAGGTTCTGCAGGAATGAACGGTCGTGGGTAATAAACAGCACCGCTCCCTGAAAACCAACCAGCGCCTCTTCCAACCAGGCAATCGCACCGATATCCAGGTGGTTGGTTGGCTCATCGAGCAGCAACAGGTCGGGCTCGGAAACCAATGCCTGGGCCAACAGCACACGGCGACGCCAGCCACCGGAAAGCTCGGCCAGGGTCTTGTCCGCCGGCAACTGCAAGCGACTCAGGGTGCTGTCGACCAATTGCTGCAAGCGCCAGCCATCACGTGCTTCAAGGTCTTGCTGCACATGCATCAACTTATCGAGGTCAGCATCACTGTGGATGTTCTGGCTCAGGTGGTGATACTCGGCGAGCAAGGCACCGACGCCATCCAGACCTTCGGCCACCACATCAAATACGGTACGACCGTCGGCACGGGGCAACTCTTGCGGCAACTCGCCAATTTTAAGTCCGGGTGCGCGCCACACAGCACCGTCATCGGGCTTTTGGTCGCCCTTGACCAGCTTGAGCATGCTTGATTTGCCCGTGCCATTACGGCCGATGATGCAAACCCGCTCGCCTCTGGCAATCTGCCAAGACACCTTGTCCAGCAGCGGCATGGCGCCGTACGCCAGGGAAACATCGGTGAACTTAAGCAGGGTCATGGTACGCCTCAACATTTATGCAACGAATGCGCTAGCACTGTTATTCACAGAAAAGCCGCAAGTCAGGTGGCAACTGCAGGCAACGCCTTTGAATACAGTGTTCGCATCGCGAAATTTGATTAACGGAGCCTCAAAGCTCCGATAAAAAACTGGGCGCGCATTCTAACCGAGTTGAGCCTGCTTATTGCGGGCATTTTTCATTATTAGCGCTGCAAGGGGCCAACCGACTTTCGCCCACCCCTGGCAAACAGCTAAGCTAGAGCAATCAAGCACCAAGCTGTACGGTGCTCAATTGACCCCCACACCCGGAAGTGTCATGTCCCGCCGATTTCTAAAACTATTTTCTTGCTTGATTATCTCGGCCACAGCGCTGTCCACTGCGCAGGCCGCAAGCCTGAGCCAGCAACGCCAATACTACGATGAAGCCAAGCGCGCCCTTGATAAGGGCGACAGCGGCCCGTACCGGCGTTACGCCAGCGCCTTGAGCGATTACCCCCTTGAGCCTTACCTGGCCTACACCGAACTGACTGCACGACTGAAATCCGCCAGCAATGCAGAAATCGAACGTTTCCTGGCTGATCACGGTGACCTGCCCCAGGCCAGCTGGATGAAACTACGCTGGTTGCGCTGGTTGGCGGAGCGTGGCGACTGGTCGACCTTTGCAAAATATTACGACCCCGGGCTGAATTTCACCGAACTCGACTGCCTCAATGGCCGCTACCTGATGAGCCATGGCAAGGTTGCTGAAGGTTACGCCGCGGCGGAAAAACTCTGGCTGGTGGGCAAGTCCCAGCCCGAGGCTTGTGATCGCTTGTTCGACGAATGGGCAGCGGCAGGCCAGTTGACCGAGAGCAAGCGCTGGCAACGTGCCAAGCTGGCGGCCGAAGTGCGCAACTATGGCTTGGCCAGCTACCTGACGAAAAACTCACCGACGCTCAGCGAAGAAGGCAAGTTGCTGATTGAAGTTGCGCAAAAGCCACAACTGCTAAGCAACCCTGCACGCTTTACCCCGGTCGATGAGCCAATGTCCGACATTGTCGGCCTGGGTTTGCGCCGCCTGGCACGCCAGGACCCGGAAAAAACCCTGAGCCTGCTCGATAGCTATGCCGAACGCATGCATTTCTCTGATGCCGAGAAGCTCTCAATCGCCCGTGAAGTGGGTTTATCCCTGGCCAAGAACTTTGACCCCCGCGCACTTGCCGTCATGGCCAAGTACGACCCCAAGCTGCAAAACGACACCGTCAGCGAATGGCGCGCTCGGTTGTTGATGCGCCTGGGCCGTTGGGAAGAAACCTACAAACTGACCCAGCAAATGCCAACCGAACTGGCCCATACCAGCCGCTGGCGCTACTGGGCTGCGCGTAGCTTGCAGCTGGCCAAGCCCGACAGCGCGCAACCGGCAAAGCTTTATCGCAGCCTGGCCAGTGAGCGCGACTTCTACGGTTTCATGGCCGCCGATCAGGTCAAGGTGCCCTACAAGTTTAATAACAAGCCACTGGCCCTGGACCCTAAAGTGGTCAAGAAAGTGCGCAATACACCAGGCATACAACGTGCCCTGGAATTCCACGACCGCGGCCAGATTGTCGATGGCCGTCGTGAGTGGTATCACGTGAGTCGCCAGTTCAACCGCGACGAGCTGGTGGCTCAAGCACGCCTGGGTTATGAGCTTAAATGGTACTTCCCGGCGATTCGCACCATCAGCCTGGCCAAATACTGGGATGATCTTGATGTACGCTTTCCCATCACCCATCGCTCATCGCTGAACAACGAGGCCAAGAAACGCGGCCTTCACTCCAGCTGGGTGTTTGCGATCACCCGCCAGGAAAGCGCTTTTATGGCCGATGCAAAATCCCCTGCCGGAGCCATGGGCCTGATGCAGCTGATGCCCGCCACGGCCAAGGAAACCGCGCGCCGTTACGATATTCCGCTGAGCAACCCCAACAACGTGCTGATTCCCTCGGTCAACATTCAACTTGGCGCGGCTTACCTGAGCCAGATCTACGCACAATTCAACGGCAATAGGGTGCTGGCGACTGCGGCCTATAACGCGGGGCCGGGTCGTGTCCGTCAGTGGCTGCGCGGCGCCGACCACCTGCCTTACGATGTCTGGGTTGAAAACATCCCCTACGACGAAACCCGTCAATACGTGCAGAACGTGCTGTCGTATGCCGTCATCTATGGCGAAAAGCTTAACGCTCCACAGCCGCTGATAGCCTGGCATGAGCGTTACTTTGATGATCAGTAAGCATTGAGCCAATAACAAAAGGGGCCTTGTGGCCCCTTTTGTTATTGCAGCCTGCGCCAGTGGTTATTCGAGCACTTCAACCGGCATTCCAAGCTCCAGTTGCCCCGAAGACAAGGCAATCAGGTTTTGCCCAAAGAACACATCCCCTTCTATCTGCCGATAGGTTTTCAAGGTGGTCAGTGGCTCGCGGTCAGCACTGCGCTCGCCCGTAACCGGATCAAGGGTGGTCATGATGCAACGCGAGCAGCCCTTGGCAACCTTGAACTCGATACCGCCAATGGCAATGCGCTTCCAACTGTCTTCCCCATAGGGCTCACTGCCCTGAACCACCAGATTGGGACGAAAGCGCAGCATTTCCAGGTCGCGCCCCACCCGCCGGGACAAATCCTCAAGCGAGGCCTGGCCAATCAGCAGCAAAGGAAAACCGTCGGGGAATGCCACTTTCTGGCCGATCTCGGCGTACACCGGATCGATCTGCCTGGCCCGCTCTGGCGCGACGTACACCAGCCGGCAATCGCGTTGCAAAAACTGGCTCAACCACTGGGCGGCGGCATCGCCGGCATCCGGCACCCGCAAACTGTCACGCCAGATGTGCACACCGCGCAAATCACCATCGCCCTGCGGTACCGCAACCGGTAGATCGGGCATACCTGGCGCGCTCAAAAGCAATTGCTCGGCATTTTGCCAGCGTGCTGTGATCCTATTCATTGTGCCCAGAAGGCGCTGGGTAATGAAGCGTCCGCTCTGCGCATCGACTACCATCCAACGACGATCACCTTGCACACCCAGCGAATCCAACTGAGTGCCTTGCAGCGGTTCGGCAGCGCCAGACTTAAGCGGATAACGATAAAGACCAGAGAGATGCAACATGAGCCAGCACTCCAAAACTGAAAACCTTGTTATACGAGCATGCGCCAATGCTCACAAGCCTCCAATGGGCCTATGGCGTGCCGCAAACAATAATCCCCTGGTCAGGCGCGGGATTCTGCCCCTGATGATGGGCCTGGCACTCAGCGCTTGCAGCGCCAGCCCGCCGGCCAGCCTCGGCGTCCATGCCGGACGCTTCGAGCCCTGCCCAAGCTCGCCAAACTGCGTAAACAGTCAGGCAACCGACAGCGAACATAGGATTGCGCCCTTGGCGCTCAATGGCGACCCCGCTGAAACACAGGCCCTGCTATTGCAAGTTATTGCCGAGCAGCCCCGGGCGACCCTGATCAAAGCCGAAGGCAATTACCTGCGGTTCGAGTTCACCAGTGCATTGCTGCGCTTTGTCGATGATGTCGAATTCCTGGTTGGCATGCATCAAGTCGAGGTGCGCTCAGCCTCACGCCTGGGTTACTCCGACATGGGGGTAAATCGCCAGCGGATTGAAACTATCCGCAAGGCACTTGCAACAGCCAAGCGGCCTTGAATAGCCGCGAGGTTGTTCAAGGCTTCAGGCGTCCTGCTCGAGACGTTGGCGCACCACATCAACCAATTTGTCGGGCTGGAATTTCGACAAGAAATTATCGCAGCCCACCTTCTTGACCATGGCATCGTTAAAGCTGCCCGACAGCGAAGTGTGCAAGACGATATACAAACCGGCCAAGCGCGGGTCCTGGCGGATTTCGGTGGTGAGTCGGTAACCGTCCATTTCCGGCATTTCCGCATCGGTAAAGACCATCAGCAGCTTGTCCGTAAGCACCTCGCCCGCGTCGGCCCATGCCTTGAGCATGTTCAGGGCCTTCAACCCATCACTGGCGACATGCATCTTCACCCCCAACTGCCCGAGGGTTTCACGCAACTGAGACAGCGCAACACTGGAATCATCGACCAGCAGCACCTCGCGCCCACGCGCCTTGTGCAGCAGCGGATCATTCAGGCGATCACTTGAGATTTTGGCGCTGTAGGGCACGATTTCGGCCAAGACCATCTCGACATCGATGATTTCTACCAGTTGTTCCTCGACCTTGGTAATGGCCGTCAAGTAATGCTGACGTCCTGCCCCGCCGGGCGGCGGCAGTACAGCTTCCCAATTGAGGTTAATGATGCGCTCGACCCCTCCTACCAGAAACGCCTGGATTGAGCGGTTGTACTCGGTCACTATGATGGTGCTTTGTTCGGTTGGCACAATCGGGCGCATGCCGATCGCTTGCGACAAATCAATCACTGGCAAGGTTTTGCCACGCAAGTTGACCACCCCACAGACACAGCGGTGACGGTTGGGCATCAAGGTTAACTTGGGCATGTGCAGGACTTCCTGCACCTTGAAAACGTTGATCGCAAACAGCTGACGCCCGTTCAATCGGAACATCAGAATTTCCAGACGATTTTCACCCACCAACTGCGTACGCTGATCCACCGAATCGAGAATTCCGGCCACTGCAAGCTCCTGTTATGTAGGCATCAACACCGACTACAAAAGCTGTATCGGCAGGCCTTTGCATAACTGGAGCGCGCCCTGAAAAATTCATCAGGCGGTCAGCCGCCACGCACGGCAACATTTGCAGATGCAGGGCATGTTTTTAATGCGTCAATAACGGTGAATAGGCTGGCAAATGCACACGCAACGCCTTGGCGCGGGCCTTGAAACTCAGTTTGGTGGCGCTCATCGGCTCGCCATCAAGATTCAGGTCAAGCCCCTCGGGCGCTTCTACCTCAAGCCAGGCAACACGCGTCATCTGGGACACGCTTTCGACCCCATTCATCGAGCCTGACAACATAGTCCCCAAGGTACCCACCACATCTGGCGCGGCAGGCACTATGCACACATCGAGCAAACCGTCATCGATCCGCGCCTTCGGACACAACACATGGCCTCCACCCGCTTGGGAGCCATTGCCAATGCCCAGCGCTAGAAACTCGCCTTCCCAACTGAAGTCCGGCCCCTTGAAGCGACCAAACGCCGAGTGGACTTCCGCAAAGCGGCTCAAACCGGTGAGGAAATAGGCCGCACCGCCGAGCAACTTCTTCAAGTCTTCCGGGGTGTTTGTAGTCACGCTGGTGCCAAAGCCGCCGGTAGCCATGTTCAGGAACAACTGCCCGTTCACTTCACCCAGGTCGATGGCAGTAGGCTCGATGTCGAGCAAATCAAGCGCCTCGTTCAGATCAACCGGCACACTGGCGGCCGTGGCAAAGTCGTTGGCGGTGCCCAGGCCCAGTAAAAGCAGGCTGGCATCACTGTCAGAAAGTGCAATCACCTCTGCAACCGCGCGCAGGGTGCCATCGCCACCACCGGCGATCAGCGTCGGGTAGCCTTCGGCAAGCGCTTCGCGGGCCAAGCGTTGCGCATCACCTGCTTCCCAGGTCACCCTCACCGCAATCTCCCAGCCCTGCTCGCGCTTGGCGTAGACAGCAGTGCGCAACACCTCGTTCATTGCCTGCTTGCCATGCAAAATCAACAGCGCTTTGCGTTCACTCATTGACCGCTCCTTGTAGAACCTAAAGCTCGGTAGATAGAGGGGAAACCTAGTTAACAGACCACAACAGCAGGCATTTGTCCCTGGCGGCCAAATATTCTTCAACCCGAGGACTATAGCCTGCACCAACAGCACAGTGCTGACTTAAATCATGACTCAAAAAATATCGATTAATTAGATAAATTAAATCCACAAATAGCGCTATTAACAACAATTAAACTGATAGAAAATCACCTCATGACCACTTGATAGCGTACCGCTTACCGGTTGCGTATCACTCACTGAGGATCTCGAAATGATTGAAGTTCGCGCTTTTGCAGAACTCGGCGGCGCCGAGCACGGCTGGTTGAATGCTCGCCACCATTTTTCTTTCGCTGAGTACTATGACCCGCAGCGCATGGCATGGGGCGATCTGCGCGTATGGAATGATGATGAAATCGCACCGCACTCAGGCTTTCCACCGCACCCGCACCGCGACATGGAAATCATCACCTATGTGCGCCAGGGCGCGATTACCCATAAGGACAACCTGGGCAACCATGGCCGCACCGAGGCGGGTGATGTACAGGTCATGAGCGCAGGAACCGGTATTGCCCACAGTGAATACAACCTGGAAGACGACACAACCAAAATCTTCCAGATCTGGATCACGCCGAACCAGTTTGATTCACCACCGTCATGGGGCGCCAAACCTTTTCCAAAAGGCGACCGTGCTGGCAGTTTCGTAACCTTGGCAAGCGGTGACAGCGACGACCAGGATGCGCTGCCTATCCGCGCCAACGCACGCGTTGCAGCGGCGACCCTGAAGGCCGGGCAAACCACCGAGTATGTACTTGGTGCCAAGCGCAAAGCCTATCTGGTGGCCTCAACCGGTGCGTTCGAAGTCAACGGTGTTGCCGCCCAAACCCGCGATGGCGTTGCCGTTCGCGACATTGAGGTGCTGCATGTAACAGCGACCGAAGACACTGAAATCGTCTTGGTCGATGTTGCCTGATTAACACTTCGTTGCCTGTAAAAGCCTCCAGCCAGCTTTATGGCTGGAGGCACTATTCGGCTATTTGAATCTATTTGCTTATACTGGCCGCAGCCAACACTCGGATTGGCTATTGAGCCTAATAACATGAACAGTCTTGGTTTCACCGCCGCGCCTGCCCTGCTTAAATACCTGCGCCATGCCGAATCCCTGGGCCTGGATACCGACCTGGCCTTGCAGGCAGCACAGCTGTCCCGCGAAGACCTCAGCGACAACGCCAAACGCATCCCCGGCGACAGCCATGAACGCTTGCTCAAGTATCTGCTGAACCAATGCGACGACCCGTTGTTCGGCCTGCACAGTGCCCGCTATGTACAACCAGGATCATGGAGCGTGCTGGGATATATCACCCTGAACTGCGCCACGCTCGGTGAAGCCATCAGTAGAATAGTGCCCTACGAAAAGCTGGTTGGCGACATGGGCGTCAGCCGTGTGGAAAGCGATGCTGAGCACACCCGGTTGATCTGGAGCTGCCGCCATGACGAACCACTCATCCGCCGGCACATGGTTGAAAATGTACTGGCGTCCTGGCTGCTGTATGCCCGCTGGATAGCCGACAAGGACTACTCACCGACAGCGGTATGGTTCGAGCATGCCCAGCCCAATGGCGTGCACAAGCAAGCCTATCAATCTGCATTTGGCTGCGAGGTATTATTCGAACAACCCTGCAATGCGCTGATAGTTCCTGATCAGTTACTCGCCATAGAGCTGCGCCAGGCAGATCCGAACCTGCTACGCACACTGGAGGAGCATGCCCTGGCGCTGATGGCAAAACTTGATGATGAGCAGCCATTGACGGCACGGGTCAAGGGTACGTTGCGCCTGCTGCTCAAAGATGGCCTGCCGCGTAAAGAGCGGGTTGCCGAGCGATTCGGTATGACCGTGCGCACCCTGCAAAGACATCTGCAACAAGCGGGCACAAGCTACCAGTCAATCCTTGATGAGCTGCGCCAGGAACTGGCCGAGCATTATTTATTGCGCAGTGACTTGCCGGTGCAAGAGATCGCCAGTTACCTGGGCTTCAGTGAATCGCGCTCGTTTCATCGCAGCTTCAAAACCTGGACGGGGCAAACACCTGGCGAGTACCGGCAAGCGCAGCGCCCCGTCCGTTAACCGAGAATCTCACTCATTGGGATAAACCGCAGGCTATCGCCCTCTGCCAGGGTCTTGCCTTCAAGGATCTCAGCCAGCCCTTCGGCCCATGACGCACTGCGCAGCACTCCGGAGCTCTGGTTTGGATGCATCACCACCCGGCCATTTTCAATCCGCGCGCGCACGTACTCGCGACGATGACCAGCATGACTCCAAACGAACCCAGCAGGCATCGGAAAACCCAATGGCTCGACCTTGGAAGCCCCCATCCGTCGCAACAGATACGGGCGCGCCAGCAAACCAAATGTCACCAATGTAGAAGCTGGGTTGCCGGGCAAGCCCAATACTGGCACGCCTCGAAAAGCGCCAAAGGTCAAGGGCTTGCCAGGCTTGATTGCGAGTTTCCAGAGCGCCAGCTCGCCCTCTTCGCGCAGTGCAGCGCCAAGAAAATCAGCCTCGCCCACGGAAACGCCGCCGGTTGAAAGAATCAGGTCCACATCATCGAGTGCAGCCAGTGCATCGCGAGTCAGCTGCAGGTCATCGGCCAGAATCCCGGCATCAATCACCTCACAACCCAAGCGCTGCAACCATGCACAAAGAAGACGCCGATTGCTGTTGTAGATCTGCCCTGGCCCCAGAACCTGGCCTGGCTCGATCAACTCATCCCCAGTCGAGAGCACAGCAACCCTGGCCCGCCGATAAACCACCAGGCGGTCCGCGCCCAGCGACGCAGCCAGACCCAGCTCGATAGGCCCCAGGCGTATACCGGCCGGCAACACGCAATCGCCAACCTTGGTCTCCTGGCCTTGTGCCCGAACGTTCTGGCCAAAGCGCATGCCCTGGCTGAAGCTGACGCGTTGATCGTCGCCCACCTGCACATTTTCCTGCATTTCAACGACGTCCGCGCCCGCGGGCAAAGGCGCGCCGGTAAATATCCGGGCGCAGGTGCCGGGCTCAAGGGCTGACGGCAAGGTGCCTGCAAGAATACGCTGGCTGACAGGCAGTGGCTCGCCTTGCCAGTCAGCAAGACGCAGCGCATAACCGTCCATTGCGCTGTTTGCCCAAGGCGGCAAATCCAGTGATGAGACCAGCGCTTCGGCGAGCACTCGACCATCGGCCTGCTCCAGCGTGACTGATTCCGTCTGGTTGATCGGCGCAGCATCCGCCATCGCCAACAAACGCTCCAGGGCCGCTTCTACCGGCAGTAATCCCGGCTGATCACAACTGCTCATCCACGGCTCTCGCAAGCGGCGGCTTGTTTAAGGTGAGGAACAAAATTACAAGGACGATGGCTGGCGTCCAATTGCTCGGCAAGAATCCCATCCCAGGCGGTACGACATGCATTTGTCGAGCCCGGCAAGCAACACACCAGGGTGCCATTGGCCAACCCTGCCAAGGCCCTGGACTGAATGGTCGAGGTGCCGATATCAGGCACCGAGATTTGCCGGAACAACTCGCCGAAACCATCAACCTGCTTGTCCAGCAAGCAGCTCACCGCTTCTGGCGTGCTATCGCGCGCGGTGAATCCCGTGCCGCCGGTGATCAGCACCACTTGCACCTGATCTTCGGCAATCCAGGTGGCCACCTGGGCGCGAATCTTGTAGAGATCGTCCTTGAGCAACACGCGGCACGCCAGGGTGTGGCCTGCAGTCTCAAGGCGATCAACCAAGGTCTGGCCCGAGGTATCGGTGTCCAGGCTGCGGGTGTCGCTGACGGTCAATACTGCGATATTCAACGGGACAAAGGCGGTGTCGAGTTTATGGCCCATAACAGACTTCCGGTTGTTCAAATAATAGGTCAATGTTATATCACAGGCCCACTTTGAGAGACTGCCCTATGTCAACTCCATCCCCGATCAATGCCTGCTCGATATTGCTGCTGGCAGGTGGTCGAGGTCAACGCATGGGGGGCCGTGATAAAGGACTGGTGCTCTGGCATGAGCGACCACTGATTGCTTGGCTGCATGACTTGGTGCGTCCACTTAGCGATGACCTGATTATTTCCTGCAATCGCAATGAGGCCCAGTACGCCGCCTATGCCGATCAAGTCGTTGCCGATGATGACACCGGCTTCCAGGGACCGCTTGCAGGTATCCGCGCCGGGCTGAAAGTGGCCCGCCACCCCTATATGCTGATACTGCCCTGTGATGCTCCGATGCTTGACCGAGCGCTGTTGACGGACCTGATGATGCTTGCCGGGGACGCCCCTGCCGTGGTGCGTCAAGGGCAATACCTTGAGCCATTATTCAGCGTGATCCCATGCCAGCTTCGCAGCCAATTGGAAAATGCATGGCTGGCCGGCGAGCGCAGCCCGCAGCGTTGGCTGCGCAGCCTCGATCCACGCCCCCTTGACTGCCCTGACCAGGATCCGCGACTGGCCAACATGAACACGCCCGAACTCCTCGACACCTCCAAAATCAAGCAATATCACGGAAATTGACGGAACTTTGGCGCCAGCACCCTATCTTAAGTTTGGTACGCAATTTCAAACCCATGAGGAGATACACCATGAGCCAACGGACAATCGCAGCACTATTTCTGAGCTTGGGCCTTGCAACTCTGGCAGGCTGCGCTTCACCGACGGTAATCACCCTCAACGACGGTCGTGAAATTCAGACTGTTGACGAGCCTGATTTTGATGATGACACAGGCTTCTACGAATTCGAGCAACTTGATGGCAAGCGCGCACGCGTCAACAAAGACGAAGTTCGCACCGTTAAAGAGCTGTAAGTTTCACCCCAACCGCCTGTTGCCAAGCCAGCAGGCGGTTGGGTTCCCCGCCTAACTGAGCGCCTGGAATGCCCTGACCAGAGCATTGCTCAAATCTACCGTTGAGAATTTGGTCAGCATATCGTTGGCCCCCACTGAACGTGCTTTTTCAGTATTCATCGTGCTGTCGAGCGAGGTGTGCAACAACACGTAGGTGTGGCCTATGTCCGCGGTCTTGCGAATCTCACGCACCAGGCTGTAGCCATCCATCTCTGGCATTTCAATATCTGAAACCAGCACTTCAATCGGCGTACCCGCCTGGTGTTGCTCCTGCAGTACCGCAAACGCACTACCAGCGCTGCGCACAGATTGGCAATCAAGACCCAGTTTGCGCAAGGTATTGACCGTCTGATGCAACGCCACGTGCGAATCATCCACCACAAGCACCCGCCGTCCTTCCAGCATTTGCAGGTCGGCACTGGAGATCAGTGATTCATCAATTTCTTCGGGTTCAGCCGGGGCGATGTCATGCAGGACCTTTTCGATATCGAGTACCTGCACTATTGCACCGTCGATCTGGGTAACCCCGGTGATAAAGGCGCGACTGCCAGACCCGGCCGGTGGCGGCTTAACATCCCGGGTCGAACACTGCACGATACGCTCTACATTCTGTACATGCAGGCCCTGGCGCGAGCGGCTGAGTTCGGTAACGATCAGGCAGCCTTCCTGACTCGCGTTATTGCCACGCTCACCTATCGCTCGGGCCAGATCGATTACAGTCAAAGAAGCGCCACGCAAACTGGCGATGCCCCGTACATGCGGATGCCGGTTAGGCAACTTGGTCAAGGCCGGGCAGGCAATAATTTCATTAACCTTGAGCAGGTTAATCCCCAATAAACGACCACTGTGCAGACGAAACAACAGCAGCGACAAGGAATCTCCCAAAACTGCATTCACCGCGCCACTCCCCTTCGTCATTAAATAATGCTGAGCAAATTAATCAGCTCAGAAATGCGACCACCTGTTCAGCTTCGAATGGCCAATCCAGTTCGGCCCCGGTATCACACCGGCGCAGTACCGGAATACGCAAGCCATAACGCTCGACCCATACCTCGTCTTCAGCAATATCCACCAATTCGACGAGCAGACCGTGCTCGACAAAGGGCATCAACAATGCTTCGGCCACTTCACACAGGTGACATCCTAGGGTGCCAAAGAGTTGGCATTCGGGCAGCATTTGAGGATCTCCTGTTTCAGTTCAGGCTTTGAAGCCAGCAGTTTAAACACAGCTGCCGCCCAAAACATCCAGGAACCTGCTATCGCTCGCCCAATCAATGCGTCCGGCCAGCCACTGCCAAACCAGGACCCTGAAGGTTCCCCTAGCGATCTAATTAACGTTGACGGCTGCTTCAGGGAAAACTTTAACGGCAAAAGTACAGTACTCGGCGACCAACCCGACGAACTGCCAAATGCCTGCAAATGGCCTGCTGGCAAGCACCGCAAATACCGGCCAGGAACACGCCGACTAAATTCAAAAAGCAGCCCGCCAAATCTCATGCTTTATTCAACAGCGCCGTACCAGATGGTCCCGCACCCACTCGAGGAGAAAACAATAATGATTCGAACTCCCCTTGCCCGTGCCGTGGCTGCAGCCACGCTAGGCGCTTGCTGCGCATTGCCTGCGATTGCCCATGCTGAGTTTTTCAAAGACAGCAAAGCTACCATCGAGGCTCGTAACTTCTACTTCAACCGTGACCTGCGTGACACCACATCCGCCCAGCAGTCAAAACGCGAAGAATGGGCACAGGGATTTATCGTTAAAGCCGAATCGGGCTTTACCGAAGGGACTGTTGGCTTTGGCCTGGATGCCTATGCAGGGCTTGGCCTGAAGCTTGATTCATCGGCCGATCGGACAGGTAGCGGCCTGCTACCCGGAAGTTTCGGCAATGAAGCCCCAGACGACTATTCGGAAGCCACCGCCACCGCCAAAGTGAGGATTTCCAAGACAGTCGGCAAGTTTGGTGGCCTGACGCCAAAACTGCCCACCATCTCGGCAAATGATTCGCGCCTGCTGCCGCAAACTTTCCTCGGCGGGCACATCAATTCACAAGAAATTGCCGGCCTGAACATTGATGGTGGTGTAATCAAGGAACAAAACCAACGCGACTCATCCAACTTTGAAGACCTGAGCATCAACGGCGGCGGCAAGCGCAATATTGTCTTGGGCGGCAGCCAAGCCGACGATTTCAATTTTGCCGGGGTATCCTACAAATGGAGCGACAACCTCACCACTGGCTACAACTACGGTGAACTGGAAGAAATCTACAAGCAACATATCGTCAACCTGGTCCACGTATTGTCGATTGGTGACAAGCAAAGCCTCAAGACCGACCTGCGCTATGCCCGCTCCACGGACGATGGCAATACCAACGTCGACAACAACGCATTTGGTGCCATGTTCACCTATTCCCTAGGTTCCAGCAGCTTTGGCCTGGGTTATCAGTCAATGAGCGGCGATACCGGTTATGCCTACATCAACAGCACGGACCCGTTCCTGGTCAACTACGTGCAAATCGGCGATTTCGCCAACAAGGACGAGAAATCCTGGCAGGCACGCTTTGACTATAACTTTGCCGGCATGGGCATTCCCGGCCTGACCTTTATGACGCGCTACCTCAGCGGCGACAATATCGACCAGCTGAGCGCGACCACCAATGAAGACGGCAAGGAGTGGGAACGCAACACCGACATTGCCTATGTATTCCAGGACGGCCCATTGAAGGACCTGGGAATCAAATGGCGCAACGCCACGGTACGCAACAACTTTGCCAATGACCTGGATGAAAACCGCCTGATTATCAGCTACACACTGGCCCTGCAGTAAGCTGCAAACAGGCAATAAAAAACCCGGGATAACCGGGTTTTTTATTGCCTGCAAATCATCAATCCTGGCTGACGGCACCAATCTTGTGAACCGACAGATCGGCACCGTTGTATTCCTGCTCCTGGCTCAAGCGAATCCCCATGGTCAGCTTCAGTAGACCATAGACAGCAAAACCACCTATCAACGCCACAACCACGCCAAGGCCGGTACCGAGCAACTGGCTGATCATGCTTACCCCGCCGAGACCGCCCAGGGCCTGCTGACCAAACAGGCCACAGGCAATACCGCCCCAGACGCCGCACAAGCCATGCAGGGGCCACACGCCGAGCACGTCATCGATTTTCCAGTTTGCCTGCGCTGCAGTGAACGCCCAGACAAACAAGGCACCGGCTATGGCGCCCGTAGCCAAAGCCCCAACCGGGTGCATCAGGTCTGAGCCCGCGCACACCGCAACCAAGCCGGCCAGCGGACCGTTGTGCAAAAAACCGGGGTCATTGCGACCAACAAACAACGCAGCAATGGTACCGCCCACCATCGCCATCAAGGTGTTGACCGCGACCAGGCCACTGACACTGCCAAGGGTTTGTGCGCTCATCACGTTGAAACCAAACCAGCCGATAATCAATATCCAGGAGCCCAGCGCCAGGAAAGGAATATTCGACGGCGCGAATGCCACCAGGCGACCGTCACGATAACGCCCGTCTCGACGCCCCAACAAGATCACCGCGCCAAATGCTAGCCAGCCGCCCATTGCATGAACCACCACGGAGCCGGCGAAGTCGTGAAATCCTGCACCGAACTGCGCCTCAAGCCAGGCTTGAAAGCCAAAGTTAGCATTCCAGATCAACCCCTCGAAGAAGGGATAGATGAAAGCAACAATCAACACAGTCGCGCAGAGTTGCGGACCGAATTTTGCGCGCTCGGCAATACCACCGGAGATGATCGCCGGGATTGCCGCTGCGAAGGTCAATAGGAAAAAGAATTTGACCAAGGCATAGCCATTGCCTTCGGTCAGCACCGTGGCGGGCTGAAAAAATGTCACGCCATAGGCAATCCAATAGCCTATAAAGAAATAGGCCAATGCAGAGATTGCAAAGTCGGAAAGAATCTTCGACAAGGCGTTGACCTGATTTTTCTGGCGCACCGTCCCCACCTCAAGGAAGGCAAACCCAGCATGCATCGCTAAAACCATTACAGCACCCAGCAGAATAAACAGGGTGTTGGAACCATGAATCAGCGTCTCTACAGCACTGTTGATGTTTTCCATCGGCAGGTAAAACTCCGTCTACAGACCAAGAGCACCAATTCGGATCTTTTTATCAATGCACGCACCAAAAACAGGCGTACTGAGTTGAAAGCGCATCGCGTCGACCGCTCCAGATGCGCCAATTGCGTGCTGTCCGAATTTAGCTAAATTCAACTTAGTCGTTATTTATCAATAGGTTAGTTTCGCACCAAGGCCCTAGACCGAGAACTCTGAAAGCCCCAATTAGGCGCGCATGCGCGCCGGCCCGCACCAGGACAATGCAAGCGCTGTACCAAGCAAATAACAGGGGCTCAGGCTGATATCAGATTGAACCCTTCTAATGGATGCCACTCGAAGTACACAGGCGTTCTAAAACATCAAGGAGAGTAGAAATGGCACGTAAAAAAACCGCTTCGAACCAAGATGAACTGCTAAACGAATTCCAAGCACTGGTACGTGACACAGAGTCACTGCTCCAGCAATCCGCCAACCTCGCAGGCGATCAGGGCGAAGCACTGCGCGATCAGATACGCAACAGCCTGGATCGTGCACGCTCAACCCTGCACTCAGCCGAAGAAGCCGTGATGGAGCGAGGCAAAGCTGCCGTCGACGCCACCGAAGGCTATGTGCAAACCCATCCTTGGCAATCTATTAGTATCGCTGCCGGTGTTGGTATGCTACTGGGTATGTTGATAACCAAACGCTAAACGGACATCTCTTTACATGGAAGCCAGATCACAGCCCAGTGCCGGGAACAATCCTTCACCCCGCAGATTTGCAGGAGCCCTTCTGGGGCTCCTGCAGGGCCATGTTGCGCTGTTCGGAGAAGAGCTCAAGGAGCAGCAGGCCCACGCAGTTCGCCTTCTGCTGCTCACCAGCTTGAGCCTGGTTTTTGGCTTGCTGCTGGTAATAGGATTGTCGGCAACCCTGTTGATCTGCTTCTGGGATGATTACCGTATCCCTGTGATTATGGGCTTGTGTGTATTTTATTCAGTGGCGCTGATTGCCAGCCTAGTGACACTGATCAATTATCTGCGCAACGCCCCGAGTCCTTTTAGTGCAAGCCTTGAAGAGCTTGCACGCGACCGCGAGCAATTGTTGCCATGAACCAGACGCCTTTGCCGCCACTGCCCGTAAATGCATCACGCCGTGAACTGCGCAAAGCCATGCTACGCATGCGCCTGGAGATGCATCGCCAGGAACTGCGCCACGAAACCCTGGTCATGCTCGAACCACTGCGCAAGGCCAAGAGCTTCGGCGGCCAGTTGGCTGGTGGCGGTTCATCATTGTGGATTACCGGCGGCGCAGTGCTGCTTGCAGGCTTGGGCCTGAAGAAAAGCAACTGGCGGCGCTGGATCAAAATCGCCCTGATTGCCCTGCCGCTGCTGCGCCGCTCCCCTCCCCGTCAGCAGCCTCCCGCTAACCACTAGCGGCACGCCATCCAGTCTTTGCACCTCGGCCCTGCAGATTGGCCACGTTCTTGCTTTAGCTCTTGCATGCTGCCCCAACTGCTAAGGACGCCTAAGTGCTCGACGGCCAACCCACTGTTGTGTTTCAACCCTTTATCGACACTGCCACCGGGCAGATTGCAGGTGTTGAAGCGCTTGCACGGTTACGTGACAGCAAGGGGCAACTGCACTCGGCAGGACCGCTGTTCAGCGACCCGAAAACACCTCTGCCCGGCTTGCGCAGGCTTGACCGAACCATTCGCCAGCAAGCCCTGCAGCGCTTTCACCAGGCGCCTGGCGAGTGGTTCCTTAGCCTGAATATCTCCCCACGCTGGGTGAGTCGCTTGCGCATTGGCCAACCCCTGCCCAGCCTCAAACAATTGCAAAGAAGTGGTGTTGCCCCAGAACGAGTGGTATTCGAAATCACCGAACTGGGCGGCGCCAGCCAGCGCTTGCCAGCCGTGGTAGCGGCCTATCGGGCAGCTGGTGCGAGGGTCGCGATTGATGACTTTGGCGCCGGCTATTCGCAACTTGATCGAGTGCTGGCCTTGCAGCCCGATATCCTCAAGCTTGATATGCGCCTGTTCAAGGCCGCAGCGCTTGGCGGTCCCAGTGAGCAAATTGTCAAGGCACTGGCACAGATGGCCGAGCGCACCGGATGCTGGATCATCGCCGAAGGCGTTGAAACCGAAGCAGAGCTCAGCTTTGCCCTGGAGTGCGGCGCTCGCTACGTCCAGGGATACCTGTTTGCCAAACCAGAACTGGAGTTCTTTTCCACCGACGCCTTTGTCCAGCGTTTTGCCCAACTGCGTAACCAGTACGTCAAACACAAACTGCGTGAGCGCGCACAGCTTATGCAATTACGCCAACAACTAAGCCTGCTGATGGCAGAGCTATACCTGTGGGCACACAAGAGTGAGGGTCGTGAACGACTGCCCGCACCGGACGCCTATCCCTGGTTGCGACGCGTCTTTATCTGCGACAGCCAAGGCACACAGCTGTCCCCCAACCATGAGTGGCGTAACGCAAGCTGGCACACCGATAATCGCTATGTTGGCCACAACTGGTCGTGGCGACCTTACTTCTATCAATTACTGGCTGAAGGTTGGGATGAGCGACGCTTGATCCTGTCAGCGGTCTACCGCGACGCGACCAGCAACCAGTATTGCCTGACCGCCGGGAAATTTATCGATAACAACCGGCTGATACTGGTCGACATAGACGCCGCTGGTTTTTAAATCAGCATCTCGCAAGTATTTCTCCGACTAACCCCTTGCAGGGAGACGCTGCTACCCTGAAGCTAGCGATATTAGCCACGTAACGGCGAGGAGCTGCCTTGGACTGGCAAACACTGTTGAACCGCGAACGACTGGGCAAACCATCCCATAGTGCCGAAGAGCTTGGCCGCAGTCCGTTCCACAAAGATCACGATCGGATCATTTTCTCAGGCGCATTCCGGCGCCTGGGTCGCAAAACCCAGGTTCATCCTGTTTCCAGCAACGATCATATCCATACGCGCCTGACCCATTCACTTGAAGTCAGCTGCGTGGGTCGGTCACTGGGTATGCGGGTGGCCGAGATGATTCGCGACAAACTGCCCGACTGGTGCGAACCCAGCGACCTGGGCATGGTCGTGCAATCCGCCTGCTTGGCGCACGACATTGGCAACCCACCCTTTGGCCATTCTGGCGAAGACGCCATTCGGCACTGGTTTCAACAAGCGGCCGGGCGTGGCTGGCTTGACTCCATGACCAGCATCGAGCGCAGCGACTTCCTGAGTTTTGAGGGCAACGCCCAGGGTTTTCGTGTGCTGACCCAGCTCGAATACCACCAGTTCGATGGCGGCACCCGCTTGACCTACGCGACCCTGGGCACTTACCTGAAGTACCCCTGGACGGCTCGTCATGCTGAAGCCCAGGGGTACAAGAAACACAAGTTCGGCTGCTACCAGAGCGAGTTGCCATTACTTGAGCAAATTGCCAACAAGCTCGGACTGCCGCAAATCGAGGAACAGCGCTGGGCACGTCACCCACTGGTTTATCTGATGGAGGCAGCAGACGATATCTGCTACGGCTTGATTGATCTCGAAGACGGCCTGGAAATGGAGCTGCTCGAATACAGTGAAGTTGAAGCCGTGCTACTGGATCTGGTTGGCGACGACCTGCCGCAAACCTACCGTCAACTGGGGCCCAGTGACTCGCGCCGACGCAAGCTTGCAATACTGCGGGGCAAAGCCATCGAACACCTGACCAATGCAGCCGCCCATGCATTTGTCGAGCAGCATGATGCGCTGCTGGCGGGCACCTTGCAGGGAGATCTTGTCGAGCATATGCATGGCCCGGCTAAACGCTGCGTGCAGAGTGCAAAGAATATGGCCCGGCAGAAAATCTTCCAGGACAAGCGCAAAACCCTGCATGAAATCGGCGCCTATACCACCCTGGAAATCCTCCTCAATGCCTTTTGCGGCGCGGCACTGGAACAACATGGCGGTCGAAGACCCTCGTTCAAGCACCGGCGCATCCTGGATTTGCTTGGCAACAATGCGCCTGATCCAAATGGCCCCTTATACACATCCTTTTTACGCATGATCGACTTCATCGGGGGCATGACTGACAGCTATGCTACTGAAATGGCCCGTGAAATGACGGGACGCTCAAGTCCGGTGTAACCCATGGCAAATGAACACAGATCACCACGCCAAAGGCTGACGGGGCCTCCCACCATGGGACCGGCGATAATTGCTGGCATGGGCTGCGCCCTACCATTGCTATTGGGATTGTTCAGCGGCCACCCGGGGTTTCTATGGGCATCGGCCGGCGCCTTTCAAGCGGCTCAGATCAATCCTTTGCATCGCCTTGGCATGTTGCGCATGCTGCTGATCATTTTCCTCGGTGCTGTATGCGCCGGTTGGGGGTTCTGGGCTGCAGCATATCCGGGCCTGAGTTTTGCGGTATTTGCAGCCTTTGGCTTTATCCTGGCCTGGCTGCAGCGCTTTGGCGCCGAGGCCGGAAAACTCGGTGCGGGGCTGGCGGTGTGCATGTGCCTTGGCCAGGGTGAAACAGCGGGAAGCCACCTCAATAATCCCTATGCCATCGCCATGCTTTTTATCCTTGGCGGGCTTTGGGTCACCCTCCTGGCTTTTGGCTTGCGTGGTGTGCATGGCTTACGCATGTGGCCACAGGCACCACGTGTGATTAGCATCGTCAAGGTTCTCAAGCGCTATGCCAAACGGCTGCCGGAACAACGCTGGCGTCAGCATGCGTTGCGTTGCACCCTGGCCTTCGGCTTGGCCGGCTTGCTCGTCAGCCTGAAAAACCTGCCACACGGTTATTGGCTGACCATGATAGTGATCGGCACCTTGCAATTTGAGCTATCCAACAGCCTCAAACGCCTGCTGATCCCCCATTTGGTCAGCCTCACGCTTGCGACAATCATGATTGCGGTGGGCTATAGCCTGCAGGACCCGCTAATCATGGTCAGCGCAACCTTGTCGCTGATTGTCTTGTGCCGAACCTTCCAGGCCCATCATTATGGGCTTTACTTACTGCAGCTATTGGTCTGCTTCATGGTGCTGGTCGAAAGCCTTTCACTCGACTGGCAACTGGCACCGCAACGGCTGTTTAACAGCCTGTTTGGAGTGGCGATTTCGCTTGCAGTGGCAATGCTGATTTATGCACTAAACAAGGGCCTTCTCAGGATAAAAAACAGGGCCTCTGCACATCAGTAATAGGCTAGAAAAATAACTATAAGATCTATTAGCGCATAGTTCATTATTCACTATGCTTTCATTCTGCCATCACCGCAGTTTCGGGAGCAATTCTGCATGACAGTTAGTGAACTAACCGGAAATAGGCGTTTTCCGCTTCACGTCCATATTAGTTTTCTATTTACTTTGCTACTGCTTAGTACCGGTATCGTGCTGGGTATTTTTAATTATCAGCAAACCAGCCGAATTATTCTTTCAAGCAGCCTCCAGCTATTCGAACATATCAGCGATCAAGTCGATCGCGATCTGCACGATACCTATATCCCAGTCGACAACCTGCTCAACCTGCTCGCCCTGGATGAGCGCAACATGGGCGAAACCCGCGACGCACGCTTGTCAATGCTGCCCGTGTTTGCCCAGGCCCTCAATGACCACCCGAAACTTGCCTCCTTGTACCTGGGCTATACCGACGGCGACTTCTTCATGGTGCGTCCACTGCGCACCGAAAAGCTGAAGAAAATCTTCGACGCCCCGGACAATGCTGCCTTTCAGGTGTGGAGCATAGAGCGCACCAAAGGTGCTCCAACCAAGGCTACGCACCTCTACTTTGATACCAAGCTCAACTATCTGGGTGAACGCGAGATTAACAACGAGCCCTATGATGCGCGAACCCGGCCCTGGTACCAGGAAGCGATGCATAGCAATGCAATGTTTACCACCGAGCCCTATGTGTTCTTCTCCTCCGGCGATGTCGGAACCACAGTTTCGCGGGTCAGCATGGGCCGCAGCGTTATTGGTGCGGACATCACCCTGGCTGACCTTTCACAAACACTTGCCAAGCACGAGATTACCCCCTCGACCGAAGTCGCCCTGTACAGCCCGGATGGTTTGGCCGTTGCCTATCCAGACATTAGGAAACTCATTACAGGGCACGATAAAGCCCACCGCGCCAGGTTTGCAGAACTCAGCCCAGTAACCGCCAGCCTCAGCAAAAAAGATCCAGATGGTTCGCTCCAGGGTTCGATTGAACTTGATAAGCGCGATTGGCTGGTTTCCCAGATGAAGCTGGACATGGGTGGGCCCGAGGGGTTGCGCCTGACCATTATGGCGCCAGAGGACGAGCTGCTTGCAGAAGCCCATAGGATGCGCTGGATAAGTGCAGTAATCACCTTGGGCATTTTATTGCTGTGCATTCCGCTGGGCTGGTCCCTGTCCCGGTTGCTGGTAAAGCCGCTGCGTGGACTGGTCAGTGAAGCAGAAGCGATACGTCGCTTCGACTTTAAGCATCCCTCCTGCGCCAGCTCGCCAGTGCTCGAAATAGAACTCCTTGCCGTGGCGATGGCGCGGATGAAGGAAACCATCTCCAGCTTCCTTGAGATCGCAGCCAGCCTTTCGGCTGAAACACGCTTTGAGGCCCTGCTCGAGCGCGTACTCGAAGAAAGCTTTGAGGCCCTGCTCGAGCGCGTACTCGAAAAACCCGCCGGGATCAGCCAGGCGCACGCCGGCTTGATCTACCTGAACGACGCCGATGGCAAACACCTGGAAGCCAAGGGCTTGTACCTCGACGGCCCGCCAATGAGCCTGGAAGACCTGCAAATCAGCAGCTTTGCAATCGACGATGAGCGCATGCCGGATTGGCTGAAAAATCCGGTCAGAGGAGGCGCAAGCAGTATCGCCTCTATCGGTTTTGACCAGGCGGGCGATTACCAGAAACTGCTGCAAGCGATGGACTCACCACGCACTCATATCGTTGCCACGGGCTTGCATAATCGTCAGGGCGATACTGTTGGAGTGCTGGTGCTGCTGCACAAAGACAGCGGCACCGAAGCAGACATCCCGTTCCAGAGCCCGGCGCGGGTCGCATTTGTCGAAGCCGTGTCCGGGGTTGCCGCACTGTGCATTGAAAGCCAACGCCTGCTGGATCGACAAAAACAACTGCTCGACGCCTTTATCCAACTGATTGCCGGCGCAATCGACGCCAAGAGCCCCTACACCGGCGGGCATTGCCAGCGAGTGCCGGAAATCACCATGATGCTGGCCAAGGCTGCGGCCAGGAGCCAGGCCCCGGCCTTTCGCGACTACAGCCCCACCGAAGAAGAGTGGGAAGCACTGCATATTGCGGCGTGGCTGCATGATTGCGGCAAGGTCACCACACCTGAGTACGTGGTCGACAAAGCGACCAAGCTTGAAACCCTGTACGACCGTATCCATGAAATTCGCAGCCGCTTCGAGATCCTCAAGCGCGATGCCTGGATCAGTTATTGGCAAGCGCGCGCGGAAGGCGGCGACGATGGGGTGCTGTTAGCCGAGCGCGACCAGTTACTGGCTGAACTCGATGATGAGTTCAGCTTTGTTGCACGCTGTAACCTTGGCGGCGAAGCCATGGCCGAAGCCGATATCCAACGCCTGCAGCGTATCGCAGAACGAAAATGGTGGCGCACCCTGGACGACCGGCTCGGACTGTCATGGGAAGAAAGCCAACGGATGGAAGGCACCCCATCACCCGAGCTTCCCGTATTGGAAAACCTGCTGGCCGATCAGCCCCGGCATTTGGTCGAACGCCCCGCAGGTGAGCTGATTGCCGAAAACAACCCTTGGGGCTTCAAGCTTGAAGTCCCGCAATACAAGTTCAATCGTGGCGAACTCTATAACCTGAGCATAGCGCGAGGCACATTGACCGCCGAAGAGCGCTATATCATCAACCACCACATCGTCCAAACCATACTCATGCTTGATCACCTGCCCTTCCCCAAGCACCTTAAGAACGTAGCTGAAATCGCCGGCGGGCATCATGAAAAAATGGATGGCACCGGTTATCCAAAACGCTTGCTTCGCGAAGAGATGAGCCTACCGGCAAGGATGATGGCAATTGCCGATATCTTCGAAGCCCTGACCGCAGTCGATCGTCCCTACAAGAAAGGCAAGTCACTGTCAGAGGCAATTGCGATCATGGCTGGCATGTGTAAAGGCGCGCACATTGACCCCGACCTGTTTGGCCTGTTTATCCAGGGCAAGATCTATAGGCAGTATGCAGAACGCTTTATGCGGCCGGAACAGATTGATGAGGTGGATGAAGCCCAGGTACTGATCAAGGCGGGACTTGCTGATTAAGGCCTGGGTTCGATGCGTCGAACCCAGGCACAGCACAATCAATGACCGGGCACGCATTGCGCGCGCCCGGCTTCAGGCTTCAAGCCTTGTTGATTGGGTTTTCCGGGTACCAAACGTCGAGCAATGGGCTGACATTGAAATCAGCCAGCTCAGAGCGACCCTTGAGCCAGGCTTCAACATTGGCGCGCTGTTCTTCGCTGACCGAGCCGCGCTTGTCAAGGCAAACCAGGCCGTAGTCATCGCCACCGACATAACCAAGACCGTTGCCTTCCATTGCCTCTTTCAGAAACTGATCAAGGAAAGCGTCAACGACTTCATCGGTCAAATCGTCTTTAAAGTTCAGGTTCAGCTCAAAACCCAGCTCCTGAAATTCATCGACGCATAGTTTTTTGCGCAGACGGCGGGAACGATTAGTAGCCATGAAACAATCCTCAAAAGTGATATCGCCGCGCACTTTAGCAGTTCCAGCCTATTTATGCCCGAAACTCTGCAACTCATCGACTACCGACCTACCTTAAAACACTAAATTGATGTGCAATCTTGTTCACATATTTCGCACAAACCTATGCTTACGGCATAATGTGTCATGTATGAAACATAGATCGCAGCAGTATCTCGCAGATTACAAGTCACTTTTCAGCTACGCCCAGGGGGCGTAAATCATGATCAAACAACTGCGCCAGTTAGCCATTGTCAGTTTGTTACTACCTCTTTCTTTACCTCTGTATGCCGCCGTCAACGCCACTATTCCGGCCAAGGTTGAGCAGGCGCTTAAAGCTAACAAGGTCAGTCCGAAATCTTTTTCCCTCGTCACCATCCCGCTTAACGGTCCAGGTAACAGCACCTATTACAACGCTGATGTTTCGGTTAACCCGGCCTCGACCATGAAGTTGATCACCACCTTCGCCGCACTTGAATTGCTCGGCCCGAATTACCAATGGGCGACCAGCTTTTACACCGACGGTACCCTGAGTAATGGCGTACTCAAGGGCAACCTGTATTTCAAGGGAGGTGGCGACCCCAAGATGAACATGGAGAAGCTGTGGTTGCTGCTGCGTGACCTGCGTGCCAATGGCATCAAGCGCATTACCGGTGACCTGGTGCTTGATCGCAGCTATTTCATCCAGCCGCAACTGCCTCCGTTCAACGATGATTCGGGCGACAGCTACAAGCCCTACCTGGTGGCCCCTGATGCGCTGTTGATCAACTTCAAGGCGCTGCGCTTTATTGCTCACTCCGAAAGCGGCCGGGTGCAAATTACCACCGAGCCGCCAATCGCCAATGTGCGCGTCGATAACCAGGTAACAGCGCTTAAATCCGGCAAGTGCCCGTCATGGCGCGACGGCATTCGCTTTAGCCCAACGCCCACCGCGACCGGCTTCACGGTAACCGCGCAAGGCAAGCTGGCTGATGGCTGCACCACGCAGAGCTACATATCCCTGCTCGACCAGCCCAACTATGCCGCAGGTACGGTGCGCGCATTGTGGAAGGAACTGGGCGGCAGTATCGATGGCCAGGACCGCCAGGCGCCTGTACCGAGCAAGGCTCGCTTGCTGAGTCGCGCCTACTCGCCTGACCTGGCGGAGATCATCCGCGACATCAACAAGTACAGCAACAACACCATGGCGCGTCAGTTGTTCCTAAGTATCGGAGCCAAGTTCCGTACCAGCGCCGACGCTGACGACGCCAAGGCCGCACAGCGGGTAATCCGCGCCTGGCTCGCCCGCAAGGGTATTACCGCATCGCAACTGGTGATGGAAAACGGTTCTGGCCTGTCACGTGCCGAACGCGTCAGTGCCCGTGAAATGTCGAAGATCCTGCAAGCAGCCTGGAACAGTCCTTACGCCGCAGAGTTCATCAGCTCGATGCCCCTGGCTGGTCGAGACGGCACCATGCGCAAGCGCCTGCGCAACACGCCGATGGCCGGTGAAGCGCATATCAAGACCGGGACCTTGAACAACGTGCGCGCGATCGCAGGCTTCAGCCGCGACAACAAGGGCAAGAGCTGGGCGGTGGTGGCAATCATCAATGATCCAAAACCCTGGGGCGCGTCATCCGTGCTCGACCGGGTACTGCTCGAACTGCAAAAGCAGCCATCACGCTAGGTGTTGGCAATACAGCCAAAGCCTAGCCTCAAGCGCCAGGCAAGACATGCAAAAAGGCCACGCTTAGCGTGGCCTTTTTGCATGTCGTCGATAAACAACCCTAACCGCGAGCGGTGATACGCCAGGCGCGGTGAATCTTGCTATTGCGGGCAAAGTCCGGGTCCAGGGTCGAGGCCGTGATTTCTTCAACCTGGTAACGCGCCGCCAGGGTCTCATCGAGAACAAACTTGCGGAAGTTGTTGGAGAAATACAGCACGCCACCGCTGGCCAGGCGCGCCATTGCCAGATCCAGCAAAGCCACATGGTCACGTTGAATATCGAAGATGCCTTCCATGCGCTTGGAGTTGGAGAAGGTCGGCGGATCAATGAAGATCAACTCGTATTCGTTGCGATCCTCGGCCAGCCAGGCCATGACATCGCCCTGCTCGAGTTTGTTCTTGTCAGAAAAGCCGTTGAGCGACAGGTTGCGTCGCGCCCAATCCAGGTAAGTCTTGGACAAATCAACACTTGTGGTGCTCCGAGCACCGCCCTTGGCCGCATGGACCGAAGCTGTCGCTGTGTAGCAATACAGGTTGAGGAAGCGCTTGCCTGCGGCCTCGCGCTGAATGCGCAAGCGCAGTGGCCGGTGATCGAGAAACAAGCCGGTATCGAGGTAGTCGGTCAGGTTGACCAGCAACTTGACCCCGCCCTCGTTGACCTCCATGAACTGGCCCTGGGTACTCTGGCGCTGGTACTGCTTGGTTCCGCTCTGGCGCTCGCGGCGCTTGATCACGACCTTGCTCTTGTCAACATTCAACGCCTGCGGGATAGCGGCAAGCGCATCAAACAGCCGCGCCTGGGCCTTCTCTGGCTCGATGGAGCGTGGCGCAGCATATTCCTGCACATGCACCCAGTCGCCATAGAGATCGACAGCCAGCGCGTACTCAGGCATATCGGCATCGTACAGGCGGTAACACTGCACTGCTTCCTTACGCGCCCACTTGCCCAGTTGCTTGAGGTTCTTTTGCAGGCGATTGGCAAACATCTGCCCCCCTTCGCTCAACCGCGCCTGCTCCACCGGCACGGCAGCAGGTGCTGCTGACTTGGCTGCGACGACCGGTGCAGCGCTGGCGACCAACTCGTTTTGTTCACGCTCGCGCTCACGCTGCTCGGGTGTACGCCGCTCGCCGGTAACAAACTGCTCAGGCTGGACCTTGATCAACAACAGCTTGCACGGCAATGCCCCGTTCCAGAATGCGTATTGCTTGTGGCTGCGGATACCCATGCGCTTACCCAGGTCCGGCGCACCGGTAAATACCGCTGCTTCCCAGCCCATGCAGGCCTGGCGCAGGCGCTCGCCAAGGTTCTGGTAGAGATACAACAGGCTGGCTTCGTCACCCAGGCGTTCGCCGTAGGGCGGGTTACAGATGACCAAGCCTTTCTGGTTCTGATCGGGGCGTGGCTCGAAAGTGGCCACCTCGCCCTTGTAGACCTTGATCCAGTGGCTCAGGCCTGCCCGATCGATGTTGTTCTTGGCTGGCTGAATCAAGCGTGGATCGGCCTCGTAGCCGCGTATCCACAATGGTGGCTTGGCCATGCCAATGTCGGCGCGCTCCTGCGCTTCGGCTTGCAACTTCTTCCAAATCGCCGGCACGTGGCCCAGCCATTTGCTAAAGCCCCATTGCTCACGGGTCAGGTTCGGCGCCACATCAGCGGCCATCATTGCCGCTTCGACCAAAAACGTACCAACACCGCACATGGGGTCAGCCAGGGCGCCGCCTTCGGCGGCAATGCGCGGCCAGCCAGCGCGGATCAGCACGGCGGCTGCTAGGTTTTCCTTGAGCGGCGCAGCACCTTGCTGCAAACGATAGCCACGCTGGTGCAGGCTATGCCCGGAAAGGTCGAGCGACAAGATTGCCTCAGCGCGATCCAGGCGCAGGTGAATACGCAAATCCGGGTTGAGCTTGTCCACCGATGGCCGGGTCCCGTCTTTCTGGCGCAGCTTATCGACAATCGCGTCCTTGACCTTCAGCGCACCGAAATGGGTGTTATCAATGCCCGAGCCATTGCCGCTGAACTCAACGGCCAATGTACCGTTTGGCTCCATGTGCTCGTACCAGTCAACTTCCAGTACGCCTTCATACAGGCTCTGGGCATCTTTGACTGGAAAGCGCTTGAGCACCAATAGCACCCGGTTAGCCAGGCGGGACCAGAGGCACAAGCGATAGGCGGTTTCGATTTGGGCAAAGCCGCGAACGGCTGAAGTGTGTTCGCGCACCTCTTCCAGGCCCAGTGTGCTGGCCTCTTCAAGGAGCAACCCTTCAAGACCTTTTGGGCATGTGAGGAAGAGTTCGTAACGATCCGACATGAGAATTTCCAGTGGCTAACGCCGTTAGTGGCAGGCAAACAGATGTGCACAGCCAAAATAAGTGACAAAAAGTCTCAGCGCGACCCTTCGTCGGAATAAATAACAGTTGCAATCGCGACCAGTTCGCGATGGCAGATTACCAGTAAAGCATCGGCAAAGCCCCGCCCGGCCTGTGCCGTATCAACAAACCAATGATCGGGCCAAGATGCCTTATGGCCATACCATCAAAACTGTTACGCCCTTATGACAAAACGATCATTCACACAGGCCCACGCATTGGTTAGAAATCTACCTAGGTTATCGCCGCAACGGCGACAACACAGGAGGCTCGCGACGCCGGCAGCGGACTCCATCGGCAGACCTTTCTGCCTGATCTCGCCATGAGATCTACAGGACATAACAGTCAACAAGTGAGGGCAACACCCTATGAGAAGACTTAAGCGTGATCCTTTAGAAAAAGCTTTTTTACGCGGCTATCAGTACGGTATTCATGGTAAATCACGAGAGCTCTGTCCATTCACCCTTGCCTCAGTTCGCCAAGCTTGGTTAAACGGCTGGCGAGAGGGCCGCGGAGACAACTGGGACGGTTTAACAGGCACTGCCGGTATCCATAGACTCAACGAACTTCATGCGGTCGGTTAATTCCAGGACATAACCGACACAATAAAGTGCGCCCCAGCCGGGCGTCGGGCTAAGCCCAAGGGGCTCCTATTCAAGGAGCCCTTTTCATTTTTGCGGCAACCCCGCGATGGCATCCACTGCCTCACGAATCAGCGCAGGGCCTTTATAAATAAAGCCTGAATAAATCTGCACCAGGCTTGCACCTGCAGCGATCTTCTCGGCGGCATGCTTGCCCTCGGTGATACCGCCCACGGCGATAATCGGCAAGCGCCCCGCCAGTTCAGTCGCCAACACCTTGACGATATGCGTGCTCTGCTCGCGTACCGGCGCACCAGACAAACCTCCAGCCTGATCGGCATGTTCAAGGCCCTTGACCCCTTCACGCGAGAGTGTGGTGTTGGTTGCGATAACCGCATCCATACCTGTCTCAACCAGCGCCTGGGCCACCTGCACGGTTTCCTCATCGGTCATGTCTGGAGCAATCTTGATCGCCAAGGGCACGCGCTTGCCATGTATCTGGGCCAGGTCTTCCTGGCGCTGGCGCAACGCTTCGAGCAACTGCTTGAGCGAGTCGCCGAACTGCAAGCTGCGCAGCCCCGGTGTGTTTGGCGAGCTCACATTGACTGTGACATAGCTGGCGTGGCGATAAACCTTGTCCAGGCAGATCAGGTAGTCATCAACAGCCCGCTCGACCGGGGTGTCAAAGTTCTTGCCGATATTGATGCCCAGGACGCCTTTGTATTTTGCCGCCTGCACACGAGCCAGGAGATGATCAACGCCATGGTTGTTGAACCCCATGCGATTGATGATGCCCTCGGCCTCGGGTAGACGAAACAAGCGCGGCTTGGGGTTGCCAGGCTGCGCACGCGGGGTCACGGTGCCAATCTCGACAAAACCAAAGCCCAGTTGCGCGAAACCGTCGATGGCATCTCCATTCTTGTCCAGGCCAGCCGCCAGCCCCACCGGGTTGGCAAACTGCAACCCCATGACATTGACCGGCAAGCTGGCAGGCGCCTTGGTCAGCAAGCCGTTGAGACCCAGGCGGCCACCAGAACCAATCAGGTCAATGGACAGTTCGTGGGAGGTTTCAGCGGAAAGCTTAAACAGCAGCTCGCGGGCCAAGTTATACATGGGCAGGCTCAGCTCGATTTATCAGAGTTGGAAAGGCGGTGATTATACAGACCAGGGGCACAGCGAGGAACCATCAACCAAAGCCAGCCCGTGAAGCGGCTGCACAACCTGGCCAACGGGCCAGGAAAATCCAATTCACAGCCTCTAACTCTGGTGTCTCAGCTCAAACGACGTAAACTGAGCAGCTTGCCGAATTCATTGAATTCGATTTCAAATACACCATTGACGCCCAAGTGGGTGACAAAGGGACGCAAGTGATGGATCGGCATGTTGACCCGCCGCCCCTCGCGACTTGTCAGCACAAGACGACTTGCATCACCTTGGTAATACAGTTGAAGTGTTTGCCTGGAAAGCGCTATATCCAGCAGCAAGCTAGGCATGGAGGCTCCTTTAGTAATGCTATTGATACAAGCGCGGCCCAGCGCCCCCGGACAACACTGCGTTTTGCGTGCAGCAAGCCGGCGAGTCTGCCACACTGGCTCTGGCGCACACAGAGTATGTAACCGGCTATGAGCCCGCACGCCCCAAACAGCAGCATCAGCTCTCGTCTCACTGCCCTCGCCCAGCGCTTGGGCCTGATTGGTCGTGGCCCGCGACAAATTCTGGAGCGCGCCAGTGAATTAAAGCTCGCGTTCAATGATATCCCCAAACGCGAGTCCACCATCAGTTGGGAGCACGGCATCCCCTGGCACTATCTGCTCGACCTGCCGCGAAGTGCGTTATCCGGCCCCGTGCAGGAGGACAAGGCCCATGCGCGATCAATGCTGCTCAAGGTCGTCAAGACTCAACAACACAGCGAGGACAGATTGGACCTGCGCAAGGTTGATGGACTTGCCCATTGCCCATCGGAGCATTCGCGCCTAATCAGCCTTGAACAGCTTGCTGCCACGGACTTCTGCCGCCAGGCACGAATCATCAGCTACAAGGACTTCGTCAAAACCATCAGCCTTGCACTGCCGCGCTTTCTCGCTGCGGAGGCAGTCCAGCTGCAGCAAGCCAGTTGGCATGGCACACGCCTGTTCTGGGGCGGTGACAGCAACGGCGATGCGTTTGCCAGCGCCATTGTCTATGCCAGGCGACGCGAACTGGAAGTCAGCATGCCCATCCTGATGACCAGCTATCAACTAGACAGCGAAGGCTTGCAGCAATTAAACCTGCACTACCATGTGCTGGCCATGCCTGCCGCGGCCTGGAGTGATGCCGGTTTCATGGCGCTGCTACTTGAAGTGCCCTACTCGCGACTGGCCTTCAATGGCCGCTCTGGCGCGACTGAAATACTCCTACTGCCCAAGCAATCGGCGCAGGCTTGCGCCCTGGGTGAAGGCTTGTTGATCGCCGGCGCCACTGACGTGGCAGCACACCTGCAAAAAATTGCCACGGGTTGACACCGCCACCCGCCAAGCCCTGTTGACCGGCGCCTGTCACTAGCGCCCTCGCGCCCGGAATACAGTCAGCAGCGCCTGCAATTGTGCAGCCAATAAAAAGCCCCGCACTTGGCGGGGCTCATAAGTCACAATGACTTGGGCTTAGCTTGCACTTCCGGTTTGCGCCAGGTCCATCAACTCCCGGTTAGCCACTGCATACATGGCGTAATCGGTGGTTGTCGCGGCACGCAGTTCCGCCAGCATGAACTTCCAGCGCTCGACCATGCGCCGATGCTCTTCTATCCAGACCTGAACACGCGCCTCGATATCCTCTGGTGCATCGGTCATTTGCAGAACCGATACAGTGATTCCGCGCTGCTGGTAATCCAGGTCGTCACGGAAGGCTTCGCGGGCCAGTCCCTGCCAGTTATTTTCAACCGGCAAGCCGTTGATCTGCTGCAAGTACCACGACAGCTCCAGGCTATCGCCAATCGCGAAGTAAGCCTCGGCAACACGCGCCGGATCCTGTCCGGTGACATCCGAAGCCTCGATGATAGGCAACAAGGTATAGAGCTGGCTGGTGCCTGCAACCACTTGGGCCAGTTCTTCCGGCACACCAGCTTCGACATAAGCCTGGAAGCGCGCCAGCCACTGCTCACGCGCCGGGCCTTCAAGCAAGTCCTTGAGGCTCAGTGCCAGGGCCTCAACCCGCGGCCCAAAGTGCGCGACATCGCGTGCGGCATCCAGGTCGTTACGACGACTGCGCAAGAACCAACGGGTTGCACGACGACCCAGGCGCATCAGCTCGTCCATCATCTGCAATTGCAGCTCGGCAGGAACCTTGTGATCAAGCGCCTCGATCTGCTTCCACCAGCGCGGCAGGTGGAACACATCACGCACTACCACATAGGCGCCAGCCACATTGGCCGAACTCATGCCGGTGGAATCCTTCAGCCGCTGGACGAAGGTAATGCCCATGTGGTTGACCAGATCGTTGGCAAGCTGGGTGCTGACGATCTCGCGCTTGAGGCGGTGCTGACGCATCGACTCGCCAAACTTGTCGACCAAAAGCGCCGGGAATGCGCTCTCCATTTCGCGCGCCAGATACTCATCATCAGGCACTCGCGAAAGCAGCAACGACTCTTTCAAGTCGATCTTGCTGTAGGAGATCAATACCGATAGCTCCGGACGGGTCAGCCCAAGGCCGTTGGCGGTACGTTCGTTGAGTTCATCATCCGTGGGCAAGAACTCCAGCGCACGGTCCAGTTTGCCTGCGGCCTCAAGCACCAGCATCAAGCGCTTGTATTCACCTACGCGCTCACGGGCGCGGCGCGTAGCTACCGACAATGCCTGTGTTTGCTTGTAGTTGTTACCCAGCACCAGCGCACCCACGGCATCGGTCATTTCTGCCAACAGCTTGTTACGCTGCTTGCCGGTCATGTCGCCTGCGGTCACGGTTTCGTTGAGCAGGATCTTGATGTTCACTTCATGGTCGGAGCAGTCCACACCACCGGCGTTATCGATGAAGTCGGTGTTGCTGGAGCCGCCATGCAGGCCAAACTCGACACGACCCAGCTGGGTCATGCCGAGGTTACCGCCCTCGCCCACAACCTTGGCTCGCAGCTCGCGTCCGTCGACCCGCAATACGTCGTTGGCCTTATCGCCCACATCGGCATGGCTTTCCTTGCTCGACTTGACGTAAGTGCCGATCCCGCCGTTCCAGATCAGGTCAACTGGCGCCTTGAGCAATGCATTGAGCAGCTCGGTCGGGGCCAGCTTGTCTTCACTGATATCGAAACGCTCCTTCATCTCCGGGCTGATGTCGATGCTCTTGGCGCTGCGCATGAAGATGCCGCCACCTGGAGAGATCAGCGAGGTGTCGTAATCCGTCCAGCTTGAGCGGGGCAGATCGAACATGCGTCGACGTTCGACAAAGCTTTTTGCGGAGTCCGGGTTCGGGTCGATAAAGATATGCAAGTGGTTGAATGCCGCCACGACCTGCAATTTATCCGAGAGCAACATACCGTTGCCGAAGACGTCACCGGCCATGTCGCCAATACCGATCACGGTGATCTCATCGGTCTGTACGTCGATACCGCGCTCACTGAAGTGACGCTGCACCGACACCCATGCGCCCTTGGCGGTGATGCCCATGCCTTTGTGGTCATAACCGGCCGAGCCACCCGAGGCAAAGGCATCGCCCAGCCAGAAGTCGTATTCGGCGGCAATACCGTTGGCGATGTCGGAGAAAGTTGCGGTGCCCCTGTCAGCCGCCACCACCAGGTAAGGATCATCCGGGTCATGACGCACAACATTGGCCGGCGGAACGACTTCGCCTTCCTTTAGGTTGTCGGTGATATCAAGCAAACCGCTGATAAAGATGCGGTAGCAGGCAATACCCTCGGCCTGGATCTCATCGCGCGTACCATTGAGCGGCAACCGACGGGGCAAAAAGCCGCCCTTGGCGCCGACTGGAACTATGACCGCGTTCTTGACCTGCTGCGCCTTGACCAGGCCCAGCACTTCGGTACGGTAGTCTTCCTCGCGGTCGGACCAGCGCAAGCCTCCCCGCGCGACCTTGCCGCCGCGCAGATGCACGCCTTCGACACGTGGCGAGTAGACGAACACTTCGAACATGGGTACCGGCTTCGGAATTTCCGGAACGGCCCGAGGGTTCAACTTGAAGCTGAAGTACGACTTGCTCTGGCCGTTGGCATCAGTCTGGTAGAAGTTGGTGCGCAGTGTCGCCTTGATCAGGTCAAGGTAACGCCGCAGGATGCGATCCTCGTTAAGCACTGCAACATTGTCCAGCGCGCCAATGATGGCCTGCTCGAGCTTCTGTTGTTTATCCTCAAGGTCATCGGCTGTCAGCTTGCGCGCCAGGTAAAAGCGCGTGCGGAACAAACGCACCAGTTCCTTGGCGATATCGGCATGATTAAGCAGGGTTGCCGCCACATAGCTCAACGAAAAGCCCAGGCGAATCTGCTTTTGGTAACGTGCATAGGCCCGCAGCAACGCGACTTCGCGCCAAGGCATGGCCGCTGTCAGCACCAGGCGGTTGAACGCATCGTTCTCGGCATTGCCGCTGACGATATTGACGAAGGCGTCTTGCAGCGTGTCGTTGAGTTGCTGGATATCGACATCAAGACCTTCGGCATAGGTGAAAGCGAAATCGTGGATCCAGTATTCCTTGCCATCGCTTTGGAACAAGCGGTACGGAAACTCGCCCAGCACTCGCAGGCCCAGGTTTTCCAGGATGGGCAATACATCGGACAATGGCAGCGGCGTATCGGCGTGATAGAGCTTGCAGTGCAGCAAGTTATCGCCTTGCGCCAGTGGCTGATAAAAACTCATGACCAGCGGGCGCTCGGCGCTGAGGCTGAGCAGGTGCTGCATGTCGACCACCGCCGAATGCGGTGCAAAGCGCTCGCGATAACCGGCCGGGAAGCCTTTCGGGAACTCAGCCAGCACGTTGGTGCCCTGGGCCTCGCCGAGACTTTCAATCATCAAGCTGGCGTAATCGTCCTTCCACGAACGGCAGGCTTGAATCACCTCTTGTTCAAGGCGTGCAGGATCGATGGTCGATTTGTTCTTCGGGTCTACCCGCAAGATAAATTGAACCCGTGCCAGCACGGACTCGGAGAAGAAAGTCCAGAATTCGCAGTCTGTCGCGTTGAGGCGCTCCATCAGCACTTGCTGGATCTTGACCCGCGTTTCAGTCGAATAGACATCGCGCGGCACATAGGCCAGGCAATAGCAGAAACGGCCATAAGGGTCACGGCGCAGGAATACGCGGATCTTGTTACGTTCCTGGATCTGCACAATCGACATTGCCGTGTTGAACAGCTCATCGACTGGAGTCTGGAACAGGTCATCGCGGGGCAATACTTCCAGGACTTGCGCCAGTTCCTTGCCCAGGTGAGCCTTGCTGTCGAAGCCGGAACGTTGCTCGATCTCGGTAATTTTGCGGCGGATGTAAGGGATCTTCCACACACTTTCGGAGTAGACCGCAGAGGTGTACAAGCCCATGAAACGGTACTCTTTGACCACCTTGCCCTTGCTGTCCAGCTCACGGATGGAGACAAAGTCCGGGTACGCCGGTCGGTGAACACGGCTTGGCACTGCGGCCTTGGCAAAGGAAAGCAGCTTGGGCTCGCGCAGGTAGCTTACGGCCTCTTCTTCAATGTGCAGCTCTTGGCTGCTCAGGCCGGTACGCAGCCCCTTGGACAATCCCAGCAGTGATTTTTCGTCATACACCAACTGGCCGCCACCAGGCGCGTCGACAACGGTAAACTCCTCGTAGCCGAGGAAGGTGAAGTTGTTGTCGAGCAGCCAACTCATGAAGACCTTGATTTCTTCCAGCTCGGCAGAATCAACCTTGAGCTTGGTCTTGCTCAGCCAGACCAGCAGCTCTTGTGCCTTGGCTTTCATTGGCAGGAAGTCTTCGACACTGGCCCGTACTTCAGCGAAAACTTCATGGAGTGACTTGGCCAGGGCCTGCATTTCCGCGTTGTTGGCGCAGCGATCGATCTCCAGGAACATCAGCGCTTCCTGGGTAACATCCTTACCGGTCGTGCCCTTGGGCAGAATTTCCTGCAGCTCGCCTTTCTTATTGCGGCGAACATTGAACACGCTGTTCTGCAAGGTATGGATATTGTAGCCACGGCGGTTGAACTCCATGCGTACCGAGTCAACCAAAAACGGTGTATCCGCATGCAGGATCTCGACAGCCGTGTGGGTGGACTGCCAGCCATGCTTCTCGTAATCAGGATTGAATACACGAACCTGTGGTTCGCTCGGATCAAAACGTTCAAGCAATCGCCAGGAGGACAATGTGCAGCCAATCAGGTCGGACAATCGACGCTGGATCAGCTCCTCAAGTGCAATAATTCCAAAAAATTGCTCAGCGAAAAGGCTTATTTGTGGTAGCCCTTGTTCGCTAACGTGCTGAGCCAACGCCGCTTGCAGTTGATGCTGAAAGTCGGCTTTGCTGGCCGCCGTAAAGAACGCCATGGCTTGTATGCTCCGTTTGGCTTGTAAAGAAACTAAGGCAGTGTCGATAAGGTTTAGTGCCCCAACGTAGTAACGTTAGTCTACGAGGCGCCTATTGCATTACAGTGGCACCTCTTTGTATCTGGCGACTTTCGAGACTGGCGGGTCACATTTGCCAGCCCAGCTTACCGATGGAGCACGGCCAAGCGCTTGTCAGGCTGCGACATTTTCTTTCACTAAGCATGCGTGCTTCCCATACAGCGGACATCAACGCCAGCTGTCCAGCGGCTGCATACCCTTGACCCAAAGTTCACAAGCGCCTGACCCGGATCGGCCAGGCCTGTGTTTTTGCTCTGAACCCTGGGCGATCACAGGCAGTTCCGAATCAGCAATGCGGCGAAATGTCACTACACCCACGCTTGAGCAGAGCGTAAAACATTGGCGTCAAACATGGGCCAAGCCACCACGCCTGATGGAGAGCATGTTTTTTTTGCAACGCCCCCTAGTTTTTTCGCCCGGCGACGCCATATGCACTGCATAGGCAAAACTTACTTCCGGTAAGCGCTCGAATCGCTCAAAATCAGCCGTTATCGCCCGGCCCTGTTGTGCGATCATGTGGCTATTGCTGCGGGTTCGCAGAGACGTGTACCGGTAGCGGCCTAAACCCAATAGTTTTACGTGCGGTGCGTTGAACAAGCTGTCACACCTTAATTGGTACAGGATTGGTATTTTGGAAAACACAGAAACCGCGAAAGGCCCGGATCACCGGGCTGCATTGAATGAACTACGCCACTTTCTTTCAAGCCAGATCCTCGGCCAGGAAAAACTCGTCGAACGACTGCTGATTGCCCTACTCGCCGATGGCCACATGCTGGTCGAGGGTGCGCCCGGCCTGGCCAAGACCAAGGCGATCAAGGAACTTGCCGAAGGCATCGAAGCGGAATTTCACCGGATACAGTTCACCCCGGATCTACTCCCGGCCGATATTACCGGCACCGAAATCTACCGCCCGGAAACCGGCAGCTTTGTGTTCCAGCAAGGGCCAATCTTCCACAACCTGGTACTGGCCGACGAAATCAACCGTGCGCCAGCCAAGGTCCAGTCGGCCTTGCTCGAGGCCATGGCTGAGCGCCAGGTCAGCGTTGGTCGCAGCACCTATGACTTATCACCACTGTTCCTGGTCATGGCCACGCAGAACCCAATCGAACAGGAAGGTACATACCCGCTGCCCGAAGCCCAGCTTGATCGCTTCTTGATGCACGTGAAAATTGGCTTCCCGGATGCAGTGGTTGAGCGCAAGATTCTCCAGCAAGCCCGTGGCGAAGCACTTAACGGCGAAGCCAAGCCTGAACACAGGGTAAGTCAGCAAGCCATTTTTGCCGCACGCACCGAAATTCTCGGCCTGTATATGGCTGAAGCGGTAGAGGAATACCTTGTACAACTGGTCATGGCCTCACGCACCCCGGCCAAGTTCGACGCGGAACTGGCCGAATGGATTGCCTATGGCGCCAGCCCCCGGGGCACCATCTCGCTGGATCGCTGTGCCCGTGCCCATGCCTGGCTTGCCGGTCGTGACTTTGTCAGCCCGGAAGATGTGCAAGCCGTGCTTTTTGACGTGTTGCGTCACCGCATTATCCTGTCGTTCGAGGCAGAGGCAGCGGGCATCGACCAGGACCGTGTTATCCAGCGTATTCTCGACGTAGTGGCAGTTGCCTGACACCATGCACCTATCTCCTAGCCAGCCTGGCGTTCGCGTTAATCTCGCGGAATTGATCGACATGCGCCATCGCGTGCGTGAAGTACAGCTGTTCTCTTCACCCTCCAGGCGCAGCCCGCTGATTGGCCTGCATCACTCCAAGTTGCGCGGGCGCGGTGTCGATTTCGATCAAGTACGTATTTACCAGGCTGGCGATGATGTACGCACCATTGACTGGCGAGTAACGGCCCGCACCCAGGAACCGCACACCAAACTCTTCCATGAAGAACGTGAGCGCCCCATCTATATCCTGGTCGAGCAGAGTCAGCGCTTGTTCTTCAGCTCCAGGCTGATGTTCAAGTCGGTACTGGCCGCGCAGGTAGCCAGCTTGATTGGCTGGGCAGCGTTGGATCACAACGATCGCGTTGGGGGCCTGGTGTTTGGCAACAACGAGAATCACGAAGAAAAGCCACGGCGCAGCAAGCAAAGCCTGCTGCAATTACTCAGTCGCCTGGCAAAGGCCAACCAAGCCTTGCCTGGCGACTTACAAAACAACCGCGACGCCTTTGGCCTGGCCTTGCGCCGCGCACGCGAAGTACTGCGCCCAGGAAGCCTGGTCGTGGTGGTTTGTGATGAACGCACCTTGAATGACGCCAGCGAACAGCAACTTGGCCTGCTTGCCCGCCACTGCGAAATCCTGTTGCTGCCGATCTCCGACCCACTCGACCAACAGTTACCGGATGCCGGCCGGTTGCGCTTTGCCCAACAGGGTGCCCAGCTGGAGCTGGACAGCCACAACAGGGATCTGCGCAAGGCCTACCAAACCCAGGGGGAATCCCGTACGGCGCGCTGGCAGCGGCTTTCGCAAAAGCTCGGTGTGCCCTTGCTACCACTCACTACCGAGCGCGAAATGGTTGACCAACTACGTGACCACCTCAATGGCCAGCGTAGCAGGAAGCAGTCATGAACCCACTCGACCAACTCGAACCCTTGATCGCACCGCAAGCCGTCGGCTGGTGGCCGCCAGCACCTGGTTGGTGGCTGCTGCTACTGCTCGCCCTGGCGGCAACGATCTGGGCCATACGCATCTATAGACGCCGTGCGCCCAGACTTAAAAAGACGCGTACGGATTCAGCCATGGACCCTGCTCGCCTCGCCGCGCTAGCTGAACTCAATCAACTGCAAAAGCCCTACTACGGCGCCGCTGCCGGACCTTGGTTACAACAGCTCAACGCCCTGCTCAAGCGCTTGTGCCGACAACGCTATCCCGACAGCAACAGCCATGTGCTTAGCGGTCGTGAGTGGCTGGCATTTCTCGACAACCGCTGCCCTGCCGCTGGACTGACGCGCTGGATGGTGCTGGTCGAGGGCAACTACAAGCCCAACTGCATACTCGACGACAAGGCGATTGAAGGCCTCAACAGCGCCGTTGATATCTGGATTCGCAAACATGTTTGAATTCACCTGGGCATGGATTTTCCTGCTGGCGCCCTTGCCCTGGCTGCTACGCATGGTATTACCGGTTGCCGATAGCGGCGAAGCGGCGCTGAACGTCAGCTACCTGAGTGAACTCGAAGGCCTTAGTGGCCGCAAGGCGCGGGCCAACTTGTCCAAATGGCGGCGCCAAGCCCCCTTCGCCCTGCTCTGGATTTGCCTGCTCTGCGCAGCAGCACGTCCGGAATGGGTCGGCGAACCACTGCCATTACCCGCCAGTGGTCGTGACCTGATGGTAGCCGTGGATATTTCCGGCTCCATGGAATACGCCGACATGCAGATGGACGGCCACGACGTCAGCCGCCTGACGCTGGTCAAACATTTGATGGGCGAGTTTATTCAAGGCCGAGTCGGAGACCGTGTTGGCTTGATCCTGTTTGGTAGCCAGGCATACCTGCAAGCACCGCTCACCTTCGACCGAAAAACCGTGCATACCTGGCTTGATGAAGCCGTCATTGGCATCGCTGGCAAAAACACCGCCATCGGCGATGCCATTGGCCTGGCAGTCAAGCGCCTGCGCGAACGACCGGCAACCAGCCGTGTACTGGTGCTGGTCACCGACGGCGCAAACACCGGTGGTGAAATCGAACCAATGCAGGCTGCGCGCCTGGCTGCGGACTCGGGCGTAACCATCTACACCATTGGCATAGGCGCGGACCCACAACAAGGCGGAATCATGGGCATGCTTGGCCTGAACCCTGGCCTGGACCTTGATGAGCCCACGCTGCAGGGCATCGCCGATCTTACCGGCGGTGAATACTTCCGTGCCCGCGACAGCGACGAGTTGCAAGCCATCGAAGCCACGCTCGACAAACTGGAGCCGGTGGAGCAAAAACCAACCCTGGCCCGTCCCGCCAAGGCGCTTTACGTCTGGCCGCTCGGCATTGCCATGCTTTTGAGCCTGTTGCTGGTGATCCGCGAGGTCTGGCCACAAATCCAGCAAGCCATGAGTCGCCTGCTTCTGCGAGGCCGCAATGATTGAGTTATTGAATCAAGCCTGGCCGCACTGGCTGCGTCCCTACTGGCTAGCAGTATTACCACTGCTGTGTGCATTACTGTGGCTGCTGTGGCGCCGGGAAAAACGCGCTGGAAGCTGGCAACAAATCCTACCTCCGGCCTTCCACGCAGCCTTGCTCAGCGGTGGCGATGGTCGTCGCAGTCGACTGCCCTGGTTATTGCTCGCCTGCGCATGGCTGCTGGCCTTGGTCGCCTTGGTCGGACCAAGCTGGCAACAGATCGAACAAAAAACCCTCAAGCCTGCTGACCCGCTGGTCGTGATGCTAGAACTGTCACCCCAGATGCTTGCCGCCGACCTGTCGCCGGACCGGCTCGAGCATGCCAAACGCAAGATCATCGACCTGCTCGAAGCGCGCCGTGATGCCCAATCGGCAATTGTGGTCTATGCCGGCAGCGCCCATACGGTGGTGCCACTGTCTGATGACCTGGCCACCTCACGCAACCTGCTCGAAGCACTCAAACCCTCGATCATGCCGGAACCTGGCCACCGCGCCGACCTGGCACTGGCCAAGGCGCTCGACCTGCTCAAGCAAGGCGGCCAGGGCCATGGCCGCCTACTGCTGATCACCAGCGGCTTGAGCAGCCAGGAACAAGACGGCATCGCCAGCGCCATGGGAGGTTCTACCAGCCACCTGAGCATACTGGCCGTTGGCACCAAGCAAGGTGCGCCTATTACCCAGGAAGACGGCAGCTTCCTCAAGGATGCCAAGGGCTCAATTCTGATTCCGCGGCTGGATAGCCAGGGCCTCAGCCAGTTTGCCCAACGGCTTGGAGCAGGTTACCAACGCAGCACCATCAGCGATAACGACATTGAGCGCCTTGGTTTGCTCGATGGGCCCAGCCAGATGCGCGACAACGGCCAAAAAAGCCGCTTGCAAGCCTGGGCAGACCAGGGACACTGGCTGTTATTGCCCCTGCTACTGCTGGCTGCATTTGCCGGGCGACGCGGTTGGCTGATGTGCCTGCCAATGTTGCTGCTGAGCATGCCGCAACCTGGCTACGCCTTTACTTTCGACGACCTATGGCTTCGTCCGGATCAACAGGGCCAGCAACTGCTGCAACAGAACCGACCTGAAGAGGCTGCCAAGCACTTCACTGACCCCCAGTGGCAGGCCCAGGCGCTCTACCAGGCAGGCAACTATCCTGGTGCAGCCGAACGCTTTGCCACCAGTGACAGCGCTGCCGCCCACTACAACCGGGGCAATGCGCTAGCCCGGAGCAATGAGCTGGAAGCCGCAATCGAAGCCTATGACCAGGCCCTTGAATTGCAGCCCGACCTGACCCAGGCGCAGAAGAACAAAGCACTGATCGAACAAATGCTCAAGCAAAAGCAGCAAGAGCAAAACGACAAGAAAAACCAACAGGACCAACAGGACCAACAGGACCAGGATAAACAGCAACAACAGGGCCAAGGCCAGGACCAGCAGGCAGGTGACTCGCAGAATCCCGGCCAGCAAGCCAAGGACTCATCACAGCAGGACGCTAAGTCCAAGCCTGATCAGCCTTCCGACCCAGCCAGACAGCAAGGCGCCGACAAAGCCCAGTCCAAAGACCCCGGCGAGCAAGACAAAAAACGTCAAGGCACACAGGCCAATGCGCCAGACAAAGCGGCGGACAAGCAAGCCAAAGCCAAGCTCGCGGATGACTCAACCAGCCCAATGGACGCCGAGCGCCGCCAGGCTATGGAACAATGGTTGCGACAGATCCCCGATGACCCGGGCGAATTGCTGCGCCGCAAATTTTGGTACGAACAGCAACAGCGTCAGGAAACCAAACGATGAAACGCCTGTTTTGCACTTTTCTCCTCTGCCTGCTCGCCTTCACGGCGCAAGCTGGCGAGAACTTTACTGCCAGCGTGGATCGAAGCCAGATCGACAGTGGAGAAATGGTCGAGCTGACACTGGAGTCCGATGACACCACCTTGTTTGGCAAGCCAGACTTGAGCCCGCTGACCAAGTTGTTCGATGTATACAGCACCCGCCAGGTCAACCGCCTGACCAGCGTCGACGGCGCATCACGCGCCACCACGCGCTGGATAGTGACCATCTCCCCCAAGCACGACGGCTATGTGGTTATCCCGCCCATCAGCCTTGGCGATAAGACCACAGAGCCAATCACCCTGCATGTGCTGAAAGCCTCCGAGCGTAACGACAAAGATAAAATGGCGCCGGTATTCATTGACGCCAGCATCGATAAACAAAGCGTCTACGTACAGGCCCAGGCGATTCTCACCCTGCGTATCTATCACTCGGTTTCGCTTTACGATGACAGCAGCCTGACGCCACTGGAAATTGACGACGCACGGGTCGAACCATTGGGCAAACCGCATACCTACGAGAAACAGATCAATGGTGTGCGCCATGGTGTAATTGAACTGCGCTACGCCATTTTTCCGCAAAAAAGCGGCACTCTGACTATTCCTGCCCAAACCTTCACCGCCACTACCGTTGGTCGTGCAAACCCCAATGACTTCAACCCATTTGGCCCTCGTCCAGGCAAGGTTGCCCGGGTCAAGTCATCGGCCATCCCACTAACGGTCAAAGCCAAGCCGGCCAGCTACCCAAGCGATGCCCCCTGGTTGCCCGCCAGCGCACTGAGTTTGGCTGAGTCCTGGTCACCGGAACCGGACAAGGCCAAGGTCGGAGACTCGTTGACCCGTACTTTGCTACTCAAAGCCGAAGGCCTGTCCAGTGCTCAACTTCCGGCCCTGCCGCAAACCCAATCCAGCGGCTTTAAACGCTACCCGGATAAACCCCAGCTAAGCAATGAAGCCAGCGAGCAGGGAATAATCGGCAGTCGCGAGGAGCGTGAAGCCCTGGTCGCCAATCAGGCTGGCAAGGTTGAACTGGCTCCGGTTGAAGTGGTGTGGTGGAACACTGACAAGGATCAACTCGAACGCACCAGCGTGCCTGGACGCACACTTGAGATTGCCGCCAATAGCGACATCACCACCGACCCGATACCAGCTCCCGCCCTACCCGTCACGTCCCAGGCTGGGCAAGCCGTCTGGCCCTGGCAACTGGCATGCTTCATATTGAGCCTGACCAGCCTGATCGGCTTTGCCCTGTGGTGGTACGCACGTCATCAGCCTGCAATCACCCGTGTCGCCCCGACCGGGCCGAGCCCGCGCTCACTGCTTGATGACATCAAGCGTGGCTGCCTGGCCAACGATACACAGGCCAGCCGTGCCGCGCTCGATGCCTGGGCGCGCCAGCAGCCGGAAACACTGGCAGAAATGGCTGCGCGATACGAACCCCTGTCTGCAGAACTGCACAACCTCAATGGTGCGCTTTACAGCGAAACAGCCCAACATTGGCAGGGTGAGGCCTTGTGGCAGGCGGTGCGTTCGTTGCCGCCTCTGGCCCCGAGCGAGACAGCCAGCAACGCCGATAGCAGTGCCTTGCCTGCACTTTACCCGCGCTAAAACAACCGCTCTTGAAAGGCAGGCCAGGAACCTGCCTGGGCAACAAGAGTCTATTCATGGCAACAGATGTACAGCACAAAATCCCCCTGGCCTGTCCGCAGTCCAAACCATGGCATGTCAATCATTAGAGGAACGATCCCCATGTTGAAACCTTCCAAACTATTACTGCTCAGCCTCACCCTTGCAGCCACTCCGGTGTTTGCATTCAACCTCGGTGACGCTGTCAACAGCGTTTCCAGCATGACTGGAAACTCTCAAGCCACAGGCGAGACAGGACAACTGCTAAAGACCCTGTCCAGCCAACTTGGGGTGAACCAGCCGCAAGCCACGGGCGGTACCGCGGCACTGCTGGGCCTGGCGAAAAACAACCTTGAGCCCAGCCAGTTCTCAGAGCTGACCAAGTCTGTACCAGGCCTGGAGCAACTGACCCAAAACAGCGAACTGCTTGATCAGGCCAGCTCACTGCTGGGCAAGGGTTCAGGCTCTGAGTCCACCAGCATCACTTCGCTGCTGAACAACACCAAGGACATGGGTGATGTCACCAGCGCCTTCAACAACCTGGGCATGAATGCTGAAACCCTGAACAAGTTCGCCCCTACACTGCTTGACTACATGGGTAAGCAAGGCCTGAGCGAACCCTTGATGAAATCGCTGACCAGCCTTTGGGGCGTCTAAGCCCGCTGCTCCTGCCTGCAGGAGCAAGCTGACACCAATCAGCGACAATAAAAAAACCGCGACCATTCAGGTCGCGGTTTTTTATTGCTGCAACGCTGCTTATCCAGCAGCGTGCATGGGCTGTATCAGGCGCTAGCCTTGTTACGCAGCTTCTCCGGATTGATCAGGAAGCGAGCCAGGGCTGGCAACAGCCAGATTGCACCGAACATATTCCACAGGAACATGAAGGTCAGCATCAGGCCCATATCCGCCTGGAACTTGATCGCCGAGAAGATCCAGGTGGCTACACCAATGGCCAGGCACACGCCGGTGAAGAGCACCGCTTTACCGGTCGACTTGAGCGTCTCGAAATACGCCTCTTGCAGGGACAGACCTTGGCGCAGGTAAGTCTCCAATCGACTGTAAATATAGATGCCGTAGTCGACACCGATGCCAACGCCCAGGGCAATTACCGGCAAGGTCGCAACTTTCACCCCGATGCCCATGTAAGCCATCAGCGCATTACCCAATACCGAGGTCAACACCAGCGGCAGCATTACGCACAGTGTCGCGGCAATCGACCGGAAGGTGATCAGGCACATCAGGCCAACTGCGGCGTAAACGGCAAGCAGCATGGTGGTTTCGGACTGGTCGATAACCTCGTTGGTTGCCGCTTCAATACCGGCGTTACCTGCAGCGAGGATAAACTCGAGGCCTTCCTTGTTGTTTTCCTTGATGAAGCTTTCAGCTTCGGCAACCACACGACTGAGCGTTTCAGCCTTGTGGTCATTGAGGAACACCAACAATGGAGCCACTGAGCAGTCCGCGTTGTACAGGCCATCGGCACGGGCGATCGAGTTATTCAGTACATCCTGGTTACGCGACAGGGTTTCCCATTTCAGGCTCCCTTCGTTCATGCCCTTGATGACTTGACGCGAGACAGTGACCATCGAGATCGCCGACTGCACGCCCGGTGTGTTCTCCAGGGTCCAGGACAACTGATCCATCGCCGAAAGCGTCTGGTAGGTCGAGCAGCCCTCGGCCGCGGTCTTGACCATGATCACCAGTACATCGGAGCTGGTCGAGTAGTTGCGGATAACGAAATCGTTGTCCAGGTTGTAGCGTGAGTCAGGACGCAACTCCGGCGCACCCTGGTCAAGGTCACCGATCTTCAGGTTCTGGCCATACCAGACACCACCCACCAGCGCGACAATGGCAATCACCACCGAAACAGGCGCCACCACCGGGTGAGCGAAATTGGAGATCAAGCGCCAGAACGGATGGTCGCGTACTGCATCTTCGCGACTGATCTTCACTGCCTTCTTGCTGATACCGATGTACGAGATCATCACCGGCAGCAGGATCAGGTTGGTCAGGATGATGACCGCAACGCCCATGGATGCGCCGATGGCCAGCTCGCGAATAACCCCGATATCAATCAGCAGCAAGGTGACGAAACCCACCGCATCAGACAGCAAGGCCACCAGGCCCGGAATAAACAGTTGGCGGAAAGCCATGCGTGCAGCCGACAGCGAGTCAGTGGCTTCGCCAGAAGCAATCGCGATACCGTTGATCTTCTGCACGCCATGGGAAATACCAATGGCGAAGACCAGGAACGGCACCAGCATGGAATACGGATCAAGCCCGAACCCGAGGGTTTTCAGCAAACCGAGCTGCCAGATCACCGCGATCAGCGTGGTGCAGACCACTGCCAAGGCGCTTTTGAAGCAACGCGTGAACCACAGCAACAAGACAAAGGTGATGCCGATCGCCACGGCAAAGAACAACGCGACCCCCACAAGGCCATCGATCAAGTCACCGACTTTCTTGGCGAAACCGATGATGTGGATTTTCACATTGGGGTTTTGCGCCTGGTACTTGTCGCGGATCTTCTCTTCAAGCTCGTGGGAGAACTTCTGGTAATCCAGCGGCACCAATTTGCCTTGGTCTTTGGGATCTGGATACGACTCCAGCAATGGAACATCGATGATGCTCGACTTGAAGTTGTTACCCACCAGGCGGCCAATCTGGCCCGACTTGAGCACGTTATCGCGCAATTCCTCAAGACTGGCAGGCGAGCCGTCATAGGTCTGCGGAATCACTTCACCGCCACTAAAGCCTTGCTCGGTCACTTCGGTCCAGCGAACGCTTGGACTCCACAGCGACTTAAGGCCCGAGCGGTCAACGCCGGGGATGTAGAACACCTCGTCGTTAATCTGGCGCAGGGTCTCCATGTACTCTTTGCTGAAGATGTCGCCATCAACCGCTTCAACCGAGATCCGCACAGTGTTGCCCAGGTTGGCAAGGTCGTTACGGTGCTCGAGCATTTTCTGGATGTAGGGATGACCCAGTGGAATCATTTTTTCAAAGCTGGTTTGCGGGCGAACCTGCGCAGCTTGGTAAAACAAAAAGGCACTGATCAAAACGCACAGCACGATAACGGCTGGGCGGTTGTTAAAAATCAAGCGCTCGAGAAAAGACGCAGGTTTTTGTTGATGCTTACTCATGCAAACGCTCCCGGCTTATTATTGTTGGCCCAGATCGGCGCCTGTTGGCGAAGCGACGTGTACACCGCCTTGCCCGACCAGAATCAGCTTGCCGTTATCCGTAGTTGCAGCACTGCTCAGGGAAACCCGATCAGCGCGATTTACTAAACTGAAATTGCGGCCATCATCCGTGCTTTTCAGTACGGTGCCGCCATGCCCAACCACCACGATCGAGCCATCGGCCAGTAGCTCACCATCGGCCAGGCCGAACTCCAGAGGACCGTTATTGGGGGTATTGATCTCGATTTGTTGCCAAGTGTCGCCAAAGTCGCTGGAGCGGAACAAGTGACCGCGCAGACCGTAGACCAACAAGGTGGCTGGTTCTTTGGTCGCCACGGCACCGAACAGCGAACCGTCGTAGGGACTTTCTACGGTTTCCCAGGTCTGGCCCCAGTCAGCCGAGCGAAACATTACGCCCAACTCACCGACCACGAACAAACCGGAGTCTTTTACCGCGATGATCGAGTTCAGGTGATAGCCATCCTCGTTGTTCATCCGGTCGCTGACATCTTCCCAATTGGCACCGCCATCGGTTGTCTCCAGCAAAGCGCCATAGGCGCCGACCGCAAACCCCGTCTTGGCATCGTCCTTGAACCAGATATCCAGCAGTGGGGCCTCGCGTGACAGGTCCTCGAACTGCTTGACCCAGGTCTGGCCACCATCGGTCGTTGCCAGGATTTGCGCGTCATGGCCAACAGCCCAACCGTGCTTGTCATCGACAAAATAGACAGCGGTGAGCAATTGACGCGTGGGAACCTTGCCCTGGGTCCAGGTGGAACCATTGTCGTCGGAATACAGGATATGGCCGCGATCACCAACGGCTACCAAGCGCTTGCCGGCGGCCGTGATATCGAGCAGCAACGAGCTTTGCGCTCGCTCGGACATGATGGAATAGAGGCTGGCGGGCTCGGCGGCCTGCACAGTAAGTGGCGCAACAGTAAACGCTAGGATTGACAGCACACTGCACAGCGAGAGCGCTTTGCCCAGCGGCGAATAGATGCGCGACACCGGTGTGCGACTGGATCTCGCTAGACCACCGGACAAGGTGCGCCGCATTACGGGCTCACTCATAAACCTTCCCCCTTTTATTTTTATAGTTCCTGCATATAGCAGTTTGCCTATGCTACTTAGCTTTAGAAGGCCCTGACAATCGGCATGACGTTATGTTTTGTTAAAGCAAACCCGCGTGATTGACGCTCTATAGGTTTCACTAATACACAAAAGCCGCTACGACTGTAGCGGCTTTTGAGCAAGACTACACGAGAATCAACGTGTGCCACGACGGCGCAGGGCCGCGGGTTTGAAATAACCATCGTCTGGAACTGGCTGGCTGAAGTCGATAGTGGTCGACTCTTCGTTGTCCAGGTTCTGCACGTAGTAACGACGCGCCTGCAGGTCGTGGAACACATCCAGCGCAGACCAGGTGGTCGGCAACTCGTAATAGTTCTTCAGGTAGGCAATCGACACGCGCCACAACTCGCCACGGCCGTCGTATTGATCAACCACTGCTGCCTGCCAGCTATCTTCATCAAGGTACAGGGTACGCTTGGAGTAGATATGCCGCGCACTGCTCTTCAGCGTGCCCTCGACCACCCATACACGGTGCAATTCATTGCGTGTGTAAGCCGGGTTGAGATGCCCTTCTTTGAGCAGATCATCGTATTTCACGTCTGGACTGGTGACTTTATAGTTGTTGTAAGGAATATAGATTTCCTTTTTACCCAGCACCTTCCAGTCATAGCGATAAGGCGCACCGTTGAACATGTCGGTGTCATCGGCGGTTCGCAGGCCGTCAGCCGCCGCGATGGGAGTGTCATAGGCAAGGTTCGGTGCACGACGCACGCGACGCTGTCCGGCGTTGTAGCCCCAGGCCTGACGCTGTTCCTTGACCTGGTCGAGAGTCTCGTGGACCAACACCGCGCCACCGGCCAGGCGCGCCGGGCTTTTGGTGAAGGACAGGTAATAGAACATGATGTTGTTCAGGTCAGCGAACGAACCTTTAGGGTCGTAGTACTTGAACAGGGCTTCCTGCTGGGAGGTCACCAGGGAATAGCTGCCGTTGCGCTGTACCGCGACTTCCGAGGCGCGACGCACGATATAGGTGCCGCGATAGCGGGCGATGTGGTTCCACAAGGCCTCGACACCGTTCTGCGGGATCGGAAACGGAATGCCGCCATAAGCATCGGCAAAGCCATTACCACCATCGAGCAGCTTGGCCGTGGTTGCGTTCTTGCGCGTATTGTCATACACCCACTGCGGCGCAGAACCCGAACGACGCGTCTGGTAAACCGGCATCTGGTAGGTGTCTGGATAGGTGTTGAACAAGGCAATCTGGCCTGGGGTCAGGTTAGCCTTGTACTGGTCCAGGTTGGCCTTGGTAATAGTGAACAGCGGTTTGTCTGCCGCAAATGGGTCTGGGTGGTGCTGGCCCGGCCCCTTGTAGTCAGCCGGTACCTTGGTGATACCACCGGTCCAGGCGGGAATAGTGCCAGCCGCATTGCCGGCTTTCTCAGCACCAAAGGGGGTCAGAGTAGTGCCCAGCTTTGCTGCTTCTTCGGCTGAAACGGCCGCCAGCGCGTTGCCGGTGAATAACACCAGAGCAATCGCGGTACCGATCAATTTGTGCTTGTTCAGCATCCTATTTCTCCTCCGGGCGCCGATTGACGCCCAGTTCAGTTGTCTTTGGAACCACAGTTGCCCTGCTGCTGGGCACGGCAACTGGCTCGGCTATCAGAACGAGTACTTGACGTTGAGACCAATGTTGTCGCGGTCGCGCGAGGAGTTGTTGCCGCCGGCACCGTAGAACTCGGTGTAGGCAAGCTCCGCTTCCAGGCTGTTCAGGTAATTGGCCTTGACGCCCAGCGTGTAAGCCTTGCGACCTTCGATAAAGTTGCCGGTCTGGTAGGAGTTACCTTCGAAGTCTTCGCGGTAAACCACGTAGGGCGACAGGTTCACACCCGCATAGACATCGTTCCAGGTGCCAGAGAGGACCATGGTGTAGCCATAGGCATTCTTGTTGACCTGGTCGTTACGATCATTGTCATCGATATAGGCGCTATTACCGCGTCCGGAGTAGTAGCGGGTCGAACCGTCACGGGCGGTGTATTGCAGGTCACTCCCACGCAGGTGCTCGGACGCAAGCTCGGCCACGCCAAACAGCGAGTCGAAACCCAGTGAAGGGCCGAAGTTATAGATGGTCCCAAGCGAGGCGTTGAAGGCTTCAACGCGCTCATAGTTGTGGATCTCGTCTTCCAGGCCAACCTGCTGCCCGGCGATGTTAATCTTGTCGCCGCCGGCCAAAGGCGCCGCTTGCGTCAGCAAGTCACCGAGCAGGTCGTTGGTGGTCGAGATACCGATCGGCAGGTTCGGACGATAGGACAGCTCACCGAACACCGAAGCCAGACCCACAGTGGTGTTGAAGCTCATGCCGTACATGCGGATATCTTCAACATACTCACGACGGGCATTGACCTGGTTGGCCACATCCACCGCCGCTGCGCCATTGACCAGGCCCAGGATTTGCCCGGCACCGGCATTACCGCTGGCAGCCGCTGCCTGCAGGTCGTCATAGCTGGCAAAACCACCCAGGCCCGCCAACTGATCGATGTTCAGGCCTGCGTAGCTGCTGTTCAGGTCAGCATTGATCAGCGGTTCCTTCGAGTGATAGTTGACGAAGTAGAAACCGAATTCGGTGCTGTTGAAATCTTCAGCGATGTAGCGCAGTGCAGCACCAAACTGACCATCGTTCCTGGCATTGATGTCGGAGCCAATGTTGGCCACCTTGATCACGCCGTTTTGATCGAAGTAGTCATTGCCCTGCAAACCGGCAAAGTTACCCGCGCTCAACTGCTGATAAAGGCCGCGTACCGGCGCCAGGGCAGACTGCGTGCTGTAGGCAGTATTGCCGCCATCGGCAAAGAGGTCTGTCTCGGAGTAGAAGGTGCCGACTGGGTCAATCGCGGTTTCCTTCCAGTTGAACTGGTAGAAGGACTCAAGCGACAGGTTGTCAGTCAGGCCAACGCTGAAGTTAAGCGCCTCGACCGGCACCAGCACTTCCTTCAACTCCGCGCCTGGCAAGCGGAACTTAGCCGCATCGACCGGGTTGGTGGTGTTGATACCACCGCGATAGAACAGGGCCTCACCCCAGTTGAATACCTGCTTGCCCAGACGCGCAGTCACCGGCATATCGGCGACGTCCCAATCACCATAGACGTAGGCATCGAGGATCTGCGCGTCACGACCGGCCTTGTGCCGCGTCTCGTAGGTAAAGCTATTGTCGCGTGGAAAGCTCTGGCTTGGCTGCGCCGGACCGCTGGCATCGTAGAAGTCGTTGCGCTTATCCATGATCTGGGTGTCGTAGAAGGCACTGCCACGGACAAACATGCCGTAGTTCTTGTAGGTCGCGCCGAGATCCGAGGTGACTTTATAGACCTCCGAAACCAGACCGGTATCGAAGTTACGGTTACCGTCGTTGCCGTTGATATCGTCGTTGCTCCTGTCCTGGCCCTGGACACGCCACAACTGGCCGTAGGACACGGTGGTGTCGATGGAACCATTGATTTCGTTATCGGCAAAACTGAATTCGACAGCCTGGGCTTGAGCAGCCACAAGCAGCGGTAGAATTCCGGCAAACGCAAAACCAGCCTTCACTGGTGCAAAACACACCCGTGGATGGCGAGACTTGATACCCATCGAAAATTACTCCTGGCAGATCATTCTTTTTATTGCGCCTATCTAGGACGCGGTTCAGCCGTACTGATGACGACTTTTGGTAAAACCGAAAAACATAATCCCCCGTGGTTTCACGCCCACGATTGAGGAAAGCTCCCTTGCGAGGCTCAATCTTCAGAAGCAGTGCAACCATGATGCCAATTCAAACAGTCGTATTATTTAAAAGCACTTTGCACAGCTGTTTCGATTCGTGACTCTATAACCACGCTTAAAAACGTCAGATTTAAGGCGGTACTTTTCAGCCATGTCCTACAATATGGCCCGAATAGTCACTAAAGCACCGATCTAGACGCACCGGACAAAAAAGACAGATCCTCTGGAAAAATCCATAAAAAGCCGTTTTATTAGCCTTCAGATCTAAAAGGTGGGATTTTCATTCCTTTGAGTAACAAAAAAGTGTTACCAGCCTACGCCGGTAACACTTCAGGTTGACTCATCCAATACCCTGCAAGCAGGGTATTTTCCCGGTCAGAATTGCTCTAGACCGGGCTTGCTGGAAGGTGCTGATTCAAGGTTTATGCAAGGCTCTTGCTAACCACCTCGAACACATCGCTCGACAGGTCGCCAGAGGCCACAATCCGCTCCAGCTCGGACTTCATCTGCGCCTGGCGCGCAGGCGCATATTTGCGCCAGCGGGTCAGCGGGGCCAGCAGCCGTGAAGCAATCTGTGGATTTAGCGCATTGAGGGTAATGACCTGGTCAGCCAGGAAGCGATAACCGCTGCCATCGGCCTTGTGGAAATTGATCAGGTTCTGGCCAGCAAACGCCCCGATCAGGGCCCGGACCTTGTTCGGGTTCTTCAGGGTAAATGCAGGGTGCTCCATAAGCGCTTTAACCCGCTCCAGGCCACCGGGCAAACCACAGGCTGCCTGTACACTGAACCACTGATCCATGACCAGTGCATTATCCTTGAAGTGCTCGGCAAAGCTTGCCAGCACCTTGGCCCGCTCATCGGCAAACGGCGAATTGACCAGCACCGCCAGCGCGGTCAGTTGCTCGGTCATATTGTCGCTGTTCTCGAACTGATCCATGCAAGCGCCCAGAACCTCGGGTGTTGCATTGAGCATCAAGTACGACAGGGCTATGTTCTGCAAGCTACGGCGGGCAAAGTGCTCGGCCTCGGCAACATACTCGCTGTTGCGCGAAACCTCGCGATTGGCCTGGTAGCGCGCCCAAAGTGCATCCCGCAGCGCCTCGGCCAACTGCAGGCGAGCAAATTCACGGGCCTGGTGAATGGCTTCCACATCCGCCACCTCACTGATTTCGGTGAGATAGGCCTCCCCTGGCAGCGAAAGCATTTCCGCAACCATTGCTTGATCCAGTTGCGTATCTTCAAGCACGGTTCGCAGGGCGCTGACCAAGCGCTGATCCATCACCATCGCTTCGCCCGCTTGCTGCTGGGCGATCAGCTCCTGAAGCACCTGTACCGACAATTGCTGGCCAGCTTCCCAGCGATTGAAGCCGTCGCCATCGTGCTGCACAGGAACATCAGTTGGTCGCGGCTGGAGGGGGAACTCAACTTCACGGGCGCCGAGAAGCCACGCAGCAACGATGGCAACGGCTGCTCGGCAATATTGATGAATGTCAGCGTCTGCTCGGCTTGATCGATGGCAAATACCCGGCTGTGCGCAACAGCACCGCCCTGCTCGCCTTCAAGCTGCAAGGCCAAAGGCTGGCCCTGGGCATCCAGCAACCCCAACTCGACAGGAATCACAAAGGGCAGCTTTTCGCTTTGGCCTGGCGTTGCCGGGCAGCTTTGCCTGAAGCACAGGCTGTAGCGCTTATTAGCTGCATCGTAGCTCTCGCTGACCGCCAGACGCGGTGTGCCCGCTTGGCTGTACCAGCGCTTGAACTGGGTCAGGTCGACACCGCTGGCATCTTCCATGGCCTTGATAAAGTCATCACAGGTAACAGCCTGTCCATCATGACGCTCGAAATACAGGTCACTGCCCTTGCGGAAGTTATCAGCACCAAGCAGCGTGCGAATCATGCGCACCACTTCTGAACCTTTTTCATAAACGGTCAGGGTGTAGAAGTTGGAGATTTCGATAAAGGCGTCCGGGCGCACCGAATGCGCCAGCGGACCGGCATCTTCGGCAAACTGGTGGGTGCGCAGGTAGGCCACGTCCTCGATGCGCTTGACCGTGGCCGAGTTCATATCGGCACTGAACTGCGAATCACGAAATACCGTGAAGCCTTCCTTCAACGACAACTGAAACCAGTCACGGCACGTGACGCGATTGCCCGACCAGTTGTGGAAGTACTCGTGGGCGACAATCGCCTCAACCCGCTGGTGCGCGGCGTCGGTGGCGGTTTCAGCTCGTGCCAGCACGGCGCTGGAGTTGAAGATATTGAGCCCTTTGTTTTCCATGGCCCCCATGTTGAAGTCGTTGACCGCCACTATCATAAAGATGTCGAGGTCGTACTCACGGCCATAGGTTTGTTCATCCCAGCGCATCGACTTCTTCAAGCTGTCCATCGCGTGCTGGCACTTGTCGACATTCTCTGGCTCGACATAAATGCGCAGCGCTACTTCACGCTGGCTCATGGTGGTGAAGGTATCTTCGATGCACCACAGGTCACCCGCGACCAAGGCAAAGAGGTATGCGGGCTTCATAAATGGATCTTCCCAGGTCGCCCAGTGACGCCCGTCCTCCTCGCTGCCACTGGCAATAGGATTGCCGTTGGACAGCAGCACCGGATAATCATGCTGCTGCGCGCTCAGGGTGGTGGTGAACTTGCTCATCACATCCGGGCGGTCGAGGTAATAGGTGATCTTGCGGAAACCTTCGGCCTCGCACTGGGTACAGAACATGCCACTGGACTTGTACAAGCCCTCCAGCGCGGTGTTGCTTTCCGGGTGGATCTTGACCGTGGTATCGATCACGAAACTGGCGCTGTCAGGATGCAAGGTCAGCGACACATCCGTCAGCTGATAGTCCGCGGCCGTAAGCTGGCGGTCATTGAGCGCAATCGAGATCAACTCAAGCTCTTGCCCATCGAGCTCCAGCGCTGGCAGATCGGGACGCAATGCCGGATTACGACGCATAACCAGTTGAGCATGGACCAGGCTGTGGTCTTCAAACAGCTCGAAAGTCAGGTGCGTTTCATCGATCAGGTAATCCGGCGCCTTGTAGTCCTTGAGGTAGATCATCTTCGGTTGTTCGGTGCGCATGGTCGCCTCTCTTGATTGAGCCGCTTGGGAATCGCTGAAAAACTACTGCGAGACGATTCCTTGCAAAAATTAATTGTGTCAGGCCGTGGGTTGATACAACCAGCCTCGCACGGTTTGAATCGACTGCAGTCTCAGTTGCTGCTCACCGCCAACTGATAGGCGGTGTACTTGCGAATATTGATAACACCGGTATCAAACAACAGATACTGGCCCTTGATACCGGTCAAGGTGCCTTCGGCGATGGGGTTCTTATCCAGATTAAAGCTGGTGATCTTTGGCGGATAGGCTTCAATCGGATAGCCGATTTCCAGCGTTTGCGCGTCACTCACCGGCTGGATCGCCTGTATACCAAAGCGTTGTTGCAACTGTTGCATGCCCTCGGCGCAGGCGCTGAGAATTTCATTGCGCACGCTTAGCAGGTCGACTGGCGCGGCATCGCCCTTGAGCAGCGCACGCCAGTTGGTTTTATCCGCTACCTGGCTACGCAGCAGGTCTTCGACAAACCCGGACTGCTGACGCGTTGCCACCCGCATGATGGGCAACGCCTGGGTTGCGCCCTGGTCGATCCAGCGGGTCGGCACTTGCGTGGCCCGGGTAATACCCACTTTTACCCCGGACGAATTGGCCAGATAGACCACATGGTCAGTCATGCAGAACTGCTCACCCCAACTCGGTTCACGACAAGTGCCTGCGTCATAGTGGCAGCGCTCCGGACTCATGATGCAAATATCGCACTGGGCAAGCTTCTGCATGCACGGATAACAATAGCCCTGGCTAAAGCTGGTCTTGGTCTTGCGGCCGCAGTGGCAGCAGTGAATCGCACCCAAAAACTCCAGGCGCACGGTCTTGCCGATCAACGGATTGACTGCAATCAGCTGGTCATCCAGACGAAACGAATACTGCACCGGGCTTTCCAACCGCGCCGACATTTTGCTCAGCGCACCGCGCCCCAATTCATTCATTAACAACTGCCACTCTCAAATTCAGTGCAAGGTATCGGAAGACTTGAACAACAGGTTCGGTACAGGCTCGGACTTGGAGCTGCATTCCTGTGGCCCCATGTAGCCGATGCGCTGGTCTTCCGGCAGGTTTTTGATTTCCCAGGCAATCAGGGCCTGCAAGCTCAACTCTTTTTGCTCTTGAGTCAGCTTGCGACCATCTGGCCATTTGCCAATTTCTACCGCCAACTTAAGGCTCTGGTAGATTTCGGGGGTGATGTTTTCAATAGTTTGCAAAAACGACGACATAACCCGCCTCCAGATAAAACCAGTATTTTAACAGGCTGCTAACGGCGGGCGCGCTGCCACAACCCACCACACAACCCAGTCAGGCAACCCGCCACCAGCCCGCCGACATGCGCGGCATTGGCGATGGAGCCAAATTGCAGTAGTTCAAAGACGCCGGTCATGCATATCAGCAACCAGGCCAGCATCATCACCAGCACGCCAGGCGGCAGGCGATATGCAGGGTTAGGCGCAAGTCGCTGGTAAATCCAGCAGTGGCCCAATAACCCGTAGAGCACGCCGGACAGCCCACCAAAGAGCGACGGCCCGGAGAAGCTGTATTGCGCCACGTTCGATGCCAGGCTGAATACCAGGGTCAACCCAAATAACGCCAGGGCTCCTTGGCAAGACTCAATGCGCCGCCCCAATTCCCAATACCACAGGCTGTTCATGGCCAGATGCAGAAAGCCGAAGTGAATCAGCATGGGCGTGATCAATCGCCACCACTGCCCTGCCTGCAAGCCTTGCTCGGCCGAGGCGAAATAGATGTACTCGCCCTGGATCTTGAAGTCGACAAAACTCAACCAGCGAATCGCCGAGAAGTTGTCGCCCAGCAGAGTAATGGCCGCGACGATAAAGGTCAGCAGCAACACCGCACAGGTCAAGGGATTGCTTTTAGCTTGCTGGATGAACCCGGGGCGAGTCGCGCCCGGCACAACCGAGGCCTCAAGCGGCGCGTCATCATTGCCCTCGGGGTAACGACTGTAGAGCTCACGCACCTGCTCGGCCAATGACTCTCCCGGCACCCACAGCACTTGCTCGCCGGCCTCCTCGCTCACCCTGTGCGGCACCTTGAGGCGCTGCAACAATGCGATAAAGCCGCTCAGATTGGTTTGTGTTGGCAAACGTAGAACCGCCACGGGACTCATTTCGGCGCCTCCGGCTTTTCAACCTCGACCCAGACAAATTTACTCGAATCCAAACGATGCTCCTGGTCCAGGCGATAAGCGACCAAGCGTCCATACATCACGGCGCTGTAGTCCAGGCACGCCAGGTTGGCGCGAATAGGTGAAGGCTTGCCGCTGCGCCAATAGTGGCCGACAAATAATAGGGGCTGGTCGGCGCCATATCTGAGCAGCTCGTTCTTCTGCATTTCCGTCAATGGTGTTTGCGCGGCCAACTCGGGAAGCGCATCGGGCTGGAACACGATATCGCCGTATGTTTGCGGGTTCTCTTCCCAAAACTTGGTGCGGAAGAAAGAGCGGGTGAAACCGTCGTCGCTGGTCAGCGTCATGCCGTGCGGCAGGCGCATGTCTGTCCCGCGCAGCAAGCGGTTGAAGGCGGTATTGGCAAAGCTGCCATGCTCGGCCGCCGCCTTGACGAAAGCCTGGTTGATTCGCCCATCCGGGAACTGCGCGCGCAAGGGATTGATCAACTCGTCATCCCAGCAGGCATGCACGGCGCGAAAGCGCCCGGCATCGATAAACAAGGGGAGCTGGTAGAACCACTCAAGGGTTTCCCGCCACTCGGCTGGGGAGGGTGGGTATTTATCCAGGGTTTCCGCGATCATGCGCGCATGGCGGGCGTTATGCTCACGAACAAACTGGCGACCGCTGCCCGGCTTTGCCGGTGTCGTCCACGCCAGGGCATTAAACTCATGGTTGCCCATGATGCACACGGCAGAACCGCCGTCGACCATGGCGCGCACCAGGTTGACGGCTTCGCGAATTCGCGGGCCACGGTCAACCAGGTCACCCAGGAAGATGGCCGTGCGTGTCGGGTGACGCCAGACGCCAGCCTCTTGCCGGTACCCCAGCTTATCCAGCAAGCGTGCCAGGGTCCGCGCACAGCCATGGATATCGCCGATCAGGTCGTAACTTCGCTCAGGGTCCAGGCGCATTTACTCGCCTCCACCACCAAGGCGGCTGCCCCACCCTAGCTTGGTGCGACAGACCTCGTAATAGTTATGGTCAAGCGGATGAATCAGGCATAGCTTTTGCGGTTTCTTGCGGATGGTGACGGTATCACCAGGCGCGCAGGTAAAGTGATTCTGCCCGTCACAGGACACCTGCGGGTAAATCTGCAGGTCCTTGGACACAACAATTTTCAGCTCGCTGTTGCCATCGACCACTATGGGGCGACTCGACAGGGTATGCGGGTACATGGGCACTATCACTATTGCATCGAGCTTGGGATGCATGATCGGGCCGCCCGCAGACAAGGCATAGGCCGTGGAGCCGGTCGGGGTCGAGACGATCAGGCCGTCAGCTTTCTGGCTGCAAACAAACTGGCCGTCGATAAACAACTCGAACTCGATCATCCGCGTCGACTTGCCCGGATGCAAAACCACATCGTTAAGCGCATCGCCCTGACCGATGGCTTCAGCATTACGCCGCACTTCGGTTTCGAGCAAAAACCGGTTTTCGGTCAGGTAATTGCCGTCCAGCACCTCGGCGACCTTGACTTCAAGCTCGTCGGGGCGGATATCGGTCAAAAAGCCCAGGCTGCCACGGTTGACCCCAAGTACCGGAATCTTGTGGCGCGCCAATGCCCGCGCAGCGCCCAACAAGCTACCGTCGCCACCGACCACAATCACCAAGTCACAGATTTCCCCGAGGTTCTTGCGCGAAGAGGTCTGCAAGCCATGGCCCGGCAGGACTTCAGCAATCGAATCTTCCAGAATCACATGGGTGTGGCGGTCGAGCAGAAACTTCTTCAGTCGACGAATAGTGTCGAGCACCTGCGTGCTGCCGAGGCGACCAATGATGCCGATATTCCGAAATTGCTCCATGGTGCTCCCGCAGGCTGAATCTCTAAAGAGTTAGATTATGGTCGAAAGCCTGCAAGCGCAGCAAACTTGCGCTGCTAACCATGGGTTTCCAGGCAACGGAAAGCTGAGGCACTACAACGACCACTTGCTGGTTAATTGGGGGCATTTGCCTCGATTGCAACCTCGGCCAAGGATACAGCGCTTGCTTGCAACCGGGTAAATAACGCTATGCTCGTGGCATGAATCCGTTTCGATCCCTGACTGATCTGCCTCAGCGCTTGCGCCAGCCCGCAGTGCGCGACCTGGCGTGGGTCATACTTGCCCCGCCGCTGCTGAGCCAGACCCCGACACGCCAGCGTCATCCTTTGGCGGCCAGCCGCTGGAGCCGTGAGCCGCAACAACTGGCGCACTGGCTACTGACACTGGACGATGATTGCTCAAGCCTCAGCCATTGGCTTGCCGAGCGTTCGGTACGCAGGCTTGGACTGTATTACGAACGACTCTGGCAATTTGCCCTGAACTCGGCACCTGATGTCGAGATTCTTGCCGCCAACCTGCCTATTCGTCGCGAAGGGCACACCCTGGGTGAACTGGATTTGATTCTGCGTGATGACGACGGCCTGCACCATCTCGAGCTGGCGATAAAACTCTATCTGGGCGAGCAAAACACCAGCGGCACTGCCAATCACCACTGGCTCGGCCCGGGAAGCCGTGACCGGCTGGACCTGAAACTCAGCCACATAGCCGAGCACCAGTTGCCGCTGTCGAAAACCGAACAGGCGCTGAGCACCCTGGCCCAGGAGGGGATAAACAGCCAGGCGGTACAAGCCTCGATGTGGGTCGCCGGTTACTTGTTCTATCCCTGGCCTGCGGGATGCCTGCCGCCTGCCGGTGCTCACCCCGAGCATTTGCGTGGCAATTGGGTGCATCAGCGCGACTGGCCAGCACTGCTTGCCCAATATCCAGGCGCCAGCTGGCAAATACTGCCGCGTCATGACTGGCTGGCTCCAGCTCGAATCAGCCCCGCCGACCATTGGCCCAACGACCAACTGCAAATCTGGTTCGCGACGCTCGAAGCCAATACCAATGCGCAATTGCTGGTACGCCTTGAACAGAGCCCGGATGGCTATTGGCTGGAGCAACAGCGGGTATTCCTGGTCAGCGACAGCTGGCCAGAAACACTCAGGCCCTACCGCTAACAGGCCATAGGGTGCGACAACGCGAAGCTTGTCCACCACAGCCTGGTCCAAATCAGCCGTCAGGCCCGTCAGGCGAATCAGTATTAACCGGCTCGCCTTATTGCGCCTGCATCGCCTTGAGGATCTTCTTGCCCGCGCGGCCATCATAGGGCTGCAATCCCAGGCGCTTTTGCTCCTCGACAATGGCTTTGCGGGTATTGGTGCCGATCAAGCCGTCCGACTCGCCAATGTCGTAGCCACGGGCAAGCAATAACTCCTGCAACTGCTTGCGCTCGATACGACTGAGGCCCGGGTCATCGGTTGGCCATGGCGTCACGATCTCGTCACCACCGCGTAAACGGTCGGACAAATGCGCGATTGCCAATGCATAGCTTTCAGCCGCGTTATAGGAATAGATCGCATCGAAGTTGCGCATCACAATAAATGCTGGCCCCTTGGCACCTGCGGGCAGCAAGATACCAGCTGGCGTATCGCTTGGCGTGATCGCCGAGCCATCGACCTTGACCACGCCACGGGCGACCCAGTCTTTGAGCGGACGTTTGTTTTTGCGCCCCGTTGCCGAGGTATCGAAGCCTGCGGGCAGCTTGACCTCATACCCCCAAGGCTGGCCGGTGCGCCAGCCTGAACGCTTGAGGTAGTTGGCGGTTGAGGCCAGCGCATCGGGGATGCTTGCCACCAGGTCGCGGCGACCGTCACCGTCGCCATCCACGGCGATACGTTGATAGGTCGAAGGCATGAATTGGGTATGACCAAAGGCGCCTGCCCATGAACCTTTCAGTTCCTGAGCCTGAATATCCCCGGATTGCAGCAGCTTCAGGGTGGCAAAGAACTCACCTTGAAAGAACGCCTGGCGCCGACCGTAACATGACAGGGTGCCGAGCGAAGTGAGCAATGGCCGCTTGCCAAAGGTTTTCCCGTAGTCACTCTCAACACCCCATACCGCGACCACAGTAGCCGGATCAACGCCATAGCTGCGCGATACCTTGGCCAGGGTGTCGGCGTGCAACTTCAGCATCTGGCGACCTTCATCGACGCGCTGCTGATCGACCAGCGCAGCCAGGTAATCCCAAATGGGAGTGCTGAATTCAGGTTGTGAGTTGAGCAGCTCGAGCACGCTCATATCGGGCTCAAGGCCTTGTGTATAACGGTCGAAGGTCGCGCCAGAAACCCCCTTTGCCGCAGCCTTGGGGCGCAAGTCGCCGAGGCATTGCTGAAAAGATGCTGCCTGCGCCTGGGTTGCCAGGGCCCCCGCACTGAACAGAACCGCACCTAAACGGATGATCATTTTATTCATCGCATATTCCCTGATACTGAAACAGTCCACATATAGGGACAGTGTAATGATCAGAGACAGCTTAGTCGCGGCAGTTCCGTTACAAGCCTTTAGCCAAGGCGGCAGCGCGCCCCTGCAAACCGCCAGTATGGACGAATATCAGCCGCGTTCCACGAGGAAACGCGCCCTGCTCGACCTGCTCACGCAAGGCCAGTAGCGCCTTGGCGGTGTAGAGCGGTTCGAACAGCATCTCAGACTCGGCTTCACATGCCTGCATGAAATCCAGCAACAGCGTATCGACTTTGGCAAAGCCGCCGCGCGCGGCATCAAGCAAGCGATACCCCTGGTCGGCCTGCTGCGCCTGGGTCAAGACACTGGAAATCTGCAGCTGCGCGCCATGCCTTGCCGGAACAGCTAGAGCACCGTAGACCGGGTGAGCCCCGGCTTCAGCCAGAACCAGTCCGGCCAGCGTGGTACCAGTCCCCACCGCCAACCACCAAGCGTGGTAATCGGGCCAATCAAGCTGGTCCAACTGGCTGCGTACCATTTCGACCAGAAGCTGGCAGCCTTGGGCGCCAAGCAAGCCACCACCGCCTTCCGGAACCGGTAGCAGTTGCGGGTAACGTGAACGCCAGGGCTGCCAAAAACCCGGCAAATTACGTCCACGGTAACCGCCGTAGCCAAGCCAGTGTAACTCCATGCCCAACTGTTCGAGCTCAGCGCTGGTAGGCGTTAGCTGAGGATTGCCACGCAGCAGGCCAACGGTTTGAAAGCCAAAGCGATTGCCCGCAGCAGCCAGGGCATGCAAGTGATTGGAGTGAGCGCCACCCAGGCTGATGAGGCCCTGGGCGCCCTGCCTGGCCGCGGCCTCGATATAGGGCGCCAGCTTGAACCATTTATTGCCGCTGACCTGCTGATCAATCAGGTCAAGGCGCAGCACCGCCACTTCGACCCCGGCGTCCCCCCCCCCCCCCCCCCCCCCCCCCCCACTTCGCCCCCGGCTTTTGCCAGCCAATACAGGTTTAACCGCTGTACGGGCGCTGTCGGCCTCCACTCGGGGAGTTTCAACGCCGATCACCCCAGGGTGCGCATGCGCTCGGCATCCTTGTGACGGGCGCAACAATTGGAGTCACCGAGCTTGAAGCGGCTTGGTGCATCGACTCGATCAATACGAATGGCGCAACGCTGCCCATTGGCCAGCAACGCTTCGCAGGCGGGCTGTTGATAATGTGCCAGCCACTGCCTGTACTGTTCTTCGGAGACAAAACATTTGGATGCGGCATAGGCAAGCGGGTTTTCCTGGTAGCGAGCAATATCTTGCAAGGCAACGGTCAAGTGCCCGGCTCCAGGATGATAAACCACAAATACCATGCCCAGGTTCGACAAGCGCTCAAGAATCTGGTCGCCACTTTGTCCGGTCAGTTGTTCGCGTTCGCTGTTGAGACGCTCGATCTCCTGCTGGAGCTTGCCGTCGAGCTCCTGACGATAGGCAAGCTCGACATCACGAATGGCAATTTGCTCTTTGTACTCAACCACTGCCGAGGCAATCTTTGCCTGCATCTCAGTGTCGAACTGCGCGCGCATCAGGTCGATTTCACTGCGTCCATTGGTTTGCAGTGTACGCAGTTGCTCGGTCATCTTCTCCCGTGATGACTGAAAACTGGCTGCTTGTTCCGCCAACTGCCGTTTCAGATCAGCATTGAGTTCCTTCTGCTGCGCCAGGGCTTTTTGCACCAGGGCCATTTTGGCCTCGATGACTTCTCGGTGTTTCTCGCTGGCCAACTTGAGTTTGGCCAGCTCTTCTTCGTGCTGAAGACTCAGGCTACCGATACGCAAGCGCTGCTGCTTGATCAGCTGTGCAGCTTTCAGGCGCTGCTCCTGATTCAACTTCTCTGCGACCTTTTGCGCCTCTTCCAGCGCCGGATCAGGCGAGTACCATTTGTCATCCGAGACCATCTGCAAGCGCTCGGCAACAACCGACTGGCCGCTGTCATCCTCAATCAACAGCCCCAACTGATTGGCCTTGACCGTATCGCGCAAAGTCACCAGGTCATTCTGCCCAGGCGCCAGGCTTGGGTCCCAAAGGTGCATCTGGTGCCATGACACCGGGCACTGGCTGCGACACGCCAAGCGAATCGGGCCAGCCCCCATGTCGGGGCCTCGCCCGGACTTTTCAGCCAAATGCTGCAAGGGGATATTCCAACCGTTATCGGGAGCCCCCTTTTCATCGAAATCGAGGTAGAAGAACACCACTGAACGGATCAATAACCTTGGATTGATCATCAAGTAAGCCGCCCGCACTTGCTGGTCGGCGAACTCGGGCATATTGACCATGCCATCGAGCAGGGCTTCAAACTCGGTGAAGAACATTTGCTTGCAGACACCACCGTGTTCACTGAAGAACATCACTGCATCAACCATCTGCGGCTTGTTCTGCATGCTCATCCGATTCCCTCAAAGCTAGATTGACAACACTCATCTGACGTCGCGCGTGGCTATGTATCCAACCCAGAGGAGCAGAACATCCTCGGGCGATAATAACGCCTAAGATCACAGGCCAGTAACTGACGCGCACAGAAACTGACGCGCACAAGCAGTCAGGCACATCCCAGCCGTTTGAGCGAGTCTAGGGGAAAAACCGTGGGCAGCAATGTGACTGGGTTGGCAGTCGTCTTGCGATAGGAACAATCCTACTCAACTGCACAACGAAACTGTGATGGGCTTGGTACAAACTGTCAGCATGAGACATTTTTCGTCAGTTGCCAGCCAGGCCTGGATGACATGCACAATGCCATCCAGGTAACAGGGGTTGCAGGCTACAGCGCGCCGCGCAGGCGCTTGCCCATTTCCTCGCCCAGAGCCTGCAGGCCACTCATGGGCCGGACCATGACCTCGAACTCGACAATCTGGCCCTGCTCATTAAAGCGCACCATGTCGATGCCCTTGAGCTCGCGATCAGCCACTGTGGCGCTGAACTCCAGCACCACATTCAAGCCATCAGCCGAAACCAGTTCGCGATGGTAGCGAAAGTCTTCAAATACCTTGATCACGGTATTGAGGATCATCGCCACCTTGTCCGCGCCTGCGTATGGCTTGAACGCCATGGGCGAACGAAAAACCGCGTCCGGGTGCAATAATGCCGGCAGGCCACCGAGGTCCTGGCTGGCAATCATCGCATGCCATTGCTGCATGGCTGGGGCAATATTGGGCTTAACCGCTAATGCTGTCATCTCTACACCTCGGTTGGGCTTATGGATTAAATTTCAGCAGCCAGTCGCGAGCCCTGATTGATTGCACGCTTGGCATCCAGCTCGGCAGCCACGTCCGCGCCACCGATCAAGTGCACGCTTTGGCCTGCCGCCTGCAACCCTTCATGCAGCTCACGCAGCGGATCCTGGCCAGCGCAGACAATAATGGTGTCGACCGGCAATACCTGCGGCTCGGCATCGGCAATGCTGATATGCAGGCCGGCATCATCAACCTTGAGGTACTGCACCTTATTGAGCATCTGCACCTGCTTGTTCTTCAGGCCTGCCCGGTGAATCCAGCCGGTGGTTTTACCCAGGCCATCGCCCACCTTGGTCTTCTTGCGCTGTAACAGGAAAACCTGGCGCGCCGGCGCATGTGGCTCGGCGGTGATACCTGCGACACCGCCGCGCGCCTGCAACTGATCATCGATACCCCACTCTTTCCAGAAAGCATCGCGATCCAGGCTGGTTGCCGTACCGGCATGGGTAATGAACTCGGATACGTCAAAGCCAATGCCGCCCGCGCCTATCACCGCAACCTTCTGGCCCACTGGCTTGCGCTGCAAGATTGCATCGAGATAGCTGATGACCTTGGGGTGATCAATGCCAGGGATATCTGGCGTACGCGGGGCAATACCGGTTGCCAGTATCACTTCATCAAAGCCACCGGCCACAAGCTCATCAACATTGACCCGGGTGTTCAGCCGGAGGTCGACCCCGGTGGTTTCCAGCTTGCGCTTGAAATAACGCAGGGTTTCAAAGAACTCCTCTTTACCCGGCACACGCTTGGCAACATTGAACTGGCCACCGATCTGGGCAGCGCTGTCAAACAGCGTGACCTGGTGCCCGCGCTCGGCGGCAACGGTCGCTGCCGCAAGGCCCGCCGGCCCCGCGCCGACCACGGCGATTCTTTTAACCGCGCGGGTAGCAATGTAATTCAACTCGGTTTCGTGACAGGCGCGCGGATTGACCAGGCAACTGGTCAGCTTGCCACCAAAAGTGTGGTCCAGGCAGGCCTGGTTACAGCCGATGCAGGTATTGATTTCATCCGCACGGCCTTGTGCAGCCTTGTTTACAAAGTCCGGGTCAGCCAGGAATGGACGGGCCATGGAAACCATATCGGCATCGCCCTCGGCCAGGACTTGCTCGGCGACCTCCGGCGTATTGATGCGGTTAGTGGTGATCAATGGAATCGATACCGAACCCCGCAGCTTGGCCGTGACCTTGGTGAAGGCCGCACGCGGAACCTTGGTCGCGATGGTGGGGATACGTGCTTCGTGCCAGCCGATACCGGTGTTGATCAAGGTTGCACCAGCCTGCTCAATGGCCTGGGCCAGTTGCACGATCTCTTCCCAGGTGCTGCCGCCTTCGACCAGGTCAAGCATCGACAAGCGATAGATGATGATGAAGTTGGGGCCAACAGCCTGGCGCACCCGGCTGACGATTTCTACCGGCAAGCGCATGCGATTTTCGTAGCTACCGCCCCAACGATCGGTACGATGATTGGTGTGCGCAGCCAGAAACTGGTTAATGAAATAACCTTCCGAACCCATGATTTCCACACCGTCATACTCGGCCTGTTGCGCCAGCATTGAGCAGGTGACGAAATCCTGGATTTGTTTTTCGATGCCCTCTTCATCCAGCTCAGTGGGCTTGAATGGGTTGATTGGCGCCTGAATGGCACTGGGCGCCACTGACTTGGGGCTATAGGCGTAGCGGCCAGCGTGAAGAATCTGCATGCAGATCTTGCCATCGGCCTCGTGCACGGCTCGGGTCACAATCTTGTGCTGTTCGGCTTCTTCAACAGTGGTCAACTTGGCTGCGCCGGAGTAAACCCCGCCCTCGACGTTAGGGCCGATGCCACCGGTAACCATCAGGCCAACCCCTCCGCGCGCACGCTCGGCGAAATAGGCCGCCATGCGTTCAAACCCACCCGGTTTCTCCTCCAGGCCGGTATGCATCGAGCCCATCAGGGTACGGTTTTTCAGGGTGGTGAAACCAAGATCAAGCGGGGCCAGCAAATTGGGGTACAGAGCACTCATGGAAGTCTCCACATCAGGCATTGAGATTCACGGTATGCCGCGATTTCTATTGATGCAGGAGGCAGCCAGCACATAGCAAATTGACAGTGCGGTGATTCTGCCGCCCGCGGATGAATCGCGATCAGTATGCAGAGCACGATAAATAGCCCCAGCGCACAGCTCAATGACTCTAACTAACAACTTATTGATCCAAATGCGCAGCAACCCCTTGGCAACCGCGACGCGCTCCCCTACCCTGAGAATCGAACCCTCAACGCTGAACGACCATGCGCCTATTTATTACTATCAGCATTCTCATCCTCTTGCTCGGCAGCGCCGGTGGCTATGTCTACTGGGCACAGCAGCGTCCAGACGTTGGCATCATCCTTACCGACCTGAGCAGCGAAATCAGCGTCAACCAGGGCCAGCCGGCTGATCGTGGCAACCTGCTCGGCATACAACCCCTGCTGTTTGCCAGTGATTACAAAAGCCGTGAAAGCCTGCACCTGAAGCTTGCGGCCTATCTCGAGAAGGCCCGCGACGAAGGGCTGCTCAACGCCAAGACCATTGCCATCCTGCCCGAGCACATTGGCACCTGGCTGGTCGCCGCCGGCGAAAAACCCGAGTTCTACGGCGGGTCGCCGCCGGCGAAAAACCCGAGTTCTAAAAAAGCGACAGCCTGCAAGAAGCCGTCAAATGGCTAGCCGCCAGCCATCCACTCGGTGTGCCGCAAGCCCTGCTTGAAACCCCGAGCAATAAAGACTTCAGCGACGCCCTGTTTCGCCTCAAGTCCGAACAGATGGCCGCCGATTACCAGAGCCTGTTCAGTGGCCTGGCCAAGGACTTTGGCATCACCCTGGTTGCGGGCTCGATTGTCTTGCCTGAGCCGCGCAATGAGGATGGCATTCTGCGCATCGGCACAGGTCCGCTGTACAACATCAGCGTGGTCTATGGCGCCGACGGCAAAGCCATTGGCCAACCGCAACGTAAGGTCTATCCATCAAGCCGCGAACGCAGCATCATCGCGGCGGCGCCTATTGAGCAATTGCACACATTCGCCACACCAGCCGGTCAGCTGGCAGTACTGATCGGCACCGACAGCTGGTACCCCGCCAGCTATGCAGCGCTCGCCAAGCTCAACACAGAGCTTCTGGCAGTACCTGGGTTCGTCAAAGGCAAGACGCAGTGGAACAAGCCCTGGAAAGGCTACAAGCATGCCGCCAAACCGCAGACGCCTACCCTGGCCGACAACAGTGTCAGCGAGGGCCAAGCCTGGCAACAACTGGCGATACCCAACCAGTTGCACGCCAGCGGTGCACGGGCCGGCGCCATGGTGTTTATGCGCGGCCAATTGTGGCGCATGGGCATCGATGGACGCAGCGTTGTCAGTGATGGCCAGCAACATGCAATTGCCGGTGACAAGCGCGCCGCCCACCTCGTCAACCTATGGCTGTAACGAGTCCGCGCATCCGCCTTGGCGACCTTTCGGTGGGCTTTGTCGACAGCCTGGCCGAGGCCATGCGCAGCTGCGGGCAGGATCCGCTCGCGCTCCTCGACAGTTACGGCCTGGATCCTGCTCGCCTGGCCACCCCCCGGGCACGCCTGTCGATCCCGCGCTATATGCGCCTGGGCCACGCCGCCATTGAGCAAACCGGCCAGCCGGACCTGGGCCTGATCATGGGCAAGCTCAGCCGCCTGGGCCAGCTGGGGCTTGCAGGTGTAACTGCCGCCCAAGCCCCGACCGTACGCCAGGCAGCGCGCAGCCTGATTCGCTTTGAGCCTTTGTATGCCTCCAACTATCGCGGCCACGCCAGCTTTGCCGAGGACCATCAAGGTGGCTGGCTGCGGTTTTACTCGATCAGTCCGTACAACGCCTACAACCGCTTTGTCATTGACTCGGTGCTTGCCGGCTGGACCCGACAACTGGAACAAGTCGCCCAGCAGCCCATCACCCCGGAGCGGGCGCATATCGAATTTCCCGCGCCCCATTACAGTGACGCCTACGAGCCCGCGCTGGCCTGCCCTGTCGAGTTTGCAGCCGAGCATAATCAGCTGCGCCTGAGCCAGGCCACGCTCAACCTGCGCAACCCACAGCATTGCCCAAGCACTTGGCTGCACCTGCAAGAGTTGTGTGAACACGAACTGGAACAGCTGACCCGTACCCGCAGCCTGCGCGAGCGCATCATTCAATTATTAGGGCCACTGCTGCATGGGCGCGAACCTGACTTGCAGGAAGTGGCTGCACGCCTGCAAATGCCAACCTGGACCTTGCGCCGCAAGCTGGCGGAGGAAGGCACCCAGTTTCGCGCCATCCTCAACGAGACGCGCCATGACCTGGCGGTGGCCTATATTCGCGATACCGAACTGGCCTTCGGCGAGATAGCCTACCTGCTCGGCTTTGCTTCGGCAGAGGCGTTTCAACGCGCATTCAAGCGCTGGAACCAGCAGACGCCAGGCGAGTTTCGCCGGGCACAGCGCCTGGGTAGCTGAAGCTACAAGCCAGGGTTACAACTCGGTAGCATCCTCAGCCAACTCAGGCGCATCCAGTTCAACAGCCTGCGCTTCCAGCAGTTCGTCTTGATAGTCTTCCATAGCATCTCTCCCCTGCACTGTCGACGCGAGCCAACCCCGCGTGGAGGCAGTTTAAAAAGTCGAGATGACGCCTGGATGACAGCAAACGACAGGCAATAAAAAACCCTCAGATATTGCTATCTGAGGGTTTCGTATTTGGCGCAGCGGACGGGACTCGAACCCGCGACCCCCGGCGTGACAGGCCGGTATTCTAACCAACTGAACTACCGCTGCATGTTATTCGGGCTTGCACCCTAAAACAGGTCACTTCATCTGGCAGTACAACCGCGTTGGCTTGTGCTTACCTCATGCCGATTAAACTCGTCATGGAAAATATGGCGCAGCGGACGGGACTCGAACCCGCGACCCCCGGCGTGACAGGCCGGTATTCTAACCAACTGAACTACCGCTGCGCATTTCCCGGACTTTCATCCAGATTCACAAAGTGGTGGGTGATGACGGGATCGAACCGCCGACCCTCTGCTTGTAAGGCAGATGCTCTCCCAGCTGAGCTAATCACCCTTGGCTTTGCGAGGACGCGAAATTTACGCGTGGGTCGCACCTAAGTCAATAGCCTGCTTAAAGTTTTTCCAAAAACAGGGTAAATAAATTGAAATCTGAAAGCCTTGAATCGGCGACTGGTCATTTGCTGATCAAGCCAGGACAAAATAGCCCTGCGCAGTCGTATAAAAACCGACGAGACAGCCAGGTCGCCAAAAGCATCGACTTTGATGCTTATTGATAAATCATCTTCCTTGTCATGCCACCGTCGACCACAAACTCCTGGCCGGTGACAAATCCTGCGCGACTCGAGAGCAACCAGGCAACGAGCGCCGCAACATCCTGAACGCTGCCCACCCGCCCAACCGGATGCTGTGCATGATCGGCGGCAGACAAGGGCTCGGCGCGCTGCTCGCTGGTGTCACGGGTATCAATCCAGCCCGGACTGACCGCATTAACCCGCACCTCAGGCCCAAGGCTGATCGCCAGCGAATGAGTCAAGGCCAACAAGCCGCCCTTGCTCGCCGCATAAGCCTCGGTATTGGCTTCTGATTGATGGGCACGGGTCGAAGTCAGATTAACTATCGCGCCGCGATGCGCACGCAAATACGGCACGCAATGCTTGGCCAACAACATGGGCCCGGTCAGGTTAATGGCCAGGGTTTTGTTCCAGCGCGCCAGGTTGAGGCTTTCCAGGTCCAGGCTGTGCGGCTCGGAAATCGCGGCATTGCAGACCAAGGCATCCAATCGGCCAAACTGGCCAAGCACTTCGGCAACGCCCATGGCAACCTGATCCTCATCGGAAACATCCATGGCAACGAACCAGGCGTTTTCACCCAGCGCCCTGGCCACGACCGAACCTCGTGCACGGTCCAGGTCAGCCAACACCACTTGCCAACCTTCGGCAATCAACCAGGCACTGATACCCAGGCCGATACCGCGCGCAGCCCCGGTCACCAGCGCTACCTTGCCGGTGGTCGGGGCGCTGACTTCAAGATTCAAGTCAGCCTGCAACGTATCGCTCAAAGCGCCGCCAGGCCACGCGCCAGATCAGCCTGCAGATCCAGCACATCTTCAAGGCCAACAGCCACGCGGATCAGGTTATCGCCAATCCCCGCATTGGCACGCTCTTGCGGCGACAGACGACCATGGGAAGTGGTTGCCGGGTGGGCGATGGTGGTTTTGGTATCACCCAGGTTCGTGGTGATCGATATAACCCGGGTGGCATCAATAAAACGCCATGCCGCCTCCTTTCCACCAGCGACTTCAAAGCTGACCACGGCACCGAAGGCACTTTGCTGACGCTTGGCCAGCTCATGTTGCGGATGGCTCGGCAAGCCCGCGTAATAAACACGTTCAACTCCCGGCTGCTGCTCAAGCCACTGGGCCAGTTGCTGAGCACGAGCACAGTGCGCCTGCATGCGCACACTGAGGGTTTCGAGGCCCTTGAGGAAAATCCACGCATTGAACGGGCTCAGCGTTGGCCCGGCCGTGCGCAGGAAGCCGACGATTTCTTTCATCAGCTCGCCACGGCCGGCAACCACACCGCCCATGCTGCGACCCTGGCCATCGATGTACTTGGTGGCGGAATGCATCACTATGTCGGCCCCGAGCTTCAGCGGCTGCTGCAGCGCCGGAGTACAGAAGCAGTTGTCAACGGCCAGCAACGCACCTTTGCTGTGGGCGATTTCAGCCAGTGCGGCGATATCAACCAGCTCAGCCAGGGGGTTGGACGGCGACTCGACGAACAATAATTTGGTATTGGGCTTGAATGCCGCAGACCATGCATCGAGATCAGACAGCGGCACATAGTCGACTTCAACACCGAAGCGCTTGAGGTACTTTTCAAACAAGCTGATGGTCGAACCGAATACGCTGCGTGAGACCAATACATGGTCGCCACCAGAACACAGGCTCATGACTATCGAAAGAATCGCCGACATCCCGGTTGAGGTGGCAACCGCCTGCTCGGCCCCTTCCATCGCCGCGATACGTTCTTCAAAAGCGCGCACGGTAGGGTTGGTATAGCGCGAATAGACATTGCCTGGCACTTCACCAGCAAAGCGCGCCGCTGCGTCGGCAGCGGTACGGAACACATAGCTGGAGGTCAGGTAAAGCGCCTCACTGTGCTCCGCCTCGGGCGAGCGATGCTGACCGGCGCGCACCGCCAGCGTTTCGAGGCCAACACCTTCCAGGTCGCTGTCCAGACGTCCGGCATCCCACTCTTGAGACATCTTGTTCCCTCTCGAATAAAGCACTGGGGCCGCATAAGCGACCCCAGGGTATCAGTTGTTGTACAGATCGATAATCGCGCTGACCGCCTGCGATTTGATCTTGGTCGAATCATTGCGCGCTTGCTCGATCTTGTTCAGGTAGAACTCATCGACATCGCCGGTGACGTACTCGCCATTGAATACGGCGCAATCAAATTTCTCGATTTTGATCTTGCCGCCACCGACCGCATCGATCAAGTCCTCAAGATCCTGATAGATCAGCCAATCGGCGCCAATCAGCTCGGCAACCTGTTCAGTACTGCGGTTATGCGCAATAAGCTCATGGGCACTTGGCATGTCGATCCCGTACACGTTCGGATAACGCACCGCCGGCGCAGCGGAACAGAAGTAGACATTCTTCGCTCCCGCTTCACGGGCCATCTGGATGATCTGCTTGCAGGTAGTGCCACGCACGATCGAGTCGTCGACCAGCATTACGTTCTTGCCACGGAACTCCAGCTCGATAGCGTTGAGCTTCTGGCGTACCGATTTTTTGCGAGCCGCCTGGCCCGGCATGATAAAGGTACGACCGATATAACGGTTCTTGACAAAGCCTTCGCGAAACTTGACGCCCAGGTGGTTGGCCAGCTCAAGCGCCGCGGTGCGGCTGGTGTCCGGGATCGGGATGACCACATCGATATCGTGATCAGGGCGTTCGCGAGCGATTTTCTCGGCCAGCTTCTCACCCATGCGCAGGCGTGCCTTGTACACCGAGACACCATCCATGATCGAGTCGGGACGAGCCAGGTAAACGTGCTCGAAGATGCACGGCGCATACTGCGGGTTCTCAGCGCACTGGCGGGTGAACAGCTTGCCGTCTTCGGTGATGTAAACCGCTTCGCCCGGTGCCAGGTCGCGAATCAGGGTGAAACCGAGCACGTCCAGGGAAACACTTTCCGAGGCGATCATGTACTCAACGCCTTCGTCGGTATGGCGCTGGCCAAAGACGATTGGGCGGATGCCATGGGGGTCGCGGAACCCGACGATGCCGTAACCGGTAATCATCGCAACCACTGCATAGCCACCCACACAACGCGAATGAACCTCACTGACCGCGGCAAATACATCTTCCTCGGTAGGCTGCAACTTGCCACGCTGGGCCAACTCGTGCGCAAACACGTTGAGCAGCACCTCGGAATCTGAATTGGTGTTGACGTGGCGCAGGTCGGACTCGTAAATCTCCTTGGCCAGTTGCTCAACATTGGTCAGGTTGCCGTTGTGGGCCAAGGTGATGCCATATGGCGAGTTGACGTAGAACGGCTGCGCTTCGGCCGAGCTGGAGCTGCCAGCCGTTGGGTAGCGTACATGGCCAATGCCCATGTGGCCCACCAGACGCTGCATGTGGCGTTGTTGAAAGACATCGCGCACCAGACCATTGTCTTTGCGCAGAAACAGGCGACCATCATGACTGGTCACAATACCGGCAGCGTCCTGGCCGCGGTGCTGAAGAACGGTTAAACCGTCATACAGCGCCTGATTGACGTTCGATTTACCGACGATACCGACAATGCCGCACATGTGGCGCAACCCCTACGTTGAGAAACAAACTAAATCGCAATGCACTCATTACAGCCTGTCAAGGCGGTGTGAGAACCTGTTTAAACGGCAGCTCAGCCGGAGCACTGATGCCACTTGCCAGCCACTCACTGGACATTCCCAAGATAAGGTTCTTGGACCAGTCAGCGACCAATAAAAAATGCGGCACCAGCGTTGACTGCTGCCACCACGTATCTTCCTGTACCGGCACCAGGCTCACCAGCCCGACCAACAGCACAACCAACAAACCGCCCCGCGCAGCGCCAAAGACCATGCCCAGGAAACGATCGGTACCGGACAAGCCGGTCACCCGGATCAACTCGCCGAGCAAATAATTGACCAACGCACCGACCATCAATGTAGCAATGAACAGCAATGCACAGGCGGCGATGACTCGAGCCGACGGCGTTTGGATAAATCCTTCGAGGTGGTGCGAAAGTGCGCCGCCAAACATCCAGGCAACGGCGCCCGCAATAATCCAGGTGAGCAACGACAAGGCTTCCTTGACGAAGCCACGGCTCAGACTGATCAAACTTGATACGCCGATAACGGCGATAATGGCCCAATCGACCCAGGTAAATGCCACGATTAAGGCTACCGACAGAAATGGCGCTGTATTTTAACAGAGCGAGGCGCTACGAGTAAGCGGTCGATCAACTGCTTTCTGGTTTAAAACGAACAACAAATCCGTTTAATTTCTGCTTGCGGTTCAACTGATCACGCAGGCGATCCGCTTCGGCGCGCTCGACCAGCGGGCCAACAAAGACCCGATTCATGCCTTCAAAGGTGCGGATATAGGCGTTGTAGCCTTGCGCACGCAGGGTCTTTTGCAGGTTTTCCGCACCGCTGCGGCTGGACAGGCTGGCCAACTGAACCGACCAGCTCACCGGCAGGCTATTGGCATCCAGGCGCTCAGCAGGTTTGGGGGCTGGCTCCACAGGTTGCTCGGCACGGGCAGCGGCATCGGCCTTGGCCTGCTCGCGCACTTCTGGCGGCGGCGTGGCCGGTACCGGGTTGATTTCAGGCTCGTCAGTGATCGCGGTTATGGGTTCAGGGCCTTGATCTTGCTGCTCGGGCGCTTCGTCGATGATTTGCGGCTTGGGTACAGTGACCGGCTGCATTTCGATTTCGGGCATGGCCGGCGCTTGCGGCATGCTCGGCGCATCGACCACCACGCGCTGCATGTCATCCTGACGAGACAGCAGCATGGGGATAAAAATAATCGCCAAGGCCAGCAGGACCAAAGCGCCAACAATACGTTGCAGCAAGTTTTTATCCAGCAAAGCCATCCTGACCTACTCCCGTGGCATGGCCCGCCAGCCATTCCAAGGCCTCGGCCACACAATAAAACGACCCGAACAGCAGAATTTCATCCCCTGCCGAGGCTTTAGCGCATTGTGCATCCAATGCAGAACACACATCATCAAATACCGCGACCTGCGCGGCACAATCTGTCAAATACCTGGCCAACTCTGCAGCCGGTCGCGTACGACTTGTCGGTAATGGTGCCACAGCCCAATGGGCAAAATTTGGAATTAATGGCATCACCAGACCCGCCAAGTCTTTATCTGCCAGTAAAGCAAATACGGCAGAAAGCTTGCCAGTGACAGGTTTCATCCCCAAGCGTCGCGCCAGATACTCGGCTGCATGTGGATTATGCCCAACATCCAGCAACAGCGTCAGTGGCTTTCCTTGCCAAATCAACTGGCGACGATCAAGGCGCCCGGTTACACGGGTGCGCAGCAATGCCTGGCGAATTTTTTCTGGTTGCCACGCAAGGCCCGTCAGCGCATAGGCTTGTAGTGCCAGCGCGGCATTTTCCATGGGTAGATCGAGTAAAGGCAAATCCACAAGTTCCAACGCCCCGCCCTGGGCATCGGTTCCGCGCCAGGTCCAGCCCAGCTCACCAGCAACCAGGTCGTAATCACGAGCACGCAAGTAAAACGGCGCGTCAAGCTCGGCCACAGCGTCCAGCAGTGGTTGCGGCGGGTCAAGATCGCCACACAAGGCAGGTTTACCAGCACGGTAGATACCCGCCTTTTCGACGGACACGGACTCACGGCTGTCACCCAGCCATTCGACGTGATCCACACCAATGCTGGTGACCAGAGCGATATCCGGGTCGACCAGGTTAACCGCATCGAGACGCCCGCCCAGCCCGACTTCAAGCACAACGGCATCAAGCCGTTGTTGCTTGAACAGCCAGAACGCAGCCAGCGTACCCATCTCGAAATAGGTCAGGGAAATATCGCCACGCGCCGCCTCTACCGCTGCAAATGCGTCACAAAGCAACTCGTCACTGGCCAGTTCACCGGCGATTTGCACCCGCTCGTTGTAACGCAGCAGATGGGGCGAACTGTAAACCCCGACACTGAGCCCTTGTGCCTCAAGCAGTGAAGCGATAAAGGCGCAAGTAGATCCTTTGCCGTTGGTGCCAGTAACGGTCACGGTCAGCGGGGCCAACTTGTCCAGGCCCAAGCGCTGCGCAACCAGACGAGAGCGCTCCAGGCCCATATCGATGGCACTGGGATGCAATTGCTCCAGGTATGCCAGCCAATCAGCCAGAGAGCGTTGACTCATGCAGAAGCCGTCTCGACTACAGAGCTGCTGACGCTAGGTGTTGGCAAGTGCTGCATTTGCGCAAGCAGACGCGCCAGACGTGGGCGCAGCTCACTGCGCGGGATGATCATGTCGATCGCACCGTGCTCGATCAGGAACTCGCTGCGCTGGAAACCTTCAGGCAGTTTCTCGCGCACGGTTTGCTCGATCACGCGCGGACCGGCAAAACCAATCAACGCCTTGGGCTCGGCAACGATCACATCACCAAGCATGGCCAGACTGGCAGACACGCCACCATAGACCGGGTCGGTGAGCACCGAGATAAACGGCAGGCCTTCTTCGCGCATGCGCGCCAGTACCGCCGAGGTCTTGGCCATCTGCATCAGGGAAATAAGGGCTTCCTGCATACGCGCGCCACCCGAGGCGGAAAAGCACACCAGTGGACAACGCTTTTCCAGGGCGACATTGGCTGCGAGAACGAAACGCTCGCCGACCACGGCCCCCATCGAGCCGCCCATGAAGGAGAATTCAAAGGCACAGGTGGCAATCGGCATACCCTCAAGCGTGCCGCTGATGGCGACCAATGCGTCTTTCTCGCCAGTCTGCTTCTGGGCACCGACGAGGCGGTCCTTGTACTTCTTGCTGTCGCGGAATTTCAGGCGATCGACAGGCTCCAGATCAGCCCCGATCTCTTCGCGACCTTCTTTATCAAGAAAGATATCCAGGCGCGTACGTGCGTCGATTCGCATGTGATGGTTGCATTTCATGCATACATCAAGCGTCTTCTCGAGCTCTGGCTTATACAGAACAGCATCGCAAGACGGGCATTTATGCCAGAGGCCTTCTGGTACTGAACTCTTAGCCGCCTCAGAACGCATGATCGACGGAATCAGCTTATCTACCAACCAGTTACTCATGCTCATCTCTCCCAAGCTGTGGTTCTGAATATGTCAGCAACACTGCATATCCAAACAAATGGCGCCTGCAGTGCCCGGCCTGGCCGGCGCCCGTGGCGCTCAACGCCAGGGGCATGCACTACAGCACATGCAATAGGTTTATGGACGGCCAAGCTCAATAAACCGTCACATCGCGCTACGTACTGCGTGAACAAAGGCCTGCACCTTGCTCGAATCCTTGATGCCTTTACTCGCCTCGACCCCACCACTGACGTCTACTGCGTAGGGCCTGACCTGCCTGATCGCAGCCTCTACATTATCAGGCGTAAGACCGCCCGCCAGGATAATGGGCATTTCCAGCCCTTGCGGGACCAGTGACCAGTCAAATGCCTGCCCGGTTCCACCGGGTACGCCACTGACAAAGGTATCGAGCAGAACCCCGCGGGCCGAAGTATAGGCCGCGACCTGGCTGGCAATATCGTCACCCGGCTGGACGCGCAGCGCCTTGATATAGGGACGAGCGAAGCCTTCACATTGCGCTGGCGTTTCGTCGCCATGAAACTGCAACAGATCCAAGGGTACCTGTTGCAGTAGCTGGCTTAACTGCTCACGCGGCATATCGACAAACAGGCCGACCGTGGTCACAAAGGGCGGCAACTGCGCAATTATGGCCTGGGCCTGCTCGATTGTGACGGCTCGTGGACTTTTCGCATAAAACACAAAGCCAATCGCATCCGCGCCTGCCGCCACCGCAACACGCGCATCTTCAAATCGGGTAATGCCGCAAATCTTGCTTCTAACGACTGACAACAACTGATTTCCTATTTGAGACAGGTACAAGGCACACAATTTGACAGCTTAACGTGCAGACAGAGGCATCTGCATCATAAATAGTGCTGAAACTAGCTATTGCCCCCACCCTCGCCCTCAGCCATGACATCTGGCAGGCCCGAGAGAAAATGCGGCCCGAGATAACGCTTGGGCAGATCAAATTCCGCTGGGTAGTCCACCTGCACCAGGTACAGACCATAAGGATGAGCCGTCACGCCTCCGGTACGCCGCACACCGGTCTCAAGCACTTCCTTGGCCCACTCGACCGGACGCTCGCCAGCTCCGATTGTCATCAGCACGCCAGCGATATTGCGCACCATATGATGCAAGAATGCATTGGCGCGGATATCCAGCACGATAAAACGCCCATGCTCCAGCAACTGCAGATGATGAACGGTCTTGATTGGTGACTTGGCCTGGCATTGGCGCGCCCGAAAGGCACTGAAGTCATGGGTACCAACGAAATACCGGGCCGCCGAACGCATGAGCTCGATATCCAGCGGACGATGATTCCAGGTCACTTCCTCGGCCATATGCGCGGGCCGAATCTGGTCGTTGTAGATGACATAGCGATAGCGCCGGGCCTGGGCACAAAAACGTGCATCAAAGTGCTCGGGCATGCTCTTGGCCCAAGCCACGCTGATATCACCAGGCAGGTTCATATTGGTGCCCATGGTCCAGGCATGCATGCTGCGCTCGACCGTGGTGGTGAAGTGCACCACCTGCGCGCTGGCATGGACCAGGGCATCGGTGCGTCCGGCGCAACTCAGCGTTATGGGTGCGCCGCCGGCCACTTTCGAAATAGCTTTTTCAAGCGATTCCTGGACAGAAGGCACACCGGCCTTCTGGCGCTGGAAGCCACGATAGCGGGAGCCTTTGTATTCAACACCAAGGGCTATTTTGAAAACGCCAACGGCGGCCCTTTCGGCCGCCGTTGCAGGTAGAGCATCAGACATTTATCAAACCAGTTTATCGATCAACTCTTTGGCTTCTTTCTGTTGATCGTCATTACCTTCAGCAACTACTTCATCAAGGATGTCGCGTGCACCCTCGGAGTCGCCCATGTCGATGTAAGCCCGCGCCAGGTCCAGCTTGGTCGCGGTTTCATCAGTGCCAGAGAGGAAGTCGAAATCATCTTCGTCATCAAAAGCTGCAACAGAGGACGCCTCGGTAAACTCGGGCACATCAAGCTCATCAGCCGCTTTCTGTTGCTCAAGGCTTTCACTCAGTTGATCGAGTTCAGCCGTGACCTCATCCAGCTGGGCGGCAAAGTTATCAGGTTTTTCCTCAGATGCAAGATCACCCAGATCATCGTTCAGCGACAGGTCGAAGCCATCATCGGTCTCTCCCTGCGGTGCCGCTTCAGCGACAGGGTCAGTGCTTGATGACAAATCGGCATCATCCAGGCTGAGCAGGAAGTCATCGTCTGCACCCGCATCCGCCGGCTGGTTGACAGCAGCGTCGCTGGCTGGAGCGCTGTCCAGATCAAAGTTGAAATCAACCAGTTCGTCCGCCGGCCCGGTATTTTTTTCGACGTCCTCGTCAAGGCTCAGCTCGAAGCCCAGGTCATCGTCCTGGGTTGCAAGTGGAGCATTAGCCGCCTGACCAAGCTCGTCGTCCAGATCGAAACGCTCCAGATCATTGCTGGCAGTGGACTGCAACTGACTGTCCAGCTCGGATTCCAGATCATCCAGACTCAGGTCAAAGGAGTCATCGGCATCTGCTGCCTGGGGCGGATTAGTCGTTGCGTCGACATCATCCATGGTCAAGTCATCGAGGCTGAAACTGTCGAGGTCGTTGTCCACGCTACCCGCCACGGCCAAACCACCTGCCAGACCAGCCATTGCCGGGTACTTGGCATTGAGCTGGGCAACCTCTGGCGCTGCCGCACCCATTTCACGCAATTCTTCCTGCTGGCGAGCGTAACCCTCGCTGTCACCCATTTCTGCGTAGACTTCCATCAACTTGAGGTGCAGGTCACTGCGCTCTGGCTCGTCGTTGATAGCGTTTTGCAGCAGCTCGGCCGCTTGATTGAAACGCCCATAAGCAATGTAGATATCGGCTTCGCCCAGTACATCCGAGGTCTGCGGGGTGGTTGACTGCTCGGGGGCGACCTCAGCCTGCTCGTTGCCCAGGTCGAAATCATCATCCAGACCAGCAAAGTCATCGGCTGGCAAATCAGACCCGGCCGCAAAGCTATTGTCGGGCTCCAGGTTATCCTCGGCGGACTCGGACTCTTTCATCGCTTTGCGACGCGAGATGATCATCAGCACGACCAACAACGCCAGCAAGCCACCCGCAGCAACTATGCCGAGCAGCATTGGATTGGCCAAGAGGTCATCGATCATGGAAGCCGGAGCCGGAGCTGGCTGCGCCGCTGGAGCGGCTGGCTTGGCGGGCGCCGGGGTCTCGGCCGGAACCGGCTTGGGCTCGGGCGCAGGAGCCGCTACCGGTGCAGATGCTTCTGGCTGGGGTGCAGGCTCTTCGCTGTAGTTGAAGTCAGGCTCCTGGGCCGTCTCCGGCACCTGCGCGGCTGGTGCATCGGCTGCTGGTGCCACTGGCTCAGGTTGCTGGGCCTCGGCAGTTGTTGCAGGCGGGGTCTGCCCGGATGTCGCCGCATCAGGCGTGGCGACTCCAGGCGTTACAGCTGCGCCACCCTGGCTGGCCAGATCAGCCTGCAACTTGGCCAGTTGATCATCTTTAAGCTTGATCAGACGCTGCAGCTTATCGACCTGGCTCTGCAGGTCAGCCATGCGGTCGGACAGCTCTTCATTGGCACGACGTGTCGAGTCCAGGCTTTCCTGGGTCACGGCGAGCTTGTTGCTGATCGCGTCGCTGTCAGCCTGGCCTTTATCGCTGCCGGCAGTTGCCTTGCCCGACTCGGCCGAGACCAGCTTCAGCTTGTCTTGCGCATCAGCATTCGCAGGCGCCGCACCTGCAACCTCACGCTTGGTAGCGTCGAGTTGACGTGCACCGGCAGGCGCGCTGCGACCTTCACGCCAAGCGGCATTTTGCTGGTTAACCTGGGCCAGAGCCTCGGCTTGCGAGCGCTTATTGATATCATCCTGGGTTGGCAGACGCAGCACTTCGCCGCTTTTCATGCGGTTGATGTTGCCATCAATAAAGGCATCAGGATTCAGGTCCTGAATTGCCAGCATTGCCTGGTGAATGCTGCCGTTCTGTCGCGAACGTTGGGCAACTTCCCACAAGCTGTCATTTTTCTGTGTGCGGTATTGATTGCTACCAACAGCACTTGGCGCGGCGACACTGGCTGCGCTATTGCTTGCTGGGCGGGGCGCTTGTGCCTGAGTAGCTGGGCGTGCAGCAGGACGCGGGGCCGGGCGCGCAACGGGTGCGGTGACTGCAGCACGGGGAGCAGCAGCGGCCTGCGGCGAATACAGTGGCGGATCAAGCAACACAGTGTATTCACGCAACAGTCGGCCATTTGGCCAAAGCACTTCAACCAGGAAGTTCAGGTACGGCTCACGCACCGACTTGGTTGAAGTAACGCGAATCACGCTTTTACCGTTCGGCTTGATCACCGGGGTAAATTTAAGGTCGGTCAGGAAGAACTGACGCTCAACCCCCGCCTTATTGAATTCTTCCGGGGACGCCAGGCTCGGCAAGACTTCATTGGGGGCCAGATCTCTGGCTTCAACCAACTCAATTTCTGCCTCCAATGGTTGATTCAGCGAGGACTTCAGGGTGACTTCACCCAGACCCAGCGCGTGCGCCATACCGGAGGACAGTGCCGAAGCAGCTGCCATTGCCAGCACCAGTTTGCGAACCCGAAGCATATTTTAATCCCTTGTTTTTTTCTTTTATCTCGGCGTACAAAACGGCCCAGAATGTGTCTGCCTACATTCGCGAAACGCGATTCCCCATTCAGATACATTCCGAAGCCGTAGTGCCAAGCTCGAAAAATTCTTTAAATCACCAGCTAAGTATCTTTTACAGATAGTGTTTTATCAATAACTCAGCTAACTGCACAGCATTTATGGCTGCGCCTTTCCTCACATTATCAGACGCAATCCACAAATTAAGTTCTGCGGGATCGTCGAGACCCGCCCGAACACGCCCAACGTAGATTACATCCTGGCCCACCGCATCACCGACTACAGTCGGATAATCCTCGAACTCTACACACTCCAGCGCCGGAGCACGCTGCAAGGCATCACAAACTTTAGCAAGATCAACAGCTTTAGTGGTTTGCAATGAAAGACTCAGGCTATCGCCAAAAAACACCGGCGCCTGGATACAGTTTATTGACATCCTTAACTTCGGCTCGACCAGCAATTCCTTTAGCTCGCCAGCCACACGCTTTTCAAGCAGGCCATGCCCCTGCAGGTCAGGTTGGTCAACCTGGGCCAGCATATTGAAAGCCATTTGCCGACCAAAAACCTGTGGCTCAAACGCGCGACCATTGAGCAACTCAGCCGTTTGCCGAGCCAGTTCACTGACCCCTTCTCGGCCGCGGCTCGAAACCGCCAGGCAGGCGGTCAGGTTGATTCGCTCCACATTAACGACCTGCCGCAGCGCTGCCAGCACGCAACCCAAGGCCACACTGACCGACGACGGACTGGTAACCACATAGGGCGCACCGAGATGCTCCAGCGCTTGAGGGTTCACTTCGGGAACCACACGCGGCGCCTGCTCCGGCGGTAAGCCACCAGACAGGTCAATAACCATGCAGCCTGCTGCGCGAGCCTTGTCGATGAACTGCGCAGTGACACTCTGCCCTGCGGCAAAGAACACCAGCTGCACAGTACTGAAATCAAATGCCTGCACATCGCGAACGCGCAAGTTTCGGCCTTTATAGCTGGCCGTTTGCCCAACAGAGTCAGCACCCGCCAGGGCATGCAAAGTGCCAACCGGCAATTTGCGCTCCTCCAAGACCTGCACCAAAGCCTCACCAACACTGCCGGTGGCGCCTACAACTGCTACATCCAAGCTATGGGTCATACTCAACTCTTGAGGTTACTGATCAACAGGGCGAGGTAAAAACATCACCCCTGCTCGCAAGGTGTCTAAGTGCAAAGCTTAATCGCAGGGTGTGACAACGCGAAGCTTGTCCACCGAGGACCATTGATCTTGCCGAGTCTTTGCGAAGGATGATGGCGGACAAAAAAGCACTGTCCGTCCTGCACACGTTATGCGAAATGCAACTTATAAACGCATAAAGCGAGCTTAACAGGAATCGTTTATACGATAGCTGCTTAGCTCGCTTTATGCCGGGTCAATGCCTGTGTACGAAAAAACGCTGTTGATCAACGCTCCAGCAGGATCCGCAACATGCGGCGCAACGGCTCAGCCGCGCCCCACAACAGTTGATCGCCAACAGTGAATGCGCCCAGGTACTGCGACCCCATGTTGAGCTTACGCAGGCGCCCGACTGGCACACTCAAGGTGCCAGTAACCGCAGTCGGGCTCAGGTCGGTAATGCTTTGCTCGCGATGATTTGGCACCAGCTTGACCCAAGGGTTGTGCTGGCTGATCAGCGCCTCGACATCCGAGATCGGCACATCTTTGTTCAGCTTGATGGTCAGGGCCTGACTGTGGCAACGCATGGCGCCGATGCGCACGCAGATACCATCAACCGGGATTGCACTCTTGAAGCGACCGAGAATCTTGTTGGTCTCAGCCTGGGCCTTCCACTCTTCACGGCTCTGCCCGTTAGGCAGCTCCTTGTCGATGTATGGAATAAGGCTACCAGCCAGTGGCACGCCAAAGTTATCGACCGGGAAACCTTCACCGCGCATGCTTTCGGCAACACGACGATCAATATCCAGAATGGCGCTTGCCGGGTCAGCCAGCTGCTCCGCCACCGAACTGTTGATGGTGCCCATTTGCTTGATCAGCTCGCGCATGTTCTGCGCACCGGCGCCGCTTGCCGCCTGATAGGTCATGGCGCTAGCCCACTCAACCAGGCCCGCCTCGAACAGGCCGCCCAACCCCATCAGCATCAGGCTGACGGTGCAGTTGCCGCCGATGTAGTTCTTGGTGCCTGCATCAAGTTGCTGGTCGATTACCTTGCGGTTGACCGGGTCCAGCACGATGACGGCATCGTCGTTCATGCGCAGCGATGATGCGGCGTCAATCCAGTAGCCCTGCCAGCCTGCCTCACGCAACCTGGGGAAGACATCGTTGGTGTAGTCGCCGCCCTGGCAGGTCAGGATGACATCAAGGCTCTTGAGCTCATCAATGTTGTAGGCGTCCTTGAGTGGCGCAATATCCTTGCCCACAGCCGGCCCCTGGCCACCAACATTGGATGTGGTGAAGAATACGGGCTCGATCAAATCGAAATCCTGTTCTTCAAGCATGCGCTGCATCAACACGGAACCAACCATGCCACGCCAGCCGATAAGACCTACACGTTTCATAACAACTACACCTATATAAATCGCAGCCGAAGCTCTTGGGCCGCGCGAAGAATTACAAGCTACGCAGTGCCTCGACGACCGCGTCACCCATTGCGACAGTACCCACCTTGGTGGTACCCGCCGAATAGATGTCGCCAGTACGCAAGCCCTGGTCGAGCACATTGCTTACCGCTTTCTCGATGGCACTGGCCGCCTCAGCCTGGTTGAAGCTGTAACGCAGCATCATCGACACCGACAAGATGGTCGCCAACGGGTTGGCAATGCCTTGGCCGGCGATATCAGGAGCAGAACCATGGCACGGCTCGTACATGCCCTTGTTGTTGGCATCCAGCGAGGCTGAGGGCAGCATACCGATAGAGCCGGTGAGCATCGAGGCCTCATCCGACAGAATGTCGCCGAACATGTTATCAGTGACCATCACGTCGAACTGCTTTGGCGCGCGCACCAACTGCATTGCCGCATTGTCTACATACATATGCGACAGCTCGATATCCGGGTAATCCTTGGCAACTTCCTCGACCACTTCACGCCACAGCTGGCTGGAGGCAAGCACGTTGGCTTTATCGACCGAGCAGAGTTTCTTGTCGCGAACCCGGGCCATGTCAAAACCAACACGGGCAATACGACGGATTTCACTTTCACTGTAAGGCAGGGTGTCATAAGCCTGACGCTCACCGTTATCCAACTCGCGGGTGCCACGTGGCGCGCCAAAGTAGATGCCGCCAGTCAGCTCGCGAACGATAAGAATATCCAGGCCTGCCACCACTTCTGGCTTGAGCGACGAAGCATCAGCCAATTGCGGATACAGGATCGCCGGACGCAGGTTGGCAAACAGGCCCAGCTGCGAACGAATCTTCAACAAGCCGCGCTCCGGGCGGATATCGCGCTCGATCTTGTCCCATTTTGGACCGCCAACCGCGCCGAGCAATACCGCATCGGCCTTGCGTGCGCGCTCCAGGGTTTCATCGGCCAGGGGCACGCCGTGCTTGTCGATTGCAGCGCCACCGATCACGTCATGAGTCAGCTCAAGACCCAATTGGAACTTTTCAGTCGCCAGTTCCAGTACCTTGACAGCCTCGGCCATGATTTCCGGGCCAATGCCATCACCAGGAAGAACCAGAATCTGTTTACTCATGCTTTCCTCTCAAACGGCGCTAACGGCGCCAACACATATTTAAAGCTGATCTATTTAGCGCTCGGCCCAGAGCAACAAAACATCGGTGCTGAATGAGCCATCTTGTGCAATCTCGAAATACTCGCGAACTTCTTCGCCTACCGCCTGCTGCACAGCCAGGATGGCTTGGCGAAACAGCTGCGGAGTGCGCATGCGCTCGACCCAACTGCTGAACTCCAGGCGCAAGCGTTGACGGCTGCAACGGGTCTGCACCAGGCCAGCCTCGCCTACCAGTCGCGACCATTGCGACGGCGAATAATCACGCACGTGGCTGGTATCGCGCAGCAACTCAACGGCCTGCAAATGGGTGTCGAGCAATGGCAACTCTGGGGCGGCAACATCAATGAATGCAGCCACCCCGCCCGGCTTCAATACCCGGCGCACTTCACGCAAAGCCTGGCCGACATCGCGCCAGTGATGCGCCGAATAGCGGCTGAAGACAAAATCAAACTGTTCATCAGCAAAGGGCAAGCACTCAGCCCGCCCGCACTCGGTCCGGATATTGGCCAAATCACGCTCAGCGGCGGCAGACGCTACCACATCCAGCATCTGCTGAGACAAATCGTATGCAACCACTTCATTCGCCAATGGCGCGACCTGAAAGCTGACATGGCCCGCACCACAACCCAGATCGAGCACCCGGGCACCAGGCCGTGCCGCAACACTTTCGCGCAGCAGGGCGAACTCGCTGCCTTGGGCGTGCACCGCACTGCTCAAATAGGCACTGGCCTGCTCGCCGAATTGACGCTCGACAACCTGATCGTGATCACTCATTGCCCTGCCTCCACCTGCAATCAAGCCTTGCTTGAGCAGGCCTGAATCACTTGATGGCGCCAAACAACCAGGGTTGCTGCTGACGATAACCTTCTTCAAAGGCGCGGATGGCATCGCTGTCCTGCAAGGTCAGGCCAATGTCGTCCAAACCATTGAGCAGGCAATGCTTGCGGAACGCATCGACTTCAAAGCTGTACTGCTTGCCGTCGGGACGGGTCACTGTCTGCGCTTCAAGATCAATCGTCAGTTGATAGCCTTCGATCGCCTCGGCTTGTTCAAACAGCTCATCCATCTCGCTTTCAGCCAGGATGATCGGCAACAGGCCGTTCTTGAAGCTGTTGTTGTAGAAGATGTCCGCGAAGCTTGAGGCCAAAATGGTCCGGAAACCGTACTCTTCCAGCGCCCAGGGCGCGTGTTCACGGCTTGAGCCACAGCCAAAGTTCTCACGAGCCAGCAATACGCTTGCCCCCTGGTAACGCGGGAAGTTAAGGACGAAATCCTTGTTCACCGGACGCTTGGCGTTGTCCTGGTTCGGTTGACCGACATCCAGGTAGCGCCACTCATCAAAGAGGTTCGGGCCAAAGCCGGTACGCTTGATCGACTTCAAAAATTGCTTGGGGATGATCTGGTCGGTATCGACGTTGGCACGATCCAGCGGCGCGACAAGACCTGTGTGTTGGGTAAAGGCTTTCATGGCGGTCTCCTCAGGCCTGAATCAATTCACGAACATCAACAAAAGTGCCAGTAACCGCAGCAGCCGCGGCCATCGCCGGGCTTACCAGGTGAGTACGACCACCAGCGCCCTGGCGGCCTTCGAAGTTACGGTTGGAAGTCGATGCACAATGCTCGCCACTGCCAAGCTTGTCCGGGTTCATCGCCAGGCACATCGAGCAACCCGGCTCACGCCATTCAAAGCCAGCTTCGATAAAGATCTTGTCCAGGCCTTCTTTTTCAGCCTGCTGCTTGACCAGGCCAGAACCCGGTACAACCATGGCCTGCTTGATGGTTGCGGCAACTTTACGTCCCTTGGCCACTGCAGCCGCAGCGCGCAGGTCCTCTATCCGTGAGTTGGTGCACGAGCCGATGAATACACGATCAAGCTGGATATCGGTGATCGCCTGGTTGGCGGTCAACCCCATGTATTTCAGCGCGCGAGTGATTGAATCACGCTTGACCAGGTCGGTCTCGGCTGCCGGGTCCGGCACATGCTGATCGACCGCCAAGACCATCTCTGGCGAAGTGCCCCAGCTGACTTGCGGCTTGATGTCTTCCGCACGCAACTCAACCACAGTATCAAAATGGGCGTCGGCATCGGAAACCAGGCCGCGCCACTGGGCAACAGCTTGCTCCCACTGCTCGCCCTTGGGCGAGAATGGACGGTTGGCAACGTACTCGATGGTCTTCTCATCGACAGCCACCATGCCCACACGGGCACCGGCCTCGATCGACATGTTGCAGATGGTCATGCGCCCTTCCAGCGACAAATCGCGGATCGCGCTACCGGCAAACTCCAACGCGTGGCCATTACCGCCAGCGGTGCCTATCTTGCCGATGACCGCCAGCACGATGTCCTTGGCGGTGACGCCAAACGGCAACTTGCCCTCGACGCGAACCTGCATGTTCTTCATTTTCTTGGCGACCAGGCACTGGGTAGCCAGCACATGCTCGACCTCGGACGTACCAATACCGTGCGCCAGGGCACCGAAGGCTCCGTGGGTCGAGGTGTGTGAATCGCCACAAACCACGGTCATGCCGGGCAATGTTGCACCCTGCTCCGGCCCGACCACATGCACGATGCCTTGGCGGACATCGTTCATCTTGAACTCGAGGATGCCGAAGTCGTCGCAGTTTTCATCCAGGGTTTGCACCTGGATACGTGATACTTCATCGCTGATCGCTTCCAGGCCACCTTGGCGCTCGGCCTTGGTGGTCGGCACGTTGTGATCCGGAGTGGCGATATTGGCGTCGATGCGCCATGGCTTGCGCTGGGCCAGACGCAAACCCTCGAATGCCTGCGGCGAGGTCACTTCGTGAAGGATATGCCGGTCGATGTAGATCAGTGACGAACCATCGTCACGGCGCTTGACCTCGTGCATTTCCCAGAGTTTGTCGTAAAGCGTTTTGCCGGCCATCAGTGTTTTCCTCATCAGCATATTTCTGTGCTTCAGGAGTATCCCTTTAGCTTATGTGGCAATTTTATGGGCTTGCTATAAATTACTCAAATTCATATTTTTCATCTATTGGATAACTACTAGGAATACAAAATGGACCTGGCAACCCTCAATGCATTTATCGCGATTGCCGAGGTAGGCAGCTTCTCTGACGCCGCCGAACGCCTGCATCTGACCCAGCCGGCAGTCAGCAAACGGATCGCTAGCCTGGAACAGCAACTCAATGTACGCCTGTTCGACCGACTGGGTCGTGAAGTCAGCCTGACTGAAGCGGGTCGTGCCCTGCTGCCCCGGGCCTACCAGATTATCAATGTGCTCGATGACACACGCCGGGCCCTGACCAATCTGAGCGGTGAAATCAGTGGCAGATTGACGCTAGCGACCAGCCATCATATTGGCCTTCATCGTCTACCCGCACTGCTACGTGAGTTCACTCGCACTCATCCGCAGGTCGCGCTGGACATCCAGTTTCTCGATTCAGAAGTTGCCTACGAAGAAATACTACACGGGCGCGCCGAGCTGGCTGTAATCACCCTGGCGCCGGAAACCCGACCCCCTGTGAGCGCAGTCTCCGTATGGGATGACCCGCTGGATTTTGTAGTCGCGCCGGAGCACCCTCTTGCCCAGCAACCGGATGTCAGCCTTGCCGATATAGCCAGGCAACCTGCTGTGTTTCCTGGTGGCAACACCTTTACCCACCACATCGTCCAGCGTCTGTTCGAAGCCCGGGGATTGAGCCCCAATATAGCCATGAGCACCAACTACCTGGAGACGATCAAGATGATGGTATCCATTGGCCTGGCCTGGAGCGTACTGCCGCGCACCATGCTTGATGAACAGGTTCATCGCCTGGCCCTGCCCGGCATCCAGCTAAGCCGGCAACTAGGCTACATTTCACATAGCGAGCGCACGCTTTCAAATGCCGCACGAGCCTTCATGCAATTGCTGGACGCTCAAGGTGACCATCTTGCACGGACGACTCGATAACGGCTAACGTGAAGCTATAACTATCAAATGCCAGTACAGAGCACCAGCCACTGGCTACTTCGCTTACTCATAGAGCCTCCAATGGCAAAAAATCATGAGCGCACGGTAATCCTGCCCCACATCCCCGCACTTGATCCTGCCGCGTTCGAACAGGCATGGGATGACACGCCACGTCTTCTTGCAGCACTCAACGGCGCCAAGCTGGGTGCTTGGCTGTGGGACATAGAAAGTGGGCAAATCAGTTGGTCCCGTGGCGCCCAGGCGCTTTATGGTCTTGATCCAAACCAGCCACTGAACCAGCGCGTCGAATACCTGGACCTGGTACCGCCAGAAGATCACCAGCATGTGCTGTCACTATTCCGCAAGATTGTCGATGGCACCCCGGACCTGCGGCCCATGCGTCACCGGATTATCTGGCCAGATGGCAGCCTGCACTGGATTGAAGTCAACGGCAGCCTGAAATCCGATGACCAGAATCGGCCACACATGTATGGCGTGGTACGCGACTACACCCTCCAGAAACAGCGCTCCGACGCATTGATCAACTCGGAGCAGCGCTTTGCCAGCCTGTTTCAGCTAAACCCCGACATTGTGATGCTGGTTCGCTTGACCGATGACAGCCTGATCGAGGTCAATCAGCACTTTGAGCACAGCCTCGGCTGGAGCGCCGAAGAGGCGATCGGCTGCAGTTGCGATACACTCAATATCTGGGTGCACGACAGCGAGCAGCAATACCTCAAGCGAGCCATCGCCGAAGTGCGCGCCCCCATTGTGCAGCAGGTTCAGCTACGTACCCGCAGCGGCGACATCCTTGACGGCGTGCTCTCCAGCCAATACCTAGAGCTGGAAAACCAGCCGTTCATGCTCAGTTCCTTCACCGACACCAGCCAACAAAAGCGCGCCGAGGAAGCCCTGCGCATCAGTGAAGAAAAATTCTCCAAGGCCTTCCAATACAGCCCTGACGCGGTGGTCATCACCAACCTGGGCACAGGCCGCTTTGTGGAAGTGAACCCAAGCTTCGAGCGCCGATTCGGCTGGAGCAAGGCCGAAGCAGTGGGCCGCACCTCGATTGAACTGGGCATCTGGACGGATCTGGACAGTCGCCAACGCATGCTCGACGCCGTAAAGCGTAACGAACTCAACGAGCTTGAAGTGCGCCTGCACAGCCGCGACGGCAGCATCAGCACCAACCTGTTGTTTGGCGGGGAAATTATCCTCGACGGCCAGGCCTGCCTGATCCTCACCGTACGAGATATTTCCAAGCAACGGGCCCAGGACCAGGTATTGAATGAAAGCCAGGAGCGCCTGAACCTGGCGCTCGATTCGGCCGATCTTGGCACCTGGGACTGGCATATTCCCAGCAACCTGATTTACGGCTCGCAGCGCACCTCGACACTACATGGACTGGCAGCCGTGCCTTACCACGGCGACTTCGAGACACTGCTCAGCCATGTGCCACTGGAAGACCAGCGCATGATGCTCAAGGCCTACAAAGAGCTGCTGAGCGGTGCGCGCCAGTCCTATCAGGTGATCTATCGAGCACGCCATGCCAACGGTGTGACCTACTACATAGAGAGCACTGCCAAACTGTATCGCGATACCGACGGCTCTCCCCTGCGCATGACCGGCATATTGCTCGACATCACCGAGCGCGTTCAACGCGAACAGCGCCTGGCGGCCTCGGAAGAGAAATTTGCCACGCTGTTCCAGGCCAGCCCCGACCCTATCTGCGTCACCCGCGTCAGTGACGGCGTGTTTATCGACATAAACCCCAAGTTCAGCAAGACCTTTGGCTGGGAAGACAGCGATATCATCAACCGCAGTAGCCTGGATATCTGCTTCTGGAAAGACCACAGTGACCGTGAGCGCCTCTATCAAAAACTCAACCGCGAGCAAGCACTGGATGAAGAGGTCGCCTGCTTTTACCATCGCTCAGGAACCCTGTTGACCTGCGCCATCTCGACCCGGTTTATCCGGGTCGACCGTCGCCTGTGCATCACCACCACCTTCCGCGACATTACCGAGCGCGTCTTGTCCGAAGCAGCACTGCGCGCCAGCCAGGAGAAGTTCGCCAAGGCTTTCCACTCAAGCCCGGATGCCATCACCATCACCGAGCGCGACAGCGGACGCTATATCGAAGTCAACGAAGGCTTTTGCAAGCTCACTGGCTACAGCGCCGAAGACGTCATCGGGAGGACGGCCTACGAGATCAACATCTGGGCCAACGCCGAAGAACGCCAGATGATGCTGACGCGTCTGGCGCACCACGGCCATGTCCACCACATGGAAATGCGTGGCAAGCATCGTGATGGCAGCCAAGCAGTAGTTGAAGTCTCGGTCGAAAATATCGAGCTCAACGAAACGCCATGCCTGCTGCTGACAGCCCGCGACGTGAGTGAACTCAAGAGTGCCCAGGCTCAGGTCCAGCACATGGCCTATCACGACCCGCTGACCAACCTGCCCAACCGCAGCTTGCTGATGGATCGCCTGACCCAGCAGATCGCGCTGCTCAAACGCCACAATTTGCGCGGCGCACTGCTGTTTATCGACCTGGATCACTTCAAGCACATCAACGATTCCCTGGGCCATCCGGTTGGCGACAATGTACTGCGCCTTATCACTGCACGCCTGGAAGCCAGCGTACGCCAGGAAGACACCGTTGCACGCCTGGGTGGTGATGAGTTCGTCATCTTGATCTCAAGGCTCGAGGGCGACACAGAAGTGGTCACGCGCCAGGTCACTGAAATTTCCAACCAGTTCCGCACATTGCTGGCTGAACCCATGCTGCTTGATGGCCAGCGCCTGCAGGTCACACCCAGTATCGGTATCGCACTGATCCCTGATCACGGCGACACCCCGGCCGACCTGCTAAAACGCGCCGACATTGCCCTATATCGCGCCAAGGACTCCGGACGCAACACCATCCAGCTGTTTCGCAACTCCATGCAAGAAGCCGCGAGCGAGCGGCTACGCCTTGAAAATGACCTGCGCATGGCCCACGTGCGCGGCGAATTCGAACTCTACTTCCAGCCCCAAGTCGATGCGCGCAGCAACCAGATAGTCGGCGCCGAGGCACTACTACGCTGGGATCACCCAAGCCTTGGCCCGCAGTCACCCGGGCTGTTCATCCACATCCTCGAGGAAAGTGGCCTGATCCTCGAAGTTGGCAGCTGGGTGCTTGCAGAAGCCTGCCGGGTGTATGCACAACTATTGGCCGAGGGTTTATTCGAACGCGATAACTTCAGCCTCTGCGTCAACATCAGTCCGCGCCAGTTTCGCCAGGAAGAGTTTGTTACCCTGGTCAAGAGCTGCCTTGATCCCGAAAACATGCCGCAGCTCAAGCTCGAGGTGACCGAAAGCATTATCATCGAGAACATTGATGACACCATCCGGAAAATGAACCAGTTGCGCGACATAGGCGTGAGCTTCGCCATGGACGACTTCGGTACCGGCTATAGCTCACTGACCTACCTCAAGCGCCTGCCGGTAGACGTGCTTAAGATTGATCAGTCTTTTATCCGCGATGCCACGACCGACCCTAACGATGCAGAAATCATCCGGGCCATCGTTGCCATGGCCAAGAGCCTTGGCCTGACAGTCATTGCCGAAGGTGTTGAGCAACAAGAACAACTTGAATTCCTGCACAGCCAGGGCTGCTTTCTCTATCAAGGCTACCTGTTCAGCAAACCGGTGCCGCTTAATGAATTCAAGGCATTGCTGCACCGCTTGCCTGACCAGCAAAAACGCAGCTAATCCAACCTCAAGCCTTCGGTCAGCGCGAAACAAGCTGACAGGCAACAGTCACAACAACCAGCGGGAAAATCCCCGTTATCAAGTGCAGTAGTTATTCAGCAATTGCCCGGCTGGAAATGCTGCACAGCTGGCACAGGAGACCTTTTTATGCGCAAAGTCATGCTTATAACCGGTGGCAGTCGCGGCATTGGTGCGGCCACAGCGCGCCTGGCAGTAGTCGAAGGCTACGCCGTATGCATCAACTATCACCAGCAAAGCGCCTCGGCCGAGGCACTGGTTGCCGAAATCAAGGCTGCAGGCGGCGAAGCCATTGCACTGCAAGCCAACATTGCCGTCGATGCCGAGGTTGAACAGCTATTCAAAGCCATAGACCGCTACTTTGGGCGCATCGACGTATTGGTCAATAACGCTGGCATTCTCGAACCGCAGATGCGCCTTGAACAGATGGACAGCGCACGCCTGCAGCGGGTTTTCGCCACCAATGTGTTCGGCAGCTTTGCCTGCGCCCGTGAAGCGGTGAAGCGCATGTCCAGCGATAATGGCGGCCAAGGCGGCGTCATTATCAACCTGTCCTCGATTGCCGCCAAACTCGGCGCCCCAGCCGAATACATTGATTACGCAGCAGCCAAAGGCGCGATCGATAGCATGACCCTGGGCCTGGCCAAGGAAGTCGCCAGCCAGGGCATTCGCGTTAACGCCGTGCGTCCCGGCGTGATCGATACTGAAATTCACGCCAGCGGCGGCGAGCCAGACCGGGTTGCCCGGGTCAGCGCCAGCGTGCCCATGGGCCGTGGCGGTAGCGCCCAGGAAGTGGCTGAAGCGATCATCTGGCTAGCCAGTGACAAGGCTTCCTATGCCAGCGGCGCGCTGCTCGATATCAGCGGTGGGCGCTAGAAAGCGAACGGCACTCCGGATGGGTGGCTGAAAAACCTCAGCCGCCCTGCAAATAGCAGGCAAGCCTTAGGGTGAGACAGCGCGAAGCTTGTCAACCTCCCTACAGCATCTGCCTAACTGACAAGTTCGGCGTTCAGAGGCAGTTCAACACCAAGCATGGCATCAATGCGCAGGCAATCATTCTCGCGCCGCAACTGATCGAACAGCAGCACCGCCTCAGGGTAATTTCGCGTCAGCAGCGCCAACCATTGCTTGAGGCGGCCCGGGGCAAAGCGTGGCGAAAGTTTCTTGCGCGCCTGTAGCCAAAAGTCATTGAGCAAGGGCTGAAACTCTTGCCAGGTCATTTCAACCACGGGTTCACCGGCCTTGACCATGGCGATTTGCCGCGCCAGGTCGGGACGACTCACCAGGCCTCGGCCAATCATGATGTCATCGACACCACTGACTTCACGGCAGCGTTGCCAGTCGGCAACCGTCCAGACATCACCATTGGCAAACACCGGAACATTCACGGCCTCTTTGATCAGTGCCACCCACTCCCAATGGGCCGGTGGCTTGTAGCCTTCGACCTTGGTCCTGGCGTGCACCACAATCTGCTCTGCACCGCCTTCAGCCAGCGCTTGCGCGCACTCGATGGCGCCCCCTTTATCATCAAACCCCAGGCGCATCTTGGCGGTTACCGGAATATCAGCTGCAACCGTGCGCCTGACCTCACGCAGGATTCGATGCAGCAACTCAGGCTCCTTGAGCAACACGGCTCCGCCGCGTGATTTGTTCACGGTTTTCGCCGGGCAGCCAAAATTCAAATCAATGACCGGCGCACCCAGCGTGCAGGCAAACGCGGCATTGTCGGCCAAACACTGCGGATCGGAGCCCAACAACTGCACGCGCAATTGGGTCCCGGCACGGGTTCGCGCAGCGGTAAAGAGTTCAGGGGCCAGCTTGCGATAGGCAGAAGCTGGCAGCACACGCTCGGTGACGCGAACAAACTCTGTCACGCACCAGTCAATGCCGCCAATGCGGGTCAGCACGTCGCGAAGAATATGATCGACCAACCCCTCCATGGGCGCCAAGGCGATTTGCATAGGGTTACTCTCGAAAAAAACGTTGCGCAGTGTACGCAGTTGGACGCTTAAGTTGAAATATTGCCGATCAAGGACACTTTGATAAGCCCCTCTGAAAAAGCTCGCACTCGACTTTAGCAACCTGAATGCGCATTTGATGCGCGCTGCTCACCCCTTGGGAACCGCAGCGATGGCTTGCCCCGTGATATCCAGCGCAGCGGTTTTCAGAGGTTACCTAAAGACTTATCCGGGCTTTCCGTTACACTGGCTAAACGCCTGCAAAGGCAGCCCGAAGACGCAAGATCAAGGATCAAGATGCGAAGCAAACTCCTGCTATGCGCCGGCATACTTAGCAGCTGCCTGAGTCAGGCGGCGCAAGTAGAGCAGCCGGAGATTCATTTTGAAGCGGTTCCAGAGTACGCGGCAAAAGTCGTGATCAGCCGTGACCGCAACGCACCAACCGCCTGCGATGTCGAGATATTGATCAGCGGCCAGGCACCCTTGGCCCTGGGAGTTGGCGAGTCGATTGAGCTAAAAATCCCTGCAGGTAATTTCAATGCAGAGCTGGCTCTCTCCCCCGCCGGCTATTGCGGCTCCATCAACCTGCGCAGCCAGCAGTCGATGCTGATCAAGCCCGGTGAAACCCGTTACTTCCAGGTACTGGTCGACCGGCACAGCCTATTTCTTTCACCCAGCACTGCACCTGGGCAAGCACCAAACAGCTAGAGTTCCATCGGGAAAACAGGTTGCAACGCCTGGCCATAGCCATCAATAAACTCTGGCGGCATGCGCTTGGGTTTACCGCTGGACAGCTCGATACAGACAAATGTTGTCTTGGCGCGCAGCAAGGTGACCCCGTCTTGTGGGCGAATCAATTGAAAGCGGCGATCCATCTTCAGGCGCTGATCAGACTCGACAATCCAGGTTGCCATCTGCAGCTCCTGGTCTTCATAGGCGCTGGCCAGGTAGTCGATTTCGTGACGGGTCACGGCCATCGCTCGATCCAGGCGCTGGTACTCAACCAGATCCAGGCCCAGAAATTGCGAGTGACGCCAGGCGCAACGCTCGAGCCAACTGACATAGACCGCATTATTGGCATGCCCAAGACCGTCGATATCATCTGCACCCACAATAATGTCGATCACAAATGGATTGGCCATATCCCAGTTCATCTACACAGCTCCACACTGCCCACAAGCAAGCATGAGCAGCCGATAAAAGTCACAGTCAGATAAAGCCAGCTCAGGCAGGCCCCACCTCTAAGCCTTGCACACTGCCAGAGCCAGGCGCTTGAAACAACCATCGACATTAATCGCTATCGCCAGACATAGCGCACCGGAATGTGTCGATCGATGTGCAACGCCTGGCTTTCAAACAATGGCCGACTTGGCCGCGCGCAACACTCGATCAGACATATCACCCGGCCCCAAGGCGCGCGCCAGCGACAGGCCACCGATCATCATCGCCAAATCGGCAAGCACGGCCGAAGACTGTTCCGGCGTCTGCGCAAGCTTGGCAACAATCAACTCCAAGTGCCTTGCCAGGGCCTCGCGAAAGCTTTCGGGCAAACGCGCTATCTCACTCAAGGAGGCTGGCAAGGGACAACCCGAGTCCGCGCTGTCACGGTGCCTGCGCGACAAATAGAACGCAGCCATCAGGCTGCGCCGCTCACTTAATGGCAAATCACTGTCCAGCTCGCTCAAGCCCGCACGCCGCTTGCTCAGCAGCCGCTCGAAAGCCTCAAGCATCAGCGATTCCTTGCTGTCAAAGTGGGCGTAGAAACCACCAACCGTCATTCCAGCGGCGGCCATTATCTCGCTAACGCTGGGCTCAACCGGTCCACGCAAGACCAGTATCGACTCAGCAGCACGCAAAATTCGTTCGCGGCTTTGCAATTTCTTGTCGCTCATCAGCCAGCACTCCAATCCAAACGCCATTAAATATTATAACTATCATATTTAACGGCACAGCTATTGGCCAGAGCGCAGCATATGGGGAGATTAAATCGCAGATAAACAAAAGGGCCATTCTTTGCAGAATGGCCCTTTTAAAACCCGACAGGCGGGTAAAATGGCGTCCCCTAGGGGACTCGAACCCCTGTTACCGCCGTGAAAGGGCGGTGTCCTAGGCCACTAGACGAAGGGGACGAATCCTTCGAAAAACAAGGCCAGCAAAAAGCTGGCCCGTGGCAGTTTCAAAACACAAACGTGCTACTGCAAAATTGGTGGAGATAAACGGGATCGAACCGTTGACCTCTTGCATGCCATGCAAGCGCTCTCCCAGCTGAGCTATACCCCCGGATTTATCGCCTCTCGGCTCACAGCACCTGACGGAACTGCTTTTTAAATAGTGGCGTCCCCTAGGGGACTCGAACCCCTGTTACCGCCGTGAAAGGGCGGTGTCCTAGGCCACTAGACGAAGGGGACGAATCCTTCGAAAAACAAGGCCAGCAAAAAGCTGGCCCGTGGCAGTTTCAAAACACAAACGTGCTACTGCAAAATTGGTGGAGATAAACGGGATCGAACCGTTGACCTCTTGCATGCCATGCAAGCGCTCTCCCAGCTGAGCTATACCCCCGGATTTATCGCCTCTCGGCTCACAGCACCTGACGGAACTGCTTTTTAAATAGTGGCGTCCCCTAGGGGACTCGAACCCCTGTTACCGCCGTGAAAGGGCGGTGTCCTAGGCCACTAGACGAAGGGGACGCAAAAGCCTTCCAACAACTCGACCCGTTCAATGAACCGGCCGTGGCAAGCCTTTTGGCTTTAAAGAAATTGGTGGAGCTAAACGGGATCGAACCGTCGACCTCTTGCATGCCATGCAAGCGCTCTCCCAGCTGAGCTATAGCCCCATCTCAAGGACGGGGCGCATATTAAGTGCGGTCCCGCCCCCTGTCAACATAATTCTAACCATATAAGTATTCTTTATGCTGACAGAACAACCACTTACCCTTGCCCAGCGGGATACCACAAATCTCCAGAGGCTGGCCAAGTCATTACTTGATTGCGCCAAACAGTTTTTCCCACTCTTTGGTTTCTTTTTTCGATACACCGCCAAGCAACTCAATCGCCTGACGCAGACGAAAACGGGTCAGGTCCGGCCCGATGATTTCCATGGCATCAAGCACCGAAACTGAGCTGGCCTGGCCGGTAATTGCGGCAAACATCAGCGGCATGGCATCACGCAGCTTCAACTCCAGGTGCTCGACCACGGCCTGAATGCAGCCAGTGATATTGTCTTTTTGCCAGTGACGCAAGGCTTCGAGCTTCCACAGGATCAACTGCATCACCTGGCGAACCTGGTCGGACGAGAGTTTCTTGTGCTCGAACAGCGCAGCATCTGGATTGACTCCACCGGCGAAGAAAAAACCTGCCAATGGCGCAATCTGGCTGAACGTCTCGACACGGCCTTGTACATGAGGCGCAATCTGCTTGACGTAGTCGCTATTGAACGCCCACTGCTGCGCGCCTGCAATGAAATCCTCGACACTCAACTCGCGCATCCACTGGCCGTTGAGCCAGGACAGTTTTTCCAGGTCGAAAATAGGCCCACCCAGGGAGACACGGTTGATATCGAAGTGCTCAACCATCTCTTCAAGGGTGAATTTCTCACGCTCGTCAGGCATCGACCAACCCATGCGCCCCAGATAATTGAGCATGGCCTGCGGCAAATAGCCCATGCGCTCGTAGAAGGTAATGGAGGTCGGGTTCTTGCGCTTCGACAGCTTGCTCTTGTCCGGGTTGCGCAGCAGCGGCATGTAGCACAGCTCGGGTTGCTCCCAGCCAAAATACTCGTAGAGCAAAATCAGCTTGGGCGCCGACGGCAGCCACTCTTCGCCGCGCAATACGTGGGTAATCCCCATCAAGTGATCGTCAACCACGTTGGCCAGGAAGTAGGTTGGCAGGCCATCGGTCTTCATCAGCACCTGCATGTCCATGCGATCCCACGGGATCTCGACATCACCACGCAGCATGTCCGGCACCACGCAAACGCCTTCGGTCGGCACCTTCATGCGCACGACATTTGGCTCGCCAGCTGCCAGGCGCTGCTTGACCTCATCTGCCGGCAGATTCATGCACAGGCCGTCGTAACGGGGAGTCTGCTTGGCCTCCATTTGTTCGGCGCGCAGCTTGTCCAGGCGCTCAGAAGTACAGAAGCAATGGAAGGCATGGCCCTTATCGACCAGTTGCTGGGTGTGTTCCTTATAAATGTCGCCACGCTCGCTCTGCCGGTACGGGCCGTGCGGACCGCCAACATCAGGGCCTTCGCTCCACTCGATACCCAACCAGCGCAACGCATCGAAAATTTGCTGTTCGGATTCACGCGTAGAACGCAGCTGGTCGGTGTCTTCAATACGCAGAATGAATTCACCACCGTGCTGGCGTGCAAAACACATGTTGAACAAAGCGATATAAGCGGTGCCTACGTGCGGGTCACCGGTAGGCGACGGCGCAATACGGGTACGAACAGTTTTCATGGTTGCTCTCTTGCAAGCGGTGCGAGGCGCAATGGAACCCTGCAGCCGCATCAGGCTGCAGGGTTCTTCAAGCGAGGATCAGGTTGCCAATATTAGCAGGCCTGCCATGGCAGGCTCCAGTTCACGTGCTTGTTGTTCGGCCAGGCTCTTCATCAGGAAATCGAGAAAGGTCTTAACTTTCATCGCCTGGAAGCGCCGTGATGGGTAGATCGCATAGACCTCAACCGTTGGCAAGGCAGCCTCGGGCAGCAACTCGATCAAGCGCCCTTCGCGAATCGCCAGCTCACAGATCATGTTCGGCAACGCGGCAATACCCGCCCCAGCCAACACCGCTTCGCGTGCGAATGTAATGTTGTTGCACAGCAGCACCCGCTCACAGGCAATGGTGTCGTCCAGCAAGGGCCAATACCGGGAGGCGTCCCGTTGCAGGAGAATAGCCCGATGCTGGGCCAAATCCTCACTGCAAGCGGGTGTCCCATGGGCAGCCAAGTAGGCTGGGCTGGCACACAACCTACACCGGGCTTCAAACAACTTGCGTGCAACCAGTGTCGAGTCTTGCGGCTGACCTACAAGAATCACGATATCAACCCCCTCCTCGACAGGGTCAACGTTGCGTGAAGTCAACTCCACTTCAGCCGTGATACTCGGGTATTGCCGCATGAACTCGCCCAGCACGCGACCAAGAAACTGCTGGCCAAACTCGACCGCCGCAGTAATGCGCAGCAAGCCAGAGGGTTCCTGCTGCAGTTGCATGACCGCCTGCTCGGCTTCAGCGAAATCGAGCATGATCTGCCGGCAGCGCTCGTAATAAGCAGCACCGACCTCGGTCAATCGCAACTTGCGCGTAGTCCGGTTCAGCAGACGCACCCCCAGGCGCTCTTCGAGTAAGACAATGCGTCGACTCACCGTTGATTTCTGCATATTCAGGCTGTTAGCCGCCTGGGTAAAGCTGTGATGTTCAACCACCCTGGTGAAAATCAGCGCATCATCTAACCCCATGATTGTTCCCTATAAGCAACAAAGTTTATGAAGTCTAACGGCTAGAGGCCGAAAAGGAACACTGTTAGATTTGCAAGAATTATTGTCTACGCTTTGAGTCAGCCACCATGCCTGCCCAATTAAAACGCCGTTTGTTTGTCTTTTTGGCCATCCTTGCGGTCATTGCGGCTGCATTTTTTGCACATTGGTGGCTGATCGGTCGCTTCCATGAAGAGACCGACAACGCCTATGTCCAGGGCGAAATTACCCGTGTATCAAGCCAGCTCAGTGCCCGCGTGGAAAAGGTACTGGTGCAGGACAACCAGCATGTCGAACAGGGTCAACTGCTGGTCGAGCTGGAAAACAGCGATTTCAAACTGGCATTGCAACGCGCCGAGGCCACCCTGGCCACGCGTGAAGCACAGCTGGCACAAACGCAAAGCACCCTCAGCCAGCAGAACAGCATGATCGCGGCCAGCAAGGCTGATGTCAGCGCAAGCCAAGCGACACTAAGCCGCGCCAAGATAGATATGCAGCGTGCAATCACATTGCGCCAGTCCGGCTATATCTCGGAAGAACGCGTCACCACCCTTGATGCCGACAGCAGCGTTGCCCGCTCCCAAGTGGCCAAGGCCGAAGCTGATCTGCAGGCGCAAAAACAGCAGATCGACACCCTGCAAGCTGAAATCAAGAGCCTCAACGCGCAAATTGCCAGTGCCCGCGCCGACATTGAACAAGCCAAGCTCAATATCAGCCGAACTGAAATCCGTGCGCCTATCAGCGGCTTCGTCGGCCAGCGTGCCGCTCGTAATGGCCAGTATGTGCAAACCGGTGCTTACCTGATGTCGCTGGTACCGGACCAGGACATCTGGGTCCAGGCCAACTTCAAGGAAACCCAAATTGGCCACATGCGTGCAGGTCAAAGCGCCGAGCTGACCTTCGACAGCTTTCCCGACACGCCGATCAAGGGCAAGGTCGACAGCCTGTTCGCCGCATCAGGCGCGCAGTTCAGCCTGTTGCCACCAGATAATGCCACTGGCAACTTTACCAAGGTGGTGCAGCGTATCCCGGTCAAGTTGATGTTCGACAAGGACAACCCGCTGCATGGCCTGATTCGCCCCGGCATGTCGGTTGAAGTAGTCGTAGACATCAGCGACGACCAAAGCCATGGCGGGTGATCAACTCGTCCGACCGACTGGCGAACCCAGCAGGCGCGACTGGATTGCGGTAATGAGTGTGATGCTGGGCGCCTTCATGGCGGTGCTCGACATCCAGATCACCAATTCATCACTCAAGGACATCCAAGGCGCGCTTTCAGCCACGCTTGAAGAAGGTTCGTGGATTTCCACGTCCTACCTGGTCGCTGAAATCATCATGATTCCACTGACCGCCTGGCTGGTGCAGCTACTGTCTGCACGGCGCTTGGCGATCTGGGTCTCGATCGGTTTTCTGGTTTCATCCCTGCTCTGCTCGATGGCCTGGAGCCTCGACAGCATGATCGTGTTCCGCGCCATGCAAGGCTTTACCGGCGGCGCACTGATTCCCCTGGCATTCACCCTGACCCTGATCAAGTTGCCGGAACATCACCGCGCCAAAGGCATGGCACTGTTTGCCATGACCGCCACTTTCGCCCCCTCAATAGGCCCAACGCTGGGCGGCTGGCTGACAGAACAATTTGGCTGGGAATACATTTTCTACATCAATATCCCACCCGGCCTGCTGATGATCGCAGGCCTGCTTTACGGCCTGGAAAAGAAAGCCCCTCACTGGGAACTGCTGAAAAGCACTGACTACGCCGGTATTGTCACCCTCGGCATCGGGCTTGGCTGCCTGCAAGTGTTCCTTGAGGAAGGCCATCGCAAGGACTGGCTGGAATCCAACCTGATTGCCGGGCTTGGCAGTATTGCCAGCATCAGCCTGATCCTGTTTGTGATTTTGCAGTTTTCCCGCAGCAACCCACTGATCAATTTACGAATCCTGGGCGAGCGCAACTTTGGTCTTTCCAGCATTTCCAGTGTCGGCCTGGGCATGGGCCTGTATGGCTCGATTTATGTGCTGCCGCTCTACCTGGCCCAGATCCAAGGCTACAACTCCCTGCAGATTGGCCAGGTTATCATGTGGATGGGCATTCCCCAGCTGTTCTTGATTCCGCTGGTACCACTGTTGATGAAGGTGATTTCCCCAAAATGGCTGTGCGCGCTGGGTTTTGCCCTGTTTGGCGCAGCGAGTATTTTGTCCGGCGTGCTCAACCCGGATTTCGCCGGGGAACAGTTCAACCACATCCAGATTATCCGGGCGCTGGGCCAGCCGATGGTGATGGTCACCGTATCGCTGATCGCAACCTCCTACATCATGCCCCAGGACGCGGGCTCCGCATCCAGCCTGTTCAATATCCTGCGTAACCTTGGGGGCGCCATCGGCATCGCTTTGCTGGCCACCCTGCTCGACAGCAGGGCCAAGGTTTACTTCGATTATTTGCGTGAGTCACTGGTACCGAGCAACCCACAAGTCGCGGAACGCATGGCCATGCTCACGGACAAGCTCGGCAGCGAGCAAGCGGCATTGGCAAGAATCAGCCAAATCACCCATGAGCAAGCGATGATCATGGCTTACAATGATGCCTTTCACTGGATTGGCATTGCCTTGTGCATCAGCATGACCGCAGTTTTACTCACCAAGAAACTGCCCGCGAATGCGAGTACAGCCGGCGCTGGCGCTCATTGACAGCCACCGCACCGGCTTTGCGGGCTGGGTAAGCTATCCGTTTCACATCGACCTGCACCGCTGACCCGGCGGTGTGCATCTACCAGGCTGAACATGCCCACAACTGACTCCCGCGCCCGCACATTGATGCTGATTGGCGCCTTCAGCGTTATCTACATTGGCTGGGGCACCACCTATCTGGCCAATCACTTCCTGCTTCGCGAGCTGCCGCCTTTCGTTCTCGGCAGCCTGCGCTTCACCCTGGCAGGCGCCCTGGCGCTGACCTGGGTGCTTGCCAGTGGGCAACTCAGGTTTAAACGCAGCGATATCGGCGGCGTTTTCATAGGCGGTTTGTCGCTGATCGCCATTGGCCAGGGCGCCCTGATCTACGCCAACCAATACCTGCCGACAGGCATGGTGGCAATGCTCTACACCACGCTGCCGTTGTGGAGCGTGGCGCTGGAATGGTTGCTCGGCGAGCGCCCACCCCTCTGGGTACTGTGTGGCCTGGCAATTGCCTGTACCGGCATTGTCCTGTTGATGAGCAACGGCCTCGGCAACAGCGCTTCATCAGCCCAGTGGTTTGCCGGCGCGACAGTGGTTATCGCCACGCTGATCTGGGCCACCGGGGCCTGGCTGCTGCGTCAGCGCCCGGCATTCAGTTCAAGCTGGTTTGGGCTCAGCTTGCAAATGTTGATTGGCGCGCTGCTGCTGGCAATCTTCGGCGCCTTGCATGGTGACTGGCAAAACCTCGACCTCGGTTCGCTGAGCAGCCAGTCATGGTTGTGGATGGCCTACCTGGTGCTACCTGTTAGCCTGGGCGTGTATCCCGCTTATTTCTGGTTACTGCGCGAGGTGCGGCCAAGCCTGGTTTCGACCTTCGCCTTTATCAATCCGGTTGTAGCGCTACTGCTTGGCTACCTGCTGCTCGATGAACAGCTAAGCACCTTGGCGATGCTGGCCTGCGTCATTACGCTTGGCGGTGTGATGTTGATTATCTTCGGTAGACGCTAACGCCCTGGCGAACAAAAAACAGCCTCACGGGGCGACAACGCAAAGCTTGTCAGCGTCAACTTAAGCATCGACAGCCGTTGCAGTGGGTGAAGACATCGCCCACCAACACATTTCCGGGCTAGACCTTAAGCAGGCGCTCGCGCAACTTCTGCACTTCGTCACGCATTTGCGCTGCGGCCTCGAACTCCAGATCCCGCGCCAACTGGTACATTTTTTCCTCAAGCTGACGAATGCGCTTGCTGATTTCGCTTGGCGAGCGCAGCTCATTTTCATAGCGAGCCTGCTCCTCGGCGGCCTTGGCCATGCCCTTGCGCTTGTTGCTGCGCGCCCCCGGAACCACGGCGCCCTCAAGAATATCCTGAACATCCTTGAACACCCCCTTGGGCACGATACCGTTGGCCTCGTTATAGGCAATCTGCTTATTACGTCGCCGTTCGGTCTCGCCAATCGCCCGCTCCATCGAACCGGTCATGCGATCGGCATAAAGAATGGCCCGGCCATTGAGGTTACGAGCCGCCCGGCCAATGGTCTGGATCAGCGAGCGCTCGGAACGCAGGAAACCTTCCTTGTCGGCATCGAGGATCGCGACCAGCGAAACCTCGGGCATGTCCAGGCCTTCGCGCAGCAGGTTGATGCCGACCAACACATCAAAGGCGCCGATACGCAGGTCGCGGATAATCTCGACGCGCTCAACAGTGTCGATATCCGAATGCAGGTAGCGCACCCGAACACCGTGATCCGCCAGGTAATCGGTCAGGTCCTCAGCCATACGCTTGGTCAGCGTGGTGACCAGGACACGCTCTTCAATGGCCACGCGCTTCTGGATTTCAGACAGCAAGTCATCCACCTGGGTCAGCGCCGGCCGCACTTCAATTTGCGGGTCAACCAGGCCGGTCGGGCGCACCACCTGCTCAATGACGCGCCCGGCATGCTCGGCTTCATAGGGACCGGGGGTTGCCGAGACGAATATGGTCTGCGGGCTGGCGTTTTCCCACTCCTCAAAGCGCATTGGCCGGTTATCCAGCGCCGATGGCAAGCGAAAGCCATACTCGACCAGGGTTTCCTTGCGTGAACGGTCGCCCTTATACATGGCCCCGACCTGGGGCACGCTGACGTGCGATTCGTCGATCACCAGCAAGGCCTGGTCAGGCAGGTAGTCGTACAGGGTCGGCGGCGCTTCGCCGGAATCACGCCCCGACAGATAGCGTGAGTAGTTCTCGATGCCGTTGCAGTAACCCAGCTCGATAATCATTTCCAGATCGAAACGGGTGCGCTGTTCAAGACGCTGCGCTTCGACCAGTTTGTTCGCGCCACGCAGGTATTCAAGGCGCTCGGCCAGTTCGACCTTGATCTTCTCCACCGCCTCAAGCAGGGTTTCACGCGGCGTCACGTAGTGACTCTTTGGATAGAAGGTAAAACGCGGCAGCTTGCGGATGACTTCGCCGGTCAGCGGGTCGAAGGCGGAAATGCTTTCAACCTCATCGTCGAACAACTCGATACGAATCGCTTCAAGGTCGGATTCAGCCGGGAAGATATCAATCACATCACCACGAACGCGAAAGGTCGCGCGGGCAAAATCCATGTCATTGCGGGTGTATTGCAGATCAGCCAGGCGGCGCAACAAGGCCCGCTGATCCATCTTGTCGCCTCGATCGACGTGCAGCACCATCTTCAGGTACAACTCGGGACTGCCCAAGCCATAGATACATGACACCGTGGTGACGATGATAGCGTCAGGACGCTCCAGCAGCGCCTTGGTCGCTGAAAGGCGCATTTGCTCGATATGGTCGTTTATCGAGGCGTCTTTTTCGATAAAGGTATCAGACGAAGGTACATAGGCCTCAGGCTGATAATAGTCGTAGTAGGAAACAAAGTACTCGACCGCATTATTGGGAAAGAATGCCTTGAACTCGCCATAGAGCTGGGCGGCCAGGGTCTTATTGGGTGCCAGCACCAGCGTTGGCCGATTGATCTGGGCAATCACATTAGCAATGCTGAATGTCTTGCCCGACCCCGTTACCCCAAGCAAAGTCTGGTGCGAAAGCCCAGCTTCGAGCCCTTCAACCATCTGCCGGATTGCCTCTGGCTGATCACCAGCAGGCTGAAAACGGGTAACCAGTTCAAAATCGGACATAACTAACCTCAACAAACGATGTGACGCGACCCGATAGAGTACGTCATACCTTGCGAAAAGCATGCATACGCAGTCGCAGCACGCTATCTAGCCCGCTATACTAACGGGCCACTGACGCATTCCCTAATGCCAGACATCCGGGAATGCCTGCCTCCCACTTCTCTCAAAACAGAGCTGCCACACTCATGAGTCTGTTCACCGCCGTCGAAATGGCTCCGCGCGATCCGATCCTGGGCCTCAACGAAGCATTCAACGCTGATACCCGTGCCCATAAGGTTAACCTTGGCGTTGGCGTATACACCAACGAAGAAGGCCGCATCCCTCTTCTACGCGCTGTGGCCGAGGCGGAAAAAGCACGTATTGAAGCCCATGCCCCACGCGGCTACCTGCCAATTGAAGGCATTGCCGCCTACGATCATGCAGTTCAGACCCTGCTGTTTGGCAGCAATTCCCGCCTGGTCAGTGAAGGCCGGGTCATTACCACTCAAGCGCTGGGCGGCACCGGTGCTCTCAAGGTCGGCGCCGACTTCATCAAGCGCCTGCTGCCCGATGCCTGCGTTGCCATCAGCGATCCAAGCTGGGAAAACCATCGCGCCCTGTTTGAAGCTGCGGGCTTCCCGGTTCGCAACTACCGCTACTACGATGCCTTCAGTAACGGTGTAAACCGTGGCGGCATGCTCGAAGACTTGAAAAACCTGCCGACCCGCTCGGTTGTTGTGCTGCATGCCTGCTGCCACAACCCAACTGGCGTCGACCTGAACATCGAAGACTGGCAAGCGATCCTGGAGATTATCCGTGAACGCGAACACGTGCCATTCCTCGATATCGCCTACCAGGGTTTTGGCGATGGTATCGAAGAAGACGCCGCAGCCGTTCGCCTCTTTGCACAGTCGGGGCTGACCTTCTTTGTTTCAAGTTCATTCTCGAAGTCTTTCTCGCTGTATGGCGAGCGAGTTGGCGCATTGTCCATCGTGACCAGCTCAACGGATGAAAGCAGCCGCGTGCTGTCGCAGGTTAAACGTGTCATCCGCACCAACTACTCCAACCCGCCAACCCATGGCGCAAGCGTTGTCGCTACCGTACTCAACACACCTGAGTTGCGTGCAATGTGGGAAGCCGAGCTGGGTGAGATGCGTGACCGCATTCGCAACATGCGCCTATCCATGGTCGAGCAATTGACGGCATTGGGTGCCAAACGCGACTTTAGCTTCGTGGCCCAGCAACGCGGCATGTTCTCCTACTCCGGCCTGACCACCGAGCAGGTCGAACGCCTGAAGACCGAGTTCGGTATCTATGCCGTGGGCACAGGCCGCATTTGCGTGGCAGCCCTTAACGTGCGAAATCTGCCGGCCGTGACCGAAGCCATCGCCAAAGTCCTTTAAATATTAAAAAAGGGGTCGTCAGAGGCTTGACTTCCCCTTAATAATCAGTAGGATACGCGTCGTTGTTCCGCGATAGCTCAGTTGGTAGAGCAAATGACTGTTAATCATTGGGTCCCTGGTTCGAGTCCAGGTCGTGGAGCCACTTGTCGGGGTATAGCGCAGTCCGGTAGCGCGCCTGCTTTGGGAGCAGGATGTCGGGAGTTCGAATCCCCCTACCCCGACCATTATTTGGGTCGTTAGCTCAGTTGGTAGAGCAGTTGGCTTTTAACCAATTGGTCGTAGGTTCGAATCCCACACGACCCACCATTTTCGCTCTTGCTGTTGATAAGAGTTGAATCTTAGGAACAGAGTCATTAACTCTGTTCCAATTAAAAAAGCGCCGCCAAGGCGCTTTTTTATTGCCTGCAATATAAGGCACAGACTAACGCTACTTGACCCTGAGCTTGCTGCGATTCTGCTCAAGGATCACCGCCCCGATCCCCTTGACCTCAAGCAGCTCATCGACCGAGGCAAATGCCCCGACGCTATCTCGGTAGGCAACGATGGCCTTGGCCTTCATCTCACCAACACCGGTCAGCCCTTGCTGCAAGGTGGCTGCATCTGCGGTGTTCAAATTGATGGTCGTTTGCGCTTCAGCCCGCTCAGCAACAGCTTGTTGTTTTGCCGCGGGCTCCGCAGCGCTAAGGGTGAATGGGACAACTGTGCAAGCCAAAGCCAGCAGCACTGGCAAGATATAAATGCGCATATTGAAATATCCTATTCAGGTTACCGGGCTCCCTGCCCGAACTGCACCCATGTGCAATAACCCGACCCTAGCGTTCCGATTCCCACATTCGAACCAAACCAAAGAACAAACGTCATATTAACGCTGCCAAGCACTGATCTTGTGCAGTTGCATTTGCTTGTGCCGTCGCCATCCAGTATCCGTTACCATTGCCAGCGTCCTCCTCCGTGCGCCCTACTATGCCTGCTATCCAACGCTTTTCATTGCTTGCTTACCTACTTAGCACCCTGTTGGGATTAATCCTCTTAACCGGGCTTTGGTATGGACTTGGCAAACCCGTGCAGCTACCCGATGTCGCCAGCGCCTCGCACAAGATGCAGTGCGCTTCGTACACCCCCTTTGGCAAAGACCAGTCCCCCTTCCAGAAACCCTTGCGCATCAGCAATGAGCGCATGGATATAGATCTCGGGATTCTCGCCGAACGCTTTGACTGCCTGCGCACCTACTCCGTGACCGGCCTTGAAGCACTGCCAGACTTGGCCAGGAAGCATGGCCTGACCCTGATGATCGGCGCCTGGGTCAGCCGCAGCCCGGTTGAAACTCAAATCGAGATCAAAGGCGCGATCAAGGCCGCCAACGCCAATCCTGATATTGTCAAGGCGGTGATAGTCGGCAACGAAACCCTGCTGCGCAAGGAAGTGACCTCCAAACAGCTGGTCAAACTGATCAACCAGGTCAAGTCCCAGATCAAGCAGCCAGTGACCTATGCCGATGTCTGGGAGTTTTGGTTGAAACACCCTGAAATCGCGCCCGCAGTGGATTTTCTGACAATTCACCTGCTGCCTTACTGGGAAGATGATCCGGCGGGCATCGACACGGCACTGGCCCAGGTCGCCAAGGTTCGCAACCTGTTTGCCAAGAAATTCGCACCCAAGGATATCCTGATCGGCGAGACCGGCTGGCCAAGCGAAGGTCGCCAGCGTGAAACGGCCCTGCCGAGCCGGGTCAACCAGGCCAGGTTCATGCGCGGTTTCGTCACCATGGCGGAAGAAAATGGCTGGCGCTACAACTTGATCGAGGCCTTTGACCAGCCCTGGAAGCGCACTAGCGAAGGAGCCGTCGGTGGCTACTGGGGCTTGTACGACGCCGACCGCAAAGACAAGTCAGTGCTCGCAGGCAGCGTCTCGAACCTGCCTGGCTGGCCGATCTGGCTGGGAGTCAGCGCTTTGCTCTATGGCGCAATACTGCTCTTGGCATGGCGCCCGCAACCCATGCACCATAACCTGCTTCAGCCACTGCTGGCCGCTGTCGGGGTTGGCTGCATGGGCCTCTGGGCAGAGCAGAGCCTGATCACCAGCCGTTATATTGGCGAGTGGCTGTGGGCTGGCGCACTGCTGGCCCTGAACATGATTGTCCTGATGCACATCAGCCTGGCCATGAGCGACTGCAACACTTGGCGCAAGGCACTGTTCGACTGGCTAGATAGGCGGCGCCATTGGTGGTTGATTGCCAGCGGCTTTGCAGGTGCAGTTATGATGCTTGCGCTGGTCACCGATGCGCGCTATCGCAGCTTCCCAAGCCCTGCATTGCTGCTGCCAGCCTTGGTTTATCTGTGGCGTCCGGTTGCCAGTTTTCGCCGTGAGACCCTGGTGCTGCTGTTACTGATAGCAGCTGGAATCCCGCTGCAACTCTTTGAAGAAACCCTGGGCAATATTCAGGCAATCGGCTGGGCCATGGTCAGCGCACTGCTTGCTGCAGCGCTGTGGCGCAGCCTGCAACAACGCCCAGCCTCGCCGAGCTAGGCTTCAGGCGTTGGGCGCCGCAACCCTTGATGACTGCGGCGCCCGCACCAACCGCAACAACGCCAGAACCACGGCAAAAACTGAAATACTTGCGCTGTACAGTACCAAACCTGCCAGCCCCAGCAGCAACCCGGGCGCAGCCAACCACCAACCCAGTCGCCCGGGCAGCAAAAAGCCGAGACCGGCCAGTACAATGGCAGCCCAGGCAATGACTCGCAGGTGAATCATCCAGCCCAGTGTTGAGCGCAGGCTGCAGGCAAATAGTTCAGGAGTATCGGCGCAGGCGCCCACCCATTCATCGCCCTCCATCAGGCCATAACGCAAGCCATAACAGGCAGCCAGGCTCAGTAATACCAAAGCTACAAAAATGGCCAGAAACCAGGGGCGAGGCATGGGTAACTCCAATCTAATAGGCGGTGCCCAGAATAATCGCACGGTCAATGGATGCAAGTAATGTTGATCATCTCCATCCATACCGGCATGCTGGGCAGGTTGAGTAAAAAGGAAATTTTATGAGTCGTATTAATGTTCGCCCAGCCACGCGTGCAGACATGCCTTTGATTTTGACCCTTGTCGCCGAGCTGGCTGAGTACGAAAAGCTTGGGGATCAGATCACCTCCGACCCTGAAGAGTTCGCCAACCACCTTTTTGGCCCACGCCCGTATGCGGAAGTACTGATTGGCGAACTCGACGGCCAGGCCAGTGGCTTTGCCTTGTTCTTCCATAACTTCTCGACATTCCTGGGTAAGCCAGGCATCTACCTTGAGGATCTGTACGTGCGCAGCGAAACGCGCGGTTCAGGGCTCGGCAAGGCGTTATTGAGCACACTGGCTAAACTTGCGGTTGCTCGCGGCTGTGGACGTCTGGAATGGTCTGTACTTGACTGGAATGAGCCGGCAATTGGTTTCTATAAACAACTCGGCGCCCATCCCCTGGAAGATTGGACACAATTTCGCCTGACTGGCGGCGCGCTCAGGGACTTGGCAAAAGTTACAGACGGACTTGCACTTGCTTAACTTTCAATTGTCATAAATCAATACTTCAATATTACGTCATCTTCTAAAGGGACTTTACCCATGTCGCTTACCCGCCGCCTTGCTGCGCTTGTCTGCGGCCTAACCCTCAGTGCACCACTGTGGGCGGCTGATGTAGACATCGAAAGCTATGGCTACCCGATTACCAACCCGTTTGAGGCGACCATCGCCACAACGCCGCCAGACCTGCGCCCGAGCTTGCCGGACGACAGCGATATCGACCAGAGCGACTACAAGATATTGCTGCACCCGGAGCGTGAGTACGAGTTGCCGGATAACCTCTGGGCGGTCACCAAGATGAAATACCGCCTGGCCGAGCAAGACGGCGAAGCGCCACTGATCTTCATTATCGCGGGTACCGGCGCCCAATACTCAAGCAGCACGCCTGAATACCTGAAGAAGCTGTTCTATGGCGCGGGCTTCCATGTGGTCCAACTCTCGTCACCAACCAGCTATGACTTCATGGCATCAGCCTCGCGCCATGCCACGCCTGGGCTATCGGAAGACGATGCGGATGACCTGTACCGCGCCATGCAGGCAGTTCGCGCCCAGCATCCAGACTTGAAAGTCAGCGACTACTACCTGACCGGCTACAGCCTCGGCGCGCTAAATGCTGCCTTCGTCAGCAAACTCGACGAGCAACGGCGCAGCTTTAATTTCAAGCGTGTATTGCTGCTCAACCCGCCGGTAAACCTCTACACCTCGATCAGCAACCTCAACAAATTGGTGCAGACCAAAGTCGAGGGGATCAATACCAACAGTAACTTCTTCGACCTTATCCTCGGCAAGCTGTCGCGCTATTTCGAGCAGAAAGGCTACATCGACATGAACGAGGCCATGCTCTATGAATTCCAAATGTCCAAGGAGCATTTGACCGACGAACAGATGGCCATGCTCATTGGTACGGTGTTCCGTTTTTCTTCATCGGATATCGCCTATACCTCCGACCTGCTTAACCGCCGCGGCTTGATCACACCACCTGGCACGGTCATCAAATCCAATACCGACATGACACCTTATCTGCGCCGTGCATTGCAGTGCGACTTCGACTGCTACATGCGTGAGCAGCTGATTCCCATGTGGCGTGCCCGCTACGACGGTGGCAGCCTCGATCAACTGGTGAACAAGGTCAGCCTCTACGCCTTGGAGGACTACTTGAAGAACAGCCCAAAGATCGCGGTCATGCATAACGCCGACGACATCATTCTTGGCCCGGGCGACCTGGGTTTCTTGCGCCGTACCATGGGCGACCGCCTGACCGTATACCCGCTTGGCGGACACTGCGGCAACCTAAACTACCGCGTCAACAGCGACGCCATGCTGGAGTTCTTCCGTGGTTAAGAAAATTCTCCTGCTCGCCCTGTTGCTCAGCGCAAAATCCGCGTGGGCCGAAACGACGCCACCAATCGGTGAAGATGGCTTCAAGAACCCTCTGGAACGACTCGAGTTCAACCCAGGACTTGATCAGCATGTGTTCGAACAGTCGAGCTTCCAGGCCCTGGATGTCTACGATCCCTGGGAGTCAATCAACCGGCGCATCTACCATTTCAACTACCGCTTCGACGAATGGGTATTTATTCCGGTAGTCGATGGCTATCGCTGGATCACACCTGACTTTGTTGAAAGCGGGGTCAGCAACTTCTTTGCCAATATCGGTGATATCAGCAACCTGGCCAACAGCTTGCTGCAACTCAAAGGCAAGCGCTCGATGGATATCACCGCGCGCTTGCTGCTCAACACCACCATTGGCGTGCTTGGTGTATGGGACCCCGCGACCAAAATGGGGATCCCCAAGCAACGTGAGGACTTCGGCCAGACACTGGGTTACTACGGCGTACCTGCCGGCCCTTATTTGATGCTGCCTATCCTGGGGCCCTCAACGCTGCGCGATGGCACTGGGCTGGTTGCCGACTTCGAAGGCCTGGCAACCCTCGACTTCCTCGACTTCTTTGCATTCAGCTTTGACTCCCCGCAACTTGAAGTCAGCACACTCTGGGCGATCGACACACGCTCTACCGTCAACTTCCGCTACGGCCAGCTCAACTCGCCGTTCGAGTACGAGAAGATCCGCTACTTCTACACCGAAGCTCGCAAACTGCAGATCAACGAATAGCGTTAATCCTGCAAAAATAAAACGCCCAGCTCGAACTGGGCGTTTTTTATGCCTCGGAAACCTGTCTTGTTGAACATATAACCAATCGAATTAATCGATTGGTTACTCAAGAATTTAGCACCCATCTATCTAATAAGATCCAATACCATAGCGCCATTAACATCATGTCAGCTATGGAGGTGCCTGATGAAAAGCATGCGCAGAATTCTCTCCGTGCAACCGGGCCAAGCCGCATCCGACGGCGCCGGGGTCAAACTGAACCGGGTAATTGGCGGTGCAGGTCTGGAGCGCTTTGATCCGTTCCTGATGCTTGATGAGTTCGCCACGGAAAATCCAGACGACTACATTGCCGGCTTCCCGCCCCACCCTCATCGCGGCTTTGAAACCATCACCTATATGATTGAAGGACGCATGCGCCACGAAGATCACATGGGCAATGTCGGCCTGCTCGAAAGCGGCAGCGTGCAATGGATGACCGCAGCCCGCGGTGTGATCCACAGCGAAATGCCAGAACAGCAGGATGGTGCCATGCGCGGCTTCCAGTTGTGGCTCAACCTGCCGGGCAAAAGCAAGCTCAATGACCCGGACTACCGCGATATAGCCGCCAGCGAAATCCCTCGCCTGAGCACTGAGCAAGGCGTCGAGGTGGTGGTGATTGCCGGCCAGTTCAGCGATGGCCAACTGACTCAGGATGGCGCCGTGCAGCGTCCGGACACCGAGCCTCAGCTATTCGACCTGCATCTGGCGCCAGGCAGCCAGGTCCAGCCCAGGTTACCCGAGGGCCACCGCGTGATGCTCTATGTCTACGAAGGCAGCCTGCAGTTGCCCGAAGCCAGCCCTGACAGCGTCCATGGCGGACGCCTGATACGACTGTCGGATCAGGGCGAGTTGCACCTGGCCAGTGCCACGGGCGCCAAGGTCCTGTTGATCGCGGGCAAACCCATTGGCGAGCCCATCGTCCAATACGGTCCCTTCGTGATGAACAGCCGCGAGGAAATCGAGCAAGCATTGCGCGACTTCCGTGACGGGGTATTGGCCTGACGGCAACCAGCTTGCCGGGATTGACAGAGCTAACGCGGCCAATAGCCAGCTGCGGCGGATAGGAAGCTCTTATCCGCCCTACTTGGCGTAGTAATGATACAAGGCCGGCGGCACTTCACTGCTGTCGGCGTCTTGCCAGGGCCCATTGGCACTGAGTCCCCAGCTCCAGCCATTACTCCAGCGATAGTAGGTACGCTCGCGGTAGTAAAGGTCACGGGCACCTTCAACCGAATACACACCCAATGCCGGGACCCAGTGGCTTTGAGCCCCCGGAGGTGGCGCATAGCGAGGGTGCGACGGTTTGACTGGCAAATCCGTGACTTGGGTGCCCGGGCCATGGGTGGAGCAACCTGAGAGCAGCAACAGCGCGGCCAACCCCGCGTAGCCCAGCCAGGTTCTCATTGGACGGAAGCCTCGGCACTGTCAATCGTCAGTTGCTGCAGCTCATCGCTATTGGTGGCGACAGCCTTTGGTTTTGCGACCCATTCACCTTGGGTTGCATTGCCGCTACGGGATATCCGGGCAACCAATTGAACCTGATCAAAGCCGGAAATCTTCAATTGCGGCATCATTGCATCGGCGTCAGACAGGCTGACCTCAACCGGCAAGTCCGCAACGGTCAAGCGCTTGACGGCCAAGGGCATTGGCGGGCCAGAAACAGCGCGAGCAAAGATAAACACGCTGTCGCTCGGCTGCACTTTATCTTTCAACGCAGTGGCCAGCTCAACCTTGACCTTGAGCTTATGCCCGGTATTGGCCGTCGCGCCTGGAGCTGGCGCTGCAGTACTGGTTGCGGCATCGGGGTCAAGCTCGCCACGCGCACGCTCGATACCGCCCTGGATAGCCTGGCGCGATGGATCGTTCTCAGGCAATACGGCGACCAGTTTTTCCCATGAATCGACCGCATCCTGGAAGCGGCCTTGTTCGAATGCCGCAATCCCCAGCAAACCCAGGCTGGTGACTTCTTCAGGATCAGCCTTCAGCGCTTCATCGGTAAGGCTTTGCAATTGTGGCGACCATTGCTTGTCGCCAGCAAAGTAGATCGCCTGTGCCCACTGACCAAGCAAGGCTGGATCACGCCCGGCCAGGCCAACGGCCTTCTCGAACGCCTTCGCTGCTTCTGCCGCGCGCTCCTGGGCCATATAGGTCCGACCCAGAAAATACCAGGCTTCAGCCGAGTCGGGATTTTCCTTGACAGCGGTTTCAAGGCGCGCGGTCATGGCTTCAATGGTTTGCGGTTGGTCGGCAAAGGCGAGGGTTTGCTCGACCTGATCAATGGCGCCCCAGTGCATGTACAAGCCGTAGCCGAGCAGCGGCATCAGCAGCGCTACAATCAGCGGCACCTTGCGCCCCAGAACGCCAGCCTTGGCGGTGAGCCCCTCGGTATCCGACAACAGCTCACGAGATGCCTCGTCGCGCCCCACTTGCATCTGCTCGGCGGTCAATACACCGGCGGCAAGCTGGGCCTCAAGTTCCTTGATTCGCTCCTGATAGAGCGTCACGTTTAACGCGGTACGATCTTCTTCAGCCTGAAACTTACGGGCACGCACAACAGGAATCAGCAGAAACCCCAAGGCGGCCAGGATTAACAGACCCGCACATAGCCAAAATTCAATCATCAGTCTTTCTTATCCAAAGGCGCTTGATTTAGTACCGCAGCCAGACGTTGCTGCTCATCCGTTGACAGACCTTCATATCGCTCGGCCTTGCGCCGACGCTTACCCAGCACGATCACGGCCAACAGCACGAAACCACCGATCAACAAGGCTGCCGGGCCATACCACAGCACCAGGGTACGTGCCGTCACCGGCGGCTTGTACAGTACGAAGTTGCCGTAACGGGCGACCAGGTAATCAATGATTTGCTGGTCACTCTCGCCGCCTTCGATCTTCTTGTAGATCTCGGCGCGCAAATCCAGGGCAATGGGTGCATTGGAGTCGGCGATGTTCTGGTTCTGGCATTTGGGGCAGCGTAACTCTTCAGTCAGGTGACGGTAGCGCTCGCGCTCGGCCTCGGTCTTGAATTCATAGGTATCGATGGCCGCATGCGCCGTGCTTACCAAGGCCAACCCCAATAGCAGCGCTGCGCAGACTCGGCGCCAGGTCAAGTGCTTCATGGCTTGGCCTCATCGATCATGGCCTGATACAACGGCGCCAGTTGGTCCCGCCAGACGTTGTCATCGATCACTCCGACGAACTTGTGGCGAATGATGCCGTCCTTGTCGATCAGGAAGGTTTCCGGCGCGCCATAGACCCCAAGGTCAACCCCCAGCGAGCCCTTGGCGTCACTGATATTAAGTTGATAAGGGTTGTGGAATTCCTTCAGCCACTTTTGTGCCTCGGCATTGTCATCCTTGTAATTGACGCCATAGATATTCACGCCCAGCTTGGCGATCTTGTTCAGCACCGGATGTTCGACCCGGCACGAAATGCACCAGGTCGCCCAGACGTTGACCAGCGCTGGCTTGCCCTTGATATCGGCCAGGGTGATGGTTTTACCATCCTGCACCGAAGGCAGCGAAAACGCCGGGAACGGCTTATCGATCAGCGCCGAAGGCAGCTCGGACGGATCGAGAAACATGCCGCGATAAAGCACCACCGCGATGGCCAGAAACAGCGCCAGCGGCAACAGCAGGATCAACCGTTTCATGCAGCAGCCCCCGTCATGCTCAATGCCTCGCGCACGCGCGTGCGCACCTTGACCCGGTAGCGCTTATCCAACGCCGCCAGCAAACCGCCAAAGCCCATCAACAAGGCACCCAGCCAGATCCAGCGCACGAATGGCTTGATGTGCACCCGCACAGCCCAGGCGCCGTCTTCCAATGGTTCGCCCAAGGCCACAAACAGGTCACGGGTGAAGCCTGCATCAATTGCAGCCTCGGTCATCATTGACTGCTGCACCTTGTAGAAGCGCTTTTCCGGGTGCAACACGGCGATTTGCTGACCATCTTCGAGCACTCGCATGGTGCCGCGGTCGGCGCTGAAGTTTGGCCCTTCACGGTGCTTCGAGCCTTCAAAGACAAACTGGTAGGCGCCCACTTGAACCTGGTCGCCCGGCGCCATGCGCATGTCACGCTCCAGGTTGCCGACGCTGGTCAGGACCACGCCCAAGGCACAGACGGCCATGCCAAAGTGCGCCAGTTGCATGCCCCAATAGCTGCGGGTCAGCTCGCGCATGCCTTTGAACAAGCCCTTGTTGCGGGTCTTGTCGAAAATGTCGCGTACGCCAGCCAGCACGACCCACGCAGCCAACATGCACACCGCCATGACACCCCAGTTGAAATCACCGAAGGCAAACGCCGCGATTGCCCCAACCGCAACACTCCCCAGCAACACGGGCATAAGCATGCTCACCAGCCATTTGACCGGCGTGCTTTTCCAGCGCACCAGCACACCGACGGCAATGACCAGCATCAGCAGCCCCATCAGCGGAACAAACAGCGCATTGAAGTAAGGGGGGCCCACCGAAAGCTTGGCTCCGGTCAGTGCATCAAGCACCAATGGATACAGGGTTCCAAGCAGGATCATCGAAGCGGCCACTACCAGCACCAGGTTATTGACCAATAGCAGTGTTTCGCGTGACCACAGGGCAAAGCCCACCTGGCTCTTAACCACCGGCGCCCGTACCGCAAACAATGCCAGCGAACCGCCGACCACCAGCAACAAGAACGCCAGGATAAACACACCACGCTCGGGGTCACTGGCAAAAGCATGCACAGATGTCAGTACACCGGAACGAACCAGGAAGGTGCCAAGCAGGCTCAATGAGAATGCAGCAATCGCCAGTAGCACGGTCCAGCTCTTGAATACACCGCGCTTTTCAGTAACCGCCAGCGAGTGAATCAGGGCAGTGCCCACCAGCCACGGCATGAACGAAGCATTTTCTACCGGGTCCCAGAACCACCAGCCGCCCCAGCCAAGCTCGTAATAGGCCCACCATGAGCCCAGGGCGATACCAATGCCGAGAAAGGCCCAGGCAACTATGGTCCAGGGCCGCGACCAACGCGCCCAGGCAGCGTCCAGCTTGCCACCAAGCAGTGCAGCAATGGCAAAGGAGAAGGCTACGGAAAAGCCAACATAGCCCATGTAGAGCATTGGCGGATGGATAATCAGGCCGAAGTCTTGCAGCAAGGGGTTAAGGTCGCGGCCATCTGCTGGCATGTTTGGCAACAGGCGGGCAAAGGGATTGGACGTAATGATCAGGAACAGCAAGAAGCCAACGCTGATAATGCCCATTACGGCAAGCACACGGGCCAACATTTCTTCAGGCAACTGGCGCGAGAAAATCGAAACCGCAAAGGTCCAACCGCCCAGAATCAATGCCCAAAGCAGCAGCGATCCTTCGTGGGCGCCCCATACGGCGCTGAACTTGTAGTACCAAGGTAAGGCACTGTTGGAGTTACTGGCGACGTAACGCACCGAAAAATCGTCGACCATGAAGGCATAGGTCAGGCAGGCAAAGGAAAACAGCAGGAACGCAAACTGCCCCCAAGCTGCCGGCTGCGCCAGGCTCATCCACTGGCGATCGCCACGCCAGGCGCCGATCATTGGCAAAGTGGCCTGCACAAGGGCCATACACAACGCCAGGATCATCGCCAAATGGCCGAGTTCTGGAACCATCAACATGGCACTCATGCGCCACCCTCCTTCGCATCAGGCTTAAGCTTGCCGCTTTCTTTAAGCGCCTTGGTGACCTCAGGCGGCATGTAATTCTCGTCGTGCTTGGCCAGGACCTGGTCGGCGATCAGCACGCCATCTGCATTGAGCTTGCCAAGGGCGACTATGCCCTGCCCTTCACGGAACAGATCAGGGAGGATGCCGCGATAGCGAATGGGAACGCTATTGGCAAAGTCAGTGACGAGGAACTCGACTTCCAGTGAATCCGCCGAACGCTTGACCGAGCCTTCGGTGACCATGCCGCCCGCGCGAATTCGCGCGTCTTGCGGCGCCTCGCCATTGGCAATTTGCGTCGGGGTATAGAACAGGTTGATATTCTCTTGCAGGGCAGACAATGCAAGGCCCACAGCGATAGCCACACCGGCGACCAGGGCAAGAATGATATACAGGCGTTTTTTACGAACCGCGTTCACGAATTGCTCTCCCGGCGCAAACGGCGCGCCTCGTCTTGCAGATAGCGCCGTTTGGCGAGAATTGGCATGGCAATGTTCAAACCGAGCACCCCAAGGGTGATGCCATAGGCCGACCAGACATAGACGCCGTGGCCACCCATGGCAATAAAGTCACTCAATGATGCGAAACTCATGGACGCGCTCCCACCAGCTTGCTGACTTCCGCTTTTGCCCAGGCACTGCGTGATTCACGCTTAAGCACCTCAAGTCGCATGCGCATCAGCACCAGCACGATAAACAAACAATAGAACCCCAGCACCGAGAGCAGCAGCGGCAGCCACATTTCGGCGCTCATGCTGGCTTTGCCAGTAATCTTGAAGGTCGCTGGCTGGTGCAGGGTACTCCACCACTCGACCGACTTCTGGATGATCGGGATATTCACGGCGCCGACCAGTGAAAGCACCGCACAGGCCTTGGCTGCACTGTCACGGTTGCTGATTGCCTGCCCCAGTGCGATCACACCGAAGTACAGGAACAGCAAGATCAGCATCGACGTCAGGCGTGCATCCCATACCCAATAGGTTCCCCAGGTCGGCTTGCCCCAGATCGCACCGGTCACCAGCGCGATAAAACACAACCAGGCCCCCACCGGCGCGGCTTGTTGCAGGGCAACATCGGCGATCTTCATTTTCCAGATCAAGCCAACCGCGCCCGCAAGCGCCATGGTCAGGTAGCAAGCCTGGGCGAGGAATGCCGCCGGTACATGGATGTAGATAATTCGATAGCTATCGCCTTGATAACGTTCAGGTGGAGCAAAAACCAGGCCCCAGACCAATCCCGACACCATCAACAGCGCTGCGGCTGCAATCAGCCACGGCAGCCAACGACCACTGATCTCATAAAACCACTTGGGCGAACCCAGCTTGTGAAACCATGTCCAGTTCATCAGGTTACTCATCAGTTCTACAGTCGACCACGGCATGCCGAGCACGGTGGCCACTTATCTTTATAGTTACAACGCCTACTCAGCGACGCTTATCCGAAGGCCCGCGGCGATGGCAAAAGGACTGAATGTCACCGCCAAGGCTGTCAAGCATGCCATCCAGAGCAAGTGCCCCACCGCTGGCAAACCCTGCAAACTCGCCTGCAAGGCACCACTGCCCAGAATCAGCACCGGGATATACAGCGGCAAAATCAACAATGCCAGGAGCAAACCACCGCGCTTGAGGCCAACAGTCAATGCCGCGCCAACCGCGCCCAACAAGCTCAAGACCGGCGTCCCAAGCAACAACGAAATCAGTAAAACAGGTAAACAATGGGTCGGCAGCCCCAGCATAAGCGCCAGCACTGGCGACAGGATGACCAGCGCCAAGCCTGAAAAAGCCCAGTGTGCCAGCACCTTGGCTAAAACCAGAAGAGCCAGGGGGTGCGACGAAAGGACCCACTGTTCAAGCGAGCCATCTTCAAAATCACTGCGGAAAAGCCCGTCCAGCGAGAGCAGCACTGCCAAAAGAGCCGCCACCCAGACCAGCCCCGGTGAAAGGGTTTGCAACAATTGAGCTTCGGGACCCACCGCCAAGGGGAACAAGGCGATGACAATGGCGAAGAAAACCAAGGGGTTGGCCAGTTCAGCCGGACGCCGGAACAGCAAGCGTGCTTCGCGTGCCACCAACAGGGTGAATAGGTTACTCATAGTTGGCGCAATCCCAGATCAAGCACACGATAGCCCTGCGGCTTGACCGATAGGCTGTGGTGGGTCGTCATCACGACCAGCCCACCCTTCTCGCAATGCGCAGCCAGGTGCGCCTCGAGCTGGGCGACGGCAGCAATATCAAGCGCGGTGAACGGCTCATCGAGAATCCACAGCTCTGGCCCCGGCAAGTACAAGCGGGCCAGACCTACTCGGCGTTGCTGGCCAGCTGACAGCGAATGACAAGGCACATCCTCGTAACCCCGCAGACCGACAGCAGCAAGCGCCTGCCAGATCTGTTCGCGCGGCGCCGGTTGTTGCAGGGCGCAAAGCCAGGTGAGGTTTTCCTCTGGAGTGAGCAACCCCTTTATCCCGGCGGCATGGCCAATCCAGATCAACTTGCCAGGTTCGGCGCGCTGTTTATCCAATGCACAGCCATAGAGCCGGACTTCGCCAGCGGTTGGCTGCATCAACCCTGCCAAAAGGCGTAGCAAACTGGTTTTACCACTGCCGTTAGGGCCTGCAACCTGAAGCATTTCGCCGGGAACCAGAGACAGTTCAAGATGCTCGAAAAGCATGCGCCAATCACGCTCACAGGCGAGCGACCTGGCTTCGAGAATTGGGCTGATCACAGCATTCTTACCTAATAAATGATTCAAGATGACGGCATTCCAGCCGCTATATAGTCAAGCAGGCGCCTCCGGGGAACCCTTGTATAACTGCGCGTTGGGCTTATGCGACGTAAAAGGTGCGAAAAGCAACTAGGATCATGTTCAACATAAGAGTTGTATATGAGCATTCGCCTCGCCCGGCCCAGTCCTTGAAGATCGAGGATTGTGAGCCGTGTTTTACCAAGTGATAACTAACGCAGTACTTTTGCAGGGGTTCCAATCCAGCGGCGGCATTATACATGCCTGACCCACCTCCCCGCAGTTGGCTTTTCGACAGGGTGTAACGCGTCCATGAGTGAAATAAGCAGCAGTCGGCCATTACCCCCCACGCCCGCGAGTAACCGCCCAAGCTCGGTGGCCAGCGACATGGCCGTAAAGCTGCTGCAACCACTTGAAGGACTGTTGGCCAAGGGGGAAAGCGCCACCGCCGAAGTAATTAGCCTCAAACAGGTCGCACAGAGTTTTCAGCTAATGCTCAGGCTGACCCTGGACAGCGGCCGTCAGACCACCCTTGAAGCCAGCAGTAGTCGGCCCATTGCCCAGGGCTCTGCCCTGGCCATTACCGCACTCACTGACAGCAAACTGCTTGTGGCCCTGCAGCCAGGCGGCGACAAACCACTCGACAGCCTGGACCTCAAGCAGTTTCCGGTCGGCACGCTGATTCAAGGCAAGGTACTGAGCAGCGAACAACTCGTGCAGGGCAAGGCCCAGGTCATCTACAAAGTCTTGGTCAGTCTGCTCAACACCTCATTGGCCGGCAGCAAACTGTCAATCGAGACGCCCTTGTCGCTACAACCGGGAAGCCTGCTTAGCGCCCAGGTGCAGGGCAACCAGGCGCTCAACCTACTGCCATTGAGTGGCCGCCTGGATCAACTCGCCCTGACGCAACAACTGCAGAGCCAACACAGCAACCAAGGCTCGTTGCAAGGGTTATTCAAATCCTTGCAGGGCCTGAGCGAGCGCAGCGATATTCCGAGCAGCGTACGCAATAGCATCGACAAATTGATAGGCGCACTGCCCGATGGCCAGCAACTGAGTGACGCCAAAGGCTTGAGCAAGGCGGTGGAAAGCAGCGGCGCATTTCTTGAAAGCAAACTGCTAGGCCCGCAGGCCAGTGCCTTGCCGACGGACCTGAAGGCCAACCTGCTCAAGCTGATCAGCCAGCTACAACTCAATCTACCGGCACAGGGCACACTACCGGGGGCCGCCGCCAGCGCCGTCATGGCCCAGTCCTTACCGGCCCTGGCCCGCAACCTGCTGGGTAGCATCAATCAAAACAGCAGCAAACAGCAGGCGCTGAGCTTCCCGCTGCCCTCAAGGCTTCTGCAGGCCCTTGGCGAAGAGGGGGACCTTGAAGCCCTGCTCAAGCTGGCATCTGCAGCGGTATCGCGCTTGCAGACCCACCAACTGTCCAGCCTGGCGCAAACCCAGGTAGGACCAGACGGTAATATCCTCACGACCTGGCAACTGGAACTGCCAATGCGCAACCAGCAAGAGTTGGTGCCGGTGCAGTTGAAAATCCAGCGTGACGAACCACAAAAACCAAGCGCCCAGGAGCAAAAGGAAATGCTGTGGCGCATCGACCTGGCCTTTGACCTGGAACCACTTGGACCGGTGCAAGTACAAACCCAACTGGCCCGTGGCTGCCTCTCGAGCACGCTCTGGGCCGAGCAGCCAAGCACCGCCAGGCTGATCGACAGCGAACTGGTCAATCTGCGCCAGCGCCTGATTGATGCCGGGCTACAGGTCAGCGCCCTGTCCTGCGCCCAGGGCACGCCACCGCAGGGCCCAAAAACAGCGTTGCAACAGCGCTGGGTGGACGAAACCGCATGAGCAAGCACAACAAGCCCCGCCAAGCGATCGCCCTGAACTACGACGGCCAGCAGGCCCCCACGCTCAGCGCCAAGGGCGACGATGAGCTGGCCGAGGCGATCCTGGCGATAGCCCGCGAGTACGAAGTGCCCATTTACGAAAATGCCGAGCTGGTGCGCCTGCTTGCTCGCCTGGAACTTGGCGACAGCATTCCTGAAGAACTCTACCGCTGCATCGCCGAGATCATTGCCTTTGCCTGGCATCTCAAGGGTAAATGCCCGGCAGGTTTCAATTCAGGCCCACCGGATAGCCCCTTGGATAGTTAGTCGGTCAAGCGCTTGAACCCGTATGACATGGCATACAACTGCGAATCATTACTCTCGCCCTTGTCCAGCGGGAAATCGAGCAACTGCCAGGCAAAATAGCCACTGCGAAAGAAATACACCTGGCTGTAACCCCAACTGACGGCCTTGCGTACGGCCTCGGCGCTGCGCTGACTGAAATCGTTGTCGCAATAGACGACCAAGGGCGTGTCGCGTGCAATGTCAGCGGTCGCCAGGTGCGCAAAGCGGGTATCGATGTCCAGGTGCGCAGCGCCCTGCACATGGCCCCAGGACCACTCGCGCAAGGGACGTACATCGACAAACATTGCGCCTTGCTCGTAGAGGATTCGAGCCTGCAGGACATTAATGGTGCTCGCTCCCGCTATGGTTTCCGGCACTTGCTGGGCCATCACCGGAAACCCCATGCTCAACATCATCAATACCGCCAGTAACCTAGTCATAAAGCCCCCTGTTACTACTCGCTTACTAACAGCTTAGGTAACCGGGGTCGAATGCTAGGAACGTTTTAACTGGCAATGCATCGCGCTAAGAACCAGCGAAACTAAACAAAAGAAGGGGAATTTAACTGTAAAGGTGGCGTTGTTATTGCTTTGTCAGGCTTGAAAACAGGGCAACCACTGAGTCAGACAAGGGTTTATAACTGGCCCGGCTTGGCCTGATGCAGCTTGCTAACCAGTTCAGCTTCAGCCTTGCTCAGGCCGCAAGACTGGGTCAGATCATCGACACTGGCACCCAGCCCTACCAGGCGAGCCGCCTGGGTGAAGGATAAATTAGCCGGATCGCGCTGTTCCATCTGGCTGACCTTGTCAGGCAGCGGCGCCACAGTCTGGCGCAACTCATGCAACTCCTCGCCCATGCGAATACTGCCTGTGAGATAAGTGTCCAGGCGCTTGCTTAGATCCTTGATCCGCTGGTCTCGTGCGGCATCGCGCTCCTGTTGAAGTGCAACACTGCTCTTGAGCTGGGAATACAGCCACACGCAAGCACCGATCAATGCAACACTGACCAGGGCCATTACCACCAGTGCGGCTTCAAGCATCATTCAAATTGACTCCAGCTCCGACCACTCTTCTTCAGTCATCATCTTGTCCAACTCGACCAGGATCAGCAACTCGCCATTTTTGTTGCATACGCCCTGGATGAACTTGGCGGACTCGTCATTGCCCACATTGGGCGCCGTCTCGACCTCAGACTGTCGCAGATAAACAACTTCGGCAACACTGTCGACCAGAATGCCCACAACCTGCTTGTCGGCTTCGATAATCACCACGCGGGTGTTATCGGTAATGTCCGCAGGCGCCAGGCCGAAACGCTGGCGGGTGTCGATCACCGTCACCACGTTACCACGCAGGTTGATAATGCCCAGGACATAGGAAGGCGCGCCCGGGACAGGTGCAATCTCCGAATAGCGCAGCACTTCCTGCACCTGCATGACATTGATGCCGTAACTTTCGTTATCCAGGCGGAATGTTACCCATTGCAGGATTGGATCCTCAGCACCTTGAGCAGAGCTTTTATTCATATTCCTAGCCTCTTGGAATGATCGGTTTCGAGCCGTTGCCCGATCGAAAATGATTAATGTACCTGGCCATTGACCAACCGCTTGGCTGCGCCGCTGGTGATCAACTCAGCCAAGGCCGAGACATCAAGCAACGCGCACATGTGTTCTATTACCGTACCCGCCAGCCAGGGTCGCTGCGAACGCTGGCTACGCCATTTGATTTCGTTGGGATCAAGGCGAATCGAGCGGCTGACCTGATGCACCGCCAGCCCCCACTCGTAACCCTGGACCGAAATTACAAATTGCAGGCCCTGGCGAAAATCGTCGCGATAACGGTCAGGCATTACCCAGCGCGCAGTGTCCAGCACCTTAAGGTTGCCCGCCTGGCAGGGCAGAATGCCGAGGAACCAGTCCGGCTGGCCGAACAATGGCGTCAGGTCATGGCCTTCGAGTGGATAAATCGAACCGAGGCATACCAGCGGTACAGCCAGCGTCAAACCGGCCACATCGAACAACAGGCACTCAAAGGGTTCCTGCGCCCACTGCGGCCGTCCATCTTCCGCCAGGGCCGGCTCAAAGGTAGCAGCAGACGACGGCTTGTACAGCTCAACGATAGGCTCGACGATGGGGGCTGGCGGCGCGGGCTCCAAGGCTTCGGGCAGTTCGAGCAAGGCCATTGGCGCCACCGCCTCGGGCAGCTCATTGGCTGACTCGACCTCGGGTGGCCCCCCCGCCTCGGGCAGCTCATTGGCTGACTCGACCTCGGGCGGCATCTCTGGCGCCAGTGTCAGCAGCGGTTGTGGCGCAGTGCTGGCGTCACGCGCCTGCTCTTCGCGCACGGCGGCTTCGAATTCATCCAGGCTTACGCTCGCCGCCAATTCCAACGACGCGTCCTGAAGCAAGCTGTCCAGATAGGTCTGCAGCGCCAGTTGTGGAACTGTGGTGGTGGCAGGCGCGCTAATAGTGAATATCCGCAAAAAGAATCTGTAGCCTTTATTGGCAGCGATCCAGGCAGACTTGGGTAGCCGTTTGCAAAAAATAGCGGCATATCACGCCACCTGCGCAGACAACTGGTGTGCCAGCAAATGCTTGAGCAAGGCTCGGTAAGCCAGGGTGCCGCGACTCTTGGCATCAAACTGCGAAGGTGTCTGCCCTGCCCGGCTGGCATCACGCAGGCGGGTATCGACAGGAATATAGGCCTGCCACAAATTATCCGGGTAAGTGTTTCGCAACAGGCGCAAGGTCGACATCGAAGCCTGCGTACGACGGTCAAACAAGGTTGGCACAATGGTGTAAGGCAGTGCCTGCTTGCGTGAACGGTTGATCATCGCCAGGGTGCTGACCATGCGCTCAAGGCCTTTGACGGCAAGAAACTCTGTCTGCACCGGGATCACCAATTGCTGACTGGCGGCCAGGGCATTGACCATCAAGACGCCGAGCAACGGCGGACTGTCGATAATGGCGTAGTCAAATTCACCCCACAGCTGGGCCAGCGCCTTGGAGACAACCAGGCCCAACCCATTCTGGCCGGGCGACTGTCGCTCAAGCGTGGCCAATGCGGTACTGGAAGGCAGCAAGGCGATCTGCTCATGGCTGGTGGGCAGGAGCAACTGTTTAGGCAGCCCTTCGGGCACCACGCCCTGATGCAGGAACAAATCAAATGCACTGTGCGCCAAGCTATCCGGATCGTGCCCGAAATAGCTTGTCATTGAGCCATGAGGGTCGAGATCGACCACAATCACACGCTTGCCGGCATCGGCCAAAAGACCTGCCAGCGCAATGGATGAAGTGGTCTTACCGACACCACCTTTTTGATTGGCTACTGCCCAAACTCTCATTCTGCTCTTCCGCCCACCACAGGGATTGCCTGCGCAGGACCTAGTGTCGCCCGATCAATTCGGCGACGATGATTTGACGGCACCGCCCTGCGACGCCTGAACCATCGGTGATGGTGCAGGTTGCGTGCCAGCGTTGCGTAACGCATTGTCAGGTTGTGCCCGGGAACTGCCAACGCCACTGATACCACGGCGCACATCGAGGTTACGCGAGATTACCAAAACCACCCGGCGGTTTCGCGCCCGCCCTTCACTGGTCGCATTATCGGCCACAGGCTGAAACTCGCCATAGCCCACCGAAGCCATGCGCGATGGATTGACCCCATCGAGCGCCAACATCCGCACAATACTTGCGGCTCGCGCAGCGGAAAGTTCCCAGTTACTCGGGAACTGCGCCGTATGAATCGGCTGATTATCGGTAAAGCCCTCGACATGAACCGGGTTGCCGTAGGGTGCCAAAATCTTGGCAACCTTCTCGACAATATCGAAGGCCGCATCGCTGGGCAGCGCGTCGCCACTGGAGAACAGCAAACTTGAACTCAGCTCGATTTCAATCCATAACTCATTGCCGCGCACCTTCAACTGATCACTGGCGATCAGGTCCCCAAAAGCTGCAGTTATGCTCTCGGAAATACTTTGCAGGGAGTCTTGCGGTGCTTGAGTAACATCTTCATCGACCAGCGAAAGATCAGGCTCGGTGGTCCTTGGCCGTTCTTCACCCACCGGAATTGGCTTGATCGATCGATCAGGCTGGTTGAACACACCGGTAAGGGTCTGCGAAAGAATCTTGTACTTGCCTTCGTTGACCGATGAGATCGAATACATCACCACAAAAAACGCAAACAACAAGGTGATGAAGTCGGCATAGGAGACTAGCCAGCGCTCATGGTTTTCGTGTTCTTCCTGATGGCGACGGCGAGCCATGTCTCACTCCATTAATCCATGAAACCTTGCAGTTTCAATTCAATGGAACGCGGATTCTCACCCTCTGCAATCGACAATATGCCTTCGAGGATCATTTCGCGATAACGCGTCTGGCGCTGGGCGATTGCTTTGAGCTTGTTGCCGATGGGCAACAGCAGCAGGTTGGCAAAGCTCACGCCATAGATGGTCGCGACGAAGGCGACGGCGATCCCGCTGCCCAGCATGCTCGGATCGGCCAGGTTGCCCATCACATGGATCAAGCCCATTACCGCACCAATGATGCCAATGGTCGGGGCATAGCCACCCATGCTCTCGAATACCTTGGCCGCCTGGATGTCGTGGCTTTCCTTGGTGTACAGGTCCACCTCGAGCACACTGCGGATCGATTCGGGCTCGGCGCCATCGACCAACAACTGCAAGCCTTTGCGGGCATAGGGGTCGGTCTCCAGGTCAGCCACCGACTCAAGCCCGAGCAAACCTTCCTTGCGCGCCACCAGGCTCCAGTTGACGATGCGATCAATACCGCCTGCCAAGTCGATATGCGGCGGGAAGATGATCCAGCGGACAATGACCAGCGAGCGTTTGAAGACACTCATCGGTGCCTGCAAGAAAGCAGCGCCCAGCGTTCCGCCAATCACGATAAGCGCAGCAGGACCATTGAGCAGCGCGGCGGCATGGCCGCCCTCAAGGTAGTTGCCGCCCAAAATAGCGACAAACGCCAGGATGATGCCAATCAGGCTCAGGACATCCATTAGATGCAGGCCTGGGTAATGTGCCGGCCGATATCATCCAGCGGGTAGACGGCATCGGTCAGGTTGGCCTTGACCACTGCCATTGGCATGCCGTAAATCACGCAGCTGGCTTCATCCTGGGCCCACACCTGGCTGCCATTCTGCTTGAGCAGGCGCGCACCTTCACGGCCATCGGCGCCCATGCCGGTGAGTACCACCGCCAGCACCTTGTCATGATAGGTACGCGCCGCCGAGCCGAAGGTAATGTCGACACAGGGCTTGTAGTTAAGCCGCTCATCGCCCGGCAGGATCCGTACCGAACCCCGCGCGTCAATCATCATTTGCTTGCCGCCGGGGGCCAGCAACGCCAGGCCGGGGCGCAGCAAATCGCCGTCCTCGGCCTCCTTGACACTGATGCGGCAGAGCTTGTCCAGCCGCTCGGAAAAAGCCTTGGTGAACGCCGCTGGCATGTGCTGGACCAGGACGATCGGTGCCGGAAAATTGGCAGGCAACTGGCTGAGCACGCGCTGCAGCGCCACCGGACCACCGGTTGAAGTGCCGATCGCAACCAGTTTATAGGCCCGCTGCTTGGGCGCGGCACCAGTACCTGCATGGCTATGCGACCCGGAAGGCCGTGTGGGTTCAACAACTGGACGTGCCGGGCTGCTCAGCGGTGCACTGCTACGCCTGGGCAATGCGGTTGTAGTAGCCGTGGTTGGCGCCTGCCCAGATGAAACCGGCGGTGCCGAGCTGAGGCTGCGCCTGTTGCTGCGTGCAATGCTGTGGACTTTCTCGCAGAGCAGCTGGCGAACCTTGTCCGGGTTGCGCGAGATATCCTCAAAATTCTTTGGCAAAAAATCAACCGCACCCGCATCCAGCGCATCGAGCGTGACGCGAGCGCCTTCATGAGTCAGCGAGGAAAACATCAGTACCGGTGTTGGGCAGCGCTGCATGATATTACGCACTGCCGTGATGCCATCCATCATCGGCATTTCGTAATCCATGGTGATCACATCAGGCTTGAGGTTTTGCGCCTGATCGATCGCTTCACGGCCATTGGTTGCCGTGCCGATGACTTGAATATTCGGATCCGAGGAAAGGATTTCAGAGACTCGACGGCGAAAAAAACCGGAGTCATCCACTACCAATACTTTTACAGCCATTAGAGCTCCTTTTCCGCGCAGACAGGGCTGCGCGGGCGACAGTCACATGCGGCGTGCGTAATGTTTGAGCATGCTCGGCACATCGAGAATCAGCGCAATACGCCCGTCCCCCGTGATGGTCGCACCCGACATGCCGGGCGTGCCTTGAAGCATCTTGCCAAGCGGCTTGATCACCACTTCTTCCTGGCCCACCAACTGATCGACCACAAAGCCTATGCGCTGGCTGCCGACAGTCAAAATCACAACGTGACCTTCGTGTTGTTCTTCATGCGCGGCGCCTTTTACCAGCCAACGCTTGAGGTAGAACAATGGCAAAGCCTTCTCCCGCACCACGACCACTTCCTGGCCATCAACAATGTTGGTACGCGACAAGTCGAGGTGGAAGATCTCGTTGACGTTGACCAGCGGAAAAGCAAAGGCCTGGTCGGCCAGCATCACCATCAAGGTTGGCATGATCGCCAGGGTCAAAGGCACCTTGATCACGATCTTCGAGCCCTGGCCCTTGACCGAGAACACGTTGACCGTGCCGTTGAGCTGGGAAATCTTGGTCTTGACCACATCCATGCCGACACCCCGGCCGGACACGTCGGATATCTCGGTTTTAGTCGAGAAACCGGGCGCAAAGATCAGGTTGTAGCATTCAAATTCATTGAGCCGGTCTGCCGCGTCTTTTTCCAACAACCCCTTTTCGACGGCCTTGGCACGCAATACGTCGGCATCCATGCCCTTGCCGTCGTCGGTGATCATCAACAGGATATGATCGCCTTCCTGTTCGGCCGACAACACCACCTTGCCACCACGCGACTTGCCTGCCGCCTCGCGCTCAGCGGGCGACTCGATACCGTGGTCAACCGCATTGCGCACCAAGTGCACCAGCGGGTCGGCCAGGGCCTCGACCAGGTTTTTATCCAGGTCGGTTTCTTCGCCGATCAACTCCAGGCTGATTTCTTTTTTCAGGTTGCGGGCCAGGTCGCGAACCAGCCGCGGAAAGCGACCAAATACTTTCTTGATGGGCTGCATGCGGGTTTTCATCACCGCGGTCTGCAAGTCAGCAGTGACCACATCCAGGTTCGATACCGCCTTGCCCATGGCTTCATCGTTGCTGCTTGCACCCAGGCGAACCAGGCGATTACGCACCAGCACCAGCTCACCGACCATGTTCATGATTTCATCAAGGCGCGCGGTATCAACCCGAACCGTGGTTTCCACTTCGTTGGCTGGAGCCGCCTTTTCAGGAGCCGGCGCAGCTGCCGCAGCTCGGGCTGGTGCAACCTTTGCGACTGCCGCAGTTGCCTGGGCAGGCTGTACGTCGGAGCCGACAACCTTGGCAACTGGCTCGCTAAACTTGCCTTTGCCGTGCAGCTCATCAAGCAAGGCTTCAAATTCGTCGTCGCTGATTTCATCGCTGGCAACCGCCGGCGTGGAGGCGCTTTCCACTGGCTCAGAAGCTGCGGCAGGCTCAGCCACCTTGGGCGCTACGAACTGGCCTTTGCCATGCAACTGATCGAGCAAGGCCTCGAACTCATCGTCAGTGATTTCATCACTGGCTGATTCGGCAGCCGGAGCTTCGGGAACCGCCGCCTCGGCCTTGGCTGGCGCGGTTGAAGCCTCGCCTGTGGCGAACTGGCCCTTGCCGTGCAATTGATCAAGTAGCGACTCGAATTCATCGTCAGTGATTTCATCACTGGCAGCCGGGGCATCGACCTGCTGTGGCGTTTCGTCAAGGGCGTCGAGCAACTGTTCAAATTCGCTGTCGGTAATATCGTTGGAGGTTGCCGCAGTCGGCGCAGTAGCAGGCGCAGCAACAACTGGCGCTGGGCTGGCGACGCCCGCAGCAGGCGTTGGCTCAGCCAGCTGGGCCAATGCAGCCAATAGCTCCGGGGTCGCGGCAGTGGGCGTGACACCTTCGCGTACTTCACTGAACATGCCATTGACGGCGTCCAGTGCCTCAAGCACAACGTCCATCAACTCCGAATCGACCCGGCGTTCGCCTTTACGCAAGATATCGAAGACGTTTTCCGCAATATGACAGCACTCCACCAACTCATTGAGCTGGAGAAAACCGGCACCGCCTTTAACTGTGTGAAATCCCCGAAAAATCGCATTGAGCAGATTCATATCATCCGGGCGGCTCTCAAGCTCAACCAACTGCTCGGACAATTGTTCGAGTATCTCGCCGGCCTCTACCAGGAAATCCTGGAGAATTTCTTCATCGGCGCCGAAGCTCATATGGACGTGCTCCTAAAATCCCAGACTGGACAACAGATCATCGACGTCATCTTGACTCGCTGCGACGTCATCAAGCTTATCGGCATGAATCTGCGGACCTTCACCCTGAGATGGATTTTTTTCTTGTTGTTTTTCTGCACGCAATGCCTCCTGGTCATGTTCGATGCCGGCATAGCGATCAACCTGGGTGGCCATGAGCATCAACTTGAGCAGATTGCTTTCAACTTCAGTGACCAACTGGGTGACGCGCTTGATCACCTGGCCGGTCAGGTCCTGGTAATCCTGGGCCAGGAGAATATCGTTCAAGTGCCCTGACAACTTGCCACTGTCTCGCTCGCTATTGACCAGGAACAACTCGACTCGCTTGGCCAGCTCACGAAAATCTTCGGCGCCCATTTCGCGGCGCATGAAACGCCCCCAGTCGGCACTCAGGCTCTGCGCCTCGGTGCGGATATCATTGACCAGCGGCGCACTCTGCTCGACCAGATCCATGGTGCGATTGGCCGCATCCTCGGTCATTGTCACCACGTAATTGAGGCGTTCGGTTGCGTCGGTAATCTGCGAGACTTCGGTCGCATGGGGCAGGCGCGGGTCAAGCTGGAAGTTGACGATTGCGCTGTGCAGCTCGCGCGTCAGCTTGCCGACTTCGTGATAAAGACCACGGTCGCGCACTTTGTTCAGTTCATTGATAACCTGGACAGCATCACCAAAATTGCCGCGCTCAAGGCTTTCAAGCAATTGGTGGGCATTACTTTTCAGGGTCGATTCAAAGTCACCCACTTGGGAATCATCGTGTTCCATAACAACCTCAGCGCAGACATCAGCCGTTTACACGCTCAAATATCTTTTCTATTTTTTCTTTAAGCACTTGAGCAGTGAAAGGCTTCACCACGTAACCGTTTACACCGGCCTGGGCAGCCTCAATGATCTGGTCACGCTTGGCTTCAGCGGTCACCATAAGTACCGGCAGTTGTTTCAGCCGTTCATCCGCACGCACTGCGCGCAACAGCTCAATACCGGTCATTCCCGGCATGTTCCAGTCAGTCACCAGAAAGTCGAAACTGCCGCTTTGCAGCATTGGCAGTGCAGTGGTGCCATCATCGGCTTCAGCAGTGTTAGTAAACCCCAGATCACGCAGGAGGTTTTTGATAATGCGGCGCATCGTTGAAAAGTCATCAACGATGAGGATTTTCATGTTCTTGTCCAAGTCGACCTCCGTACCTTCCCCAGTGCACTCAGCAGCCTGAATGCACCCTCTAATCGTGAAACCGGCCTGGCTAGGCACCTGCGTGCCTCGCTATACAAGGTTTTCAGTATCCAACTATTTATCCAGCTCGCCACTCGCCCAGGCGCGCACGCAAACGTGCGGCGCACTGGCTGTGCAACTGGCTTACCCGAGACTCGCTCACGCCCAGCACTTCACCAATTTCCTTGAGGTTGAGCTCTTCGTCGTAATACAACGAAATGACCAATTGCTCGCGCTCCGGCAAGTTGCCAATCGCATCGGCAAGCGCTTTTTGAAAGCGCTCTTCCTCGAATTCGCGTGATGGGCCTGATTGACTGCTACTCACATCTTCATGCAGGCCGCTATTTTCTCCGTCCTCAAGCAGGTCGTCAAAACTGAACAGGCGGCTGCCCAAAGTGTCGCCAAGAATGCCGTAGTAATCTTCGAGACTCAATTGGAGTTCGGCCGCAACTTCGTGATCTTTAGCGTCACGACCTGTTTTTGCTTCAATTAATCGAATTGCATCACTGACCATGCGGCTATTGCGATGCACCGAACGCGGTGCCCAATCGCCTTTACGCACTTCATCAAGCATTGAGCCACGGATACGAATACCGGCAAAGGTCTCGAAACTGGCGCCTTTGGAGCCATCGTATTTTTTCGAAGCCTCAAGCAAGCCGATCATTCCGGCCTGGATCAAATCATCGACCTGAACGTTCGCAGGCAAGCGCGCCAAAAGGTGATAGGCAATCCGCTTGACCAATGGCGCATACCGTTCGATTAGCTGATGTTGCAAGTCTTTACCTTGCGCTTTGCTATACATTCGGAGTCCAGACGCCGCTGTCATGCCGGCGTATCAGTAGCAGGTTGTTGCACCAGACGCTCGACAAAAAACTCCAGATGCCCACGCGGATTGGCGGGTAAAGGCCAGGTGCAGACCTTCTGGGCTATTGCTCGAAACGCCATGGAGCATTTTGAACGTGGAAATGCTTCAAAAACTGCACGTTGCTTCTGCACGGCTTTGCGCACCGACTCGTCATAAGGCACGGTGCCAACGTATTGCAATGCGACATCGAGGAAACGGTCGGTGACCTTGCTCAGTTTGGCGAACAGATTTCGCCCTTCTTGCGGGGTGTGCGCCATATTGGCCAACACTCTGAAACGGTTCATGCCGTAATCGCGGTTAAGCAGTTTGATCAGGGCATAGGCATCGGTAATAGACGTTGGCTCATCGCAAACCACCACCAGCACTTCCTGCGCTGCGCGTACGAAACTGACAACCGAGTCGCCGATTCCGGCTGCGGTATCGACAATCAACACGTCAATATTTTCACTGATGTCGCTAAATGCCTGGATCAGGCCGGCATGCTGCATGGGCGATAGCTGAACCATGCTTTGCGTGCCCGAAGCTGCCGGCACAATGCGAATACCGCATGGCCCCTGGATGACCACATCGCGCATGTCGCATTCGCCACTGATGACATCTGCCAGCGTGCGCTTTGGTGTAAGCCCCAGCAGCACATCAATGTTCGCCAGCCCCAAGTCAGCATCCATCAGCATGACGCGCCGGCCTTCCTCGGCCAGCGCCATTGCCAGGTTGACGGACACGTTGGTCTTGCCGACGCCGCCCTTACCGCCAGTAACTGCAATTACTTGCACTGGGTGCATAGCCATTTAATTACGCTCCTTGTTCACGTTGGTCAGAAGCATCCTGTCCATTGAGCTTCGACTAAGATGAACACAACAAGCTTGCATGCAAGCTGTATCAAAGATCATGTGGTGACGCATCAACTCGCCTGTCTAGCCGGTTGCTGGTAAAGACCCGCAAAGACTTCAGCCATGGTGTCTTCGCAAGGTTCTTCCTGTGCTTGAAGGCCAACTGCGCGGCTGACCAACTGATGACTGCGCGGCAGCTGTAGATCATCAGGAATTCGAGGACCATCAGTCACATATGCAACTGGCAGGCGCTGGCTCATCGCCAACCCCAGAACCTCACCCATGCTTGCCGCTTCATCCAGTTTAGTCAGAATACAACCCATAAGCCCACAGCGCTTATAACTATGATAAGCCGATTTCAGTACCTGATTCTGACTGGTCGCGGCCATCACCAGGTAGTTTTTCGCATTAATCGAGCGGCTCGACAAGGCTTCAAGCTGCATTCGCAGCGCCGGGTCGTTGGCTGGCAGGCCTGCAGTATCGATCAAAACCACACGTTTGCGCATCAAGGGGGTGATGACCTGGGTCAACGATTGACTGGGATCAACCAGCGTCACCGGCACATTGAGAATGCGGCCCAGGGTTTTCAGTTGTTCCTGAGCGCCAATGCGATAGCTATCCAGGCTGACCAGCGCGATATTCTGCGCGCCGAACTTCAGTACATAACGCGCCGCCAGCTTGGCAATGGTCGTGGTCTTGCCCATGCCAGCCGGGCCGACCAGGGCAATAACACCACCCTCTTCCAGCGGCTCCTGCTTGGGAACCTGAATCGCGTGAGCCATATGTGCCAACAACATGCGCCAGGCCTGGCGAGGCTCGGCAATTTCGCCAACGCGCTCCAGCAAGGGCCGGGCGACATCCGCGGGCAAGCCCATGCGCTGCAGGCGGCGCCACAGGTTGGCTTGCTGGGGCCGACGGGTTTGCATCTGCCCCCAGGCGATCGAGCCGAGCTGGACTTCGATCAGCTCACGCAGCCCAGACAACTCAGAACGCATGGCATCGATAGTGTTTTGATCAACCGCCGCAGCCGCCGCTTTGGAAGATGCACGTACGGCAGCATCCAGCGGGCTTTCAACCTGCTCCGACAGCTCAGCGAATAGCTGCAGATCCTTGGCCACCTCAGGCTCGACGCGCAGGCTCAACTCAGCATGGGCCGCAGCAATTTTCGACTGGGTTTTGCGCAGTTCGGTTTCCAAGGCAGGGTTCGGCTGGCGCGCGGGCGCCGCAGGAACCTGGTAATCCAGCGCGGCGGTCAACTCGACGCCGCCCGCAACACGGCGATTACCGATGATCGACGCGTCAGCGCCCAGCTCTTCACGAACCAGCTTCATGGCTTGACGCATATCGGCAGCAAAAAAGCGTTTAACCTGCATACCTGTGACCTCGGTTTTGCGGCGGCTGGACAACATCTGTGCGATTCAGCACCGCTTAATTCTGACCCACCGTCGCAACGATGGTGACCTGCTTGTTATCGGGTATTTCCTGGTAAGCCAACACATGGGCATTGGCTACCGCCATTCGTGCAAAGCGCGAGAGCATCGCCCGAACCGGCCCGGCGACCAGAAGAATCACTGGCTTGCCGAGCATTTCCTGGCGCTGAGCTGCATCGATCAAGGAACGTTGCAGCTTTTCAGCCATGCCCGGCTCCAGCAAGATGCCTTCCTCGGAGCCTTGACCGGCCTTCTGTACGCTATTTAGCAATATCTGTTCCAACCTTGGCTCCAAGGTGATCACAGGCAGCTCGGGCTCTAGTCCCACAATGCTTTGCACTATTGCACGGGATAGCGAAACACGAACTGCCGCCACCATAGCGGCGGGATCTTGACTCTTTGGCGCGACATTGGCGATGGCCTCGGCAATGGTCCGGATATCACGCACCGGCACCTGCTCCTGCAGCAAGGCTTGCAGCACTTTAAGCAAGGTCGACAGCGATACCAGCCCCGGCACCAGTTCCTCAGCCAGCTTGGGCGAGCTCTTGGCCAACAGCTGCATGAGTTGCTGGACTTCTTCATGGCCCAGCAACTCATGGGCGTGCTTGTGCAGCACCTGGTTGAGATGGGTCGCAACCACGGTACTGGCATCGACCACTGTATAGCCCAGCGACTGCGCCTGGTCGCGCTGGTTAACATCAATCCAGACCGCTTCAAGACCGAACGCCGGATCCTTGGCGGCAACCCCGTTGAGGGTGCCAAATACCTGCCCCGGGTTAATGGCAAGCTCGCGATCCGGATAGACTTCTGCCTCCGCCACGCTGACGCCCATCAAGGTCAGGCGATAGGCATTGGGCTGTAGATCAAGGTTGTCGCGGATATGCACCGAAGGCATCAGGAAACCCATCTCCTGCGACAGTTTTTTACGTACGCCCTTGATCCGCGCAAGCAACTGGCCGCCCTGGTTGCGATCAACCAGTGGAATCAGCCGATACCCCACTTCCAGCCCGACCATGTCGACCGGCATCACATCATCCCAACCCAGTTCCTTGACGTCCTGGGCACGCTGGGCAGGTAGCTGCTCTTGCTGGCGCTGAACCTCCTTGACTTCCTCCTCCTTGACCTTGCGCTGCTTGTTGGCAATCCAGTAGGCCGCACCGGCAGCCACCAGGCCAAGACTGATAAAGGAGAAATGTGGCATCCCCGGCACCAGCCCCATTGCAATCATGATGGCAGCAGCCACGGCCAGCGCACGCGGCGAGGCAAACATCTGGCGGTTGACCTGCGCCCCCATGTCTTCGGAGCTGGAAACCCGGGTCACCATGATTGCCGCCGCAGTCGACAGCAGCAGCGACGGAATCTGGGCAACCAGGCCGTCACCAATGGTCAACAGGGTGTAGACCTTGCCTGAATCGGCAAAGCTTAAACCGTGCTGGAAGATACCAATGGCGACACCGCCAATAAGGTTGATGAAGAGGATCAGCAGGCCGGCAATGGCATCACCACGGACGAATTTGCTGGCACCGTCCATCGAGCCGTAGAAATCCGCTTCCTGGGACACTTCGGAACGGCGCTTTTTGGCTTCGGCCTGCTCAATCAGACCGGCATTGAGATCGGCGTCAATCGCCATTTGCTTACCGGGCATGGCGTCGAGGGTAAAACGCGCGCTCACCTCCGAGATACGCCCGGCACCCTTGGTGACCACCACGAAGTTGATGATCATCAAGATGGCGAAGACCACGATACCTACAACGTAGTTGCCACCAATCACCACCTCACCAAAGGCCTGGATCACCTGCCCCGCTGCCGCGTGGCCATCATGGCCATGGAGCAACACCACCCGTGTAGAGGCTACGTTTAGCGCCAGGCGCAGCAAGGTGGCCGCCAGCAGGATGGTTGGGAACACCGCAAAATCCAGCGGGCGCAAGGCATAGATACTGACCAGCAGCACCACGATCGCCAAGGCAATGCTGAAGGTAAACAGCACGTCGAGCAGAAATGGAGGGATCGGCAGCATGACCATGCCAAGCATGACCAGCAGCAACAGCGGGATACCCAGGTTGCCCTGGCGCAACCCCGAAAGATTACTGCGCACGTTACCGATAATCTGTGAATGATCTACCGCCACATCTTTACCCCAGCAGGTTCAATCTTTTGACGCGAAAGCGCCTTTCACTGGGGTTTTGCAAAATCCCGTCCAACTTTGCCCTGCGCCTCAAAATTCCCTGAAATAGGCAGGGAATCAGTCGTCACGACGCAAGTCAGGCGGGATGGGTAGATCCTTGAGGCTATCGGGACGCTTGCCTTTGCCAGCCTGATACTGGCGTAACTGATAGACATAGGCCAACACCTGGGCCACCGCCAGATACAGGCCAGCCGGGATTTCCTGATCGATTTCCGTCGAATAGAACACCGCCCGCGCCAGCGCCGGGGACTCCAGGAGCATGACATCGTGTTCCTGGGCGATCTCGCGAATTTTCAGCGCCGTAAAATCGCCGCCCTTGGCCAACATCACCGGGGCACTTCCCTTGGTCGGGTCGTACTTTAGCGCCACGGCAAAATGCGTGGGGTTGGTGATGACCACGTCGGCCTGCGGCACGGCCTGCATCATTCGGCGCTCGGTCATCTCACGCTGCAATTGACGGATGCGCTGCTTGACCTCGGGCTTGCCCTCGCTGTCCTTGTACTCGTCGCGCACTTCTTGCTTGGTCATCATCAGCTTTTGCTTGTTGTCCCAGATCTGGAACGGCACATCCACCGCAGCAATCAGAATCAAGCCACAGGCAATCCACAACGCACTCCAGCCCACCACTTGCGAGGCATGCATGATGGCGTTTTCCAGCGGCTCATGGGAAATTGCCAACAAGGCATCGCGATCCGCCGACAGCACCAGCAAGGCGATGATCAGGATCACGGCAAACTTGGCCAGCGCCTTGACCAGCTCAACCAGGGCCTTGGTCGAGAACATTCGCTTGAGCCCTGCCGCCGGGTTCATCCGGCTGAACTTGGGCGCCATCGCCTGCGCCGAAAACAACCAGCCACCCAGGGCGATTGGACCAAGGATTGAAGCGATCAGCAGCGCCATGAACAATGGCACCAGCGCCTCGAACGCCACTTGACCGGCGGCCATCAACCAGATGCCCATATTGCGTTCATCAAGTATCACTTCGCGAGGCAGTGAAAAACTGCCGCGCATGACATTGAGCATTGCATTACCAAGCGCGCCGCCGCTGGCCAGCAGGCCACCTGTACCCGCCAGCATAATGGCCAGGGTGTTGAGTTCACGCGAGCGTGCTATCTGCCCTTTTTCACGGGACTCACGCAGGCGTTTCTCCGTGGGTTCCTCGCTTTTGTCGGCGCCGCTTTCAGATTCAGCCATGGACTGACCTCACCTCGCCTGTGCCATTTCACGCAGGAACAGTAACGCCTCACGAGCGAAAACCTCGTATTGCGCCAGAATATCGGCCAGGCCGATCCAGATAATCACCAGGCCCAGCACCACCGTCAGCGGAAAACCGATGGTGAAGATGTTGAACTGGGGCGAGGCCCGGGTCATTACCCCGAACGCCAGGTTAATCACCAGCAAGGCGGTAATCGCCGGCAACACCAGGATCAGCGCCGCGCCAAATACCCAACCGAGCTTGGTCGCGATATCCCAATACTGGTTAGTCAAAAAGCCGCCACCGACGGGCAAGGTGACAAAGCTTTCCGCCAGTACCTCGAACACCACCAGATGCCCGTTCATGGCCAGGAACAGCAAGGTCACCAACATGGTAAAGAACTGGCCGATCACCGGCACTGAAATGCCGTTGGTGGGGTCGACCATCGAAGCGAAGCCCAGGCCCATTTGCATCGAAACAATTTGCCCTGCGATCACGAATGCGTGGAAAAACAGCTGCAACACAAAGCCCAGCATCACCCCGATCAGGACTTCCTGGGCAATCAGAACCAGGGTTTGCACGTTCAATGCATCCACCTGCGGCATGGCGGGCAACGTTGGCAGCAGCACCAGGCAGATCGCCAACGACAGGTACAGGCGCACCCGCACCGGAACCAGCTTGGTACCGAAAATAGGCATGGTCATCAGCAACGCGGCGATACGAAACAGTGGTAGCAAAAAACTACCCACCCAACCACCAATCTGCGCATCGCTAAGCTCAAGCATGGTCAGCCAATGAGCGAGGGAATGTTCATGATCAAGGTGCGCGTGTAGTCCATCAACTCACGCACCAGCCAGGGGCCGGTAATAATCAGCGTGAGGAAGATCACCATCAGGCGCGGCAGGAAACTCAGGGTTTGTTCGTTGATCTGCGTGGCAGCCTGGAACATCGCAACCAGCAACCCCACCAACAGACTCGGCACAACAATAGTTGCGACAATCATCGAGGTCAGCCACAGCGCCTCTCGAAACAGATCGACTGCAACCTCTGGAGTCATGGCTATATACCTCCGAAACTGGCAGCAAGTGTGCCCATGATCAGCGCCCAGCCATCAATGAGTACAAACAACATGATCTTGAACGGCAACGAGATGATCAGCGGCGAGAGCATCATCATCCCCATCGCCATCAAGATACTCGACACCACCAGATCGATAATCAGGAAGGGGATAAAAATCATAAAGCCGATCTGAAATGCGGTCTTCAGTTCAGAAGTCACGAAGGCCGGCACAAGGATGGTCAACGGCGCGTCATCCGGGCTGGCGATGTCGGTGCGCTTGGACAGGCGCATAAACAACTCGAGATCACTTTCCCGGGTTTGCGCCAGCATGAAATTCTTGATCGGGCCTTCGGCCTTGAGTATCGCCTCCTGCGCCGGAAGCTGTTCATTGAGATAGGGCTGCAAGGCATCCTTGTTAATCTGGTCGAACACTGGCGCCATGATGAACAGGGTCAAGAACAGCGCCAGGCCGACCAGTATCTGGTTCGATGGCGTCTGCTGCAGGCCAAGCGCCTGGCGCAGAATCGAAAATACAATGATGATCCGGGTGAAGCTGGTCATCAACATCAGGAACGCCGGGATAAAACTCAGCGCCGTCATGATCAGCAAGATCTGCAGGCTGACCGAATACTCCTGCTGCCCCTGGGCATTGGTGCTCAGGGTGATCGCCGAAATCGACAGCGGGTCATCCGCGCCCAGTGCCATCGGCGCCGCCAGCATGAACAACGAAAGCAACAACAGGCGCATCGCGCTCATCAACTCTTGTCCTTATTATCTTTACCCAGCAGCTCCATCAGGCGCTGGGAAAACTCTGCTGGCGCAGGCTTGCTCTCACTGCTGTCCACCGGTTCCTTGAGCACATGCAAAGGAGTGATCCGCCCCGGCGTCAGGCCCAGCAACACCTGTTCGTTACCGACCTGGACCAGCAATAGACGATCACGCGTGCTCAGGGCCTGGCTGGAAATGATCTTGATAGCCTGGCCACCACGCGGAGTAATCTGCTGGACCCGACGCATCAGCCAGGCAAGCAAGAAGATCAAGCCGATAACCAGCAGCAAGCCAACCAGCAGTTGGCTCAGTTGCCCGGCGATACCACTGCTGGCCATCGGCGTCACCGCCTTGGCAGCAGGTTCGGCAGCCAGGGCGGTCAAGGGCATGGCCAGCAGCACGGCAAGGCTTTTCATATCAACGTAGCTTCTTGATGCGTTCGCTCGGGCTGATCACGTCCGTCAGACGAATGCCGAACTTTTCGTTGACCACAACCACTTCACCATGGGCGATGAGCGTGCCATTGACCAGCACATCCAGCGGCTCGCCTGCCAGGCGATCCAGTTCGATAACCGAGCCCTGATTAAGCTGCAGCAGGTTACGGATGGTGATGTCGGTATTGCCCACTTCCATGGATATCGACACCGGAATGTCGAGGATCACATCAAGGTTCGGGCCTTCAAGGTTGACCGGCAAATTGCTTTTTGGCACACCGCCAAACTCTTCCATTTCAGCTCGTGAAGCCGCCGGAGCCGAGTCACTGCCAGCATCGCCAACACCGGCGAGCATCGCGTCTATGTCATCTTGATTGGCATCGCCCGACTCGGACAGTGCAGCGGCCCACTCATCGGCCAATGCCTGCTCCTCGGGTGAAGTCGCTTCGTTTTCATCTGCCATGATCTTTCCTCGGATGGCGTAAAATACTTGCTGAACTTCTATAAACCCATGCGCTGCCTGGCGCGACGAGATTCAGAAGCTCCTTGATTGTTCAGCCCTGCAAGCGCGCGTGGCGCTAGCGGCTACGATTAATCGGGTCGAGCACCTGCAGCGCCAAATTACCTTTGTGCGCGCCCAGCTTGACCTTGAATGAAGGCACGCCACTGGCGCGCATGATCACATCGTCTGGCAGCTCAACCGGAATCACATCACCAGGTTGCATGTGCAGGATGTCGCGTAGCTTCAACTGACGACGCGCAACCGTGGCCGACAAGGGCACGCGCACATCCAGCACGTCTTCACGCAGCGCGTTGATCCAGCGCTCGTCATGATCGCCGACATCGGACTGGAATCCGGCATCCAGCATTTCGCGAATCGGCTCGATCATCGAGTAAGGCATGGTCACATGCAGGTCGCCACCGCCACCGTCCAGCTCAATGTGGAAGGTCGATACAACCACCACTTCACTTGGGCTGACGATGTTGGCCAGCGCCGGGTTAACCTCGGAATTAACGTAATCGAAGTTAATGTCCATGACCGCGTGCCAGGCTTCCTTGAGATCGACAAATGCCTGGTCCAGCACCATGCGCACCACGCGCAATTCAGTGGGAGTGAATTCACGGCCCTCGATCTTGGCGTGACGACCATCACCGCCAAAAAAGTTATCAACCAGCTTGAACACCAGCTTGGCGTCGAGAATAAACAGGCTGGTGCCGCGCAAGGGCTTCATCTTCACCAGGTTGAGGCTGGTCGGCACGTACAACGAATGCACGTACTCGCCAAATTTCATCACCTGCACGCCGCCAACTGAAACATCCGCGGAACGGCGCAACAGATTGAACATGCTGATGCGGGTATACCGGGCAAAGCGCTCGTTGATCATCTCCAACGTCGGCATGCGCCCACGGACGATACGGTCCTGGCTTGTCAGGTCATATTGTTTGACGCTACCTGGAACCCCAGCGTCTTCAGTTTCGACCATTCCGTCATCGACACCATGCAGCAAGGCATCAATTTCATCCTGGGAAAGCAGGTCTTGCACGGCCATCGATGGCTCCCGACTACTGCAACACGAGGTTGGTAAATAACACTTGTTCGACCACTGTCTTGCCAACTTCCTTTTGCGCCAGTTCCTGCACGCTGGCAGTCGCCTGCTGGCGCAGCATTTCCTTGCCGACCGGTGTCACTAACGTATTGAAATCCTGGCCAGAGAACAACATGACCAGACGGTTACGCAGTACCGGCATATGCACTTTAAGCGCGTCCAGTGCGGCCTGGTCACGGGACATCAAGGCAACGCTGACCTGCATGTAGCGAGCGCGACCGTTCTGGCTGAAGTTGACCACAAACGCAGGCGTCAACTCCTCATAGATAGCGGCTTGCTTGACTGGAGCACCCTCTTGCTGCTTGGTTTCGGCGCTGGGTTCCGGCGTATCGTCCTGCTTGCTGAGAAAGAACCAGGTACCGGCAATTGTCAGGCTCACCACCAGTAACAAGGCCACCACAGCCAGGATAATGATCTTCATTTTACCGCCAGACTTGCCATCCGCTGCCGGGTCTTGCGGCTTATCTTTCTTCGCCATGCCAATAATCCGTCACAAATTCAGGTTAGCAACCATTAAAGCCTGTTAGAGCAAGTGTTATGCCAGATTAGCCCTTATGCTTTTGAACGCTGCACAAACAAAATCGCCCGACGCTTTGCAACGTCAGGCGAAAGGTCGGCAGGATAATGCTTTTTTATCCGCCATAGTTCATAACGCGTGCAACCTGACTACTTGCTGACAAGCTTGATGGACAAGCCTGGCATTGTCACGCCCTGTGCCAGCAATATACTCATGCGTAATAGTCGACCATGCTGCGAGGCGCTCCATAGGCCGTGGCACGCTGCTCGATGCTGCTAATCGACAATTCCTCCTCATGGTTGCCGGTAAAGCTTGAGCCAGAAGCCCCACGCTGACTGTCACTGCCCGCTTGCTGCTGGTTTTGCCCCTGCCCTTGCCAACCGCGCCCCTGGTTCGGGTCGGTGACGCTGACATCCTGCAAATTGATTCCCTGCTGGGTAAACATCTCGCGCAAGCGGTGCATTTGCCCTTCAAGACTATCGCGCACCGCCGCATTGGCGCTGGCAAAGGAAACCTGGGTCTGGTCATGGTTCATGTGAATACGCACTTCCAAACGCCCCAGCTCTGCCGGATCAAGCTGGATCTCTGCCGACTTGAGGTTCTGGCTCGACAAGTACATGACCCGATCCACGACTGCCTCGGTCCAGCCACCCTGTTGCATCGCGATTGGCGTACCGACCACCGGAAGTTTCGGAGTAAGCGAGGTTTGCTGGGTAACAGCCTGGCTCAGCGCATTGAGCTTGCTCACGAAGTTTTCCGGCTTGGTATCGGCGGAACTCTCCTTGAGGCTATCCAGCGCTTCGGCGGTGAGATCACTCAAGTTGAATTCGTCGGCCAGGGTTTTCTCGCCTGACTGCAACTTGTTGCCCATCGCCGCCATTGCGCTGGCAAAGCTCTGCTCGGGGTTGAGCGAAGTTTGCGCCGCTACTGCGCCGGGTGATTTCTGTTCGGCATTGGCCGCCGCTTGTGCCTTGCCGATATCCAAAGCCATGCGTACCGCGGGCAGTTGGTTCATGGCATCAAGGTCGGCATCAAAACTGGCATCGGTCATACTGGCCGGCCCCGAGCTTTTGAAGTTGGCCGAGACCGCTGTCATCTGCGCAAGCTGGTCGGCATTCAATTGCAGGCCGAACAACTCATCGGTCTCTTCAGTCGATGGCGGTGCATCGGCTTGCCCCTCCTCGCCCTCACCCTGGGTCATCGCCGGGTCGGTCGGCAAGGAATTGCCGCTTTCGGCAACCGTTTGCGGCTGAGCCTCGCCATTGGCATCCGCACCGGCATCATCGGCCGCCTTGGGTTTGTGCTCATTCGCCGCTTTTGTCGAGCTGTTTGCGCGCTCGGCCGGTTTGGCCTGACGCTCATTGGCGTAGACCTCAGCGAAGCTGGAAGCCTCACGGCCACGGGGCTCGGCAGGTTTTGCCTGAGGCTTGGCCGCCGCAACCTTGGGCTTTAAATCGACTGCTGGTTTGAGCAGTAAGTCAGCTGCACCGGACATCGGCACTCTCCATACGGATTGGTTCGTACTGGGAGATAGCAAGAGCCAGGCCAAGTTCGCCTGTATGGGTTGGCGAGGAGAATCTAATCGGCTTGGGAAGCCTGAATTTCGAGCTGGAAAAAAATCCTGACCGCGGCCAGTTCGATTTTGATCTGGGCAAACAGTTGGTCACGCAAGGGCCTGTTGTGTTGCTCGACTGCCAGCTCTAGCGCCTGGCATAGGCGCGCCAGCTCATATGCACCGACATTGCCGCAACTGCCCTTGAAGCTGTGTATGGCCAGGCAGAGGGCCGACATATCGTTCTCGGCAAGCGCATGCTCGGCCAATCGCAGGCGCTCACGGGAGTCTTGCAGGTAGGCCTCGAGCAAGACCGGGTACTCATTACCCATGACGTCCTTCAGTCCGGCAATTATGACTTCATCAACATGTGCTACCACGGCGCGACACTCCTTGATTCGCCCATCACCGAAAACACTGCGCAGACACACTAACGGCGCCCAGGCATAAGGCCAAATGCTTTTTTTGCGATTTCATCCAGAAGGCCGCTTAAAACCGCTCGCGACCGGCCAGCCGTTGCGACAACTCATCGAGCATTTTCTGCTCGCGCTTGTCCTCAAGTTGACGCGCTTCATCCTGGTAGCGCTGGATCAATTTACGCAGGCCTTCGAGGCGCGCATACCGCTGCTGCCAGGCCTGGCGAACCTTATCAACATTATTGCGATGCCAATCAAGGCTTTGCTGCTGCTGGGCAATCGCGGTTTCCAACTGGGAAAGAAAGCGCTGATAGTTAATCAGCCACTGCCCGGATACACCACGCTGACCTTCAGTCATCCATTGTTGCTGATAATCGGCGCGGTAGCGTTCAAGCTCACCCAGCTTGACCTCGGCCTGGCCCTGCAGCGCTTGAGCCCGCCCCAGTTGCACAGCAGCTTCACGCTCGGCGCGCTCGGCCATTTCCACCACCGGCGCCAGCTGTTGAGCACGACGTTTACTCATGCTTGAGTATTATTTGGCGGAGTGAATGTGCTCGCAAGCTGGGCTGAACTGCTCGACAAACCCTCGCTCTCGTCCAGGCTCTGACGCAGAAAAGCCACCATTTGCGGGCGTTTGGCAATGGCCAGGTCGGTGTCCGCATCGCCACCCGGCACATAAGCGCCAACGCTGATCAGGTCGCGACTTTGCTGGTAGCGCGACCACAGCTGCTTGAACCGCTGGGCGTTCTGCAGATGCTCACGCGTCACCACTTGCGGCATCACCCGGCTCACCGAGGCTTCGATATCAATCGCCGGATAATGGCCCTCTTCGGCCAAGCGTCGACTCAAGACAATGTGCCCGTCGAGTACCCCCCGCGCGGCATCGGCAATGGGGTCCTGCTGATCGTCACCTTCGCTCAACACGGTGTAAAAAGCCGTGATTGAACCGCCACCTTCTTCAGCATTACCCGCACGCTCCACCAGCTTTGGCAATTTGGCGAAAACTGATGGTGGATATCCCTTGGTAGCTGGCGGCTCACCAATGGCCAGGGCAATTTCGCGCTGGGCCTGGGCAAAACGGGTCAGCGAATCCATCAGCAACAGGACATTCTTGCCCTTGTCACGAAAGTATTCGGCAATTCGTGTGCAATAGGTGGCAGCGCGCAAGCGCATCAAGGGGGCATCGTCAGCAGGCGAAGCCACCACGACCGAGCGCTTGATGCCCTCTTCACCGAGTATTTCCTCGATGAATTCCTTGACCTCGCGGCCCCGCTCGCCAATAAGCCCCACGACAATAATCTCGGCTTCGGTAAAACGCGTCATCATGCCCAACAGCACGCTTTTACCGACGCCTGTACCGGCAAATAGACCCAGACGCTGGCCTCGCCCCACAGTCAACAGGCCATTGATCGAACGAATGCCCACATCCAGCGGCAGGTCAATCGGATGACGCTTCATCGGGTTGATTTGCGGGCCGTCCATCGGCACCCAGTCTTCGGCCTTCATCCGCCCCTTGCCATCCAACGCGGCACCTGTGCCATCAAGCACCCGGCCGAGCATCGACATGCCCATCGGCAGGCGTCCGGTATCCGGCAAGGGCACCACACGCGCCCCCGGGGCTATGCCAGCCAGGCTGCCGACCGGCATCAGGAAGATCTTGCCGTTGGCAAACCCCATCACTTCGGCCTCGACCTGCAATGGATGATAGCTGCCCTCGTTGATGACCATGCAGCGACTGCCCAAGGAGGCACGCAAACCTTCGGCCTCAAGGGTTAAACCGACCACCCGCAGCAAACGTCCTTCGACCACGGGTGAGCTTGGCAGCCTGATCGCCTCGCTGTAGCCACTCAAGCGCTTGGCAAAACTAACGCGCTCAAGTTTCACGTGTGGGATTTTCCGCTGAACTCAGGGGAATATGCATATCGGCCTCAAGCGGATGCACCGCCTGTTCGCGCTGTTGTTCGAAGAGTTGCTTGAGCGACTGGGTGATGCGCGTTTCAACGGTCGCATCGATCCGGCTGTTGGCACACTCCACCCGGCAACCGCCCGGAAGCAGTGACTCGTCCTCGAGAATCCGCCAGCTTTCCTCGTGGCGATCACGCAAGGTTTTGATGATGTCGTAATCCTGCGGATTAAGGTGAATCCGCACATTGTCATCGCCAATGGGTAATAACTTCAAAGCCTCTCGCAACACCTGGCGTATGTGGCTGGAGTCATGCGCCAACTCACGCTGGATCACCTCTCGGGTGATGCGGCTGACCAGGTCGACCATGGCCGCCTCGATTTGCTGATCCTGCTCGGCAATGGGCTCGAACAACTGGCTCATCACCCGCTCAAGCCCTTCAAGCTTGCTGGCCAATGCGGCCTCGGCTTCCTGCTTGGCCTTGAGCTGCCCGGCATGGTAACCGTCACGTTCGCCGGTCAACAAACCCTCGTTGTAGGCTTCCTGGCGAATGGCTTCAAGCTCATCCAGCGTCAGAGGCTTGACGTCTTCCGGCGCCACCTCTTCGCTGTCGAGCTGCGCATCGGCAGGCGGTTCATCAGGCGCCTCGACTGCAAGCTCATTGGCGGTGTCTGGATGCTGGTCGAAACTCGGCAACGACCAGACATCGAGCGCATTGATATCGCCGGCGCGAATAAGCTCGCTCTGGACTTCTTTAGCCATAGCGGCTTACACCATTTCTTCGCCGCCCTTGCCACCAAGGACGATCTCCCCGGCTTCGGCCATGCGGCGGGCGATGGTGAGAATTTCTTTCTGTGCGGTCTCGACATCGCTGACGCGCACAGGCCCCTTGGCTTCAAGGTCATCACGCAGCAGCTCGGCCGCTCGCTTGGACATGTTCTTGAACACCTTTTCCTTGATCGCTTCGTCAGCGCCCTTGAGCGCCAGCACCAGCACATCGGAAGACACCTCGCGCAGCAGCGCCTGGATGCCGCGATCATCAACATCAGCCAGGTTGTCAAAGACAAACATCAGGTCTTCGATCTGGGTCGACAGATCCTCGTCAACTTCACGAATCGAATCCATCAACTGTCCTTCAACAGAGCTGTCGAGGAAGTTCATGATATCCGCGGCGCGCTTGATGCCACCAAGGCTGGCGCGACTGGTATTGGAGTTCCCGGAGAACTGCTTCTCCAGGATCAGGTTCAATTCTTTCAAGGCCGCAGGCTGGACGGTGTTCAGCGAAGACACGCGCAGGACGATATCCAGACGGACTTTATGATCAAAGTGGCTCAGCACTTCACCGGCCTGGTCGGGGTCCAGGTAGGCCACGACAATGGCCTGGATCTGCGGATGCTCGTAACGAATCACGTCAGCCACCGCCCGCGGCTCCATCCACTTCAGACTGTCGAGGCCGCTGGTGCTGCCGCCAAGCAAAATCCGGTCAATCAGGTTGCCTGCTTTATCTTCGCCAAGGGCCTGGGTCAGCATCTTGCGGATGTAGCCATCGGCACCCACGCCCAGGCTGGTCTGGTCGCCAACGATCTCGACGAACTCCCCCATCACCAATTCGACCTGGTCACGGTTGATATTGCGCATTCCAGCCATGGCCACGCCGACCTTCTGCACTTCCTTGGGGCCAAGGTGGCGCAGGACCTGGGCCGCGTCGGTTTCACCCAATGACAGCAGCAGGATTGCAGCCTTCTCGACCTTATCTAACTTGGCGTTCGCGCGACCTTCACTCATCGTCGTTGATCCACTCTTTAACTACCTGAGCAACCCGGCCCGGATCTTCGGCAACCAGACTTTTAATTGCATTGAGCTGCGCGTCATAGCCTTCGCTCGGGCTAGGCAACAGGATGCTTTGCGGGCCGCCAAGGCTGACCCGATCTGCCGCCAGGCCACCGGCCATGTCGCCTAACTCTACATCGCCATCCGCGCCGCCGGCCACTGCCAATTCACGGCTCTTGCCACCGCCGGTGATGTTATTCAACACCGGACGCAACACACCGAACACCAACACCAGGATAAACAGCACGCCCAGCACTTGCTTGACCGTATCCCAGAACCACGGCTGGGTGTAGAACGGAATGTCGACAACCTCCTCGCCAGTAACCGCGGTAAACGGCGTATTGATGACGCTGACGCTGTCACCACGGCTGGCATCGAAGCCAACAGAGTCCTGAACCAGTCGGGTAAAGCGTGCCAGCTCATCGCTGGTCCAGGGCACATGGGTGGTTTCGCCCGTTGCAGGATCAACCTTGATCTGATCATCAACCACTACAGCGACAGATAACCGGCGCAGGCGACCTTGTTGTTGCTTGGTGTGGCTGATCGAACGATCCAACTCATAGTTGCGCGTCGACTGCTCACGTTTATCAGCCGGGAACGGCGCCAGCATTGGCTGGCCTGTAGCCGGATCAATCACTTGCTGGCCATTGGCATCGAGCAGCGGTTGCCCCGCCGCGACCGGACCTGCAGGTGCTGCGGCAGCCGGCGCATTGGCTTGTTGCGGCGCATTGGTTGGCGTCGGCGGCTGATTGCTCAGCGCGCCGGGCACTCCTTGCGGGGGCAAGCTACTGCTGCGTTGCTCGTCGGTTTTCTGCTCGCTGCGCAGTGCGGGCTGGTCTGGATTGAACATCTCCGAAGTCGATTCAACAGCGCTGAAATCAACGTCGGCTGAGACTTCGGCCTTATAGCGGCCTGAACCTAAAACCGGCTGCAGGATATTGTGCACACGCTGGGTCATCAGGCTTTCAAGGCGACGGCTGTAATCAAACTGTTTGCCTGCCATGGTCAGCGCCGAGTTTTCCTGCTGGTCGCTGAGCAGATTGCCCTTTTGATCGACCACCGTGACTTGCGATTTATCCAGTTCAGGTACGCTGGTGGCCACCAGATTGACGATCGCCATCACCTGGCTCGGCTCCAGCCCACGCCCCGGATAAAGTTCGACCAATACCGAGGCGCTCGGCTTGCGGTCATCGCGCACGAACACCGAGCTCTTCGGAATCGCCAGGTGCACGCGTGCGGCCTTGACATTATTGAGGCTCGAAACAGTGCGCGCCAACTCACCTTCGAGGCCGCGACGGTAGCGGGTGGCCTCCATGAACTGGCTGGTGCCAAGGCCTTGTTCCTGATCAAGGATTTCAAAGCCCATGGTCTTGTCGCTCGGCGCAACGCCTGCCGCCGCCAGACGCATGCGGGCACGGGCCATGTCCTCGGACTTGACCAGCAAGGCGCCAGAGTTTGGCTCGACGGTGTAAGCAATATCAGCCATCGACAGGGTTTCCATCACCTGTGATGCATCCATGCCGTCGAGGCTGCCATAAAGCGGACGATAGTCGGGCTGCTGTGACCACAAAACCACCGCAAAGCCAATCGCCACGCTTGCCGCCAAACCAACCATCAGGCCGACCTGGCGCAGCATGGTCATTTCCGAGAGATTTTCCAGAAATGCCAGGCCAAACAAGGGTTTCTTCGAGTCGCCAGAGGCGCCGGTGGTAGCCGGCATATTTGCCGAGAGAGCGTCAGCCATGAGTCAAATTCCGCCTTTAAACCGGCATCTGCATGATGTCTTGATACGCCTGAACCAGCTTGTTACGCACCTGGGTCATGGCCTGGAATGAAACGCTGGCTTTTTGCGAGGCGATCATCACGTCGGTCAGGTCAACACCGCTTTTACCCATCTCGAAGGCGGTAGCCAACTGAGTGGAAGCCTGCTGGGTTTCATTGACCTTGCCAACCGCCTGGCCAAGCATTTCGGAAAAGCTCGGCGCACCTGGTTCAGGTGTGGCTGATACAGGTTTTACCTGGTTCAGGTGTGGCTGATACAGGTTTTGGACGCGCCATGGCATCTGCCTGCATGGAACGCATTTCCAACATCAGTCGATTAAATTCAATGCCTTGGCTCATAACTTCCTCCACTGGCCGCTTTCTTTTTGACACTTCGCGGCGCTATACAGGGTTATTAGCAACAAGGATGCCAGTTAAGCGCTGATGGATAATTATTCTGATGCGATCGGATGATTGACGCTTTGCGCTGGCAAACACTCAAAGCACGGGTTATGCCCCGGTGGACAAGCTGCGCAATGTCGCACCCTACACTTCGCCGTAGGGTGGAAGACGCTTCATCCTTCCACCAGCAATCAGCGCCGATAATTTGGCCTGACTTTCGGTGGACAAGCTGCGCAATGTCGCACCCTACACTTCGCCGTAGGCTGGAAGACGCTACATCCTTCCACCAGCAATCAGCGCCGATAATTTAGCCTGAGGTTCGATAGGCAAGCTGACGCTGCCGAGCCCTGTAGAGAAGGGCCTAGCTGGCGTAGAGATACGCCTCTACATCCATCCCGGCATCGCGCATTTGCGCCAGCTTGTAACGCAGGGTACGCGGGCTGATACCCAGGCGTTCAGCCGCTTCCTTGCGCCGTCCGCGCTCGGTTCGCAAGGTGTCGATAATCACCTGGAACTCACGACGACGAAGGTCTTCGCCCAAGGCTCCCGACTCTGGCGCCTCTACTTCTTCGATCACCACCTCGATTGGCGCCACCGTCGGTTGAGCAGGCCTGGCGACAGGCGCCAAGGAGCTGGCGCCCACGGGTGCCGCCAGGCACAAGTCCTGGGGCTGGATCATACCGTCCTGCTGCAAAATCAGCGCGCGCTGCACAGCATTGTCCAGCTCGCGCACGTTGCCTGGCCAGGCATGGGCCAACAAGCTGGCTTGCGCCTGCGCAGAGAATCGTACAGGGGCGTGATTCATTTTCTTGACGTGCTTGGCCAGCAGCCGCTCGGCCAAAGGCACTATATCGGCCGGCCGGTCACGCAATGGCATCCAGGCCAGAGGGAAGACCGAAAGCCGGTAATACAAATCCTCGCGGAAGCGCCCGGCAGCAACATCGCCGGCCATGTCGCGGTTACTGGTGGCGAGCACGCGAATATCCAGTTCAATCGGCTTGCGCCCACCGACACGCTCGACCTCACGCTCCTGCAACACCCGCAACAACTTAGCCTGCAATGGCAAGGGCATTTCAGAAATTTCGTCGAGCAAGATAGTGCCGCCATTGGCCAGCTCAAACTTGCCCGGGGCACTGTTCACGGCGCCGGTGAAGGAGCCCTTCTCATGGCCAAACAGCGTGGCCTCAAGCATATTGTCTGGAATCGCTGCGCAGTTGATCGCGATAAACGGTTTGTTCGCACGTGGCGATTGATCATGAATGTAGCGCGCCAGAACTTCCTTGCCTGTCCCCGACTCTCCCGTGATCAATACCGTGGAATCACTGCGCGCCACCCGCGCAGCCAGGTCGAGCAGTTGCACGCTTGCAGGTTCCACAGCAATGGGGCCTTGTTGCTCACCGCAGGCCACAAGGCCACGCGCATGACGATCAACCAGCGCCAGCAATGCCTTGGGTTCAAAGGGCTTGACCAGATAATCGGCGGCGCCTTGACGCATAGCATCGACTGCTCGCTCAACGGCGCCAAAGGCGGTCATCAACAGCACCGGCATTTGCGGCAGACGCTGACGGATGGTGGCAAGCAATTGGTGACCATCCATTCCCGGCATGTTGACGTCACTGACTACCAGGCCAAATGGCTCTTGCTCCAGGGCCAGCAACGCGGCCTCGGCACAATCCACCGCGTGGTAATCGTGCCCGCCAATACTCAAGGTATCGGCAAGTGCCTCACGCAGCGCGCGGTCATCTTCGACCAATAGAATTTTAGCGGCCATGGCGGTTACTCCTGAACAATCATTTGCGCCGCGCTGATCAGCGGCAAAATCAATAACGCGCTGGTACCGCGCCCCGGTCTGGACAACAACTTCAGCTCGCCCTGATGGGCTTTAGCTACAGCCTTGACCACCGCAAGTCCCAATCCGGTACCCGTGGTTTTAGTGGTGAAGAAGGGTTCGCCGAGGCGCGCCAGAGTCGGCGCATCAATACCGGGACCGTCATCACTGATGCACAGCCGCAAACTGTTGTCGCGGCTGTATAGATGTATTTTCAAGCGTGCTTGACGACCTGAAGCCTGAATGGCGTTTTCCACCAGGTTCAGCGCCGTGCCCACCAAGGTGTCGCGATTACAAAGCAACTCACCGCTGTAGCTGTCGCACTGCCAACGCACCTGCATGCCTTGCACATGGGCTTCACCCGCTGCACGCAAGGCATTGAATAAAGCCTTTGGCGTGATTCGATCCGGCAAGGGCAAGTCACCACGAGCGAATATCAGCATGTCGCGCACCTGATGCTCAAGTTCATGCAGGCGCTCTTTCAAGCGTCCGGCAAAACGCTGTTGCTGTTCGGCCGGCAATACCTGTTCAGTCAAGTGGCTGGCATAGAGCAGCGCGGCCGACAGCGGCGTACGAATTTGATGAGCCAGCGAAGCCACCATTCGGCCCAGGGCCGATAAACGTTCGTGGCGTGATAACTGATCCTGCAGGCGGCGGGTTTCGGTCAGGTCGGTGAGCAGCACCAACTGGCCAGGTTCGCCCTGCAGTGAACGCGTGGCAATCGCCAGGCGTCGACCATCCCTGAGCGAGACTTCGTGACCATCGTCTTCCCGCGGGGCAAAACTGCGGGCGATCACTTCACGCCAGAGCATGCCGGCAAGGGGCTTGCCCAGCAGGTTACGCGCAACCGGATTGGCCTCGCGCACCACCCCCTGGCCATCGATAACGATCACGCCGCCCGGCAGCAGATCAAGCAAGCTTTGCAGGCGCAGTGCCAGACGTTCTTTCTCGGCCAGCTCCTGCATGCGTTGCGCACTGACCAACGCCAACTGCCCCTTGAGCTCAGTGACCCGTGACTCCAGCAAGCTGTAGGACTCGCTGAGCTGGTTGGACATCTGATTAAACATCTCAAATGCTTGCTGCAAACTCTCACGCCCCGCCTGCTCGGCCGGTTCAGTGGGCATTTGGTTGGTGTTTTCAGCAGTTTGGGCAGTGCTAGTCATTCTTCTATCTCGCGCAGCGTGCCGTCATAAGACAGTCGGTTGCATGAGTGTTAGCAATACCCGTGCCTAAAAAAATATCCTTTATTATCAATCAGATAAAAAATAAGGCCGAAGCTAACGTCAAAGCTTCGGCCTTATTTAATGGGTTCGCGCCAAGGGAATGACTAATCTTTGTTAGTCGTCCATGCCCTCTTCATCGCGCCTGCTCATGTTGTACTTGCGCATTTTCTCAACCAGCGTTGTACGCCGGATACGCAAACGCTCGGCTGCGCGCGCAACAATGCCATTGGACTCATCAAGCGCCTGCTGGATCAGGCCCTGCTCAAGGCTGCCCAGGTAATCCTTGAGGTCGATGCCTTCAGCCGGTAGCTGCGGTGCAGTTTCGGGGCCTGGCAAGCCGGCAAGAATGGCCGCCCGCTCCTCAAACTCGTCAAACATGGGCTCGTGCACGTGTTCGTCTTCATCATCCACATGGCGAAACTTCTTGGGCAGTTCACCCACGCCAATCACCCCATAGGGATGCATGATTGCCATGCGCTCGACCAGGTTCGCCAGCTCGCGCACGTTGCCCGCCCAGTCGTGACGACACAGCGACATGATCGCTGCCGAATTGAAACGGATCGAACCGCGCTTTTCGTGCTCCATGCGCGAGATCAATTCGTTCATCAGCAGCGGAATGTCTTCAATGCGCTCACGCAGGGGCGCCATCTCGATGGGGAACACATTCAACCGGTAATACAGGTCTTCACGAAAGGTGCCTGCCTCGATCATGCTTTCCAGGTCTTTGTGGGTCGCGGCGATGATGCGCACATCGGCAATCTGGGTCTTGTTGCTCCCCACCCGCTCGAATGTGCGCTCTTGCAGCACGCGCAGCAGCTTGACCTGCATTGGCAGTGGCATGTCGCCAATTTCGTCAAGGAACAAGGTACCGCCGTTGGCCAGCTCAAAACGCCCTGCCCGGCTGGTTATCGCTCCGGTAAAGGCACCCTTGTCATGACCAAACAGCTCGCTCTCCAGCAACTCGGCAGGAATGGCACCGCAGTTGACCGGGACAAAGGGCCCTTCACGGCGCTTGGAATGGTAGTGCAGGTTACGCGCAACAACCTCCTTGCCGGTACCAGACTCGCCAAGTATCAACACACTGGCTTCGGTATCCGCCACTTGCTGCATCATCTGCCGCACTTGCTGGATGGCACGGCTGGTACCAACCAGGCTGCGAAACAGATTGGCTTCACGCTGGCGACCACGGGCACGCGCCTGATCGTACATTTCGCGATACACCTGAGCGCGGTGCAACGAATCAAGCAATTTGTTGTAGCTGGGCGGCATCTCAAGGCTGGCCAGCACGCTGCGACGAATATCCTCGGGCCAATCAGCATGAACCGTTGCGTCAATCAGCAACACCGGCAGGAACTCATCCCAGCTTACCAGTTGCTTGATTTGCTCCAGCAGCTCCCCACTGCTTTGCACATCGCCAAGCATGACGCACAACATCGCGCGACTCGACTCCAACTCGGCAACCGTGGTTTTCCACGAGGCGCTGTCACACGCCAGATGTTCCTCGCCTAAAAAATTTAAAATCACCGCAAGATCGCGGCGACGCTCAGTGTTGTCATCAATCAACAAAATTTTGGTTTCACGCCACATAGTTTTATTTCATGTCCGGGAGTGAAAAATCGGGCTGGATCACTATCTAAACAGCCAGCACTTAGCCGTTAAGTTAAATCAATTAACCCGGCATATGTCAATTTTATGGCGTGTTTTATTTGCTCTGTCCGACCAATGCCAATATCTGAGCTTGATCGCAAAAGAAGGGCCCAGGGCGCGTGAATACAGGCTCAAAGCGGCCTTGGATGCAAGGCCAAGGCGCTGGAAAACAGCCGCGCAGCTTGCATGGAGAAACCACAGCTTAGGAATCATCCGCGGTTGGGATGAGCAACAGCCAAGGGGGACTGACGCGATATCAGCCCCTCGGTAATACCTGGCGCAGTAGTTTTTCAGCTATTTCTTAGCCAAACAGCTGATAAACCTTGGCACCACTGTGCGCCTGGTTAAGCTGCACCAACTCACCTGCCAGGCGCTTTTGCTCGGACTGGCAGACGCTGACCAGCTCGCGGTACAAATCAAGCAGTTCGGTCATCCGCGAGCGCAAGGCCTCTTCGTCACCGGCGACATCAAGCATGGCTTCATCCACAGCCTCGCGACACTGCAGGTCGAGGTTGCCGATTGCAGCCCAGTCCTGAGTAGCCAAGGCGCTACGCAGTGCACTTCCGGTGTCTTGCAGGCGTTGTACTGATGAACTCATAACTTACTCCGAATGCCGGGTGACTCGCTGAAAAAGGTAGCGAACGACGATAGAACAAAGCGCAACGACCAACAGGAGTAACAGCCAAAGGCTGGCCCGAAGGGCGCGCGCAGCGAGTCAAAAAATGCGAAAAAGCGACCTAGGCCGCGCTCGACTTTAGTTGCCTAAACGAGCATTTGATTCGCGTTGCTCGCCCCTTCGGGGCCGAACTGAAGTTCGTTCAGCCTAAAGGCTGTGAGCCGTTTTTTAACGCCGTGATATCGAGCGCAGTAGTTTTTCAGAAGTTCATTAACCGATCGCGTCCCAACCGGACTTAATATTACGCAACAGGCTCGCTACTTCTTCAAGTGGCTCAGCCTGGTTTTTCACATTGGCTTCAAACAAACGCGCCGACATGTACTCATACAGACTGTCCAGGTTTGCTGCCAGCTCACCGCCTTGCTGCAGATCCAGACCGTCGCGCAAGCCACCCACGATACCGATGGCTTTACCAATGAGTTCACCCTTGAGGGCAAGCTGGCCACGCTCCATGGCGCCACGCGCCTGGGCGATACGGGTCAAGCCACCTTCCATGAGCATCTGGATCAAGCGGTGCGGGCTTGCATCAACAGCCTGGACCTGAGTGTTAACGGCTTGGTACTGCTTCATCGCTGCCATCGCGTACATTGTCGCTCTCGCTTATATCTGTGCCTGATGCTTAAGCTATCGGCGCAGCGGCAAGAAGCTTTAACGATTTCTGAGTGAAAAAATGCTTAAAAACCTTGGAAATAGCCGGGATCAAAAACGCTAATTTATTCACCATTAAGGGTGAACAACTCAATTGAAAACGCCGCAATAGAGCCGCTTGGCTTGAGCTTGAGCTCAACAGCCAAGGGCTAGACTCACGGTAGACAAGCTTAGGCGGTTTCGACTTCCGGGGCGATCGCATCCCAGGCCGATTTAATCTGGCCCAGCAAGGTTTCAACCTCGTCAATCGATCGCGGGGTTTTATCCAGCGCAACACCCGCCAGGCGGCTCGTCATGTAGTCGTAGAGTGAATCCAGGTTTTGCGCCAACTCTCCGCCCAGCTCCATATCCAGGCTACCCTGCAAGGCGCCTATGATGCTAAGCGTGCTGCTGACCGCTTCACCACGCACAGCCGGCTGGTTGTCAGCCTGGGCTTTGCGCGCCTTGCGCAGACGCTCAATGGCGCCATCGAGCAACATCTGCACGGCGCGGTATTGGCTGACTTCCTGGCTGACGGCGACCTGCTTGTACATATCAATCGGCTGCTGGCCCATACCTTACTTATCCTTCTTGACGAAGCCCGGTAATGCTTCAAGCGATTGAGTCAAGCGATCGCTGGTCTGGTTGAGTTGGGTGACCAATGATTCCATTGCGTTAAATTGCTTGTACAGGCGTGTCTGCAGTGACTCGATCCGACGATTAAGGTCTTCTTTCTGGTTATCGATATCGGTCAAGGTTGATTGCAGGCCATCCATACGCTGCTCAAGCACACCGCCATTTTTGACAAAACCATCAACCTTGCTGTCCAGACGACCGGTTATGCCGGTATCTCCGGTGAAGAAGGTGCCTACAGAGTCAAAGTTGTCACTCAACGCTGTCTTTAACTTGTCATCATCAATAGCCAGGGTGCCGTCTTTTTGTGTGGTGATGCCCATGTCGGAAAGCGTGCGAATACCGGTTTGATCTGCCGGATTCACCAGCTCGTTGCGAACAGAACTGAGCAGGTTACGCACCGTGGCGTCACCGACCAAGCCTCCGACCACAGGCTCCTTGCCCTCGCCCACGCTGACCACACGGGTCAGCTCATTACTGGTCGTGATAAGCGTGTTATAGGCGTCGACGAATTTCTTGATATTCGCAGTAACACCAGAGGTGTCCTGACCAACCTTCACTGTCGCGGTCTTGCCGGCCTCGGTCACAGCCGCCAAGGAAAGCGTCACCTCGGGGATAGCATCAGTAACGGTATTGGTTTTGCTGTGCAGCACCAGGCCGTCAATACTGAACTCGGCATCGGCAGACTGGGTGATGAAACCTGCACTTGCTGGATCAGTACTGTTGAGGGCTTGGGTGCCGTCTGCATCAAGCGCAGATAAGTTACCCGTGCCACTGACAATAATGTCGTTGCCGGCGCCGGTGGTGGTTGAGCTAAAGACCAGGCGCGATTCTCCGGTGCTCGGATTATTGACGATATTGGCACTGATGCCCTGCTCTTTGAGCGCAGCATTGAGCTGGTCGCGGGTGCTGGCAAGATCAGAACCTGCGGCAATCTTCACTTCGGTGACCGCACCGGAGCTGCCCAGTTGAACCGAGAATGTTTCCTCGCCAGCACCACTCTCAAAAGTACTGGCAACAGTGGCGCTGGCGACTTTACTTGAGGTCGCCAGGCTATTGACCACAACCGAATAGCTACCCGGCAGGGCATTCTTGGTGGCAGTAGCCGTGACTGAACTGGTATTCGACGAACTGGCAGTGCGGTTCTCGAACAACTTGATGTCGTTGAGCCCGGCCAAGGCCGTCTGGAACTCACTCAATGCGCCTTTGAGGGTTCCCAAGGCAGAAAACTTGGAAGTCGTGGCAGTTTCAAGGCGAGACAGCTGCGCAGTCTTCGGGGCTGAATCAGCATTCACCAGGGCGGTGACAATGCTGTCGATATCCAAACCGGAACCACCAAGACCTGATATACCTACCATGTTCTCCACCTCGTCATGGGTTTGACGCTAAATTATCTAGTGGCAAACCCTTACAAAAATCATGCCGCCTACTCAGTTTGAAGCCATTGAGTACAGGTGCGGCCTTTCAGGCTTCAGCTTTGAACAGCAAGCTGCGTACAGCCTCAAGGCTTTCGGCAAGTCTGAGCGCATCTTCCGACGGAATCTGTCGGATAACATCGCCGGAAGCCGAGTCGGTGACCTTGACCACGACACGGCCAGATGAGTCATCGACAGCAAAATTCAGGTCACGGCGAATAGACTGCACATAACCCTGAATGGATGAAGCCGCCTGTTCAACTGCTTGAGTTGCAGACTCCGGCTCCTGCTCGGTTAAGCGTTGCTCACTGACCGCAATGGGGTCAGGCTGGACAGTTGCAGAGCGATTACCTGTGCCGACCACCGGAGCTTTCGCCCCGCTATTCACCAACGACAACGTATTGCTGATTGCTACGTCCATCGTTAAATCCTCTGAATGGCAAGACGGGGAGAAGCGCAAATGCACTTCCCCCCGCGATGTTTGCCTAACCTAAAACTTACTGCAGGAGGCTGAGAACAGCCTGTGGCAGCTGGTTAGCCTGGGCCAGAATCGCAGTACCGGCCTGTTGCAGCACCTGGTTCTTGCTCAGGTTTGCAGTTTCAGCAGCATAGTCGGTGTCCTGGATACGGCCTTTTGCAGCCGATACGTTCTCCGAAATGCTCTGCAGGTTGCTGATGGTGTTGTCGAAACGGTTCTGCACCGCACCGAGATCAGAACGCTGTGAGTCGATGAAGGCAATCGCAGCGTCAATCACGTCGATAGCGTTCTGGGCGCCGTAGGCAGTGCTCACATCGACGTCACCAACCTTTTCCAAGTTACCAGCAGACTCGCCAGTGATTTTTGCAGCAGCAGTTCCAGATAACGAGTAAGCAGCAGAAGAGCTTAGCTTAAGCGCACCGTTTGCAACTCCGGTACCAGCACCGATATCGGTAGCAGTTGACAGATCACCCGCGTTGTCGTTGTCGCTGTCTTCTGCTGAGCGCGACTGAACAGTGATATCGCCTGCTGCGGCAGCGGTGGTGCCATCTGCTTCTAAACCAGCGGCAGTGAACTTGATTGCAGCGCCACTATCAGAGCTGATTTCAAGGGTACCGTCACCATTCACTTTAGCTTGCAGGCCAGAACCGCTGGAGTTTACTGCGCTCACCACCTGGTCAAAAGTTGTTAGACCGCTCAGATCAATGGTGGAGTCAACTTTGCTGGTATCAGTTCCAGAAACTTCGATTTTCAGGTCAAAGGTAGCAACGCTGGCAGCTTTGGTGAGTACTGCATCGGTACGGGCAGAAGCTTTGATCGGCGTACCCGCGCTGTTGATTTTGCTGGCAACTGATGCTGCAGTGTCGGTTGCAGTCAACGCTTCAACATCAGTTTGCTTACCGTTGGCCGAGATAGTCAGGGCACCGTTTACATCGGCAGCCGCTGCAGAAGAAATACCCAGTGCAGAACCTGCTTTATCAGAGGTGTAAGCACCGATGCTGCTTGCGCTGGCGTTGCCGATTGAAACGTTGATGGTTTCGTTGGCATTGGCACCGACCTGGAAAGCGGTTGCACCGAACGAGCCGTCGAGCAACTTACGACCACCGAAGGTGGTGGTGTCAGCGATACGGTTCAGTTCGTTTTGCAGTGCACCCACTTCTTTTTGCAGAGCAGAACGGTCGGTGGAGTCGTTGCTGCCGTTAGCAGCTTGCAGGGACAGGTCACGCATACGCTGCAGGATGTTGGTCGACTGCTGCAGTGCGCCTTCAGCGGTTTGCGCCAAGGAGATGCCGTCGTTAGCGTTACGTACTGCAACGCCCAGACCGCTGATCTGACTGCCCAGACGGTTGGAGATCTGCAGGCCGGCGGCGTCGTCCTTGGCGGAGTTGATACGCGAACCGGTAGAAAGACGCTGCAAGGAAGTGCTGAGCGCATTGGAAGACGAGTTCAGGTTGCGCTGAGTGTTCAGAGAAGCAACGTTGGTATTGACTGTAAGGGCCATGGTGTTTGCCTCCAATGGGCTAGTGTCTTAGGTATCTGGGTGTTGCGAGCTGTGGGCTTGAGCCTTGCTCCGGCACCCAGTTACTTCGCATTCGTAAGTTGTATCGGCGCTACTGGCACAAGCTTTAGATTTTTTTTCAAGGCGTTTCTAATTATTTTTTAAAACCTTATAAAACAAATAATTAGCTTAAAAAAAACACCAGACAACCTACCGGCTTTGTAGGGAGGGCAACGCGAAGTTTGCCCGCCACGACACTGAGATCAACCGAATATTCGAGACTGCAAATGGCAGGTAAAAAAACGCCACCCACCCTGGTTGCAAGACACAGCAACTAACTGGATATCAATGGCCAACTTGATTAGTTGTATCAAAGCTTATTGAACAGATTCAGACTGCTGATCTTCACATAACTCTGCTGCGCCGCTTCAAGCACGATGGTCTGGAATGAAAGCCGTGACAACGCCTCTGCGTAATCCAGCTCACGCAAATCCGCCTGCACGCTTTTATTGACCAGAGTGACGTTCTCGTTATCGGTCTGGGTCGAGTCAATCACGTTAAGCCGCGCACCGATATTGCCACGCGCCTTGTCCACCGTGCCGATGCTGTTATCCAGGTTGGTCACCGCCAGTGCCACTGCATCACGAACTTCACGTCCATCGGGGGCGGTCTCAAGTGACTGGCGCAGGCTGGCGATGGTATCGAGAATACCGACGCTGTTTTGTGGCGGTGTTGCAGGGTTGGCGTCCGGCCCTTCAATGGTGAAACTGGACGATGCTGGCGGCGTGCCGTTGACGAAAAAAGTCGCCCCGGAAAAATGAATCTGGGTGTCATTTTCATCATCCAGGCGCCCGGTCGTAGTGGTGCCCGGTGCCGGCAATGTGGTGATGGTGTAATTAAGTGGATCGGTTGCATCGAAGTCGAGCTGGATGCCACCTGCCGGGAAATTGGCAAAGGCAACGTCATCTTCAACCAGCAAGCCACTGATGCTGTTGGCTGGCGCCGCAGGCACCGAGTTGTCGGTCAGGCTCAGGCGACCGCCATTGACCACATCCTGGAAGACCGCCTTGCCGCTGTCGCTGATCGCCAGTTCCAGGGAGCTGGCGATCTGTACCTTACGCTGGCCGTCATCACCGGTGTAGGAATAGGTGCCGTCGGGGTTCTGCACAAAGGGCTGCGACTTGCCCTGAAAACCGGAAAACAGGTATTCGCCACGCGCATTGCGCGAGTTCATCAAGCCCAGCAGCTCATCCTCACGCTCACCCAGTTCAGCAGAGATTGACTGCCGGTCTTCCTTGCTCAAGGCACCATTACCGGCTGATAACGCCAGCTCGCGCACTCGCTGCAAAATGGTGTTGACCGAATTAAGCGTGCTCTCTTCCTGGGTCAGGCTGTTTTTAGCGGCCGTCAGGTTCGAGTTGTACTGGTTGAGCACGTTCTGCTGCTGCTCAAGTTGCAACAAGCGCACCGAGGCGACCGGGTCATCGGCTGGGGTGAGGATGCGGTTGCCGGTGCTGATCTGTTCCTGGGTGCGGGTCACGTTTGAATAGTTGCGTTGCAGCCCGGACACGCCATTGTTGAACGCTTGGATAGTGGAAATACGCATGTCAGGGCCTCATCAAACAATTGGCTCGGGCTGTTAGTAGCGCCAAGCCCACACCGAATTATCTAAACGCGCCGATCAGGGTATCGAACAAAGAGCGCGCAACTTGAATCACTTGTGCCGAGGCGTTGTAGTACTGCTCAAACTTGATCAGGTTGGCAGCCTCTTCATCCAGGCTTACGCCCGACAACGAGTCACGGTTGTCAGTCGCCTGCTTGAGGATGGAGCTGGTGGCGTCGCTGTCTTGTCGTGCCTGCGCCGTCAGCGTTCCCACCCGCTCGACCAGGTCACCATAGCCATCGGTAAAACTCAGCCCGGTGGAGCCCGTGACGCTGGGGTCGATGCCAATGGTTTGCTTGTTCTGCAAATCCGCCAGTTTCAACGCGTTGCGGTTATCCGACACACCGCCACTATTAAAGTCGATGCTGAAGGTGTCGCCATTTTCCGGGCGACCGCTGACGCTGAACGTGACAACGTTGCCACCACCCATATCCAGCTCGTAGGTATTCTTTTGTCCCGGCTGGAATGTGCCGCCGCCAACCAGGGTCAAGCCGGGCACTGGGGTGCCTGGTGGGTTTTCGAAGCCGCCAGCGCCGTTATAGATCAACCCGACGGGCAAGGCACCTTTGATCGCGGTCAAGTCAATGGGGCTGGAACCTGCACTGGTCAGATCAGGTTGTGAAATCGCACCGGTACCGCGATTGCTGCCAGTGATATTGCCATTGGCATCCAAGGCACCGTTGACCGCACGAACGGGTGCGGCAAAGCCAAGTTGATCCGCCTGGTCGAGCACAGTTGAAATAGACGCTGCGCCGCGACGGGTTGGCTGCAGCTCAAAGGTGTCCCCGGCAGCGGGAGCAGGAGTCCCGACCACGATCTGGAAGCCTTGATCTCGGCCGCCGCTGTCGGTGAAGCTCAAGGTGCCCGGTGGATTTTCGGTCACGGCCATGGCCTGGTTATCACTCAAGCGCCTGGCGGTGTAGTTGGTGCCGTCAAACTCCAGGCGATAATCGCTGGTGGTCAAAATCGAGGTGTCGGTGATATTCAGCAAAGGCTGGGCGTTGCTGGTATTGCTCCCATAGCTTTTCACCCGCAGCGCTGCCAGTTCCGGACTGTTGAAGTCACCAAACAGCGCCGATCCCACCTGCCCCTTGAGATCAACGCCCTCGCCCAGCTGCGTATTGATCTGGTCACTGACCGACAGTGCCAGCCGTCCGAGGGAGTTAAGCGTGGGGTCCAGGGTTTCGGATCGATAACGAATCAAGCCGCCCAGCTCGCCGCCACTCAGTTGAGTGGTAATGCCCTGACGAGAAGCACCACTGACAAACTCGATCTCAAGCCGGTTGGGATCGCCCTTGCCAGCAACGGCTTCCAGGCGACTGGCCGTATTGCCGACCACCAAAGGCTGGCCACTGCCGACGAAGACGTTCATCGAGTTGTCGTCTTGCGGCACAACGGTCACACCAACAAAGGTCGAAAGCTGGCGCACCGCTTCATCACGGGCGTCTAGCAGATCATTTGGCGCCTGGCCGGTAGCCGAGGCCTTGGCGATGGCATCGTTATAGCTGGCGATGGAGCCGGCGAGGCGATTGACCTGATCGGTAACCGCCGACATCTGCTTATTGATGAAGCTGTTTTGCTCATTTATTCGGTCATAAACCGTATTGAAACGTCGACTCAGGCCTTCGGCCTGGGACAATACCAACTGACGGGCTGGCCCGTTGGATGGGTCTTCGGCAGCGGTTTGCAACGAGGAAAAGAAATCTTGCAGCGACGGCGTAATGCCGGTGGTGGAACCCGCCAACAGCGAATCAAGCTGCTCAATCTGGCTTCTATAGGCTTCTACATCGCTGCTCAAGGCAGTACTGGTGCGCACCTGGGTCGTCAGAAACTCACTGTAGGTGCGGCGAATATCAACCAGCGTGGTGCCTGAGCCAATAAACCCGGCGCCGCTGAACTGCGGCACACGGGTACCCTGCACCGCATCCTGGCGGGAGTAACCCGGGGTATTGACGTTGGTGATGTTGTGTCCGGTCACTGACAACTGGGTCTTGTTCGACGACAGCCCAGACAAGCCGATATTAAGTAAGTCAGCCATTTTTCAGCTCATCCACGAGTTGGCGTCGTATCGACGGCGGCGACAGTTTGATAGACCGCCATCTTCCGGGCGATCTGCGAAATCTTGCGTGCGTATTGCGGGTCGGTGGCGTAACCGGCTCTCTGCAATTCCTTGACGAACTGTTCCGGGTTATCGGTGCTGTCCAAAGCCTTGTCGTATCGACCATTGGTTTGCAGGAAGCTGACGTAGTCCTCGAAGCTTTGCGCGAAGGAATCGTAGGAGCGGAACGAGGCTGCCTCTTTCACAGCCTTGCCGCCTTTGTATTCGGTGGTCATGACATGGGCAGACTCGCCACTCCAGCTGTTGTGGCTTTTAATGCCAAACAGGTTGTGACTGACGCTGCCGTCTTGCTGGCGGATAATTGACTTGCCCCAGCCGGTTTCTAGTGCTGCTTGAGCCACGAGGTAACGCGCTTCGACGCCGATCTTGGCTGCAGCTTTTTCAGCCATGGGCAGCATGGTTGCAATAAAGTCGGCGGGCGAAGTAAAGGCCGAGGCGCCTTTGCTTCCTTTCTGCGTCAAGCGCGCGCCAGTGATTGCATCGCTGCCGTTGATGCTCAGGCCTTTATCCCTGGGCGCGGCATGGGCGATGGCTGGAATCCAGTCGTTATTGGCCAGGGCCTGCACTGCGGCGGTGTCTGTTGTTGGCGTTATGCCGGCGAGCAAGCGATCCGCTAACTTGCCGGGCAATGAAAGACGTCGCCTGTTAATCAAGCTGGAGTCATCACGACTGCTATCGACCTGAGCCACGGGCTTGGCGATGGCATGGGTGCTGGCGACGGCACTCGCTGCTTCGCCACTGCTCGCGCGGGCCAAGGTGTTATCGGCCTGGGCGAACGGATTAGGCCGGTCACTGTGGCTTTTCATCTTGCTCATCTGGCGCGCCAAAACATCTGCCAGACCAATACCGTTCTTGTTGTTGGACATGGTCACAGCCAATTGCTGGTCATACATGCCCTGATAGGTCTTACCCTCTTCGCTGTTCATGAAATTGCCTTCGCTAAAACCTTCGTTGGCCGAACGCATGGCTTTAAGCATTTCATTGAGAAACAGCGACTCGAACTCTTTGGCGACCTTGCCGATATTGGCTTCGCTGTCGCCACCGACTTTAAATTTATTGAGCCGGTTAAGGTCAGTGGCAGCGCCAGTATCCAATGTACTGGTGCCAGCGCCGGCAAATCCTGCGGAGAGTCGAGAGTCCATCGATCCGTCCCTTAAATAACGATCAAGTCAGCCTGCAAAGCGCCAGCTTGTTTCAGCGCTTCGAGGATGGCCATAAGGTCGGAAGGCGCAGCGCCAACCTGGTTAACCGCACGGACAATTTCATCCAGCGTGGTGCCTGGGCCAAAGCGGAACATCGGCTTGGCCTCCTGTGTTGCATCAACCCGTGAGCGAGGAACAACAGCCGTCTGCCCACCCGACAAGGCGCCGGGCTGGCTGACGATCGGGTCTTCAGTAATGGTCACGGTCAGGCTGCCATGAGTGACCGCCGCTGGCTGTACACGCACGTTCTGACCGATGACGATGGTGCCGGTGCGGGAGTTGATAATCACCTTGGCAACCGCCTGGCCTGCAACCACTTCAAGGTTCTCCAGGATCGACAGGTAATCAACGCGCTGGTTAGGGTCCAGCGGCGCACTGACTCGTACCGAGCCGGCATCGATCGCCTGGGCAACGCCAGGGCCAAGCAGTTCATTGATCTGGTCGACAATATGCTTGGCGGTGGTGAAGTCAGGACGATTGAGGTTGAGGGTCAGGCTATTGCCTTGATCAAAGCCACTTGGCACCGAACGTTCAACCGTGGCGCCAGAAGGAATTCGCCCAGCCGATGGAATATTGACGGTAATGCGCGAACCATCGCCGCCTTCGGCATCGAAACCACCTACCACCAGGTTGCCCTGGGCGATGGCGTAGACATTGCCGTCGATCCCCTTGAGCGGCGCCATCAACAGGCTGCCGCCGCGCAGGCTCTTGGCGTTACCAATAGAGGACACGGTAACGTCAATGGTCTGGCCCGGCTTGGCAAATGCAGGCAGGTCGGCGTGAATCGAAACCGCAGCTACGTTCTTAAGCTGGACATTGCCACCCGCAGGGACCTTGATCCCGAATTGGGCAAGCATGTTGTTGAAGGTCTGCACGGTAAAGGGTGTTTGCGTGGTCTGGTCACCGCTGCCATTCAAGCCCACGACCAGGCCATAGCCGATCAACTGGTTGGTCCGCACACCCTGGATGCTGGCCAGGTCTTTCAGGCGTTCAGCCTGTGCCGCGGCACTTAACAGCAGCATCGAGAACAACACCAGGTATTTGCCTAAACGCATGTTTGCAGCCCTCAAAACGGGAACAGTGGGCTAAGGAAGAAGCGATCGAGCCAACCAGGCTGACTGGCATCGGCAAAGGCGCCCGTTCCTGAATAGGTGATACGTGCGTCGGCGATACGGGTCGAGGAGACCGTGTTGTCGGTCGCAACATCATCGGCGCGGACCAGGCCGGCAATTCGTACCAGTTCATCACCGGTGTTGAGTGTCATCCACTTCTCGCCGCGTACCGAGAGGATGCCGTTGGGCAGCACTTCAGCGACAGTTACTGTCACCGAACCGGTCAGGCTGTTGCCCTGCGCTGCCTTGCTGTCGCCCTGGGTGTCCCGGTTCCCGCTGTATGAGGCACTCAGCGACAAGTCGTTATCAGAGAACGGGCTGGCAGCCGACACCGCCCCGCCGAACAAAGAGGTCAAGCCGAGGCTGGTTTTGCTGTCCTTGGAAATCTGCGAACCGGCGTTTTTGCTCGCCTGGGTTTTCTCGTTCAAGGTGATGGTGATGATGTCGCCCACCCGATACGCCTTGCGGTCGGTAAACAGGTTGTTGTCAAAGCCGGTCTGATAGATAGAACCATTGTTCTGCGCAGCAGGCAGCGGCGTGCGTGGCAGCACCGGCGAGTAATATGGATCGTTCGGTTTGGCGGCAGGCGCAACGCAACCACTTAGCAAGGTGGCGCACAACACTAAGGAAACAACAACTAGCCGATTCATGGATCCACCCTCGCGGTGTAACAATTAACGCAGAGGCCCGCTATAAGCCAGGCCAAAACCATCAAAGATTCTGAGTAATAAAGGACAACATCTGGTCAGCGGTCGAGATGACTTTCGAGTTCATCTCGTAGGCGCGTTGAGTGGTGATCATGTTCACCAGTTCTTCAACCACGCTGACGTTGGAGTTTTCCAAGGTGTTTTGCAGCGTAGTACCCAAGCCATTCAAACCAGGTGTTCCCACTTGTGGCGCACCGCTGGAAGCGGTCTCCAGAAACAGGTTGTTGCCGATAGCCTCAAGGCCAGCCGGATTGATAAAGTCGGCGGTCTGCAGGTTGCCAATGACTTGAGGCTGAGGATTGCCAGCGGTAGTTATCGAAACGGTGCCATCCTCGCCGACAGTAAAGGTTTTGACTTCGTTCGGCAGCACAATGGCCGGCTCCAGCGGAAAGCCATTGGAAGTCACCACCTGGCCATCGGAATCGAGATGGAAGCTGCCGTCACGGGTATAGGAAACCGTGCCATCGGGCATCAATACCTGGAAGAAGCCACGGCCGTTCACCGCCAGATCCAGCGGCTGTTCGGTCGTCTGCAAGCTGCCCGCGGTGAAGATTTTCTGGGTGCCGACAATCCGCACACCGGTACCCAACTGCAAACCGGAAGGCAACTCGCTGTCCTGGCTTGACTGGCCGCCAGGCTGACGACGGATCTGATAAAGCAGGTCCTCGAATTCAGCGCGATCGCGCTTGAAGCCGGTGGTCGAAACGTTGGCCAGGTTGTTGGAAATAGTGGTCAGGTTCATGTCCTGGGCGGACAAACCGGTTTTGCTGACCCACAGTGCCGGAAGCATATTTGTTCTCCTCGGACGACGTATTCACGTCGCCACCTGCTGATAATTAGCTAAGTTGCAAAACCCGCGCCATCGCCGAGGCATTGTCTTCGGCAGTACGCATCATTTTTACTTGCAGCTCGAATTGGCGGGACAACGACATGATCGCGGTCATCTCTTCAACCGCATTGACGTTGCTCGATTCCAGAAAGCCAGACGTCAGGCGCACGCTTGCATCTGCGGGCTCAGCTTGGCCACTCTTGAGACGCATCATGCCGTCTGCCCCCTTTACCAACTGCTTGGGGTCCGGGTTTACCAGCTTCAACCGATCCACCTCTGCCAGCACGTTGGGAGCTTCGCCCAGGGCGCGAATACTGATGGTGCCGTCCTGGCCGATATCGATCCCCTGCTCTGGCGGTACGGCGACCGGCCCGGCATTGCCCATAACCGGCAAACCATTGCCAGTGCGCAACACGCCCAGGGCATCGACATTCAGGCTTGCGGTACGTACATAGGCTTCACTGCCATCGGGAGCCTGCACGGCAAGCCAGCCATGACCACCAATGGCAACGTCCAGGTCACGACCGGTTTCCTGCATGGAACCCGGAGTAAAGTCGGTACCAGGACGCTCGCTCATGGCATACACGCGCGACGGATAGCTTTCGCCAAATGATGAAATCGCCCGCGCCTGTTCAAAGTCGCGACGAAAGCCGCTGGTTGAAATATTCGCCAGGTTGTTGGCGTGCGCGCGCTGGGCCAGGGTGTTGTTCTGGGCCCCGGTCATCGCGACGTAAAGCATTTTATCCATGGTAACTCTCCGAGATAGGCCTGCCGCCTTGTGCTCTGTACAGGCAATATTGCAAAGCCTGTGCCACTCTCGGAAAACAAATATAAACCATTGATAAATATAGATTTTATAAAATAGAAAAGCTCCCAAAGGAGCTTTTCATTGCGGCGTTTGACGAGATGCCGTCGGCTAGACTTTGCCGCTCGCGGCAAAGTCAGGTCATACCTTGAATCAACGCAGGTTGATAATGGTCTGGGTCACCGCGCTCTCAGTCTCGATGGTTTTTGCGTTCGCCTGATAATTGCGTTGCGCAACAATCAAGTTCACCAACTGGTCGGACAGCTCGACGTTAGAGTCTTCAAGCGCACCCGATTGCAACGCCCCCAGGGTTCCGCTGTTTGGCGTGCCGATTACAGGCTCGCCCGATTCAAACGACTGTACCCATGCTGTCTTGCCCACCGGCGTCAGCCCTTGCATGTTGGCAAAGTTGGCCAGCACCACTTGCCCCTGCACCTTGGATTGCCCGTTGGTGTAGCGCGCGAAGATCACCCCGGTGTCGTCAATTTCAAGGCCTGCCAGCTCACCTGTGGTGTAGCCGTTCTGGTCAACGCTATTGACAGCAAACAAGCTCGAATACTGAGTGGTGCCACGGAAGTCAAAGTTGACCCCGGTTGCACTCGCCGTTGCGCCGTTGCCACTCCAGACTGGCGGCGTACCGCCATCGGATGCAGCCGGTACCCAGTTGGTCATGTTCAGGGTGCCATTGGCGGCAACGGTGAAATCCGTCGATGTCAGTGCCGAGGTGTCCAGCTGACCCGCGGCATTAAAGGTCAGGTTGGCCGAATACGGCGTGGTTGATGTCGGGTTCGCCGGGTTGCGCCCATCGACCAGCACATTCATCTGCCAGGTGTTGGCACCTGTCTTGATGAAGTACTGCGTGAAGGCATGGGAATTACCCTGCGAATCGAAGATGTTCACCGAAGTCGACGAGTTGAATGAGGTCGGATCATTAGGGTTAAACGGCGTTGTAGTCGGAACCTCGTTGGTCGAGTTCAGGTTGAACGGCTGGGTAATGGTGCTGGTCGCTTTTGGCGCCTGGCTGGCACTCTCGACTTTCAAGTCCGAAAGAACGCCATTTTGCAGATTACCGTTCGCGTCTACCGCATAACCTTGCAGCTTGTAGCCAAAGTTATTGACGATATTGCCAGCACGGTCAGTCCCGAAATAACCGGCACGGGTATAACTGATATCACCGTTATTGCTGGTGCGGAAGAAACCATTGCCGTTGATCGCCAGGTCCAGCGAGTTCTGCGTGTAGTTGACGTTGCCCTGGTTGAACAGTTGCGACACATCACTGAGCAGTACCCCGCTGCCCTGCGCGTTCTTGCCGGAGCCAAGCACGGAGGCGGCATATACATCGGCAAATTCCGCACGCGACTGCTTGAAGCCCGCGGTGCCGGCGTTGGCGATGTTATTACCTGTAACGTTGAGGTCGCTGGTCGCTGCGCGCAGACCGCTAAGCCCGATATTGAACGCCATTGAAAACTCCTTTGCCGGAACAGCCGGCCATTAAATCGTGATGATTACTGACCAATTACCTGAACCTGCGAAAGCGGCACACTGCCCACCCCCGCCAGGTTCAACATGAGTTCGCTACCGCCCAGTGTGACGCTGTCAACGTTGGCTGGAAGCAGGGTGTACAGCCCCTTGGTTTCACCGGCATAGGTGGCTTCAGCCTCAAAGGTGTAGGTGCCAGGCGGCAAGAGATTGCCGCTCGAATCCTTGCCATCCCAGATAAAACTGATGTTGCCTGCTTCCTGCTCACCCAGATTGACCCGGCCAACCACCGAGCCCGCACTGTCTTTGACATTGACGTAGACGTTGCTGCTGCTGGTCGGCAGAATCAGGCTGGCCTTGAAGCTTTCGCTGGTATCAACCACCGCACTGTCGGTCGGCACAATCACCTTGCGCCCAACCAGCGACGATGCCTGCAAGGCCTGCGAAGACTGATAACCCGACAGCAAGGTGTCGACACTACCGTTCAACTGCTGAATACCTTCTACCTGGCTGAACTGCGCCAACTGGGCGATGAACTCGCCGTTACCTTGCGGCTCCAGCGGGTTCTGGTTGTTCAATTGGGCGACCAACAGGTTCAAGAACTCGTCTTTACCCAGTTCTTTGTCGGTGCCGGTGCTGGGCGATTTAATCTGCAGTTGATCAAAGACCGAACTGCCAACGCCACTGGTGCTATCGACGCTCATTTAGCGTTCCTCATTGATGGCTTACTGACCCAGGGTCAGCACCTTCTGCAACATTTGTTTAGCGGTATTCATCATTTCAACGTTGGTCTGGAAAGCCCGGCTGGCGGAAATCATGTCAGCCATCTCTTCGACCACATTGACGTTGGGGTAATAGACGTAGCCGTTTTCATCGGCAGCCGGGTGGGTAGGCTCATAGCGCGGCATCAGCGAGCTCTGGCCCTCAACAATCCCCAGCACGTGGACACGGCTGCCTGCCGCATCCTGCTCGGCAAACAGCGAACCGCCGTCAGAACCCTGGGCCTGATTAAACATGGTGGCAAACACCGGGTGGCGAGCGCGGTAGGTCTGGTCAATGTTCGAAGAAACCGACTCGGCGTTGGCGATGTTGCTGGAGATGGTATTAAGGCGCGTGCTTTGCGCGCTCATGCCGGTCCCGGCAATATTGAATACACTGGCTAGTGACATGGCATCAGTCTCCGTTAATCGCCGCGCAGGGCGCTGATCAGCCCTTTGAACTTGCTATTGAGTAGGGTAAAGCTCGCCTGGAAGTCGACGGCGTTTTGCGCGTAATTGGACTGCTCAAGCTGGGTATCGACCGTGTTCTGATCCAGCGAAGGGCTCATCGGGATGCGATACTTGAGCTCGGCTTCTGCAGTGGCCATGCCTTCAGCGCTGATATGGTGTGCATTGGTGCGGTTCAGGGCAAAGGTACCGCCCTGGGCCTTGGCATTCTGCTCGGCAAGCACTGAGGCAAAATCCAGATCACGGGCCTTGTAGTTAGGCGTGTCTGCGTTAGCCATGTTGTTGGCCAACACTTCAGCACGCTGAGCGCGAAAGCCCAGTGCCTGTTGGTGAATGCCGAGTGCGCTTGCGAAGCTGATACTCATGGTTTGTGCCCTTGCCGTTTGCCGAAGCAGTTTTCTGTGCAAGCAACAAAGCAAACCCTGTGCCAATTAATTTAGTCGTTTAAATACAATGACTTACGAATTAATCTTTTGAATATCCAAGCACAAGCGGCAATGGTTTTCCGCTTGCGGCAATGAGCCGGCCTGATCTTGGAAGCATGCTTGCCGCCCTGCACTGCCGGCGGCGAGGGTGCCGGAAAGACGGGCAATGAGCCAACATTGGCAATGAGGGAGCAGCGCCGAAACCGGTTCAGCGCTGCGGGAATATCAGCTAAAGAACTTGCGCATGGAGCGCGACAACCAGCCACTGGGCTGCCGGTCCTGGGTGATTCGATTCATGTTGTCGATAACGACCTTGGCGTAGGCCGCATCATCATTGCGGATGTGGTTGAACAGCCAACGCGACAACAGGTTGATCAATTCGTGGGTGATATCTTCACCGGCCTTGAAGCGCATGTTGTACTCGTTGACCTTGCCGATAAAGACTTCATGGACGCGCTTGTGCGGGCGGGTAAAACTGTAGCCGGACTCTTCAAGCAGCGACTCTTCGAACGCAAAATGCGAAAGCGTGTAGTCAACCAGGTCATTGAGCACATGCCCCACCTCATCGCGATTAAGCCCCTCCTGCTGCGCCACAATCAGCAGGTTGATCATGGTGACAATACGCCGGTGCTGGTTATCGATGACCTCTATACCGGTATTGAGGTCGTTTTGCCAAACAAGTAATTCCATAGCCCTGTCCTGATAGCACTCACTCGAGTGCCGGGCACTTTATCGACAGCAGGTGCCGCAGGGACTGACTTGAATCAAGGCATTGAACATTGCGACCAACGCCGACCCTATTTGACCTTGTAGATAATGCCCGGGCTGCACTGCACCATCTGATACAGATCAGGCAGTGCATTGAGCGCCTCGGAGGCGCCCAGAAACAAGTAGCCGCCAGGTTTCAAGGTCGCATGAATGCGGGTGAGGATGTCCTTCTTCACTTCTGCTGAAAAATAGATCAATACGTTGCGGCAGAACACCACATCAAACTTACCCAGGCCAGCAAAGCTCTCCAGCAGGTTCAGCGGGCGAAACTCAACACGACTCCTGATCGGCGCCTTGACCGCCCAGCGCCCCGGCGCCTTGGGTTCAAAGTAGCGCTGCAAACGCTCCTGCGACAGGCCGCGGCCGATGGCCAGGCTGTCGTACTCACCTGACTTGCAGTTAGCCAACATGGTCGGCGACAGATCTGTTGCAACGATTTGTGCACCACCGCGCAACTGGCCGATATTGCTTTTCTCGAACTCATCAATGGTCATCGACAGCGAATAGGGTTCCTGCCCGGATGAGCAGGCGGCTGACCAGATGCGCAGGCGCTGGCCCCCATTGGCCTTGAGCAACTCCGGCAAGACGCGCTTTTTCATCACCTCAAAGGGATAGGTATCGCGGAACCACAGGGTTTCATTGGTGGTCATGGCATCGACCACCTGTTCACGCAAACCACTACGCGGCATGGCCTGCATACGCTGCACCAGTTCGCCGAGACTCTTGATGTTGTTCTGTTCCATCAGCTTGTTGAGTCGACTTGAAACCAGGTACTGCTTATTGGTGCCCAGCAAAATTCCACAGGCTTTTTCGAGGAAGCTCCGGAACTGTTCAAAATCCAAATTTCCTGACGACACTCGTTTTGCCCCGCAAAATATTAGTGTTGATTAGTGAGACGCCCGGTCAATATAAACCAATCTACGCGGGCCTCTGATGCACCATCACCAGCTGAAGGCACAGACATCACCCAACCGCTGGTCGCTTTGGCTGGCAGCTTACTGGCCCTGATCCACCTTATTGATGCGTTCGACCACTCTTGAGGCTAAATCATCAGGCCGGAACTTGGCGAGAAAATCATCGGCCCCTACTTTCTTGACCATCGCCTGGTTGAAGACCCCCGACAACGAAGTGTGCAACAACAAATGCACGCCCTCCATCCGCGCATCACTGCGAATCGCCGTGGTCAGTGTGTAGCCGTCCATTTCTGGCATTTCGATATCGGAAATTATCATCAGCAGCTCATCCGCCGGACGCTTGCCTTCATCGGCCATTTTGCGCAAATAGTCCAAGGCCTCACGACCATCGTTAAGCGCAGTGACTTCCACACCAACAGTTTGCAGGCAACGCGATACCTGCTTACGCGCCACAGACGAGTCATCAACAATCAACACATGCTGCTTGACCGCCTTGACATGGGTTGCGGCGTCGACAACACCCTCAGAAATCGCTTCGGAGGTTGGTGACACCTCAGCCAGTACTTTTTCCACATCGATGATTTCGACCATCTGTTGATCGAGATGGGTAACCGCCGTCAGGTAGTGGTCGCGGCCTGTGCCTTTAGGCGGTGGCAGGATCTCTTCCCAGTTCATGTTGACGATGCGCTCAACCGCACTGACCAAGAAACCCTGGGTCTTGGTGTTGTACTCGGTGATGATTACAAAGCTGTTTTTCAGATCAGCCAGCGGTTTGCACCCTGTCGCTAGCGACAGGTCAATAATCGGGATGGTTCCACCGCGAATATTGGCAACCCCACGCACCACGGAATTGGATTTGGGCATTACGGTCAGGCGCGGACACTGCAGTACCTCTTTGACCTTGAACACATTGATTCCGTACAGCTGCCTGCCCTCAAGGCGAAACAACAGCAGCTCCAAACGATTTTGTCCGACTAACTGGGTGCGTTGATTCACCGAGTCCATGACACTAGCCATGCCCACACTCCTTAAAAAATGCGCCCGTAGAACTGAGGTTAGCAGGCGGCACGGGCCTTGCACGCTAATCAATATGACCGTAAAAACGACGTTATCCCGACAGACCTTGGCAAAAAGCTACCAACTGGTAATGGCTTTACTGATGCCCGTGACCATCGGTTTCAGCCCAATGGCTGCGGCAACTTCAACCCTGCCTGACCAGCTTATCGGCGCCGCCCAGACTTTTCTTGAGGTCGCGGTGGTCGACTATTTGCAGCGCAGCGATATCAGTGGCCGCCATGAGATTGAAATCAACCGCCTTGACCCAAGGTTGCGACTGCCGGTGTGCGACAAGGATTTGACAACCACCCTGGAAAGCCCTGCCGAACCCATTGGCCGCGTTACACTGCGGGTGCGCTGCGACGGCTCATCGCCCTGGACTATTTTTGTCCCGGCACAGGTTCGCCTGTACCGCGAGGTGGTCACGGCAACACGGCCGTTGAAAAGCGCCAGCGTGATCGGCGAATATGACGTTACGCTGGCGGAACGGGATGTCGGCCTGCTCAACCACGGCTACCTGACCTCGGTCCAGCAGGCAATTGGCAAGAAACTGACGCGTCCGGTTCGGCCCGACCAGGAACTGACCCCGGTCTATGTGGAGCAAGCTGAAGTTATCCGGCGCGGCGACCAGGTCGTGATCAGCGCGAAAACCGGTACGATTAACGTGAGAATGCCGGGCGAAGCCTTGTCTGACGGGGCCTTGGGCAGACAGATCAACGTTCGCAACCAACGCTCGCAACGTATTATCAAGGCCAGGGTAACGGGTCCGGGACAAGTCGAAGTGGCAATGTAGGCATGATTCTTGATTGTTCTTGCCAAGACGTTTTCTTACACTGTGCTGCGTGCGATTACGGTGGAGTATTTCAGAACTTATAGCCACCTTTGTGCCTCAAAAGATTCCCGCAACGGAATCCACAGCGAAAGTTCTGTTGAATATCAGCCATACTGGACCAGACGCATATTTTTAATTAAGAGTCGCTAAAGTTTTTGCATGCACAGCCGATAGGCAGGTAAGCGTCCAGACAAATCAGAGGGTTACGATCATGGTCATCGACTTCAATCGACCAAGCAACGCACCTACCCCGGCGAACTCCGGGCGGACCAGCGGTGCCCAGTCAGGTGTTCGCCCGGATGAGAAGACATCCAGCTCGACAACCGCGAGCAACACCAAGGCCGAGTCGAGCAAGAGCGGTGAGACAGTGCATTTGAGCCAAGAAGCTCAGCAACTGCAGAGCATTGGTGACAAACTTAGCGAACTGCCAACCGTGGATAAAGAACGCGTTGCCCAGATCAAGCAGGCAATTGCTGACGGCACCTATAAAGTCGATGCCCAGCGCACAGCCAGCAAACTGATTAACTTCGAGTCCCAGCGCTAAGCCTAATGCCTGTTTTGCCAGGCACTGGCTGCGGCGCTGGAATGTTGGACGCCTAACTTCCAAGAGCCTACGATGCAAGACGCCTCAATGCTTCAGCTGTTCAACGACGATATCGGCATCAGCGAGCAATTGCTTGAACTGATCGACAGCGAGCATCAAGCGTTGGGCGAGCGCGACCTAGACAGCCTGCAACAGATCCTCAACGCCAAGCAACCTTTGCTCAGCCAACTCGGCCAGCACGCCCAAAACCGCGCGCAACTGTTGCAAAGCCTGCAACTAAGCGCCGATCTTGAAGGCTTGCAGGCACTTGCAGCCAGCAGCCCCCTGGGCGCCGAACTGCTCAAGCAAAGCAGCAGGTTGACCCAACTGCTGGAGCGCTGCCAAACCGGTAACCTGCGCAACGGACGCTTGATCCGCTCAAGCCAGACGTCAACGCGCAGCATGCTCAGCATCCTCAATGGCAATGAAACACCAAGCCTTTACGACAGTAACGGCAGCGCCTCGCGCGGTGTTAATCAGCGCCCTCTGAGCCAAGCTTAAAATCTCAGCACATAGCGTGCATACGATGTCATTTTGACAGTATGCTAGCGCCATAAAAATCAGTTTGGATTTGGAGTAGACAGGACTGTGTCCAGCCCTTTTGCCGAGGAAGACGGCCCACAACCGCCAAGAGTGCTAAAAGCACCAATGGAGATCGCAGCCACATTGCGTCAACTTCAACAGAACCATGACCCGCTGGTGATTAGCTTCCACGAAAGAAACCAGCGTTTTCAAAGCTTCCTGATTGAAGTTGACCCCGATAAAGGACGGTTGATTTTCGACGAACTAGTCCCGAATGACGGTGAGCGTTTTCTAAAGAATGCCGAGCCCTTCAGTGTTGAGTCATCGCGCGAAGGCGTGCGCGTTGCCTGGCAATGTGACGACTCCGCCCAGATTAGCGAACACGACGGGCTACGCTGTTATTTCTGCGCCATGCCATCCGAGGTTCTCTACCATCAACGCCGCAGTGCATTTCGCGCGACATTGAAGCTTGGCGAACTGGTCGCCATCAGCCTCAAGGGCGAGAAGCTGGCAAAACCCTTGAGCGGGCAAATGCTGGATATTTCGGCCACAGGCTGCAAGATCCGCATCGCAGGCGATGTCAGCCAGAGCCTCAAGCCCGGCATGATCTATGAAGAGCTGGTCGCCCAATTACCCTTTGGCGCAATGACAGCCCCCATCGAGCTACGCCATGTGCACTATAACGAGAAGCTCGACACCAGCATGCTTGGTGTACGCTTTTACCGCATGAGCGGGCTGGTTCAGCGCCAGGTTGAACGCTTTGTCTATCAGTTGCAGCGCGAAGCCAAGCGCCTTGAAAGTGACACTTTTCTCTAGGGCTTCTTGCTACCTGCAAAGACCTCCTAGCGCAGGTGCATGCCCAGAGAAGCCAAGCGACGCAGATCCTCAGGGCGATCGACATCCCAAAGCACCGGCAATAGCTCATAGCGCCAGTCCAGCTCAGCCAGGCGCGCCTGCGTCAGGCTGAGTACCTGCTCTGTTCCCCAAGGCATATCGCTGAACAGGTGCGAATCATTCTGACGCAGCCCGATAAGCACGTAACCACCATCCTCGGCCGGACCCAGCACAGCGCGAGAATCAACCAAGGCGGCACGTGCTTGCGCCAGGTAATCGAGATCAATTGCCGGGCAATCGTTACCGATCAACATCACAGCATCGCTTTCAACCAGGCCTAGGGCGGCAATACAGCGCATGCGCTCACCGAGATCACCTGCGGGCTGCTCGACAACCGTCCACCCCTGTTGCTCGGCCAATGCTTGCAACTCGGCATCCGGACCATCGTCCAGCCAGAGAAAACGCTGAGAGAAGCCGTCAGCTGAAACACTCAATGTATGTTCGACCAGGCGCCGCTGTAGATCACAAGCCCCCTCGGGGCCGAGCGCCGGGATCAGCCGGGTCTTGACCCGACCAGGGCGCGGTGCCCGCGCCAGCATATGCAAGGAAATCGCTAAACTCATATCCGTGGCCCTCGCTGATAGTCGCGTGCCAGTGACTCCGGACTCACGCCAAGATAATACGCCAGCCTGAGACGCCACATTAATACTACGGTGCGCAGGATGCCATTGTGCTCCCAACGCCGACTGGACGTCAGCAAAGCCGGGCGCAAGCACCTTGGCCGGGCAAGCACCTTGAGCCGGGTACAAAGCTCAACATCCTCCATCAGCGCAATATCGGCGTAGCCGTTGAGCGACTCAAAGGTCTTGCGCGCGACAAAGATTCCCTGGTCGCCCGTGGCAATAGCGCTTACCCGCGAACGCAGGTTGATCATTGCGCCAATCAAGCGCAGCAGCAGGCCCGGCCCGGACAGGCGCACATCGAAACGACCCCAGATAGGCTGCTCAAGCAAGGTGTCGAGCAAGCTTTGGATAGATCCCGGATCGACCCGTGTATCGGCGTGGACAAACCACAGATAATCACCATGCGCAGCCGCCGCTCCGGCATTCATCTGCTGCGCCCGTCCAGGCTTGCTCGACAGCAATTGGTCGACAAATGGCCTCGCGACCTCACAAGTAGCATCTTCGCTGGCGCCATCGACCAGGATGATCTCGGCCCCTGCCGCGTGCAAGGCACTCAGGTCGCGCAATAACAACGGCAAGGCTTGGGCCTCGTTACGCGCCGGGATGATGACGCTGAGTAACGGCCTCACGCATCGCCATCCTTGTGCTTTGCAGGCCCTGACTGCTCTGGCTCTGGCTCTGGCGCAGCGCCCATCTCCTGTGCGCCATCGGTGTAGGCCACAGTATCCAGGTCGGCATCAGCTGCAACGGCTGCAGCAGCCACCGCCGAAGCCGTGACCACCGCAGCAGCAATAGTCGCCAGCTAAGCATCCGCAACACTTGCATCCACTGCGGCTTGCGCATTGGCCTGTTCATCTTCGCAGTCCGCATCATGCTCGTCGCACATTTGCTCTTGCACGTACTGCTCTTCGTTACGCGGGTCAAGCGCGGCCACCAGCGGCGAGCTGGCCATGCCTTCAGGCATGGCAATGTGATGTAGCGGCGCTTCATCAACCTGATGCACATGCGTAACCTTGGCCGTTCGTACAAAGCCAACCAACACCAGGCCGCTTAACACAGTGAATGCATAAAGCATGTTGGCCCCGAGAAAGCGCATCAGGAAACCAACCAGCATCGGTCCTACTGCCGCCCCTACCCCGAAAACCACCAACAGCATTACGGTCAGCGACACCCGGCGCTCACTCTCGACGTGGTCATTGGCAAAAGCCACAGCCAAAGGGTAAAGGCTGAACAACATAATGCTCACCGCAAAGCCGCACGCAAACAGCAACTCGACTGGAGCGTCCTGGAGCACGGCAAGAGGCAGCGCTATTATGCTGAGCAGCCCTGCACAACCACGAATCAACTTGACCCGGTCAGCCCGGTCAGACAGCCACCCCAGCGGGACCTGAGCCAGCAAACCAGCCAGAATGCAGCAACCCATGAACAAACCAACCTGCTCGGTACTCAAGCCCATACGCGACCCATACAGCGGCCCCAAGCCATAAAAGGAACCGATCAACAAGCCCGCGACACCAATTGTCAGCAATGACAAGGGCACTCGCTTGAGAAAGAAGCGCATTTCCAAAGGCGCGGGATGCAGCGGCGCCGGGTGGAGCTTGCGAGTCAGCGCCACCGGCACCAGGCACAAGGCAAAGCACAGGGCGACCATCATCAGCAGTTCGACACTGAGTTCAGGATGCACAACCAGCACCAGCTGACCCAGAATCAAGCCCAGATAGGAGGCCCCCATATAGCCCGCGAATACCTTGCCGCGCTGGCTTGGACCCGCCTGCTCGTTCAGCCAGCTCTCGATCACCATGTATTGGCACATCATGCACAAACCAACGACCAGTCGCAGCACCAGCCAGACAGGCAACAAGGCGGTCATGCCATGAACCAGCACTGCCGCAGTGACAATACCGGCACAGGCAACATAGGCGCGGATGTGGCCAACCCGGGCAATCAGCCGGTGACCTAGCTTGCCACCAAGGACCAGGCCCAGGTAGTTCGCGGTCATCAATGCACCGACCCAAAGCCCATCGGCAGTCTCGGCAAGGCGCAAGCCTAGATAGGTACTGAGCAAGCCCGAACCGAGCAACATCAGCAAAGTGGCAAAATACAGCGAACTAAATGACTTGAAGATCATCGTCATGGGCAGTGCAACTCTCCTGGAACACCTCGCCGACCCTGGTGATCGACGTAAGACTCCAAAATAAAATGTCGCCGCTCTTTTACCAGGCGACGATCAGGCTGAACCAATGCATGCCACCGCCTGCAAACGCGACTGCACGGCGGGGCTTCACACGAACTGTTGAGATGCATCAATTAGATGCCAAGTAACGTCAAGGTCATCGCTTGGCGACAGCCCTACGTTTAGAGAACTCAATGCAGCAAATGTTGCACGAGAGGATGAGTCTTTATTGTTAAAACTCCAGCATAGGCTGGAGTTTTAAGCACTGCCAATAAAACCAGTAGCGCCTGGAGCCCTAGTGTATTACGCCTCAGGCGTGGGCCGCCAGAACGCGTCGCTCCCAAGGCGTAATCTCATCGAAGAAACTCGTCAGCTCCATCGATTTGGTCGCGATATAGCCTTCCACAAACTCGGCACCAAACAACTCGACCGCCACCGAGCTCGCACGCAGCTTTTCAATGGCTGCATGCATGGTGCATGGCAGAATCAATTTTTGCGGCACTTCAAAGTCACCCTGAATCGGCTCGCTCGGCTGCAACTCATGCTCAATACCGTATAAGCCAGCGGCCAAGCTGGCCGCCAACGCCAGGTATGGGTTGGCATCGGCGCCTGGCAGGCGGTTTTCGACCCGACGCGCAACTGGGGAGCTCGCCGGAATACGCAAGCCTGCCGCACGGTTGTCTTCCGACCAACAGGCGTTGTTTGGCGAAGCGTAGGGATGGCAGAGACGCTGGTAGGAATTGACATGTGGCGCGAACAACAGCGTGAAGTCCGCCAGCAATGCCTGCTGCCCACCAATGAAGTTGTAGAAGGCAGCGGTTGCCTGGTCATCTGCGCCAGTGAAGATATTCTTGCCACTGCCCTGCTCCACCACGCTTTGATGGATATGCATCGAACTGCCAGGCGTGTGTGCCAGGGGTTTTGCCATGCACACCACGGTCAAGCCATGCTTGAGTGCAACTTCCTTGAGCATGTGCTTGAACATGAACGTCTGGTCCGCCAACAACAGTGGATCACCATGCAACAGGTTGATCTCAAACTGGCTGACACCCATCTCGTGCATAAAGGTATCGCGCGGCAGGCCCAAAGCCTCCATGCATTTATACACTTCGCTGAAAAACGGCCGCAGGCCATTGTTGGAACTCACACTGAACGCAGAGCAGCCGTCCTCGCGGCGCCCATCCAAGCCAACTGGTGGCTTGAATGCCTGCATCGGATCGGCATTGGGTGCAAAGACAAAGAACTCAAGCTCGGTTGCAACAACTGGCTGCCAACCATGTGCGGCATAGCGGGCAATGACTTGCTTGAGCAGGCCGCGCGTCGAGAGGCCAGAGCTCTGCCCGTCAAACTCATCAGCATCACAAATGGCCAGCGCACGCGGCGACTCACTCCAGGGTAAGCGGTGTATCTGCGTTGGCTCTGCAACCAGCGCCAGGTCACTGTCATCACTGCCGTAGAACTTCGCCTCGGGGTAGCCGCCCATCATGCATTGCAGCAGTACTCCCCGCGCCAACTGCAAGCGGCGCCCCTCAAGAAAGCCTGCTGCCGTCATCACCTTGCCGCGCGGCACACCATTGAGATCAGGGGTCACACATTCAATTTCATCAACCCCGCGAAGTAACTCTTGCAGCTCTGGACGACCTGTACTGCTCATATTGCTTTCCTTGTTATAGGCATTGGCCGTCTGCGACGGCTAGGCGCACAAAATAAGCATCACCTGTTCAAAATATCAAGCATCGGAAGGGGGCAAAACCTCTGAAAATTTAGATAGCTTGCTATTACATCAAATTAGTCGATTTTATAGATCTAGACTAACAGCCCCATAGAAAGCCTTTAAACCACCCTTAAAAACCGCAAAAAACACATAAATATCCATATAAATCATGCACTTAATTCAACTATTAAGCATGTCGATATATACCATTCGCAGCGTCAACTTTTTAATCGATTTTTTGCGAGTAACATTGAATCCATACCCACTTACCGCCCTATGCAAGGAGCAACACATGAAAAAGCAAATTCTCGCCAGCCTGATCCTGGTCACCCTGTCCGCTAGCGCTTTCGCTCTGCCTGAAGCGGCTCAACAGTCAATCAATGTCACACCAATCGCTGCAGACGGTGCTGATCGCACTGGTGCTAACCGCGTTGCCGAAGATGGCTT